>DASQHQ010000046.1:0-51710 GCA_035632015.1 Bryobacteraceae bacterium
GATGTACGTCCGCTTCGAGTCGGGGACGGGCTGTGGTCCCGCCCCTGAGACCGAGATAAGACGATCGCGAGGATTTGCGCTCGCGAACAGAGCTCAGAATATGAACCGCGCTCCGACCTGGATCGCGCGCGGACCGCCGGAACCGAACGTGTATCCCTGACCCACTCGTCCTGTGGGCTGCCCGAATAACGGCGAAGTGAGCCCCAGGTTCCCGTACGTCAAGTTTCCAATGTTGAGCACGTTGAAAACCTCGCCGAACACGTTCAGGTTGTAGCGCTCTTTATACGAAAAGATCTTGGTGACGCGAATGTCTTGGTTAACGATCGGGGCTCCCAGATGGTAGTCGGATGGTAAAGTCAGCTTCGGTACCTTGACACCGTTCAACGCGGTTGTGCCGGCTACGGTGGAGTTGAATGCAGCGACGGCCTTTGCAAGGTCCGAGTTGCCGCAGCTATACAAAAAGCATCTGTAAGGAACTCCGGGAGCCGCAAAGCTGATTGGGTAGGTGGTGTTCCCCGCGCCGTTGAGGTCGATGCCCGTAATGGTCGGCTCTACAGGCGTGGGAGAAATGATCGAGGAGTTGAGGCTTAGAGTAAAGCCCCACGGAAGATTGACCGTACCCGCCATATTGAGATTTTGCTTGGCCAGAATCGGACCGTACGTCGAGTTGTAATTCAGCAAATTAACAGACGCAGCTTCGTACGTGAGCTTCTGTAGCGCATACGAAACGGTGAACTGGACCCGATTCGACAGGCGCTTTTGAAGCTTAGCCAGCAAGCCGTCAAACCGGCTGTGCCCCTCCGGCACCCAGAAGCTGATGGGACCGGTGGAGCACTCGTCGCTGGGATTGAAATCCGGAGAGGTTGCACAGAATGGAATCACGGGAGGTAGTCCGTCCACTGACCGCCCGGCATGGTTCAAGTCGAGCGCGCCAAACGACTCATTCTCCCCTTGACGGCGAACCCAATCGGCTGAAAGTACCATGCCCCACGGCAGTTCACGTTGGACACCGAGCGATGTTTGATACGTCTTCGGCTCAGGATAGTGGGACGGAAAAATGTCGACTCCGCTCTTGAGAAGCTGGATGCTGGTGACGCTGTAAGGCCCTTTGGTCGGCGTGTTGCCGAAGGTGTTGGCTTGCAACACCGGTACCTGCTGATTCAAGATCTGGATGAAATCGCCCAATGTGATAGTACTCAGCGCATTCAGAGGAAGCGGAGCGCCAATGGGAAGGGGCTGGACGCCCTTGGAGGTCAGCTGATACATATTGGAGAAAATATTCGTGAACGCATTCGCAGCGACCGTAACTCGACCGTCTCCGGCAGGTCCAGCTGCCGCGGTCGACTTGAACTGGTACCAGACGGGTACGGTGTCCCAGTAGATACCGCCTCCGCCTCGAATGACAGTCTTCCTGTCTCTCCCAATTGCCCAGGCGAAACCGAACTGCGGCGAAAAGTTTTTCTTGTTGGACTGGGGGGCGCCGAGCCCATAGGGAACTCCCCCGGTCTGCCCTTCAAGAATGGGGGCAAGATACTGCGGCAACGGAATATTCGAAGGGAATAGCCCGGTTTCGATGTTATAGCCCAAGCCAAAATTCACGGTGAGATTCGGCTTCACTTTCCAAACATCCCCGACCCATGGGTGGATCCGGTTGTTGTAAGAGCCTACATCGGGCTGATAGACGCCGGGCCACGTTCCGTTCCCAATGCCGATGCCCGCGTAAGACTCGATCGGGGTCAGAGCGAAGATCGGCAAAGCCTCCAGTGCTGCGGTCGAGTTGACTAAGCCGGGAACATTGGCAAAGGAGCCGGCTGGAAATGCGCCTCCACCGAGCAGGGGGACGAATTCGGGGGACACAACAGAGATACAAGCCGGGAAGCAATTATTCCAAGGTTTATAGCGTGTGAAGGAACGCTCAAAATCGACCCCGAACCGGATCCGGTGTTTGCCCTTTTGCCACTCTACCGTTTCGATAAGTTCTCCGGATTTGCTTATGTGGAACTGCGGTCCGTTCGGATAATTGCCAGCACCAAAGAGCCAACTTGATCCGATCACGCCGGCGATATCCGGCAGACCTGCGCCGAAACACGGAGAGACACAAGCCGAGGCCGGCGCGGCGGGCGCGTTGTTCTGCCAATAGTGAAACTGAAAGCGAAAATCGTTGACGAGATTCGGCGTAAGACTGCTCGTCAGCCCTACGATGCTTTGATCGGACCAGTTTGAATTCTGTACCCACGAGGAGGGATTCCCGACGCCGGCGTACGGACCGAGGTCTTGGTTGCCGTCGTGCGTGTAGCGCAAGAACAAATTGTGCTTGTCCGAAATATGGTAATCGAAGCGCGCATTGACCCAGTTGAAATGGAGCGGGCTGGGGTACACGGCGTTCAGCGGTTGAAGAGAAGCTAAATCGTTCACGTCCGCGATCGCTGAAGTCTGGGACAAGTGCTCATAGCTGCCAAAGAAGAACAGCTTGTTTTTGATGATGGGACCGCCCACCCAAAACCCGGGGTTCTTGCGTTGAAAGAAGGGATCCAAAGCTAGAGCCACGCGCTTCAGGCCGGGATAAGCAGCCATGTTGTGGTCCCGGTAATAGTAAAAGGCGCTCCCGTGAAAATCGTTGCTACCCGATCTCGTCACAATATTCACCGATCCGCTGGCGCCCACGCCCGTAGACACATCGTAATTCAACTGGGCGAGCTGGAACTCCTGCACGATTTCCTGTGAGAAGTTCATCGAGTTTCCGCCCTCGACTTCGTCGTTGATGACTGCGCCGTCCAGCGTCAGCCTGGGGCCGAGTCCGTCGTAGGTTCCGTTCACTGTGATGTACTGCATGGAGTTGAAGTTTGATTGGGATCCGGGAGCGACGGTCACGCCGGGCTCGAGCGAGGCCAGTTGCAGCGCATTGCGGCCGTTGAGAGGCAAGTCCTGAATGGTCTGGCGCTCGATCACCCCGGCGACGGTATGATTCTCGTAATTGACCTGCGCCGCGAGCGCTTCCACCGTCACCACTTCGCGAGCTTCCCCAAGCGTCAGCGCCACGTTGATGGTGGTGTCAGTGCCCGCGAATACCTGCGCGGTACGGACTTCGGTTTTGAATCCCTGCATCTCGACCCGAACGTCGTAATCGCCGGCCTGGAGGGCGGGGGCATTATAAAGGCCCTGCGCATTGGTCGTAAGGGAACGGGGCACGCCGGTCGCCTTGTTCGTCACGGTTATAGTCGCAGTGGGAATCGATGCACCCGATGAATCAGTGATCGCTCCCAAGATGGACCCCGTTGCAATCTGGGCGCGCAGAACGCCCCCCAGCCCTGCCGTCAGACATATGCCTAGAGTTAGCGGAAATGCCGCTGTAAGGATACGTGATTTAAACTGCATGCACCCCTCCCCGAGTCGGATCTTGCCTGGAGTTTTCCGGGCCGAATTATTATATACGCCTCGTGCGCGGTTGTCCACCGGGGGTTGTCGCGAATCCGGTGCCGCGAGTCTGGCCTCGCGCACAGGGTGTCGTCGACATGGAAATCCCATGGCGATCCGCGCCCCTTATGGCGCCGCCCAAGCCGCGTTCAGGATCGCCAGCCCGGCGATTCCGGCAGTTTCCGCGCGCAGAATGTGACAACCCAGCGACACAGCCGTCCAGCCGGCTTGGGCCACGGCTTGGCGCTCGCGGTCCGTCCAGCCACCCTCGGGTCCTATCAGCAGCGCCACACGGTCCTCGGGCTTTCGCCGCGCCGGCAGCGCCGTCAGAATGGGCGGAGCTGTCTCTTCTTCGAGCGCCAGGCGGAAATCGGCCGCGCTTTCAAGCGCGGTGGCAATCGAAAGCAGCGACCCGACCTCCGGCAGATGCGCGCGCCGCGACTGTTCGCTGGCCTCCCGCATAATTCGCTTCCATCGCGACCGGCGCTTGCCGGCCGCCTCCGCCAGCCCCCTCTCGCTGCGCTCTGCTTCCACCGGAACCACGCGCTCGACTCCCAACTCGGTCGCTTTTTCGAGCATCCACTCGAAGCGATCGAACTTGATGAGCGACGCGAACAGCGTCGTGCGGACCGCGGGTACGGGTGTGTCGAGCTGCTCCAGGATCGCAAACGAAACCAGATCCTTCCGTAAACTTTCCACCTCGGCCAGATAAACGGCGCGGTTATCGGAAAGCTCGAATTTCTGCCCGGCCTCCACCCTCAGCACGCGGCTCAAGTGATGAGCTTGTTCGCCAGCAATTTGCGCGCGGCCATGCTGGACGGCATCCACGAAGAAACGGCGGCGGGCCATGTAAGTTTACTGTACGTCACTGCGGCAATCCTTCGGAACCTTTCGGCGCGATTCGCGTATAAACAAGGCAAGATGCTCAAGGAAATCCGTCAAGCCTTCCGCATGCTGGTGAAGAACCCAGGTTTCACCGCCATCGCCGCGCTGTCGCTGGCCCTCGGTATCGGCGCCAACAGCGCGATCTTCAGTTTGGCCGATGCGCTGCTGCTGCGGCCACTGCCGGTGCCGCAGCCGGGCGGAGTGATGACCATCACCAACAACACGCTGGACAATCCGTTTGGCGGCACGTCGTTCCCCGACTATCGCGACTTTCGCGAGAGGAGCCAATCGTTCGACGGCCTGGCCGCATACCGTTTCTACACCTTCGGCTTCGCTCCTTCGGCCAGCGAGCAGCCTCAAATGCGCATGGGCTTCCAGGTGAGCGATAACTTCTTTCGTGTGCTGCGCGTCCAGCCGGCATTGGGCCGAGCATTTCTGCCGGAAGAGGGCAGAGTATCGGGCCGCGACCCCGTCGCCATCTTGAGCCACGACATGTGGGAGAAGCAGTTCGCCTCGGATCCGGCCATCCTCGGCCGGACCATACGGCTGAACGGCATCGACTTCAGCGTGATCGGCGTGACGCCGGCGAGCTTTACGGGCCTGGACGCGCTGATCCGGCCGTCCCTCTACGTACCCTTGGGCATGTTGCAGCGTTTGGCCGCCTTGCCGAAAGATCCACTGGAGGATCGCTCGATCCACGGCCTGCAAGTGAAAGCCCGGCTCAAGCCCGGCGTGTCGCGCGAGCAAGCGCAGGCCGAATTGATCGGCCTCGCGAAAAATCTGGAGAAGAGCTATCCCGATACGAACCGCAACCGCAACGCCGCAGTTCGCACCGAGCTTCAGGCCCGGGTGGAGAGGGACCCCTGGGACGCGGCGCTGGCGGCCATGATGATGGGTTTGGTCGGGCTGGTGCTGCTGATCGCCTGCGCCAACGTTGCGAATCTGATGCTGGCGCGGGCGCGGGCGCGCTCGCGCGAGATCGCCATCCGCCTGGCCATCGGGGCCGGCCGCCTGCGCCTGGTGCGGCAGCTTCTAATCGAGAGCCTTCTGCTCGCGCTGATCGGCGGCGGACTGGGCGTTGGGGTCGGCTACCTGGGAATCCTGTTTCTCGATACGCTGCCGATCCCGAGCGATTTGCCCGTGGCGATGGACGCGCAACTGGATCAACGGGTGCTGCTGTTCAGCCTGCTGGCGGCCATTGCGAGCGCTCTCGTGTTCGGAATCGCTCCCGCCTGGCAGGCTTCCAAGACCGACTTGATTCCGGCGCTGAAATCGGCCGGTCTCACGTCGAGTGCGCGCCGCCGCACCATCGGGCGCAACATCCTGGTGATCGGGCAGGTAGCGCTGTCCCTGGTGCTGCTGGTCGCTTCGGCCATGGTGCTGGACGGCTTCCGGAAGACGCTGGTTCTCGATCCCGGCTTCCGCACCGACCACGTCATGATGATGGAACTGGACACTTCTTTTGCGCGATACGCCGACGACCGATCGCGGGAGTTTTATCGCAATCTCAAAGACCGTGTACGCGCGCTGCCCGGTGTTCAGAATGTGGCCTTGGCCCAGGTCATTCCCATGATGCCCGCTCAGCCCATGGGCTCCATGGTTCCCGAAGGCTATCAGTTCCCGAAGGGGCAGGACACAATAACGGTGGGCAGCCAGCCGGTGGATGAGAACTATTTCGAGACGATGAAGATTCCCATCCTGCGAGGCCGCGCCTTCACGGCCATGGACAAAGCCGATTCCCGCCGCGTGGCGATCGTGAACGAAGCCTTCGCGGAAAAATATTGGCCGCACCAGGAAGCAGTTGCAAAGCGGCTGAGGCTCAAAAACGCCGGCGGTCCGATGGCCGAAGTGGTGGGCGTAGCGAAAACCGGGCGATACCTGTTCATCTCCGAGCCGCCGCAGCCCTATGTCTACATTCCGTACGCGCAGAGCCCAAGCTACCAGATGACGATCTTGGCGAAGACGCAGGGCGATCCGGCGGACTTGGCGGCGCCGATGGGCCAAGTGGTGCGCTCGCTCGACGCCAACCTGCCGGTCTATAACACCCGCACGCTTTCCAGCTTTTACCAGCAGCGTGCCATAGGATTGGTGAAGTACATTCTCGAGCTGGTGGTCGGGATGGGCGCGCTCGGGCTGGCGCTGGCTTTGGTCGGTCTGTATGGACTGATCTCCTATTCGGTCAGCCGGCGTACGCAGGAGATTGGGATTCGCATGGCCATGGGCGCGAAGCGGCCGGACGTGCTGCGCCTGGTCCTTCGCCAGGGTTTTGTGCTCTCGGTGATCGGGGTCGCGATCGGCTTCCTTGCCAGCCTGGGCCTCCGGCCCATCCTCAATCAGGCTTTGTTGGGACTCGGGACACCCAGTCCGGTGATTCTTGTCATCGTGCCGGCGCTGCTGATCCTGGTGACCATGGCCGCCTGCTACGTGCCCGCGCGCCGCGCCTCGCAAGTGGATCCGATCCGGGCTCTGCGGTATGAGTGAGACTTTCGGCTCCGGCGCGCCGCCACCCCTATAATGAACCTGAGATGATCGCTTTCCTGCGCGGCAGGCTGCTCGAGAAGCACCCCAATCAAATCATCGTCGAGACGGGCGGCGTCGGCTATGACGTTCTGATTCCCATTTCGACTTTTTCCGCGCTGCCCGAAGCCGGCGCGGAAGTCAAGCTGAGAATCCACACGCACGTGCGGGAAGATACGCTGGCGCTGTTCGGCTTTCTCACCGCCGAAGAGAAGTCCATCTTCGAGAAGCTGATTTCGGTGAGCGGCATCGGGCCGTCGCTGGCGGTGAAGGTGCTTTCGGGCATGGCGACCTCCGACCTGATTCCGGCCATCCGCAGCGGCCACGTGGAGCAGCTGGTTCGAATTCCCGGGGTCGGCAAGAAGACGGCGGAGCGAATCGTGCTGGAGTTGAAAGACAAGCTGGACGGAATTGGCGGCGGGTCGGCGCCCGGCACGGTGGAGAAGCCGGCGGAAAAGCTGAGCACGCTGGACCAAGATGTGTTGTCGGCCCTGCTCAACCTCGGATGCAACCGGGCCGCCGCCGAAGCCGCGGTGCGCAACGCCAGATCCGCGGGTGCTCCAGCCGAATTCGAGCCGCTGTTTCGCAAGGCACTGGCGCTGGTCCGATAGCGCGGCGATCGCGGCTCGCTTGCTAACCTAGAACCACATGCGTGAGAAAGGCATCGCGTCGCCGGCGGCGCTGGAGGGCGAGCGCCAGTTTGAAGCCGCGCTGCGGCCGACCAGGCTGGCGGATTTCACCGGGCAGCCCAAGCTGAAGGAGAATCTCTCCATCGCGATTGAAGCCGCCAGGAAGCGCGGCGAGGCGATGGACCACGTGCTGCTCTACGGCCCGCCCGGCTTGGGGAAAACCACGCTCGCCACCATCATCGCGGCGGAGCTGGGCGTCGGCTTCGAGCAGACTTCCGGGCCGATTCTCCAGAAAAAGCTCGACCTCACGGGGGTGCTCACCAACATCCGTTCGCGCCAGGTGTTTTTCATCGACGAAATTCACCGCCTGCTGCCGGACGTCGAGGAGATCCTGTACGCGGCGCTCGAAGACTTCCGCATGGACATTCTGATCGGCACCGGGCCGGGCGCGCGCACGCACTCCATGACGATCCCGCATTTCACGGCCATCGGCGCCACCACGCGCCAGGGACTGGTGAGCGCGCCGCTGCGTGGCCGCTTCGGCCTGGTGCTGCGCTTGAATCACTACGACGTCTCCGAACTGACGACCATCGTGCTTCGGTCGGCGCAATTGCTGGGCGTGACGGTGGATCCCGACGGCGCCGAAGAGATCGCGCGCCGCAGCCGCGGCACGCCGCGCATCGCCAACCGGCTGCTCCGCCGCGTTCGGGATTACGCGCAGGTGCGAGCCGCAGGCCACATCGATCTGGCGGTCGCACACAGCGCGCTGGACCTGCTGGAAGTGGATCGCTTCGGCCTCGACGAGATCGATCAGAAGATCATGCTGACGCTGCTGGAGAAATACAGCGGCGGGCCGGTGGGCGTGAACACCATCGCGGCTTCGATCGACGAAGAGGCCGACACTATCGAAGAGGTTTACGAGCCATACTTGATGCAGCTCGGCTTCATCGACCGGACGCCGCGCGGCCGCATCGGCACGGATCGCGCGTTTGAATACTTTCAGATTCCGCGCAAGATGCGGGGCAGCGTGCAGACGCCGCTGTTCTAAGTGTCCCGTCCGGTGCCAATTTGGAGATCGTCAGCCGGCCCCGTGGCGCACGCACTCGTGCGTGCCGCGCCGACACTCGTGTCGACGCCCGGCGGGCTTTATCGGCGCCAGAGGACACCGTGAAGATCGCGTATCTTTCGCTCGGCTCCAACCTCGGCGTCCGCGAGGATCGCCTGCGCCAGGCCATGGGGCGCCTGGAAGCCGCGGAAGTCCACATCCTGCGGCGGTCGCCGGTGTTCGAGACCGAGCCGCAGGATGTGTGCGATCAGCCGTGGTTCCTGAATATAGTGATCGAAGCCGAAACCGAGCTTTTTCCGCTGCAATTGCTGGCGCGAATACAGAAGATCGAGCGCGACCTGGGCCGGCAGCGGCTCAAGGCGGGCGGCCCGCGCAGCATCGACATCGACATTCTGCTGTATGGAAACTTCATCATCCATACCAGCCAACTCGAAGTCCCGCACCCACGCATGAGCCAGCGCCGCTTCGTGCTCGAGCCTCTGGCCGAACTGGCGGCGGATCTGCGCCACCCCGTGACCGGAAGGACCGTGCGCGAAATGCTGGCGGCGATTCGAGATCAGAAAGTGCGTTCCACGGGCGTCATTTTGTAAGCAACCACTGCCTGTCCTTGGCTGTCATTTTCTCCGCCGCGATGCGCAGCAGCAGCCGTGGTGCCGTGGCTCGCCAGTCTGAAAGGAACTCGCGAACCTCGTGCGGCCGGCGCGGATAGGTTTCTTTGAGAACCCAGCCCACGCCCTTTTGGACCAGGTCGTCCGGATCGTCGCGCAGCAGCGTGCAAATCTCGAAAATGCCGGCTGTGTTCCGTCCCGCTTTGGCTTCTTGCAGCAGCGCCACAGCAGCGGCGCGGCGTCGCCAGCGATTTCCGGATTTGGTCCAGGCCCGCAATCTCCGGATCAACTGCGGCCGGTTGGCGATGGCGCCCGCGACCAGCCAGCTTGCCAGGCCGTCGCAGTGAGCCCAGTTGCGGACGTAGCGGTCGAGCCACCGGTCGAACATGCGGAACTCGGTTTCGCCGAATTTGTTCGAGAACCGGCGATACACGTGACAGACAATGACGCCTTCTTCCAGCTTGCCGCTTTGCCACAGTGCGGTCATGAAGCGGTCGCGCTCCCTCTTCGGCCAGCCCTTGACCTCGCTATAGACGCCGCGCGCGATGGCGTGGAGCTTCGAGCTCCGAACGCCGTACGGATCGACGGGCTCGCGGAAAAAATTCCGGACGCCCGCGGCGAACTCCGGCTCCGCGGCGGCCTGCAACTCGCGCCGGAGCGACGCCGCCAGTTGTTGCGCGTTCATCTCAGGTGATTTCCTATCATAATGTCTTTCAGGGAATGCGACGATTATTGAGAGGAATGAGGCCCATATTGTGGTTGACCATTAGCGCGGCAGGGATCTGTATAGCGCAGACGACGCCGCTGCGCGTCATAGCGACCTCGCCCAAGGC
The DNA here is from genome assembly GCA_035632015.1 of Bryobacteraceae bacterium. Lineage (GTDB taxonomy): Bacteria > Acidobacteriota > Terriglobia > Bryobacterales > Bryobacteraceae > Palsa-89. The sequence continues at coordinate 9,953 of DASQHQ010000046.1, forward strand.
TGGCTCGATCTCGATCCTCAGCGTCCACTTTCAAGAGCTGAAATTCGGCCACGAAGGGCCGGATCTTTTCTCCGTCCAGCATGCGCCGTATCGTGGGAAGCGCGCGATCGCGGAAGTAACGCTATACGGCCAGGACGCGATTCGCAGCGTTCAATTTGAAATCGTGGATCAGTTCGGCCTGCCGCTCGCCGCACCAGTCGCCGTTCGCACCGGCAGCGGCGCCGATTCGGACGAATACCTGCTCCAGTTGGACGTGCCGCTGCAGCCGTTCCGCTTCGGGATCAAGGGCGAGGATTTTCGGGGCCAGAGTTTTGAGCGCATAGACAAGAAGCTGTACACTCCCATCGAAGGCAGCACGCCGCCGCCCACACTCCCGCCCGGGTTGCCCGCCGCGGAGGCCGGCGCGCTGCAGCGCCTGGTCGACAGCTCTGCCGGCGAAGTTGAGAAGCAATTCGAAGTGGCCAGGCAGGCGCACCCCGACGGCGTCATCCGGCTGGCGCGTTCGGAAGTTCTGGAAGCGGCGTACGAGCCGCTGGTCACTCCAGCCGGCCACGAGATCGGGCTGCGGCTGCACCTGGCGGTTCGTTTCGGAGCCGAAGGTGACTACGCTATGGCCCCAACTTTGTTCCCGCAATACAAGAATACGGACTGGCGGGAAGTCACGCTGAAAGTGCTGGACGCTTCCGCGACACCGGCGCCTGCCAACTCCGCCGCCGACACATTAGACGACGTGCTGCGCTACGGCGGCGCTGCCCACTACCAGGCCGGCCAAGTCTACCATTTTCAATTTGACCTGACGCCCAGCTACATCATCCGCAACGTCACCCGGACGCGCTACTGCATCAACAGCGAGGGGTTTCGAGCGACTTCGCGCTCCGCGGTGTGGGAGGCTGTTCAAGACAGCGCCGCGCCCGTGAAATACCAGGTCGCCATTTCCAGCCTGGATTTTCAAGCCGAGACCGGCGGCTTGCCGCCGCAGCGGACGTATCTCGAGAGTTTTCGCCGCGAGGGTAGCGGCGACTGCGGCCCCATGCCGACCAATCGGTTCTGACGAATCAGTGGCCGGCGCCGGACGTGGAGGCGGCCGACGAGACTCCGGTACGATGGCGCCAGACGAAGTACACCGGAAAGCCGGTCGCGATGAACGCCAGGCCCACCAGCGCCGGTCCGGGACGAGTCAGCAGCGTGTTGATCAAGAACCACAGCGTCACTGCCAGGAAGAGCAGCGGCGTCACCGGGTAACCCCACATGCGGTACGGGCGCGGCAGTTCCGGGCGCGTGCGGCGCAGGATCATCAGGCCGAGAATCATGAGGCCGTAGAAAATCCACAGCGCGAACATCGCGTAGTCGGCCAGCGATTCATAGGTTCCGCTGAACATCAGAACAATGGACCAGCCGGCTTGGGCGACGATGGCGAAGGCCGGTGTGCGGAAGCGCACGTGAACTTTGCCGAACTGCCGGAAGAACAGCCCGTCGCGCGCCTGTGCGAAGTAAATGCGAGGGCTGGTCAGAAAGCAGCCGTTCAATGTCCCGAGAATGGAGAGGAGAATGATCGCCGAAACCAGCGTTCCGCCGGCCGGTCCCAAGACGCGTTCGGCGGCCGACGCTCCGACGTGGTCGCTGACCGCGATTTCCGGAATCGACAGCACGTGCAGATAGGCGGCGTTGGCCAGCGTGTAAATCACGATGCAAGTCGCCAGCCCGAGCAGGAGCGCAAGCAGAATGTTCCGCTGCGGATTTCTGATCTCACCCGCCACGAAGCTCACCGACACCCAACTGTCGTACGCCAGCAGGCAAGCGATGAGAGCCACGCCCGCCGCGCCCAGAGAAAATGAAGCGGGAGCAGCGGGAGCCGGCGGGACGCTGCCGCGATAAAGCAAGCCGCTGACGATGATCAGCGCGAGGCCGGCTACCTTGGCCAGCGTGAAGGTTTTCTGAACCAGCGCGCCGGCCGAAACACCGCGATAGTTGATCAGCGTGAACAATAGAATGGCGGCGACGCCCGGCAGTTTCGATTGCATCCCAGTCAGCGGGACGAAATACGAGACATACAGCCCCAGCGTGACGGCGAGCCAGGAGACTTGCGCGGAGCGGCCCACCACGAACATGGTCCAGCCGTAAAGAAATCCTCCCAGCGGGCCGTAGACTTCCCGCAGGAAGACGTATTGGCCGCCGGTGGCGGGCAGCGCGGCGCCTAATTCAGCGCAACCCAGCGCTCCGAAAAGCGAAACGACGCCGGCGAAGATCCAGACCGAGAGGATGGCGGTGCTCGAAGCCAGGCTGCGCGCCACCAGGTTGGGCACCAGAAAAATTCCGCCGCCGATGATCATGCCCACCACGATGGCGAGCGCGTCGGCTAATCCCAACTTGCGGGGCAGCTCCGGCGTCATTCCCGGCAAATCCCCCGCTCGCTGGATCGAATGAAGCGCACCAAATGGCGCGTGTGCTCGCCGTCCAATTCGGACTCGATGCGGGCCAGCGCATCCTCGAGCTTGAGCCCGGACCGATACAGGATTTTATAAGCGGCCTTCAGCTTTGCGATCTCCTCGGGCGTGAAACCGGCCCGCTGCAGCCCCACCAGATTCAGGCCTTTTGCAGTGACGCGGAAATCCGAATACAGAAAAAACGGCGGCAGATCGCTGTTCACGCCCGCGTTTCCCGCCACCATGGCGAGCCGGCCGATTTTCGAATATTGGTGAATCTCGACGCCGCCCGAGATGAAGACCTGATCCTCAATCACCACATGCCCAGCCACTAGGGCGCAGCTCGCGATCACGCACTGGTTTCCGATGCGGCAGTTGTGCGCGATGTGGCCCGAAGTCATGATGTAGTTGTCATCACCGATTTCGGTGGCGCTCTCCGGCTGGGTTCCGCGCGAAACAGTGAAGTGCTCGCGGATGACGTTGCCGTTTCCGATGCGCAGGTAGCTGCGTTCTCCGGTGAAGTTTTTGTCCAGCGGATCGGTGCCGAGGACGGTGGCAGCCGAGATCTGGTTGCGCTCGCCCAGCGTCGTCCATCGCTTCACGTAGACGTACGGCTCCAGTCGGCAGAAGGCGCCGATGGTCACGTCCTGCTCGACGATGGCATATTCGCCAATGACGGCCTGCGGTGCGATGCGCGCGCCGGGATGCACGCGCGCCGTGGGCGCGACGACAGCGGAAGGATCAACCGGCATAAGTTTGTATGATACAGGGGTGGTGAGCGGCGAGTGGCGGGAGGGCCGGGTTTGCAAGTCAGCGAGATAGCGGATCGCTTGGAAGCCAGGTGGGAAGGCGACGGAAGTCTTGAAATCGGGGGCGTGGCCCCGCTCGAGTCGGCCGCGATGCATGAGATCGCTTTTGTTGGAAACCGCAAGGCTGCGGCCGCCGCGGAGCAGTCTGGCGCCGGCTGCCTTCTGGTCGCGGATGATTTTCCCAAAGGGCGGACTCTGATTCGTGTCAGCGACCCGCGCGCCGCCTTTGCAGCAGTCATCCCTTGGCTCTATCCAGCGGCAATTGTGACGCCCGGCGTTCACTCCACGGCGGTGATCGCGCCTGACGCCGAGGTTTCCGGCAGCGCCCAGATCGGCGCGCAGGTTGTGATCGGCGCGGGGAGCCGAATCGGGCCACGCTCGCGCATCGGCGCTGGATCCGTGATCGGCGACCAGGTGCAGATTGGATCAGATTGCCTGCTGCACGCCAACGTCACCATCTACAGCGGCGTGACCGTCGGCGATCGCGCCGTGCTGCATTCCGGCTGCGTCCTGGGGGCCGACGGGTTCGGGTTCGTGCGCTCGGGCGAGCACTACGAAAAATTCCCACAGATCGGACGCGTTCGGATCGGCCACGACGTCGAGATCGGCGCCAACTCCTGCGTGGACCGTGCGGCTCTGGGCGTAACCGAGATCGGCGATGGCGCCAAGCTCGACAACCTGGTCCACATCGGGCACAACTGCCGCATCGGGCGCCACGTCGTCATCGCGGCGCAAACGGGATTGTCGGGCGGCGTGGTGGTGGAGGACTACGCGGTGATCGGCGGACAGGTGGGAATCGGCGACAAGGCTCGCATTGAATCCGGCGCGGTGCTGGGTTCCGGCTGCGGGATCCTCACGTCGAAAATCGTCCGCAAGGGGCAGGTGGTGTGGGGCACGCCGGCGCGGCCGCTCAAGGAGCATCTGGAGCAATTGGCGAATCTCTCGCGTCTCCCCGAGCTGCGCAAACAAGTCCGCGAGCTGCATCGGCGGGCGGGCGAGTCGAAAGAGAGCTGACTGGGGCGAGCTTCTACGCCACGCCGGCCGAGGCAGGCGGTTTGCGGGCCGCCGACACGGTGCGCTCCAAGATCGATTCCGCCTCAACCACCAATTGCTGCAAGCGGCGCATATATTGCCGGGCTTGAAATTGATCGGCGGGCAGCGTCATCTCCAGGAAGTAGGCTATGGCTTCTATGGAACTCAGCGGCTGGCGCAAATCGTGAACCAGATCTCCAATCGCTTCTCGGGCGGCTGGCGGTTCGAAGTACGCAGGCGTTTCCACCAGGAACGCAGGGGCAACAACAGACATCTTCGGAAATCCCCTTCCCGTCTGCTCGCTCATCGGACGGGATCGCGAGCAGGAACATCAAATGGCTGGAAAAAAAGTTATACCGCCAAACTCATCCGCGCGTCAAGCGAATCGAACAGAAAAGTTTTTTAGAAGCTGTCAAAGCATTCGAACGTGAACTGGGCCACTGTTTCAGCGCGTCCTGCTGAGGTCATCCACGAGCAGGTGGGTGAGCTCCGCGATGAGAATGCAGCCGGTATTGTCGGGAGTGTAATCCAGCTTGGGCAAGTTGTCCACGGTGATGGCGATCACGATGCGGCCGCCGGGTGAGTACACAATTCCCACGTCGCTGCGCAGATGATCGAGCGCGCCGGTCTTGTTGGCGACGGCCAGCGATCCGATGCGGCGCCTGATCCCGCTTGAATCCTGCTGGCGCTTGAGGATCGTGATCATCTCGCGCGAGGCCGCCGCATTCACCACCTCGCCCTGTTCCATCTTCTCGATGAGCGTGGCGATCTCCTTGGGGGTGGTTACGCCGAACCCGAAGCGCTGGTTCTGTTCGATGAGACCGGCCTGGCTCCAACCGGCGGCCTTGGTTCCCTGCATGATTTTGCGGAGGCAGCGCGTCTGCTTCAAACCCAGCTGATCCATTTCTTCGTTGACGGCGTCGGCGGTGAACCGGTCGAGCAGCAGATTGGTGGCCGTGTTGTCACTCACCACGATCATGAAGTGCACCAGGTCCTGGATCGGGAGCCGCACGCCGCCGGAGAGTTCCCGCAGCACGCCCGAGCCCTCCACCTTGTCGGCGTCGTGCAGCACGATTTCATCGGTCCACTTGGCCTTGCCGCGAGCCACTGCGTCGAACACCGCTGCCATCACGCCGAGCTTGATGATGCTTGCGGTGGGGACGCGCTCGTTCTCGCGCAGTCCATAGGTCTCGCCGCTGTCCAGGTTCTTGGCGAACAGGCTGACCGTGCCCTGGAAGCCGTAGATCGCCGCATGGATGCTCGCGTCCATCTGCTGACGGCGCGAAGCGGGTTGAGCATTCAACCAAGCCACCGACAGGATGACTAACGTGACAGCTCCTCGCATAGCAAGACAAATACCACACCTGCGGACCCCTATTGCTGTTGGGGAGGCCGACGACCGATCGAAAAACGTTCTGGCGAAGGCCGATCGGATCTGAGGCGAAGTCAATGCAGTCTGGACGGCGAAAAATAGAAAATCAGGGCCCTTTCAGGCAGGATCGCGTAAGTTGGAAAATGCGAGCGAACACTCACCTCACTCTGCGTCACGCCGGTCTTGGTTGCCCCGGCACTTCCTTTGGATGTCTGGGGGAGATTGGCTGGTATCAGTGTTGCGGGGCAGTCCCGCTGGCTAAGATCTTCTCCACATCCACGCATCCCAGGTGCAGATGCGCCAGCTTCGCTCCTACTTCGGTCAGCCCCATCTTGCCCGGAGTGAGCTGATGACAGGTGGCGCAGCCGAATTCCTCGAAACGCTGGGCCCTCTGGCGCTGCGTGGCCGAGCGTTTATCTTCCGGCACCTTGGCGATGATGCTCATCGCCTTGAGGGTGGAAATGCATCCTTGAAATCCCTGCGCCCGCTCCTCGCCCTTTTTCGTGAAGCCGAGCTTGCCGTCATGGCCGAGAGTGTGGCAGCCATTGCAACCGTGGGTGTCGAAGAGGTATTGGGCGAGATCGCGCTGGCTTTTCCCGGCGGCGATCATTTGGTCCAGCACAGCGGTCGACGATTGCGCCCAAGCCGGCGCAGACAGGATACCGCCGCAAAGGAGAATGATGGAACAATGTTTCATGATCAGCTCGTCACAGTCTAGCGCCCGTCCCGCGACTGCGGCTGCGGAGCAGGCTGGCGCTGGACGGCTGGGCAGGGTGCGTTGACAGAGGTGAGGCAGATGTTGCCTCGGAAAGTATTGGCGCCGTCGTCAGCCAGATTCTTAATATCCACTCCGCTCGCGTCAGGGTGGTCCAAGTCCACTTGCACAGCAGGGTTACCGACGACTAGGTTTCGGCGAATGACGTTTCCCAGGACTCCTGCAGCCAGAAAGATTCCATTGGAATTCCCGACCACGGTGTTGTCCTCGATCACGTTGCCGGTATCGCTGGCAGTGATGAGACCGATGCCAAAATTGTTCCCCTGCGCCTCATATCCATTTCCACTAAGCCGGTTCCCACGGAGCCGGTTGCGGCTGGCGCCGCCAGCCAGTCATATGCCGCCGCAGGAAGCGGTGGCATTTCCAGCGCGGACTGAAACGTTGCGGTCGATGCGGTGGTCGGACCCGCCGGTCACGAAAATCCCGGAAAAACAGATGGTGGAAGTGGTCACGCCCACGATCGTGCCGCTGGTGCTGTTGAGGAGCCGGATGCCATGCCCGCGAAACTGTTTAACCAGACCAGGTCCGCGAATCGCAACGCCCGTTTGGGTGTTGACATCGATTCCAATCTCCGCTCCCGTCCCAGCGCCGTTGCACCCGATCTGCGGATCGGCCTGCCCTGTGATGGTGAAGCCGTTCAACTCCAGCGTCACATTCGGCGCGCCGACGGCGATGCAAGGCGCCCCGGTGACGGTGCAGGTGACGTCGTCCACCAGCTGGCTGTCTTCTGTGATGGTCAGGGTGGCGGAAATAGGCCCGCCGATATCCATGGCGTGCAGGCTGGCGGTGCCTACCAGGAGCGCGCCGAGAGATGCTGCCAGCCACGTAGTTGTCTTCAGACGTGTCATCTCGATTTCTCCTTCCGAATGTCCGTGTGGCTAGTATCTTACGCTCCTAGTGCCTCCCTTGCAAGCATGTTTCTTGGGCCTTTCTTTGCGGCCGTTAGTCGCCAGCCACACATTTCTTTGGATCTCGCCGTCAGGTCGCCCCGCGGTTGCAAGCGATATGGTTCCAGCCTTCGCCGCGACGCGGGTTGACTCGCCGGAACCCGGGAATCCAAATCAGATATCATTCCAGCACCTCGTGATATCCTGATCTGTTAGGCTCCCACGCTAAGCGGTATGGCGCGCGCGAGCCCCGAGGTTTTACCATGTCGGGACATTCAAAGTGGGCGACCATCAAGCACAAGAAGGCCGCTCTGGACGCCAAGCGCGGGAAAGTGTTCACGCGCATCATCAAGGAGATAATGATTGCCGCCCGGTCGGGCGGCGAACCGGAATCCAATCCCCGGCTGCGCACCGCCATCACTGCGGCCAAGGCCGTCAGCATGCCGCAGGAAAACATCAAGCGCGCCATCATGCGCGGCACCGGGGAGTTGGAAGGCGGGCAGATCGACGAAATCATGTTCGAAGGCTACGGGCCGGGCGGCGCGGCGGTGCTGGTGGAAGTGGCCACCGACAATCGCAACCGCACGGTCAGCGAAATCCGCCACGTCTTTTCGAAGAACGGCGGCAATTTGAGCGAGCTGGGCAGCGTGGCGTGGATGTTCGAGCGCAAGAGCCAGATCCTGATTGAAAAGGAAAAGGCCGGCGAGGATCAGCTCATGAGCGTCGCCCTGGACGCCGGCGCCGAAGACCTGCGTGAGGACGGCCCGAGCTGGGAAGTGATCTCCGCGCCGGAAGCGCACGAGGCGGTTCTGCATGCCATCCAGGCCGCCGGAATCCCCACCGTCTCGGCCGAGATCGCCATGGTTCCCAAGAATCTTCTCAAGCTCGAAGGCAAGAACGCCCAGGCCATGCTGCGCCTGAGCGAAGCGTTGGAAGAACATGAAGATGTGCAGAACGTTTACTCCAACTTCGACATCGACATGAAAGAGATCGAAGCCCTGGCTTAGGCCGCCATGCGCATTCTGGGTATCGACTGCGGTACCGAACACACCGGCTACGGGCTCATCGAGAGCGACGGCCGGCGCCACCGGATGGTCGCGGCCGGTTCCATCCACACCAGCGCCAAGGACCCGCTGGAGGCGCGGCTGCTGCAGATCGCGCTCGGATTGCGGCAGGTGATCGGCGCGCATCAGCCGGAAGCGGCGGCGGTGGAGGAGGTCTTCTATGCGCAGAACGTCAAGACCGCGCTGAAACTGTCGCACGCGCGCGGCGTGGCGCTGCTGACCATCGCGGAAGCCGGACTGGTGGTGGGCGAATACTCGCCGCTTGAAATCAAGACCAGCGTGGTGGGTTATGGCCGCGCCGAGAAGCAGCAGGTGAAGCGCATGGTGCATTCGCTGCTCGGATTGCAGGATGAAATCGAATCCGAGGACGCCTGCGACGCGATCGCGGTGGCCATTTGTCACGCCACTCACGCCGGCTACCGGGTCCGGATCGGAGCGGCGACATGAAGCGGCTCGCGCTGCTGTTGCTCGCCTGCTCGGCGGCTGCGTGCGCCGCGCCGCGCGTGTTCTACTCCAAGTACTTCAAGGGTAGCGTGCCGGAATTCGTTGCTATCACGGTGGAGCGCAACGGACAAGCCACCTATCAGGAAACCAAGGAGGACGACAATCCGATCCGGATTCAACTCGCCGCGTCCGATACCCAGGAGCTTTTCGATCTCGTGGACAAGCTGGACCACTTCCAGCATCCGCTCGAATCCGGCCTGAAGGTCGCCAACATGGGCCTCAAGACCTTCGCCTTCGAGGACGGCGGCGAGAAGCACGAGATCCAGTTCAACTACTCGCAAGATCCAGCGGCGCAAGCGCTGCAAGACTGGTTCGAGCGAATCAGCGAGACCGAGAGCCATCTCATCAACCTGGATCGCACCGCGCATTACGAGAAGCTCGGCGTCAACGAAGTTTTGCTGCAATTGCAAATCAGCTGGGATCGCAAACGCCTGGTGGAACCCGAGCAGTTCCTGCCGTTGCTCGACCGCGTGGCCATGAACGAAAGCTATCTGCATATCGCGCGCGAGCGGGCGGCCGCGATCGCCGACGCGATCCGCAAGGCGCAAACCCAGCCCGACAAGGCTCAGCCATGACGCGTCTGGCCGTACTGCTGGCGTTGACGGCCGCGCTGCTGGGCGCACAGAGCGCCGCCTCGCAGTCTGAGCAGGGCAGCCTGCAGCAGGCGCTGGGGGAGGCGGGCAACAGCCCGATCGAATTCATCCGCGCCGTCGAGCAGCATCTGCAGCGGTTCCCACAGTCACCCCGGCGCGCCGAGCTGGAACGCGCGGCGGTGAAGACCGCGATCGATCTGAAAGATGACCGCCGCATCATCGAGTTCGGCGAAAATGTGCTGGCGCGCGAGTCCGACAACCTGCAGGTTCTCGAGCCCGTCACCACCGCGCTGCTGCGCCAGGCCGACCAAGCCAGCGCCGGACGCGCGCTCGAGCACGCCCGGCATTTCGAGCAGTTGATCCAGGCCACCTACAAAGACCTGAGGTTCGCGCCAGGCGGCGGGCGCGACATGGCCAAGCGCAAGGACGATTACGATCGCGCCCAGGCGCGTGTGCGGATCCTCGAAGCGCGCGCCCAGGGCCTGTTGGGCCACAAGGACCAAGCCATCGAGTTGGCCGAGGCGAGTTACACCATCTACCCCAGTATCGAGGGCGCGCGAGAAGCGGCGCGCTGGCTGGCCGAGAGCGGAAAAGACCGCGAGGCCATGCAGTACTTTGCGGACGCCTTCGCCATCGCCGGATTGCATTCCTCCGATTTAGACGGCGCCAGTGACCGCGCGCGCATGGCGGAGCTCAACGCCAAGCTCCACGGGGCCGACGGCAGCCTGGGCGATTTGATCCTGAAAGCCTACGATGACACCTCCCAACTGTTCGCCGCGCGGCGCGCCGAGTTGCGCGTGCTCGATCCCAACTCCCAGGTGAAAGATCCGCTGCTCTTCACCCTCTCCAGTCTCGACGGTGACAAGCTGGCGCTTTCATCCTTGATCGGCAAAGTCATGGTGCTGGACTTCTGGGCCACCTGGTGCCAGCCTTGCCGCGCCCAGCACGCGCTGTACGAACAGGTGAAAGCGCGATTCAAGGACTCGGCCGAAGTCGTCTTCCTTTCCGTCGATACGGACGACGACCACTCGCTGGTAAAACCCTTCGCCGAGTCGCAGAAGTGGACGCAGAAAATTTACTTCGACGACGGGCTTCAATACCTGCTGCAGGTCTCCAACATTCCCACCACTATGGTGTATGGCAAAAAGGGCGAGCTGGTCAGCCGCATGATCGGGTATTTGCCGGATCGGTTTGTCGACATGCTGACGGAGCGCATCGATGAAGCGCTGGGCAGAACTGCGCTGCGCCCCGGCGCCCAGCCGCTCAGCCAATGAGCCGGACGATTCGCGCATGAACAACGGGTCCTTCGGCCGCGTGATATGGATCGTGCTGGACAGCGTTGGCATCGGCGAGATGCCGGATGCCGCGGCTTACGGCGACGTGGGGAGCGACACGCTGGGCAACATCGCGCGCCGCCGCACGCTGCATCTGCCGAACCTGGCCCAGCTCGGCCTGGGAAACATCAAGCCGCTCGCGCACATCGATCCGTCGGGGAAGCCCAGCGCGGCATTCGGCCGCTGTGCGCTGGCCTCGCCCGGAAAGGACACGACCACCGGGCACTGGGAGATGGTCGGCATTCATTTGGCGAAACCATTCCCGCTTTATCCGCGCGGTTTCCCTCCCGAGATCATGCAGGAATTCGAGCGCCGCATCGGGCGCGGCACGCTGGGCAACTGCGCCGCATCCGGCACCGAGATTATCCAGGAACTCGGCGAGGAACACATGCGCACCGGCAAGCCGATCGTCTACACCTCCGCGGACAGCGTATTCCAAGTCGCCGCCCACGAAGAAGTGATCCCGCTGTGGGAGCTGTACAAAATCTGCGATACGGTGCGCGAAATCCTGCGCGGCCCGCACCAGGTGGGGCGGGTGATCGCCCGGCCATTCATTGGCCGGCCCGGCAGCTTCACGCGTACGCCCAATCGCAAGGACTACGCCGTGCCGCCTCCCAAGGGCATGCTGCTGGATCAACTGGAATCGTGCAAGGTGCGCGTCTATAGCGTCGGCAAGATCTTCGATGTCTTCCTGGGACGCGGCATTCAAGAGCACGAGAAGACCAAAAGCAACGCCGACGGCATGGCCAAGACCCTGGACGCGCTGGATGAGCTGGAGCGCGGGCTTATCTTCGTCAACCTGGTCGATTTCGATCAGCAGTACGGCCACCGCAACGACGTCGAAGGCTACGCCAAGGCGCTGGAAGAGTTCGACGCCTGGCTGCCGTCGCTCTACGGCAAGCTCTCAGCTCAGGATCTGGTGATCGTGACTGCCGATCATGGTTGCGATCCGACCACGCCGTCCACCGACCACAGCCGCGAGTACGTTCCGCTGCTCGCTTACCGGCCGCGCAAGCCGGAAGGTGTGAATCTGGGCTTGCGGAGCACACTATCGGACATCGGCCAGACCGTGGCCGAGAATTTCGGCACGAAGATTTCCCAAGGAGCGAGCTTCCTGTCGGCCATCGCCTGATCCGACCAGGCCAACAATATGCGGCGCCCCATCCTGGCAGGCAATTGGAAGATGTACAAGACGCCCGCCGAGACGTGCGTTTTTTTTGAAAAATTCCGGCCGCTGGTCTCCGGCTCGAAGCATTGCGAGATCGTGATCTGCCCGCCCTTCGTGGATCTGGGCGCCGCCGTGGAAGCCGCGCGGGAGACGCGCATCCAGATCGGCGGCCAGAACATTCACTGGCCGCAGGAAGGCGCCTACACGGGCGAGATCTCGGCAGGGATGCTCAAGGCCGCCGGATGCCGATGGGTTCTCATCGCGCACAGCGAGCGCCGGCAGTATTTCGGCGAAACCAATGAGAGCGCGGCGAAGAAAATTGCAGCCGCGCTCGAAGCTGGCCTGACGCCCGTCTACTGCGTGGGCGAGACCCTGGACGAGCGGCAGGCGGGGCGAACCGAGCAGATTCTGGAAACCCAGATGCGAGGAGGATTGGGACGTCTCACCGCGGAGCAATTCGAAAAAATCGCAATCGCCTACGAGCCGGTGTGGGCCATCGGCACCGGCAAGGTGGCCACGCCTGAAATGGCCGCGGACGCGCACCGCTTCCTCCGCGACCAGGCGCGCAAGCAGTTTGGCGCGGGTCCGGCGGCGGCCGGCCGGATTCTTTACGGCGGCAGCGTCAAGCCCGACAACGTTCGCGGCCTGATGGCGCAGCCTGAAATCGACGGAGCGCTGGTCGGCGGCGCAAGCCTCGATCCCAACTCTTTCGCCTCGATCGTGAACTTCTAATATGCGACCCTGGCTTCTGCTGATCGCCGCCGCCCTGGCCTGCGCCGAGACCCCCAAGCTCGCCGAGCCTTACGGGTCGCTGGTCGAGCTGGCGCATGCCACGCCGCCCGAATTCGCCGCCGACGCGCTGCTGCGCCTGGCCGAATCGGGAAAAATCACGGATCGCGACGCACGGCGTGATTTGATCGAGCAGGCTTTCACGCTGGCCGCCGGCGCCAGGTTTCCGGTGCGCCTGCGAGGTGTGCCGGGCACGCTGGTCGACACGCGATCGGGCTTCCTCAGCCAGGCCTACGACTTGAAACTGGATGCGCTGTCTTTGGAAAGCCGTGCGGTCCAGGACATGCTGCGGATCGATCCGGCCCAGGCGCGCAAGCTGATCCAGGAAATTCCACCGCCCGTTCTCGCGCCGCTGACATGCGACGATGCGCTGTTTTACGACGTAGCGGATTTCTACCAAGCTGTCGGGGCGATCGCGAACAGCGCATTCACTGACAAGGAACGCGCCAAAGAGGAGCACGTCAATTTCCTGCTCGACTACATCGGCCAGGCGACTTCGGGCGCCCAGTTTCTGCCCCTGGCGCAAATGATCCAAAGCGCCGGTGTCACGACGGAACAGCGCGAGATTCTCTGGACCAAGTTCAACGGGATGCTGGCGAGCGTCTCCTCGGACGACCGCTCGCTCTCGGCGTTGTTCGTTTCGGCACAGCAGGGTCCAGCGGGAGAAATGCAGGACCTGGTCAGGAAATCGCTGAAGAGCGCCGGCTGTCCAAACGACGTGGGACGCTCCGCCGTGCCGGTCAACCTGCTGCCCACCGTGCCGGCCAAGTCGGATACCACGCCCAAGCTGGAGCGCTACTGGCAATCCGCCGAGGCGCAGCGGCTGCTCGAAGATGGCAAAAGGCTGCGCATCGCGGCCGACGGACGATTGCTCACCGAGGCCGACCGCTCCGCTCCCGAGTGGCAGCAGCGCCTGGCGGATTACTTGAGCGCGCTGGCCGCCTGGGGGCCGGCGCAAGAGAAATCCGAAACCGATTACTACAACGAAAAATGCCTGGTCTACATCGCCTTGGTGGAACTGATCCCGCCGGGACCGCAACGCGACAAGACCCTGGATGCTTTCGTGGACTTCGTGAGCAGCTCCGGCTTGCAACAACAGAGCCCCGCGGAGTGGTTTCTCCAAGCCAACGCAATGCTGGAACGAATGCGCCCGCTCAGTAACGGCGACTCCGGCAAAGTGCTGGAGACTTACGAGCGCTCCGGCAATCCGATTCTGGCTCTCGAAACGTCTCTCGAGAAAACTCTGGGCGTCAAGGCCTCCGCCTGGACCACCGGCACGAACTGACTTAGTCTTGCAGCAAGGCTTCCGGTTCGGACACCGCCTTGGCGAGTTTCTTGGGGCGCCGCTTGCGGAACTTCGCCATCGAATGCCGAAGCTGTTCCATGTAGACGAAGACCACGGGCGTGATGTAAAGCGTGAGCAGTTGAGAGAGCACCAGCCCGCCCACGACGGCCAAACCGAGCGGGCGGCGAGCCTCGGCGCCCGCTCCCAGGCCAAGGGCGATGGGAAGAGTGCCCACCAAAGCCGCCATGGTGGTCATCATGATCGGACGGAAGCGCACCTGGCAGGCGTCGAAGATGGCCTCGGATGCGGTGAGACTGTTGGCGCGCTGGGCTTCCAAGGCGAAGTCGATCATCATGATGGCGTTCTTCTTCACGATCCCAACCAGCATGATGATCCCGACAAAAGAATAGATGTTCAGCTCGCTGCGGAACAGCAGCAGCGTGACGAGCGCACCCACGCCCGCCGCCGGCAGGCCGGAAAGTATGGTAAACGGGTGGATGAAGCTTTCATACAGGATGCCCAGCACCATGTAAATGACCAGGATCGCCAGCACCAGCAACAATCCCATGCCTCGCAAGGAGGATTGGAATGCGGCGGCCACGCCCTGGAAGACGGTGTGAACATCGGCTGGAAGGGTCTCGCGGGCGAGCTGTTCTACTCTGTCGACAGCCCCACCCAGCGCGGTGCCAGGGGCCAGGTTGAACGAGATGGTGACCGACGGCAATTGGCCCAGGTGCGTCACCGACAGCGGACCGACGGTGTTGTGTGGCTTGGTCACCGCATCCAAAGGCACAAGTTTCCCGTTGGACGACCGCACGTAGATCATGTGGAGCGCGCTGGGATCGGCCTGGTAGCGTGGCAGCAGTTCCATCACGACCCAATAGTCGTTGGTAGGCGTGTAGATGTCGGACACCTGCCGGGAGCCGTAGGCGTCGTAAAGTGCGTTTTCGATCTGGTCGGCCGTGACGCCCAGCGCCGAGGCGCGATCGCGGTCGATGTCCACCTTTACTTCCGGGCTGGCAATCTGGAGGTCGCTGTTCACGTCCATGAGCCCGGGAACATCGCGCAACCGCTTCTCGAAGTCCCCGGAGGCCTGGTAGAGCTCGTCCAGGTTCTGGGCCTGCAGCGTGTATTGATACACGCTGCGGCTCTGCTGGCCGCCAATGCGGATCAGCGGGGGATTCTGGAGATAAGCCCGAATGCCCGGAATGGCATTCAGCTTAGGCCGTAACTGTTCAATGACTTCTTCCGGCGTCGCCTTTCGCTCCGAGCGCGGTTTCAGACGCATCTGGAGGCGCCCGGAGTTGCCCGTGCCGCCACCCGGGCCGCCGCTGCCACCCGGGCTCACGGTGGAGAACAGGCCGTCCACGTTGGGGTTCTTCAGCGCGATGTCGGCGGCTTGCTGCTGCAAGGCCACCATGGCGCTGAAGGAGGCCGCCTGCGACATCTCGGTAGTAGCCGTCACCTGGCCGGTGTCCTGGTTTGGAATGAAGCCTTTCGGCACGGTGTTGAACAGCAGGGCCGTGGCTACGACAGTTGCAAACGCGACCAGCAGGGTGGCCAGACGATGGCGCAGCACGCCTCGCAAAGTCCAGCGGTAGAAGTCGCGCATGCCGTCGAAGACCCGCTCGGAAGCGCGGTACAGCGCGTTATGGCGCTCGGTGGGCGGCCGGAGAAAACGGCTGCATGCCATGGGGGTGAGGCTGAGCGAAACAACGCCTGAAATCAGGATCGCCACCATGATCACCACGGCGAATTCGTGGAACAGGCGTCCAATGAGGCCGCCCATGAAAAGCACGGGAATGAAGACCGCGGCCAGTGACAAGGTCATCGAGAGAATGGTGAAGCCGATTTCCTTGCCGCCTTCCAAAGCCGCTTGCAGGCGGGATTTCCCCATTTCCATGTGCCGGACGATGTTCTCCAGCACCACGATGGCGTCGTCGACAACGAACCCGACCGAGAGCGTCAGGGCCATCAACGACAGGTTGTCCATGGTATAACCCAACAACGACATAGCGGCGAAGGTCCCGATCACCGAGAGTGGCAGAGCCAGGCTGGGGATGATGGTGGCGGACACATTCCGCAAAAAGAGGAAGATCACCAGGACCACCAGCACCATCGCCAGTTTGAGCGAGAACTTGACGTCGTTGACCGATTCGCGGATGGATTCCGAACGGTCGAAAACCACGTCCAGATTCACGGCTGGCGGAATCAAGGCTCGGAATTCCGGCATCAGCGCCATGACCTGGTCGACCACTTCCACGGTGTTGGTTCCAGGCTGGCGCTGGATCGCCAGGTTCACCGACCGCGTCCTGTTGTACCAGGCATAATTCTTGTCATCCTGAACGCTGTCCAGCACCTGGCCGAGCTCCTCCAACCGCACCGGCGATCCGCCGCGGTAGGCCACAATCAGCGGCCGGTAGGCCGGCGCAGTCAGCACTTGTCCGTTGGCTTCCACCGTGAAGGCTTGTTGCGCTCCCCATAAAGTTCCGGCTGGAAGATTGACGTTGTGCTTGTCGATGGAGGCTTCCACTTCGTCGATGCCAATGCCGCGCGCTGCGAGCTGATTGGGGTCCAGTTGAATGCGGACCGCATACTTGGAAGAGCCGAACACATTCACCTGCGCCACGCCGCTAATGGTGGAAATCCGCGGTGCGATCATAGTCTCGGCATACTCGTCCACAAGCTGGGGTGAGAGTACCGTGGAGTTCAACGACAGCATCAGGATCGGGAAATCGGCTGGGTTTTGCTTGCGCACCGTGGGCGGCGCCGGCATATTGGGAGGGAGCCTCCGTAACACGGCGCCGACCGCTGCTTGCACGTCCTGCGCGGCCGAGTCGATATCCCGCTCCAGGACGAACTGCAGCGTGACACTCGTACTGCCGCGCACGCTCGACGACGTCATCGAATCGAGACCGGGCACTGTGGAGAACTGGCGCTCCAAGGTGGTGGCCACCGACGCGGCCATGGTTTCCGGGCTCGCACCCGGCAAACTGGCGCTGACCGTAAGCGTCGGATAGTCGATCATCGGGAGGTCGTTCACCGGCAGTTTGGTGTAACCGACGGCTCCGAACAGCAGAATGGCCATCATGACCAATGCGGTCATCACGGGCCGTTTGATGAAGAGCGCTGTTATGTTCATTTCGGTCTAGCTGGCCGCACCAACTTTACACTATCTTAACTAGGCGACATTTGGAGGCCCGGAAGTTACCTAAGTGGGTGCGTTTTCCGCGATTTGGTTTCGTCCTCGAATGCCCAAAACCGGAGTATACAACGGCTGGCGGCCTTCCGGGTTGCCAAGGGTGACCCTCTGGGACGATTTTTGCGACCTCCGGACCCCGAGCGCGCCGGTTTTCGGGCTGGCAAATCGATCCAAACGCCGTCGCGGTTGGAGACCATCATAACGTGGGCCATGGTCCCGAGGTCGGCTGGCGGCGAACCTGGCGCCCCGTGTCTTCAGCATGGCGGCTTCTGGAGGCCGACGAGATGAGACGGTTCAGCGAGTCATATTGGCATGTGACGGTTTCGCTGCTGATCGAGTCGGTTATCGACGCGGTCTTTCCCTGATGCGAGCCGGACGGGTAGCTGTAGGTGACGGCTAGGCGTGCCAGGCTTGGGTCAACGCAAACGCTCACTTGGCTGGGGGCTCAAGCTGAATCCGCCGCTGCGGAAGCAGTAACATCTATCGGATTCTTCGATCCTGGAGTATTCTTCAAAGTCAGGGAGGTTTTTCGTGAACATGTCCAAACTAGCTGGATTCGGCGCTCGCCGGCCCACTGTGGTGGTGGGAATTATCGCTCTGGCGATTCTTTCGGCCCCATCGGTGAGGGTCCATACGCGAGCGGGCCTGGTCCCTTCCAATGTCCGGAACGTGCTGGCGCTCTACGGCGCTGACGCCGCGGCAATTGACCGCAACGCGCGAGACTTCCGACTGCCCGACCAGATTGATTGGAGAGGCCGAGCCGGAAGCGCAAGCCGATCGGCAACTGTATTCGGCGATCCTTCGAAACCCGGTTTTGTCGTCCAGCTCCTCAAACGGGGTCCCAACGATTGGAGCCGGCCGCACTCCCACCCGTACGATCGAATTATCACGGTGCTGGCGGGAACCTTTCTGATCGGTACCGGCGCAAAGGAGGATCACGACAACACCGTCGCACTCGGGCCAGGCAGCATTGTGAAGGACTTCGCGAATCAGATGCATTTCGATGGCACCGGGCCGGATGGCGCCACCATTGAGATCATCAGCATGGGTCCGACGGCGGCGGTGCGGCCCGAAGCGAAATAGAACACGGTCGCGGCCGGAGTTCACGGGCACGGGCGGCGTCGGCTGCGCTAGCGGCTTCGTTTTACTGCCCCTCGGAGACGATCTCGGGACAACTTGCTGGCCTGCGCCACGGCGTTTTTCGCCCGTGTCCTGTAACCTGAAAAGTAGCAGTGTACCCGCCAAGGAGTAGCGCGCGTGTGGATCGTTAAAATCGCTCTGAACCGGCCCTACACGTTTATCGTGATGGCGCTGCTCATTCTTCTGGTCAGTCCGGTCGTCATACAGCGCACGCCCACCGACATTTTCCCCAACGTGAACATCCCCGTAGTGGCCGCGCTGTGGAATTACAACGGCATGTACGCCGAGGAGATGGAGGACCGCATCACGTCGCAATACGAGCGCATCCTCACGCTGGCCGTCAACGACATCGAACACATCGAATCTCAGACCGTCAACGGCCGCGGCATCGTGAAGGTGTTTTTCCATGAGGGCGCCAAGGTGGATGTCGCGATGGCGCAGATGACCGCCATGGCGCAAGCGTCTCTGCGGCAGATGCCGCCCGGGGTCACGCCGCCCTTCATGATCCTGTACAGCGCCTCCAGCGTTCCCATTCTGCAACTGGCGCTTTCGGGCGAAGGCCTGTCCGAGCAGCAACTGTTCGACTTCGCGGCCAACTCCATCCGCACCCAATTGTTCTCGGTCCCCGGCGCGGCGATTCCCTGGCCGTATGGCGGCAAGCAGCGGCAGGTGATGATCGATCTGCAGCCCGGCCTCCTGCAGTCCACGCATCTTTCGCCTGCCGATATCGTCAGCGCCGTCAGCTCGCAAAACCTGATTCTTCCCTCGGGAACGTCAAAAATAGGCCAGTTCGAGTACGACGTGGGCCTAAACGCCAGCCCGGCGACGATCCAGGAATTGAACGATCTCCCGGTGCGCGCGGCCGGCAATTCCACCATTTATGTCCATGACGTGGCGCACGTTCGCGACGGTTTCGCGCCGCAAACCAATGTGGTGCGGCGGAACGGCCAGCGCAGCGCGCTGCTGACGGTCATGAAGACCGGCAATGCATCCACGCTCGACATCGTGCGGGACGTGCGTGCGATGCTGCCCCAAATAGCGGCCACGCTGCCGAGGGAGCTCAAGATCGAACCCATCTCGGATCAGTCGCTGTTCGTTCGCGCCGCGGTCAGCGGAGTGGTGCGCGAGGCGATCGTCGCGGCTTGCCTCACGGCGGTCCTGATTCTGCTGTTCCTGGGGAGCTGGCGTAGCACACTCATCATCGCCATCTCGATCCCGCTGTCGATTCTGACTTCAATCTGCGTGCTCAGCGCGCTGGGCGAAAGCATCAACATCATGACGCTGGGCGGCCTGGCGCTGGCGGTGGGAATTCTGGTGGACGATGCCACCGTGACCATCGAAAACATCGACCGCAATTTCGATCAGGGCAAGGGCCTGCACCTCGGCATTCTGGACGGCGCGGCGCAGATCGCGCTTCCGGCGCTGGTCTCCACGCTGTGCATCTGCATCGTCTTTCTTCCGATGTTCTTTCTGGCGGGCGTCGCGCGCTATCTGTTCATTCCGCTGGCCGAGGCCGTGGTGTTCGCGATGCTCGCTTCGTATGTCCTGTCGCGCACTCTGGTGCCGACGCTGGCCATGTATCTCCTCAAGATTGGCCCGCATCACGCCGCCGAGCCTGCGGCCTGGAATCTGCCGGCTCGATTGCAGCGCGCCTTCGAGCGCTTCTTCGAAGCCTCGCGCTCAGCCTACCAGCGGACGCTCGAGAGCTGCATCCGTCACCGCGGCTTGTTTCTACCTGCCTTTCTGGGAGCGGGGGCGGCGGCTTTCCTGCTGGTTCCCTGGTTGGGCCAGGATTTCTTTCCCACCACCGACGCCGGCCAGTTCACTCTGCACTTTCGGGCCAAGACCGGCACGCGCATCGAGGAGACCGCCCGGCTGGGCGATCTCATCGAAACTTCCATGGAAAAGATCATCCCTCCCGCCGAATTGTCCAGCATCATCGACAACATCGGCCTGCCGTACAGCTCCATCAATATGGCCTACAGCAACTCCGCTCCGATCGGCACCATGGACGCCGACGTGTTCGTGACGCTGAAGCCAGGCCACCGGCCGACCAGCCAGTACGTCCACGAGCTGCGCCAGCGGCTGCCGCGCGAGTTTCCGGGTGTCTCGTTTTATTTTTTGCCGGCCGACATCGTGAGCCAGATCCTGAATTTCGGTTTACCCGCGCCCATTGACGTGCAGGTATCGGGCCCGGACGTGGTGGCCAATCACGCTTTCGCGGCGAACCTGCTGCGCCAGCTCCGCAGCGTGCCCGGCGCCGTGGATCTCCGCGTTCATCAGCTTTTCGACCAGCCGCGCATCGAAGTAGCTGTGAACCGCACTAAGGCGATCGAAAGCGGCTTCACGCAGTTCGACGTGGCCAGCAACGTTCTGGTCTCGCTGAGTGGCAGCTTCCAAACCACGCCCTCCTACTGGCTGGATCCGAGGACCGGAGTGAGTTACAGCGTGGTGACGCAGACGCCGCAGTACCAGGTGTCGTCGCTCAGCGATCTCGAAAACATCCCCATCACCGGGCCAGGCGCGAAGCGGCCGGAAATCCTGAGCGACGTGGTCACCACCGGCCGCCGCGCCGGCATGGCGCTGGTCTCGCACTACAACGTAATGCGCGCCGTCGACATCTTCGGTTCGGTGCAGGATCGCGATCTAGGCGCCGTGGCCGCAGACATTCGCCGCATCGTGGACGCCAGCCGCAAGAATCTTCCACGCGGGTCGCAGCTCATGCTGCGCGGCCAGATCGAAACCATGCAAAATTCGTTTCAAGGGCTGCTGTCGGGCCTGATCCTGGCGGTGGTGCTGGCGTATCTGCTGATCGTGGTGAATTTTCAGTCCTGGCTCGATCCGTTCATCATCCTCACTGCGCTACCCGCGGCCATGGCGGGAATCGTTATTTTTCTCTTCGTGACGCGCACCACGCTCAGCGTTCCCGCGCTCATGGGAGCGATCATGAGCGTGGGCGTGGCCACCGCCAACAGCATTCTGGTGGTCAGTTTCGCCAAGGAAGTTTTGGCCGAACGCGGCGATCCGGTGCACGCGGCCATCGAGGCCGGCTACACCCGCTTCCGTCCGGTGCTGATGACCGCGCTGGCGATGATCATCGGCATGATCCCCATGGCGCTCGGCTTGGGTGAGGGCGGCGAGCAGAACGCGCCGCTGGGCCGCGCCGTCATTGGGGGCTTGATTTTCGCCACGATTTCGACCCTGTTTTTCGTGCCGGTGGTGTTCAGCGTGTTGCACCGCAGGCGGCTGGGGAACGATGCTAGATAGTGAGCGCATGATCGAAACGCCCGCCATTCGCAGGCCGCCGCCGATCCGCCAATCCTCAGCCTGGTCGCGCGCGATCAAGCTGCTGCTGGCGCTGGCGATCATCGGAGCCATCGCCGGCGCGGTGATCTGGGGCATTCGGGTGCGAATCCGGACCGCGGCCGCGGTGAAACAGGAGACGCTCGATCTGGCGGTTCCCTCCGTTCTGGTGGCGCATCCCAAGCTGGGCGCCATGAAGAGCGAGATCGTGCTGCCGGGTAATATCCAGGCCTTCATCGATTCGCCGATCTATGCGCGCGCCAGCGGATACCTGAAGACCTGGCACACCGATATCGGGGCGCGCGTCAAGGCGGGACAGGTTCTAGCGGAAATTGAAGCGCCGGAACTCGACCAGCAGGTGCGCGAGGCCCAGTCCAGTCTCGAGCAGGCTCGCGCCGCGCGCGAGCAAGCTAACGCCAATCTCCAGCAAGGTCGGGCCAACGAGGAGCTGGCGCGCGTGACCGCCTCGCGCTGGAACACGCTGGCCGGAAAAGGCGTGGTATCGCGCCAGGAGAACGATCAGTACCAGGCCCAATACCAGGCGCAGGCCGCCAGCGTGGAAGCGCTCCAAAAGGCTCTGTCCGCCGCGCGCAGCAATGTTGCCTCGGTGCAGGCCAATCTTGGGCGCCTCCAGGAAATGCAGGCCTTCAAAACCGTGCGAGCTCCGTTCGACGGCGTCATCACGGCACGCAACACCGACATCGGCGCGCTGATCAATGCCGGGGCTGGAACTCCTTCGCAGGAACTGTTTCACATCGCCGCCACCAAAAGATTGCGCGTCTACGTGAACGTGCCGCAGGCTTACACGCGCTCGGCTGTAACCGGGCTCGCGGCCGAATTGACGCTGGCCGAGTTTCCGGGCCGGCGTTTCCGCGGCACGCTGGTGCGGACGGCCGAGGCCATGGACACCAGCAGCCGCACGCTGCTCACCGAAGTGGATGTCGACAACGCTTCCGGCGAGCTTCGCCCCGGCGCTTACGCCGAGGTTCATCTGACGCTTCCCGCTGCGGTGTCGTCAGTGATCGTGCCGGTGGGCGCGATTCTTTTCCGCAGCGAGGGCTTGCGCGTCGGCCTGGTGCGGGACGCGAACAAAGTGGAGCTGGTGCAGGTGATCCTCGGAAAGGATTATGGCAACGAGGTGGAGGTGCTCTCCGGAATCTCGCAGGACGACCTGGTGATCATGGACCCGCCCGACTCGCTCACTTCCGGCGCCGTGGTCCGGGTGGTCAGCGCACCCGCGCCCGACGCCGGGCGCAAGTAACACGGGTGGTCCGGAGAAGACCAAAGCGTTCTTCCGGTTATTCATGGCGCCGGGGATGGCGCACTGTGGCGGCGGTCCGGTTCCGAACACCTTCGATGCGGTGGGCGCGCTTGATAAGCGGGGGACGGCAGGCGTCGCGCCCGAGAAGATCGTTGCATCCCACGCCACGAACGGCGCGGCGGATCGCGCGCGCGCTGGCTCTATCCGCAAGTCGCCCGCCGGAAGGGCGCCGGCACGTTCGCACCGACTAACGGCGCTGGCGAAGTGGGGCCGACTTAGCGCGTTCCCGGCGCCGGCCTCTGCAGTTCGTTCAAGCCGAGCTTGTTCACCTCAGTGATGATTTTCGCGTACGCGCGCGTTGACGCCGCCAGCTCGGTGGGCGGGATGATCTCGGACGTCTCATGATCGGAATGCCAGTACAGGCCCGTGTCGATCACCTGCATCGACGGAGCATATAGAGAATACCGGCCCATTTCGCCGGCCGCGCCGCGCTCGGGCGTGTCATAGGTCGCGACGCCAAACGCGTCGAAGGCCTTGATCACGATCTGCTCCAGCTTCGGACTGCCGCCAACGTACCACATCAGAGGAGTCGCCTCGTTCGACTTTCGAACCACGCCGTTGTAGGACACCAGTTGCGTCGCCGCGGTGTGCTCGGAGTTGATGAGCAGGGCGGTCTTCGCAAACTCCTCTTTATGATCCGCCAGCCAGCGGCCGCTCATGGCCGCGTTGTCGTGATGGCCGCTGGTGCCAAGGAACCGGATGGTGCGCCGCCGCTGCTCTTTGGGAGTTTTGGCGAAATACTCGGCCAGCCCGAGCATAGTAGCGACGCCGGTCCCGTTGTCGTTGGAACCTTCGAACCAGCCGTCGCGGTGCGCCACGATGGTGATGTTCTCATCCGTCGCGCCGGGCAGCGTGCCCCAAACCGTGCCGGTCTTGAGGCCCGGCACTGTTTTCACATCCAGCCGCAGCTTGACATGCGGCGCCGCGCCTCCGCGCGCTTGCCCAATCATCTCCCGCGCCGCCAGCCCGTCTTGCAGCCCGAGCGCGAACGTGGGCGAGCTGCTGCCGACCGGATAGAACTGGAAGCGCAGATTGCCCGGGATCAACAGCGTCACGAAAATCGCCGACGCGCCCCGATCGGTAAGCTTCTTGATCGCGCCGCCGTTGATGGTACTGTGCCGCGACATGAAGTCCATGCTGTAAAAGAAGACTGCCTTTCCGCGGATATCGCGGCCGGCGAGGTCGCCATCGCTGGCAAAGCCGACGTCCACCGCCTCGGCATCCAGCCCCTCGGGCGGCGTCGCCGGCGTCAGATAGCTCGGTTGCGCGCTGTTCAGCTCCAGCGTCTTGCCGCCGCCAACAACCGAGACGCTCCAGGATTGCGGCATCCACTGCGGCGGCAGATCGAAGGATTGCTCGTGTACGTCGGAAAGCCCGATCTTGCGGAATTTTTCCATCAACCATTGCGCATTCTCCGCGTCCGCTTCCGTGCCGATGATGCGGCCCCAGAATTGATGCCCGCTGTCCCGATAGCGCCGCGAGATGGCGGTCTGATCGTTCACGTATTCCTTCAGATGCTTGCCATCGATGGCCGCGTAGGCCTGGTCGGCGGGCTGCAGCCGCCAGTTCAGGTAGGAATCTTCCAGAACGTACAGCGGCTTCATTGGCTCTTGCGGTCCGCGAGCCGCCAGCGGCTGGCTGGGCGTTTGCGCGAGCGTGGAACACACGGCCAGCAATGCGATCGCACTCAAGACGAAGGGGCTTCTTCTTGGCATGCAGATTCTCCTTATGGCTTCTGACTAGAAAGCATAGCGCAAGGCCAATTGAATAATGCGCGGCCCCACGGTTGTGGTTGTTATGTCCCGGAACGAACCGGGAGAAGCGACACTGGCCGCGGTGTTGCAGCCACGCACAACTAAAACATCAGCATTCCAGACAGCAGGGTGAAACATTTGCTTGGGATAAGCGACGAGCGGTCCATCACAGAGCCTACTGTTGTTCGAGCCTGCTACTGCCTCGGCGTCAACGCCGCGCGCAGTTCCTTCAGGTCGATTGCATTGCTGTCGAGGATCACCTTGGCGTAGGCGCGAGTGACGGCGGCGAGGCCGCTTGTGGAAATGGTCTGCGGCGTCTCCTGGTCGGAATGCCACACGAACGCGCTGTTGATGATTTCCACCGACGGCGCCAGGTGATAGTAGCGTCCGATCTCGCCCGGCGGCGACGGCGACGACTGCGGGAAACTGGGAACGCCGAATGCGTCCATGGCTTTCACCACGATGCCGGCCAGGATCGGTCCGGTTCCATACCAGCGATAGGCTGCCGGAGCGTTCGACAGAACGCCCGAGGTCGGCGCGCTTTCCAGGCCACCGGTGTGCTCGGCGTTGAACAGCACCGCGGTCTTGGCGAAAACCTCGGGATGCGCGAGCAGCCAGGCGCCGCTTTCCGCGCCGTTATCGTGGTGGCCGTTGGTTCCAAGAAAGATGATGCTGCGGCGGCGCTGCTCTTTGGGGAGCTTCGCGAAGTACTCGGCCATGCCGATCAGCGTGGCCATCCCAGCCGCGTTGTCGTTGGCGCCCTCGAACCAGCCGTCGCGGTGCGCCACCACGATGTCGTTTTCGTCCGTCATGCCCGGCAGGGTGCCCCAGATCATGGCGCTCTTGAGATTCGGAACGCGCTTGACGTCCAGCAGAATCTTCACGTGCGCTTCGCCCGCGCCGGCCTGTGCGATGAAGTCGCGCATTGCTAGGCCATCCTTCTGGCCCAGCGAGAACGTCGGCACGGGGCTGTTCACCGGGTAGAACTGCGTCTTCTCATTGCCCGGCAATCCCTGAATGACGAAGATGGCCGCGGCTCCGCGATCACCGAGGCGCCTGATGGCGTTGTCGGCAATGGGGGCGTGGCGCGATGCCAGATCCGTGCTGTAGAAGAAGACCGCCTTGCCGCGGACGTCGCGTGAGAGCGCCAGATCGGCATCGCTCCCGAGGCCCACATAGACGGCCTCCAGATTCAATCCCTGGGAATCGGTGCCGACCGCCAGGTAAGTCGGCTGCGCAGTGCCCAGCGGAAGCGTTTTCCCGTTGGCCGTCGCCACCACGCTCCAGGATTGCGGCATCCACTGCGGCGGCAGATCCAGCACCTGCTCGTGCACGTCGCTCAGGCCGATCTGGCGGAACTTGTCGAGCATCCACCTGGCGTTTTCTGCGTCGGCCTCGGTGCCCGTGATGCGTCCCCAGAACTGATGACCGGCGTCGCGATAACGGCGGGAGATGGCGCAGATTTCTTCGACGTAGTCTTTGAGATGCTGGCCGTCGATGCCGGCGTATTGCTGCTCGGAAGGCGCCAGCCGCCAGCCCACTTCGGAATTACGAACGTGAGTTGGCTCGGCGGGGCGCTGCGCGCGGGCGGCAGGCGTTTGCGCCGGCCCCGAACGAACCGCCAGAATGAGCGCCGCGGCGATGGCAATTGCGAACAGGCTCCTCTTATTCACAATGGCTCCTCCATTTCTGGAACGATCTTACTGGCAAGCCTGATAAGAGTCAATGATCGTTAGATTATCGGATCTATAACGTTTCAATTATCGATGCCGGGACCTCGGAGAGCCTCGCCCGCGGAACGCGATCGGGTGTGTTTGCCTCGCTGGCGCGGATGGACTATCATCCTCCTAATGGGCAGCCCTTTGGGGTGTTGCTCACGGCCCGGAGCCGCCACCTGCTCCATGCGGCTCCGGCTCTCCAACGCCCGGCTACATCTCCCGCCGGTTCTCGAGCGACTTACCCATCGTGACTTCGTCGGCGAACTCCAGGTCGCTGCCCACCGGAATGCCCATGGCGATGCGCGTCACTTTCACGCCCAGCGGTTTCATCAGGCGCGAAATATAGACCGCGGTGGCTTCGCCTTCCACATTGGGGTTGGTCGCGAGGATCAGCTCCAACACCTCGCCGGACTGGACTCGTTCCAACAGGTTCGAGATGCGCAATTGCTCGGGACCGATGCCTCGCAGCGGCGAGAGCGCGCCGTGCAGGACGTGGTACAGGCCGTTAAACTGGCGCGTGGTCTCGACGGGAAGAATATTGTGGGGCTCCTCCACCACGCAGATGACGGAATGGTCGCGGTGCGGATCGCGGCAGAAGTTGCACCGCTCGGCGTCGCTGATGTTGTTGCACACTTCGCAGATGCCGAGCTTGTCCTTGACGTCCACCAGCGCCTGGGCCAACGCTGAGGCGTCCTCGCGCGAACCGCGCAGCACGTGGAAAGCCAGACGTTGGGCGGATTTCTGGCCGATGCCGGGGAGACGTTTGAATTCCTGAATCAAGCGCGCGAGCGGTTCGGCGAAATCGGGCATGAGTTAGGCGCCTGGGATGTAAGCCACCCGGGCGTTCACACCAGTGTGAACGCGGCACGCAGGCGTGCGTGCGCCACGGCGCATCAGAACATTCCGGGGGGCAGGCCGAGACCGCCCAGCAGGCCGCCCATTTTTTCCTGCGCGGCGTCGTCCACTTTTTTCGACGCCTCGTTGAAGGCGGCCATCATCATGTCTTGCAGCATCTCGACGTCGCCGGCGACCTCCGGATCGATCTTGACAGCCGTCACGTTTTTCTTGCCGTCCATGTTCACTGTCACCATGCCGCCGCCGGCCGTCGCCTCCACGCGGATCTGCGCGATCTCCTCCTGCAGTTTCTTTTGCATCTGCTCGGCCTGTTTCATCATGGCCTGCATGTTTCCGGGAAGTTTCATGTTCTATTCCTTTAGGTTCCGAACGACGCGCACCTGCGCGCCGGGGAACATCTCCTGAAAGCGGCGCACCTCGGGGTGCGACAGCGCGCGCTCCGACACCTCGTCTGGCGCGGGCTTCACCGCGCGCGCCGGAGCGGCGTTCGTCGTTCCCAGCGTGATCCTGATTCGCATGGGCCGTCCGGCGATTTTTTGCACCGCCTTCAGGATATCTTTTTCGTTCATGGCGAGCGCCAACTCCTCCGGCGCGAGGAATTGCAGCTCGCCTTTGGATTCGGTGACCTCGGAGTGCTCGACGGCGTCGGCCGTGAATTGCATGCCGAGTTCGAGCAGCGCGGCGTGCAGCCTTTCCTTCCATGAGTCCGAAATGCCGGCTGGACCCGAGCCTTGGGATGGCCCCGAACTGGCAGATCGATCGGTGCTTGCGGGCGAACCGGCGCCGGGGGATGAGCCGGACGCCGGCGGATCGGGCGCCGCAGGTGGGGTCGAAACGGCCGCCGAGGTTCGCACTGTCTTGGCGGGCACCGGCGGTGGCGCGGACTTTCGCGCCGGCGTTGCTTTGGCCGGCGTTCCGCCGCCTCCCAGGCCCGCCAGCGCTTCCTCGATCGGCAAAAGTTTTCCGGCCTGTACCAGCCGTAGCAGTCCGATCTCCAGATGCAGCCGCGGTTGCAGCGAAAACTGTAAATCCTTGAACAAATCCAGCGTGAGCTGGAGGTAGCGCGTCAAATCTTCTTCCGAAAAGCCGGCCGCAATCCCGGCCAGGCGCTCCTGCTCGGGCGGCGTGGCGGCAATCAGGCGCGTGTTGGTGCCGGCTACTTTGGCCACCAGCAGATTGCGGAAGTAGCGCGCCAGCTCGCGCGAGAAATGCTGCAGGTTGCGGCCGTTGCGGTCGAGCTCCAGCACCAGGTCGAGCATGCCCCGCGAGTCGTCGGCCGCCAGCGCCTGCGTGACTGCGTGCAGCGAATCGAGCGAAAACATGCCCAGCAATCCGCGCACCTCGGCTGCGTCCAGCTTGGTCCCGCAGCAGGCGATGGCCTGGTCCAGCGCCGACAGCGAATCGCGCACGCTGCCTTCGCCGGCTTGCGCCAGCACGCTCAGCACCTCGGAATCGGCTTCAATGCCTTCCTTGGCGCAGATCTCCTCCATCCGCTTGACCACTTCTTCAAAATCCACCGAGCGAAAGCTGAACAACTGGCAGCGCGACGCGATGGTGGTCGGGACTTTGTGCACTTCGGTGGTGCACAGCATGAACACCGCCCACTCCGGCGGCTCTTCCAGCGTCTTCAAAAGCGCGTTAAAGGCTTCGTTGGTGATCTGGTGCGCTTCGTCGATGATGAAAACCTTGTAGCGGTCGCGCGCCGGCTGGTAGCGGATGTTCTCGCGCAGCTCGCGCATTTCGTTGATGCCGCGATTGGAGGCGGCGTCGATTTCGATCACGTCCAGTGCGTTGCCTTGGGTGATTTCGAGGCAGCTCGCGCACACTCCGCAGGGTGTGGTGGTGGGGCCTTGGATGCAGTTCAGACAGCGCGCCAGGATCCGGGCCACGCTGGTCTTTCCGGTGCCGCGCTGGCCGGAAAAGATATATCCGTGCGCGATCCGCCTTTGCGAGATGGCGTTTTCGAGCGTGGTCCGGACGTGCTCCTGCCCGATCAGTTCCCCAAACGACTGGGGCCGGTATTTCCTGGCAATGACCTGATACATGAAAGCGTGGGTTGGAGAATAATGCCAGACCCCGGGTGATCCGCGGCACACGGGCTAAACCGCTACCGTTGCTTCCTTCCGGACCTGGCGGGGTTCGCAGCCGTCCGTTGCACGAAGCCCGGAGCCTGACAACCAACCATGCTAGCATGCGTGGCTCTTGAGCATCGCTCTCTCGCCGCCAAGCATCGCATCACGCGCCGACGTTCATGACGCTCGATGCCGACATCGTGGCGGCCAGCCCATCCGGCATGGGGTGGGTGCTCAGCCAGGCAGGACTCCTGTCGAAGCGGAGCGGGAAACCGCCGAAGAAGGTCGTCGGCTTCGCACAGCTGTTGGCAATTCATCCGCACTGGCACATCGATGTGCCACGTTGAGCGCCCAGATGCTCAGTCCCATGCAATCTCAGCTCGCCGCGGGGCGTGGAGGCTACTCCTGGTTTGGTGACCCCGCGGGAATATGGCGAACGCTGCGCCGTCAGCGGCGGGCTACTGCGGCTTGCGTGCCCGATCCAGTTCCACAAGGACGAGCCATGCATCAACAGCTTGCGGAAGAAAGCTCTTTAGATTCTGATGTCGATCCGCCAGCGCCTCCTTGAGAAGTGGGCGCAGGGCAAGTGCAAAAAAGTTGAATCGAGTGAAGGAGTCGCTCAGGGGCGCCCCCTTGGCAATATAAGCGCTGACCTTTGCCTGCAATTGGTCCGAATCGCCGGTATGGTGGAGACCGGGACTAATGGCGTAGGCCAGCGCTTCATTCAGGGTCTGGTAGTCCGCCCCGGAACTGAGCGGGCCGCGGTTTCAACCTCAGCTTTTTTCGTCTCCACAAATGCGTGAACCAGCTCGTGAAGTACTGTCGGATAGACGTCCCTCTTTCGCGGGATTTCCAGCGTCAATTTCCCGCCATTGTAGCCGCCGCCCATGTTTGCGTCGTCCGGATCGGCAATCACGTAGAACGGAATCGGGTTCGCCGGAGTCTTACCGACGAATCGGGCCACTTCCCTGGCAAATGCCGCCAAGTTCGGCTGCTGTCGTGCGAATTCGCGCACGAACTCGTCTAGAGGCTTCGACTCGGAAACCAGCCGCTGTACGCGAGGTCGAAAGTAGGTTAAGACCCTTCGCTCGGTATCTGCCTCCGCATCTGTCAGGTAGCCGCTCGCGACTCCTGCCTTTAGCGCCTCATCCAGATCAAGCGGAGTGTAGAAGACCTGCTCCGGCCCTCGGCCCCAACCATACCTCTTCCGAATCGCGACATGTTCGGCGAGCATTTTCAGGTCACTTTCGCTCAGTCCGCCGCCCCGCGATTCAAAATATCGGACGTACTGCGGATGCGAGAATTCGCTCCACTGCGAAATCTGATCCACTACGTGAAATAGTTGAGCGGTCTCGGAGACGTATATGTCGAGCTTCAATGGCCCGGCATCCAAATGGACGGGTGCGTTGGTTCGCTCTCTGGTTTGAGCTGCCGCAGCCTCCTCGTGAGTGCGCGACTGCGCGTCACAAGCCAAAACTGCCGCTAACAAGAGCAAGATTGGTTTCACAGAGGCTCCTTTCAACATCTTAGAGCTGCTCCTGGGAAGGTCAGGGAACGGTTGGCGCGTGCAATGGCTCGTGGCTGGTCGCCTAGCGTTTACCCATTCGTTCCGATCGCAGTCCGCACTGCGGCTGTTTGCGCCATCCCGAAGTTTGAAACCGGCCCCCGTCCGCTCGGGACGCGCCAACTTGCTCGGTGTGGACAACGGCAACAGGTCGAAGGGCGACCGCCAGGGAGCAAGAACAAGGAGAGGTACAGTTAGAAGGATCGAGCGTCTGCGATGATGTGAGAAGTAGATGGGCCTCCGTTTTCAGCGCCGCGTCAAATTGCTGCCAGGTGTGCATCTGAACCTCTCGATGTCTGGAGTAGGTGTTTCCGTTGGCGGCCGCGGCGCCCACATCGGAGTCACCGCGCGCGGCCAGCGCTACACCAGCGTCGGACTTCCTGGCACTGGCCTCTCTTGGCGCGAGTACCACAAGCCAGCCGCACGCGGATCGCGGTGTGATCTGTGCGCGCCAGGCCACCTCCACTTTCCCGTCTGGCTAGCTTTGGTCGTCGTGTTAGCGATCGTGATCGCGGTGATCGCATCCAACGGCCAGTAGAAGATTACGATGCCGGCGCCAGCGGCGTCCCGCAGAGTAGACAGTCTCCGCTGGTGCTGCACCTCGTTGTGCATTGTTCCCAGGCATCGCCTGCTTATGATATGATCCCGTATCCAGGCTAGCCGTAATAGGCCTTCGGCGCGATCTGTCGGAGATGCAGTTCTCTCGCGATCAGCCGATCTTAAGGGTAAGGCACTGCCAGGGCGGGCCATGGCCGGATGTTTAAGATGACATTTACGTCACAAGCCGCTGAAAAACATAGCTTTGTAATTCTGCGATTGGCTTGTGCGGCCGCGCTGAGCTGGTT
Source organism: Bryobacteraceae bacterium (assembly GCA_035632015.1). Taxonomy (GTDB): domain Bacteria; phylum Acidobacteriota; class Terriglobia; order Bryobacterales; family Bryobacteraceae; genus Palsa-89. The sequence goes on from DASQHQ010000046.1 coordinate 41,762, forward strand.
TCTTCTCGCCGGGCCAGCCACCGCCCAGACGCGCCTGAGCCTGGAGCAAGCCGGCGCTCGCGGCGGGCCAGACTTTACTCCGGCTTATGAGGGCCAGGAAGCCGTGGTGAGCGGGCAGGTATCGATGCGCCCCATAGTCGTCGCGGGATCTTACTATCTGGCCATTCAGGATCAAGCTTCCTTCGGTCTGCTGATCGAAGGGGCCGAGTGGCGTTTTCACGGCCTGGAGGCGGGCGACTGGGTGGAGGCGCAAGGCACCATCGCAACACGCGGAGGGCATCCGGTTCTGCTGCCTCAGGAGATCCACCGAACCTCGCATTCGAAGCCGCCCGCGCCCCGGCCCGTGAGCGCTCCCGGGCTGGCGTCGTTTCGCTACCTCGGGGTCCTGGTGACGACCGAGGGCATCGTACAGCGCGAAGACCAGAACGCGGGCGGCGATCTGTTGCTGCTCGAAAAATCCAAAGGCCTGACCGTATTCCTGCCCAGAACGCGGCGGGATTCAGGTCCGCAATTGAGCGGCTACCGCGAAGGCGACCGGATCCGCGTCAGCGGCATCGCCAGCCAATACTGCACGCTGCCGCCGTACGACCAATATTTCCAGGTCTTGATCGGGAGTCCGGCTGCCGTGACGGTTCTGGAGCGAGGCTGGATCATCCAGCCGCCGGTGCTGCTGGCGTCGCTGATCCTGGCGGCGGCGCTGCTGGCCATCTGGTGGTTCCGAGAGCGGCGCATGGCGGCGCTGCGCAAGCAGATGCGTTTGCTCAACGCGCTGGGCGAGGAAGTGGTGCGCGCCACTTCGCCGGTGGAGATCCTGCGCCGGCTGACCCTCTCGCTGCCGGCGCTTTACAAGGCGTCGGGCGTGGGCTTGTACATTCAGAATCGCGGCACCAAACTGCTGGAAAGCATCCATTCGTCCAGCGAAGCGGTGCAGGGCATCGATCCGGCGGCGCCCGAAGGCGCCATCGCGCAGGCCGTCGCCGCCTGTTTCCGGAACCGTTCGCTCCTCACGATTCCCGATACCCGGCGTAGCCCGTTCTTCGGCAAAGCGGAGAGCGCGCCTCGCTCGCTGTTGCTGGTCCCGATGCTGTCGCAAGGCGACGCGGTGGGAGTGCTGGAGCTGCGCCACGGCGAAAATTTCCACTACTTCAGCCAGCCCGAGCAGGAGGCCATGCAGCATCTGGCGAATCAGCTGGCCACCGCGCTCACGCTGCAGGAACAGCATTCCATGCGCGAGCAGCTTTTCCGCAGCGAGAAACTGGCGGCAGCCGGACAACTGATTTCCGACGTAGCCGAGGAACTGCGTTCGCCGCTCGACTCCATCGTGCTGCAGGCTTCCAACCTGCAGGCCGGCCAGCCTGGCGAGTTCAACCAGGAGTTGGAGTCGATCGCCAACGAAGCGCGGCGCGCCTCGGAGATCGTGGGGCGCCTGGTTTCATTCGGACGCGTGGAGCAAGCCGAAGTGGCGCAGCTCGACTTGAACGCGGTGCTGTCCGGTCTGTTGAAGTTCCGCGCGCCGGAGTGGAAGGTGAAGGGCGTGGAGATCCAATCGCAGTTGGCTCCCAAACGCGCCATGGTCATGGGTTCGCCCGGACAGCTCGAGCAGGTTCTGCTGAATCTGCTGGTGGACGCCGAAAAATCGGCCGCCGAGGCGCCGTCAAAAACCATCACTGTCTCCACCAGCCTGCTGGCCAACCGCGTATTACTGGAGATCACCTATCCGGTGCGCTCCGCCGACAGTCTGCGGGCGGACTGGCGGGACGGCGATTCCGCCGGCTCGGGTGCGCTGGGGCTGGGAGTTTGCCGCGGGATTATTCAAAGCCAGGGCGGAGAGTTCCGCGTAGTGCGAGTATCCCCGTTCCAGGCCCGCTTCGACATAGAGCTGCCCTTGGTAGAAGCTTCGGCGGGAGCCGGATCGGCCTCCGAATTCACCGAGGCCGGCCGCCAGCTTACCGTGCTGGTGGTGGAACCTGACACCAAGGTGCAGCGCCAACTGGTGCAGTTGCTCGGTACTCGCGGCGATCGCGTCGTGCCCGTGTCCAGCGCCGAAGAAGGCGTGGATATCGTGCAGCGGCTGCGCTTCGACATGGTGATCTGCGCGGTCCGGCTGCCGGGCTTGAATTGGGTCGAGTTCTTCGAGCGCGTGCGGCGTCAGGTCGGCGGCCTGGTGCTGTTAAGCGATGGATTCAACAACGACCTAAGCCGCTCCTTCCCCGGCGGTGAGGCGGTGGTGCTCAGCAAGCCCATCAACGAGGCCGAATTGCAGCGCATTTGCCGCAACATCGAGGAGCGGGTGACGGTGAACAACTAGGCCGGGCGTCCCCCTTCCCAACCGCTCGAATTCCTCTATAATCAGAGCAAGGTTTCACTATGCGCGCGCGGCTTCTCCTGAGCATCCTATTGGCTGTGCCGCTCTCGGCCCAGTCCCAGACTCCAGCGACGAATCCCGGTTCTCAGCCCGCGGGTCAGGCGCCGTCCATCAAGGTCCAGGTGAACGAGGTCATCGTGCCCATCACCGTCACTGACGAACGCGGCCGCTTCGTGAGCGATCTGGATCAAAAGGATTTTCGCATCTTCGATGAGGGCCGGGAGCAGAAGATCAGCTTCTTCACCCGCGAGCGCAGCCAGCCGGTGGTGGTCGGCTTCCTGGTCGACATCAGCAACGCCAGCCGCCTGCATTGGAAGAACTATCAGGACGCCACCATTGAGCTGGTGCAAAACCTGGTTCCCGGCGACAATCCCAAATTCAGCGGCTACCTGATCTCCTACTCCAGCGACGCAGAACTGGCGGTGAACACCACCAGCGATCCCGAGCCGATGGTCCAGAAACTCGAAAAGCTCAAGCCCAGCGGCGGGGCGGCTTTGTACGATGCCATTTACATGGCGTGCACCAGCCGCAAGCTGATCAACGGCGAACCGATCGAGCCGCGGCGCGTGCTGGTGATCGTCGGCGATGGCCACGACAACGCCAGCAAGAAGACGCTGGAGGAGGCGATCGAGATCGCGCAGCGCAACCTGGTCACGATTTACGGCGTCAGCACCGTGGCCTTCGGCTTCAACAACGAGGACGAGAAGAACCTGATCCGGCTGGCCGAGGAGACCGGCGGGCGCGTCGAGTATCCGCTGCAGGGCGTGTATTCGGATGTCTCCGGGTATCTGTCGACGCCTTCCGACGACGGCAATTATGCGCTCAAGGTGGGAACCGGCGCGTACGCCTCGGCGCTCGCCAACGGGATGTATAAGTCAGTGGAGGCCGTAGCCGGCGAGGTCACCACCCAATACATCATTCGCTATATTCCAGACGGCATCGACGACAAAAAGCTGTTCCGCAATATCAACGTGCGGGTGAACCTGGCGAACGTCAAGGTACGGGCACGGAAGGGATACTATCCGTTCGCCCCTTAAGGGGCGCTTGGCAGCGCGGCAATTTAAAGCCCGGGGCCTTCGCGCCGATAAGTCAGATATAGAATGCCTGCTTCCGCTGCCATCCCGACCCGCCAGGGGCAGTTGTCCATCCTGCAGGCGGAATTGCCGCAGCATGGCTTGCTGAACCTGGGCGTGCTGCTCCAGGATCCGGAATCGGATGCATTGTTCGTGCGGTTGCGGCGCGATCTCGAATCGCTCGCCGAGGGTGACGACTTGGATGTGCTGTCGGCGCTGGCCGACGATTTGACCGCCAAAGCCGCCGAGCTGGGCGCCGGGAAACTATTCGAGTATCTGGAATCGACTTTGTCCGCGAGCGTTCGCGTGACGGACCGCCAGCCGGTTTTGGTGGAAGATTTCAACCGCGCGCTCGAGCGGCTGTACCGGCGGCACGTGCAGAGCAACGTGCTCCCATTTCGCACCCATCTGCCGCGCTATTCGCTCGAAGCGGCGGCCGGCAAGTTTCTGGAGAATCGGGAAATCACCGAGCAGGGCTGGGAGGAAGCTCCCCCCGGCCTGCGGCTCACTCCGGAAATGTTCGTGGCGCAGGTCGCCGGCCACTCCATGGAGCCGCTGATTCCGGATGGATCGCTGTGCGTGTTTCGCCGCGGCGTCGCCGGTTCCCGGCAGGGCCGGTTGGTGCTGGTCGAAAACCTGGATAGCTCCGGCAACAGCCGTTACACGGTGAAGCGCTACCACAGCGACAAGACCGCCACAGAAGCCGGCTGGCGTCACGAGCGCATTCGCCTGGAATCGCTGAATCCCGGCTATCCTTCCTGGGACCTGGATCCAGACGAAGAGAAGTATCGCATTCTGGCCGAGTTCGTCCGCGTGCTGGACTAGATTCAGCGATGGCTAGGCGTGCGCCGCCAACTGGCGCACCACGTAAGGCAGGATCCCTCCGTTGCGGTAATACTCGGCTTCCATCGGCGTGTCGATTCGCACGATCACCTCAAAGCTCTTCTCAGCGCCGTTATCGGCGACCGCCCGCACGTGCGCCTTGCCGCCCGTAGCAATCGCGTTCGGAATGCCCTCAATCGCATAACGCTCGAAACCGGTGAGCCCCAGCGTTTCACGATTCTGATCCGGCAGAAACTGAATCGGCAGCACGCCCATGCCGACCAGGTTCGACCGATGGATGCGCTCGAAGCTTTCCGCGATCACCGCGCGCACGCCCAGCAGCACCGTGCCCTTGGCCGCCCAGTCGCGCGAGGACCCGGAGCCGTATTCCTTGCCGGCGATGATCAGCAGCGGCGTGCCCTCGTGCTGGTAGCGCAGCGCGGCGTCGTAGATGAACATCTTCTCGCCGCTCGGCATATGCGTGGTCCAGCCGCCCTCGGTTCCGGGCGCCAGCATGTTGCGCAGGCGGATGTTGGCGAGCGTGCCGCGCACCATGACCTCGTGGTTGCCGCGCCGCGCGCCGTAGGAGTTGAAATCGGCCGGCTTCACGCCCAGTGAAACCAGATACTTGCCTGCCGGACTGTCCACCGGAATGGAGCCGGCGGGCGAGATGTGGTCGGTGGTGACCGAGTCGCCCAGCATGGCCAGCACGCGCAGGCCGGCCAGATCGCGCACCGAAGTCGTCGGATCCAGCATGTGCTCGAAGTACGGCGGTTTGCGGATGTACGTGGAAGCGTCGCTCCAGTCGTACAAATCCCCGGCCGGCACTTTCACGCTGTTCCAGCGCTGGTCGCCTTGAAACACTTCCGAATATTCCTTGTGAAACATCTCGGCGCGGACGGATCGCTTGACCACGGTTTCCACTTCTTCGGGGCTGGGCCAGATATCTTTCAGGTAAACATCCTGGCCGGCCTGGTCGGTCCCCAGCGGATCGTGCTGCAGGTCGATGTCGACGCGCCCGGCCAGCGCATACGCGACCACCAGCGGGGGCGAGGCCAGATAGTTGGCGCGCACCAGCGCATTGATGCGTCCCTCGAAATTGCGGTTGCCGCTCAGCACCGCCGCCACCGTCAGTTTTTCCTTCTGCACGGCTTCGGCCACCGGCTCCGGCAGCGGTCCGCTATTGCCAATGCAAGTAGTGCAGCCGTAGCCGACCAGGTGGAACTGGAGTTTCTCGAGATAGGGCGTCAGGCCGGCGTCGTTCAAATAATCGGAAACAACTTTCGAGCCGGGCGCCAGGCTGGACTTCACCCAGGGCTTGGTGTGGAGACCCTTCTCGACGGCTTTTTTCGCCAGCAGGCCCGCCGCTACCATCACCGACGGGTTGGAGGTGTTAGTGCAACTGGTGATGGCCGCGATCACTACAGAACCATCCTGAATCGTGGCCTTCGAACCGTTGGAGCTGATCTCGGCCGTGCGCGGCGCGGCGCTCAAGGTCGCGAGAAAATTCTTCTTCATGTCCGGCAGGTCGATGCGATCCTGCGGCCGCTTCGGTCCTGCCAGCGACGGGACCACGGTCGCAAGATCCAGTTCCAGCGTGTCCGAGTATTCGGGCTCGGGCGAATCTTCCGCCAGGAACAGGCCTTGCTCTTTGGCGTACGCTTCCACCAGCGCGATCAACTCGGGCGGCCGGTTGGTGAGCCGCAGGTAATCCAGCGTCTGATGGTCGATGGGGAAAAATCCGATGGTGGCGCCATACTCGGGCGCCATGTTGCCGATGGTGGCGCGGTCGGCCAGCGGCAGCGCCGCAACGCCGCTGCCGAAGAACTCCACGAATTTTCCTACCACGCCTTTCTTTCGCAGCATCTGCGTCACGGTGAGCACCAGGTCCGTCGCCGTGGAGCCTGCCGGCAGGCGGCCCCTCAGCTTGAACCCGACCACGTCCGGCAGCAGCATCGAGATCGGCTGGCCCAGCATGCAGGCCTCGGCCTCGATTCCGCCGACGCCCCAACCGACCACGCCCAGGCCGTTGATCATGGTGGTGTGCGAATCGGTGCCGAGCAGCGTGTCGGGATACGCCAGCACGGGCGACTCGCGGCGGTCACTGAACACCACCGACGCCAGGTATTCCAAATTGACCTGGTGCACGATGCCGGTGTCGGGCGGCACTACGCGGAAATTGTGAAACGCCTTCTGGCCCCAGCGCAGGAACGCATAGCGCTCCTGGTTGCGCTGGAATTCAAGGAGCGCGTTGACGCTGAAGGCGTCGCGCGAACCGAACTTGTCCACCTGCACCGAATGATCGATGACCAGGTCCACCGGGATGAGCGGATTGGCGCGCTTGGGATCGGCGCCCATGCCGCGCAGCGCATCGCGCATCACTGCCAGGTCCACCACGCAGGGCACGCCGGTGAAATCCTGCAACAGCACGCGCGCCGGGCGGAAGTTGATCTCGCGCGCCGGCGCTCCGATCCGCCATTTCGCCACGTACTCGATGTCGGACGCCTTCACCGTGCGGCCGTCTTCGGAGCGCAGCAGATTCTCGAGCAGGATCCGGATCGAATAGGGAATGCGCGAGACCTTCGCGATCCCGGATTTCTCCAGCCGTTGGAGCGAGTAATATCGGTATTGAACGCCGCTAGCGTTCAGCGTGGAAGCCGCGCCAAAACTGTTCAACGTTGCCATCAATTTTATTGTAGAGGTTTCACCTTGTGGCGCACGCACTCGTGCGCGCCGCGTTCACACTTTCCAGAAAGCGCGCACAGAACGCCGCCGCAGCTCTTTTTGTCCGCCACGAGGAGGCCGCGGCGTCCTGTGCGCTCGTCTGAACGCTCACACAGTGCCCTAACCGAACTCCGGCCGCGACGGATGATCGACGATGATCGCCCGCCCGTCGGTCAGCGCCTTCACCGAATGGCGCACGTCAGCCGGCACTATCGCCACCAGCCCCGGCCGGGCGATCTGGCTCACGCCGTCGATGGTCAGTTCCAGCTCGCCTTCGATGACCTCGTAGACTTCTTCCTGCGGGTGCGAATGCTCGTGAATGGACGACCCGCGCGCAAACTCGTAGTGCGCGAAAGTCATGTTGGCCGAGTGAAAATAGCGCCCGTGCCAGCCCGGCAGGCGCTCAATGACGCGCAGCTTGGTGGTATCGACAAACGGCATGCGGCCTCCTACGGGAATTCTATCTCGACCCAATCTCCATCTTGAAGCTGATGGACGTCCCTCAGCCGGATGTCAGTCGCGATCTCGATCACGTAACGGGAATGATGTCCCCTGCCTTCCTCATTCTGATCGGTTCGCAGCAAGAACGCGGAGCGCTCAAAGATTCGGCACGGAACGATGCTCACCGAGACTCGCCCACCGTACTCATGCGCCTCGAGACGAATCACTTTCTGTGGGAGCGAGTAGGGGGTGGGCAGTTCGACGTTGAGTGTGCCGGGGTAAAGGAGCATGCCGGTCTTCTGTTCGTACAGTTTACTGAGACGTTCGATCCAGGTTCCGAAGTCGCCTTGGCCACTCACAACTCTCCCGCGAAGCCGTTCCATATCGCATCTACATGTAGTGCGGTACGGAAATACCGAGCACGTCCAGCGTGCGCTCGAGCTGGGCCCGGACGTAATCGGTGATCCACAGTAAGAAGATTCGCTTCTCGCGATTTTCTTCGGACAGCACCGGGTAGCCATGATAGAAATTGTTGAACGCCTGCGCGAGCTGAAATGCGTATTTGGCGACGTGGGCCGGCTCGCCGGAGGCGATGGCTCGTTCAACGGCCGAGTCCGCTTTGGAGGCGAGCAGCAGCAACTGCCAGAAATCCTCCGCGGAGGGCTGCTCGCACGCTAGCTGGCGTTTCAACGCATCTTGATTCAGCTCCGCGGCGAAATCGGGGAGTGTTTCGCCGCGCTCGGCGAGCTTATTGAGAATGTTGCGCGCGCGCACGGCAGTGTACTGCACGTAAGGCCCGGTCTCGCCTTCGAAGCTTAGCGCTTCCTGAAAATCAAACGCGATCACCGAATTGCGCGTGTACTTCAGCATGAAGTAGCGCAACGCGCCGATGGCGATTTGCGTAGCCACTTCGCGGCGTTCGGCTGCGCGCGCCTCGGGGTGGCGCGAATCGACCTCCGCCGCGGCCTTCTCGATCAGCTTGTCGATCAGATCGTCGGCTTTGACGCCCAGGCCCTTGCGCCCGGAGACCTCGACGTACGGCCGCTTCCGGTCTTCCTCCGAAAGGTCGATTCCCAGCTCGAGGCAAGTGCCGGGCGTGAGCGCGACCATTTCGTAGGAGAAGTGGATGGAATGCCCGGCTTGCGCCTGGTAGCCGAGAGCGCGCAGGCCGGCCACCACCACGTCCTGCAAGTAGGACTGGCGCGAATCGATCACGTTGTAAACCGAATCGCCGCGCCCAAACGAAGGCCCGCCCGCAGCCTGCGGCTCCTCAGTCGTTACATACACCGTATGGCCGTCCGGCTGCTTCCAGGGCCGGTAATAAAAATCTTTGCCGAGCAGGCCGAACTTCCAGAGCTGATACGCGATGTCCTTGCCGGTGTACGTGACCGTGCCGTTGGAGCGCACGAGGATTTTGTCAGGCTCATCCATCCCTTCGAAGCCGCCGCTCCCTTCGAGCTTCATCACCCAGCAGCCCTTGTGCTTGCCTTCGTGCTCGTAGATCACGGCGCCCGATTGCTTCAGCAACTCGAAGGCGCGATCCCAGAAATGGAGCTGGATGATGTCGCTCTCTTTCGGCAGGAGGTCGTAGACGATACCGAGGCGGAGCATCGTCTTGATGTGCCGGTGGACGATGGTGCGTGCGACCAGCGCAGCGAGCTTGGCCGTGTCGCCCTGTTGCTGCTCGATGCGATGAAGCGTTTCGTGCCGCCAATGCAGCGACTCGGGATGTTCCGCGTAGTAGCCGGCCATGCGGGAGTACAGCTCCCAGCAGAGGTAGTCGAAGGGATAGTTGGGATTGTCGGTGGCGAGAATGCGCTCGACGTCTTTCACGCCGAGGTTGTTGTTCGAGGACAGCGTTGGAAGATCGACGCCGCCGAGGTCGCCGAGATGCTCGAAGGCGACGACGACGTCGGCTACCTGTACGCCGGTGTCGTCGATGTAATTCTGCGTCTCGACGCGATAGCCAAGCCATTTCAGGCAGCGAACGAGCGTGTCGCCGAGGATGGCGTTGCGGAGGTGCCCGATGTGGGCGGCCTTGTTCGGATTGATGTTCGTGTGCTCGACGATGACGCGCTCGCCGGCCGGTTGAGGCCGCTCGAGAATCGTTCGGATGTGCGCTGCGGTGAAGGCGCCGCGCTCGAAGCGGAAATTGAGGTACCCGGCGCCTTCGATGGACACGGACTGGACGAGCATCGGCAACGTGAACCCAGCGATCATCGTCTCTGCGATCTCGCGCGGCTTGCGCTTGAGCGCCTTCGCAAGCTCAAGGCAGAGCGGCGTGGCGAGATCGCCCATGGCCAGCTTAGGCGGCGCCTGGAGGATCACGCGATCGACGGCGTGTCCGAACTGCGCCAGCACACGCGCCCGCAGGGTCTCGGTGAGTTGTTCGATGATTTGCTCGAGGATCATTCCGGGTTCTCCGTCAGTGAGGGGTGGAGATCACGTCATCCTGAGCCGCGTAGACGGCGAAGGATCTCAGAATGGACGATCCTGCAATCTTGAGATCCTTCGCCGTCTACGC
>DASQHQ010000047.1:0-89781 GCA_035632015.1 Bryobacteraceae bacterium
TAGCCGGCGAACGTCACCGCCGCCAGACGGCCCCCGGTGTAGACGGCCGGGTAGTTGGGATCGATCGGCGCGTCGTAATAGTAATGCCACTGTTCGGCCGTGTCCTCGCAGGTGCACGGTGTTCCGTAGTAGAAGTGCTGGACTTCGCTCAAGCGGCCGTAGCTGTCGTAGGTGTACTGCGTCTTCTGGCTCTTGGCGTCGGTGCGGGTAAGCACTTGATGGGCGCTGTTGTAGGTGTAGGTGACGGTGCCGTTTTCGGGGTTGGTGGCGCTGAGCAGGAGCGCGCCGACTGTGGTGCCGCTGGTGTAGTTGAAGGTGCGGGTCTGGGTGGTGGAACCGCGCGGCATCGACACGCCCGTGAGATGGCTCAGCATGTCGTAGGTGTAGGTGGTTGTCACGAGGCCCAGCGACGGATCGGACTCCTGGACCTGGGTCAGGTTTCCGAGGGCGTCCATAGTGAAGGTCTTATACTTGCCAGCCGGGTCGGTGACTGTGACGGTGTTGCTGGCGTAGGAATACGCGGTCGTGCTTCCGTCGGGTGCGACCACGCTGGTGGTGCGGCCCATGCCGTCGTAATTGTAAGTCGTATACACTGGGCTGCCACCGGGGGCGTAGGGCTGCGAGACCTGATTCATCTTGCCGAGCGGCGTGCAGCCGCAGGGCGTGTAGTTAGTCTTCACGATCGAGACCGTGGTGCTGCCGTAGCCTGTGTCAGTTTCCACGGTGCGCCCGAAGCCGTCTTTGATGCTTTTGACCCAGTGGGTCGTCACGGGGCACTGGGAGGGGAGGAATCCGGCAATAGGGCAAGTGGTGGCGGTGACCGAAGGGTTTACGCCATCGACGTAAGTGTAGTCGGTCACGGCGCCGGTGGGCGCGGTGGACCTGTTGGGACGCTCGCCCGCGGCGTAGGCGATGGAGGTGGTGTCGCCGTTCGGCCCGGAGGCGGAAGTCAGGTTGAGGGCCGTGTCCCAGTTCATGCTGCTTTGAAGCGAATTGGTGGTGAGCTGCGAGGGGGCGGCCCAGTTGGTGTTGGAGTTGGTCGTTACGCTGGTCGTCACGCCGTTAGTGGTGGCGGAGGTGGTATTGCCACCGATGTCGTAAGCCACGGTTTTTGTTCCGCCGGGGCTGGTGCTGGTGGTGAGGTTGCCGCGGGACGAGAAACTGGTGCCGTAGTTCGAATCGTGCATGGTGATGTTGGGCACGTCGGCGTAAGTGTTCTGGTCGTAGCTGTTTGTAACCAGCGTTGTGGTGTGGGTTCCGTCGGTGACGCTGCTGGAGGCCAGGCGGTTGAAGATGTACCGGGAGGTGTAGTTGGAGCTGTTCAGATAGGTGTTGGTGTAGGTGCGGGCCAGGCTGCCGGGTGTATTGCTTCCGGGAGTGCCGTAATTGTAGACCTGCATTTGTGTGACGTTCCCATATTGATCGAGAGTCTGCGTCGTCTCCTTCCACACAGAAGTCGAGGTGCCGCTATCCTCTACACCGTAAGTCAACCAAATGTAAGGATTCCCGGCTGGATCGGTTTTCGAGGCAAAGTAGTCTACATGGGCGATCCCGGTGTTTCGGTTTGAATAGTTAATGTAATAGATCGGCATGCCCAAAACATTGCCATCAGAGGTGCTGGTCTCGAAGGCGTAGAATTTTTCACCCAATGCGCCGGCGTCTATTACCGCGCCCCAGGCATGGTAGGAGCCACTGGGGTCGCTGGAGTGATCGATGGCGTAGCTGTACTCGGTCCCCCCAGACGCCATGAGCAGATAGCGGTTTTGAACCTCGCGCTGCGTGCGACTGCTTACGTAAGTGGCAGCGCCATACGCCCACCGCAGGTGGCCGCCGGCGGGCGTATTCATCTCGGTCAGTTCGCCCGGGCCCGAGCCGCCGCTGTAATTTGAACAGCTTTGCGCGGCTGCGCTGTCGTAGGCGAACGTGGTCGATCCGGGGATGGTCACGGAGTTCGCACACTGGAGCATCGTGTACGTTCCGTAGCCGGTTCCTCCCCCAAACGGCGTCGTGAGCGTGTAGTTGGAAATGTAGCCGAAGGTATAGTTCTCGGCCGTGGAAATGGCGTTCGAGATGCTGGCCAGGTGGGGGATCGTATCGTTGGTGTAGGTGAAAGTGTAAGTGTTGGCCCCGCCCCGGCGGACGTCGGCTACGGTATTGATGCGCGAGCTGGAATTCGTCCAGGTGACGCCATCGCCGTTGTTGTAGGTGATATTGATCTGATTGCCGTTGGCGTCCTCGATTTGCGTGGGATACATCGTGCCGGAGTCCTGCTCGGTTCCGGACGACAGCGAGCCGAGGACCCAGAAGCTGCCGTCGCGGAAGTGCAGGAGGCCGGTGCTGGAGTCGTAATAGACGTAGATGCCTTCCTTAGAGCTCCAGACGCCGCCGTTGTTTTGATCCAGCCGGTATTCGGCGCCGGTGGAATCGATGTACAGGTAGTGGTCGACGTCCCAGTAGTCTTTGTAGACCGGGGTGAGCGATCCGGCCTGCATCCTCCAGCCGTAGCCGTAGCCGATGTCGCGGCCGAGTTCCCAAGTGCCGCCGGAGTCCTGCCTCCAGTTCTGGGAGTTGTAGCTGAGGCTGAAGCCGACGCCCCAGCCGCCGCGCGCCATCGCCTTGAAGAGCGGGATGGTGTAATTGAGATTACCTGACCGCATGTCGAGCTGCTCGCCGCCATGGCCCCAATAGGTCCCGAGTGGGCGCACGCCGACCTGGCGCGGGTCGATGGAACCGGCCGATGGGGTCGCAACGGTAATTGTGATGGTAGTGCTGTTGTAATGAAAATCCTGCGCTTGCAGGAGGTAGGTATAGGTAGTGCCGGGCGAGACGGTCGTATCGGTAAATTGCGGCGTGGTGGTCAAGTCCAGCCAATTGGGGCTGCAGGAAGTCCCGGTGCAGCGCCAGAACTGATAGTAGGCGACCCCGGTTCCGTTGGGGTCGTCTACGTCACCTGGGAATTGAATATCGACGCGCGTGGGGAAAGACGAGGTCCCCACCTGCTGGACGTTGAGCGCATTGGGAGCAATCGTGTCGAGATGGCCGATGTCGATGGTGGAGATTCCGTTGCCGGACGGAGCGCCGGAAACGCCGACGCCCGGCTGCCCGCCGGTGATCGGGCTGCTGTCGCCCCAACCCCAGGACGTGTAAAAGCGGTTGTCGATATAGACGGCGACCGCGTTGGCTGGAATGACCACCGCCCGCACTACCATGCCGTTGTGGCAATTGATCGGGCCGCTGTAGGGGTTGATCAGCGTATTGGCTCCTGTCTGCTTGAAAATGTTCAGCGTTGCGGTGCAGGAGCTGCCGGAAATGGTTGGATTGGCGATTTCGATGGCGTAGAACGTGCCGTTGTTGCCGGACGCCAGCAGCGAGCCATAGCTGGCGCGCAGGTAGGTGAGGTAGTTGCCGCCCGACGAGGTGAGCGTCAGAGTAGTGCGCACTTCATAGCTATTGCTGGGCGCGGGCAGACTGCTTGTGAAGATGAGTGAGCCGCCGTTGGAGGCCGACGACGTGTACATGTTGCTCGACGCGTTGTTGGAGCCCGTGGCGGACCATTGGCTGGAGTTATACGGGTTGAGCAAGTTGGCGTAGTCGTAGGTGTAGCCGGCGAACGCGGGAGCCAGGCAGGCGGAAGCAGCAAGCAGAGCGCGTGCGGTCTTCATGGCATCCTCACGCCGAAATGGTCGAAGTCGAAGTTTGGCTTACGCGCTTTGAAGGCGGCCTCGATGTCTTCGCGTTTGTGGACGCCTTTGACAAAGGCCTGAACGTTCGAGCCGGGAGCAGCGGCGTCTGCGAGGATTTGCTGGAAGGCGCTGCGGTCGCGGGCGACGAATTCCACAAGGGCGGATTTGCCGTCGTCGCTCAGCACATACGTGAACCCGAGAATACCGGTGCGGGAGGTGGAATCCCTGCCGTGTGGCAGGGGCGCATACAGCGGACGTTTCGGATCCTCCGGCGTTCCTGCCCCCACTAGGGGCACGACGGCCATTACGCGTTCGTACATTTGGCGGGGATCGACGCGGGGCTGCGCCCAGGCCGCGTCGATCGAACCGAGGAGACACACCACTACTGCCGCTATCCTTCGAGCGTTCATGACTCTTCAACCTTTCGGGGCAACTGGGGAAAAATGACTGAGCCGCGCGTCAAGAGGGACATCCACGCGCGGGACATACTAACTCGGCCGCGCGACGGCGGTCATCAAAACGCCTTTTCAGCAATTCTTCGCAGATTGCTTAGTTAGTAATCGTAAATCAATTGTGCGACTTGTCAAGATAAAAATATATTACAAACCGCTTTAACGGACGCCTGAGAGAAACTGCGGGCATCCAACTCGCTGCAGTTTTGTGCGATGAGGTCCGTCGCATGTTCGGTTTTCCGAACAGGGCCCGGCTATGCGCTTGATTGTTATAGACCGTTTAATTCACAAAGCAGCGATCACATTACGAGGTCTGTTCGGAAATCAGAACAACACCCAACACGGTACGGCCGAAGATCCGTACGGTCGCACCAGCAGTACCAATTTTTTCACAATCGGAAGCACCGTCTGCGGCGCTTCGGCTTTATGCATGTGGAGCCGAAGATCCTAGACGTATCACCACCTCGAGACTCGCTTGCATGCAGAACAGATCTTTTGGAGACTTTCCGGTCACCAGCGCGTTGGTTGCTGGCGACGTCTGTGACAAGCTAGACCGTAGGACTCTCTAGGATTCCATGCGCACTCAGATCGGAATTGTCGGCGCCGGCCCGGCGGGTCTCCTGCTCTCCCATCTTCTGCACCTGGAGGGAATCGACTCGATCGTGTTCGAAGCACGCACCCGGCAGTACGTCGAGGAACGCGTGCGCGCCGGAGTCCTCGAGCAGAGCCCGGTCGATCTGCTGGTGAAGACCGGCGTCGGCGCCAGGCTGAAGCGGGAAGGACTGGTTCATCGCGGCATCGAACTCCGCTTCAACCGGGAAGGCCACCGCATCGACATGTGTGAATTGACCGGCGGGCGATGCATCACGGTGTATGGCCAGCAGGAAGTTGTAAAAGACCTCATCCAGGCCCGGCTGGAAGCGGGCGGCGAAATCATTTTCGAAGTAGATGACGTCGCGATCCACGGCTTTGACTCGACCGCGCCCAGCATCTCCTTCGCGAGGAACGGCGCGCGACAACAAATCGCGTGCGACTTCATCGCCGGCTGCGACGGGTTCCATGGCATTTGCCGCCCGTCGATTCCGGCCGGCGTTCTGACGGAATACGACCGCATATATCCATTCGGCTGGCTCGGCATCCTGGCGCAGGCGCCTCCGTCCTCCGACGAGTTGATCTACGCGAATCACGAGCGCGGCTTCGCGCTGATGAGCATGCGATCGCCGGTTTTGACACGGCTGTACCTGCAGTGCTCCCCCGATGAGGACCTCGAGAACTGGCCGGACGCTCGCATTTGGGAGGAACTCCACACGCGCTTGGTCACTCACAACGGATTCCATTTGACAGAAGGTCCCATCATTCAAAAGGGCGTGACGCCGATGCGCAGCTTCGTCGTGGAACCGATGCAATACGGACGGCTCTTTCTGGCCGGCGATTCAGCCCACATCGTTCCGCCCACTGGCGCCAAGGGAATGAACCTGGCCATCGCCGATGTTCGCGTGCTCTCGCGCGCGCTGGCGGACTACTACGCTTCCGGCCGTGAGACGCTGCTCGCGCAATATTCTCAGACTTGTCTGCGGCGCGCCTGGCGAGCGCAGCACTTTTCGTGGTGGATGACTTCGATGTTGCATCGCTTCGGCGATCAGACCAGTTTCGATCACAAGCGCCAGCTCGCGGAACTCGACAATGTAACCAGCTCGCGTGCGGCGGCGACGAACCTGGCCGAGAACTATACCGGGTTGCCGTTCGATTGAGCGGCCGCGCGATCCGCTCCGACGGACGGGCGCGGCCCGCTCATCCGCGCCGGTTGCTCATCCCCACACCTCGCGCGCGACCTCGACAATCCTCGCGAGCTTGGCCCACTGCTGTTCTTCCGTGAGGACGTTGCCTTCCTCGGTGCTCGCGAAGCCGCACTGGGGACTCAAACAGAGTTGGTCGAGGGGGATGAATTTCGCAGCTTGATCGATTCGCCGTTTTACGTCGTCCTTGGATTCCAACTCGCCTCTCTTGGAGGTCACTAACCCGAGCACCACCAGTTTGCCCTTGGGAACAAAGCGCAGCGGCTCGAAACCGCCGGCGCGCTCCGTATCGTACTCCATGAAATAGCCGTTCACCTGGATTTCGTTGAAGAGCAACTCAGCGATCGGTTCATAGCAGCCCTGCGCGATCCAGCTCGATCGGAAATTGCCGCGGCACAGGTGCATCGTAATCGTCATGTCCGCGGGCCGGCCGCCGATGGCCGTATTAATCATGCCGCAGTAAATCCGCGGCAGCGCATCCGGATCGTCGCCGCGTTCGCGAAGATTCTGCCGTTGTTCCGGATCGCAGAGATAAGCCAGGTTGGTCTCGTCCAGTTGGAGGTAGCGGCAGCCGGCGGCTGCGAAATCCGCCACCGCATCGCGATAGGCGTGGCCGAGGTCGCGATAAAACTCGCTCATGTCCGGATAGACCGACGGACTCACCGCCCTCCGCCCGCCGCGAAAGTGCAGCACGCTGGGTGAGGGGATGGTCATTTTCGGAACCGTCGTTGAATGTTCTTTCAAGAACCGGAAGTGCTCTACCATCGGGTGAGCCGAGTAGCCCAGCCTTCCGGTGACACGCAGCCCCTTGGCCTTGGTTTCCATGCCGCCCTTGAACGCAATGCCGTGATCGGAGATGAACGATTCGACTCCGTCGAGCCGCTCCAGAAAATCAAAATGCCACATGGCGCGGCGGAACTCGCCGTCGGTGGCGTCCTGCAAGCCGATCCGGGCCTGCTTGTGGATCACATCACAGATCAAACGGTCCTCGATCTGCTTAAGCTGAACCGCTGTGATTTCACCTTTTTCGCGCTGCTCGCGGGCCTGCTTCAGTTCCGGCGGCCGAAGCAGACTGCCCACGTGATCGGCTCGGAATGGCGGGATGGCTCGTGGCACGGATCAAGTCTCAATCAGATGCGGCGGCGACAGAACGGCACACAGCTCTTCGGACGCCTGCTTGCAAAACGGATCTTAACATGTGTTGGCTTTCCATTTGCATCTGCTTCTTCCTCGATCTCCTTTATGGTCGCACCGGCAGAAAACAAGAATAGTTGCGCGAGACGTGTGATGTTGTCAACCAGAATAGCGCGCTGCCTTTTTGACAATGGAGGGCCGGATGCGTCATACCGTTCTTCGCTTTTGTAGTGAAATTCCTATTGACATGGCATCGACACTGATGTAGCCTGGATACGTTATTGTCTGCCGCAGCGGCAGGTCCTCCGAGTGTCACCTCGAAGCTCCCAAAAATAGACCAATCCCACGACGCGCTGACGCCACAAGCGCGCAGTGTGACAGCGGCAAGGGCAAATGCAGTGCTGTGACTATTCGGGCGGTAGCGCGCCCAAAACACTCCTGGGTCCTGCGATTGCTTCACTTGCGCCCACGAATAAACTAGCCTTAGGCGGTTAAAGGCGTCTTTATGCCGCGTATATTTCGCCGAACGAAAGTGGTCAGCATTCGCTTATCGAACGAAGAATACGACCAATTCCTAAGTCTTTGTGTAACGCGGGGGACCGACAGCATTTCCGAGCTCGCCCGCGCCGGCTTGAGGATGCTGGCAAACATTGAAAAGAGCAACGGCAAGGCGGCCATCGAGAGCCGCGTTGAAATTATGGATACGCGCATGACCCAACTGGATCGCGAAGTCGCCCGTCTCTCCAACCTTTTGGGCGTCGGCAGATTGGAAGGAAACAACAATGATGAACGCTGATGGCGCAGGCGCCAAGCTTGTCCTGATCCTTTGCGTCCTCGGGGTCCCGGCGGTCAGTCAAACTCCGCCCCGCCCCGTTGCTACGCTCCCTGACTCCACCGCCAACCTCCCGGTTCAGAAAATCGGTATCGACGATCTCATCGGCATCTCCGTGTACGACTCGCCGGAACTTACTCGCACGGTTCGCGTGGCTGCCGACGGCGCCATCCGGCTCCCGATGGTAAAGGCCCGCATCCCCGTCGCCGGCCTGCTTCCCTATGACGTGGAAACCGTCATCGCCGCCCAGCTTACCAAAGAAAAAGTGCTGGTCGATCCGATTGTCACCGTCTCGGTGGTCGAGTCCCGCAGCCGCCCCATCGTCGTCTCCGGAGCCGTCAAGAGGCCGATCACCTTCCAAGCCTCTAGCCAGACCAGCCTCCTGGACGCCCTCGCTCGCGCCGAAGGCCTGGCCGCCGACGCGGGCCCCGAGATCCTGGTTTCCAAGGCCCAAACCGGATCCGACGGCCAGACCGCCACGCTGACCCAGCGCATCTCCGTCAAAGCCCTGATCGATGCGGCCGACCCCGAGCTCAACCTGCAGCTCCAGGGCGGCGAACAGATCCGCGTTCCCGAAGCCGGCCGCGTCTACGTGGTCGGCAACGTCAGGAAACCCGGAGCGTTCGTGATCCATGACGCCTCGGAAACCAGCGTCCTCCGCGTTCTGGCCCTCTCCGAAGGACTCGATAAGTTCGCGGCCAAGGAAGCTTACATCTACCGGCGCGAAGGGCGTGCCGGCAAGAACGAAATCCCGATCGAACTGGAGAAGATTATGCAGCGCAAAGCCCCCGACGTGCCACTGCAAGCGAACGACATCCTGTACATTCCGGACAACAAGGGTAGACGCAGCTTGGCGCGCGTTATGGAGAGCGTAGTAGCAATTGGCGGCGGCGCCGCGGTTGCCTCCATCTACATGATCAAGTGACCAATACAATGCCCGACCCCGAAATGCAATTGATCCGCATGCCCGCCGCGGCCCCTAATGTCCCCGCCCCGGCCTACTATCTCGCTGCTCCGCCGTCCCCGGACGTGGAGCCCGACTCCCCGGTCGTCCCTCTCTCCCATTACCTGTGGATTCTCCGCCGCCACCTCTGGAAGATCCTGCTCTTCGTCATCACCTGCGTGGCTGCGACGTATGTCACCTCGAAGCGCCTGACCCCCATCTATGAGTCGTCTTCAGTCATCGACGTCGATCGCCAGGCTCCTTCCGGAATCATCGGCCAGGACTCCACTCGCGCCGGCGGACCCAACGACGCCGACCAGTTCCTCGCCACCCAGGTCAGGCTCATCCAGTCCGACGCAGTCCTCCGCCCCGTGGCCCTGAAGTACAATCTACTCCGCGACGAGCAGCAGGTGGCCGAGCCCAATGCAGAAGCCTCACAGCGCGCCCTCAACGCCCCCGTGCTCCTCAGGCGCCTCAAGGTCACCCGGCCGCCCAACACCTACCTGCTCTACATTGCCTACCGTTCGCCCGAGCCCCAGCTCGCCGCCGACGTCGCCAACGCCATTGCCGCGTCCTATCTCGAACACACCTACAACTTGCGCATCCGCTCCTCCGTTAACCTGTCCCATTTCATGGAGCAGCAGCTCGAAGAACTCAGGGCGAAAATGGAAAAATCCGGCATGGCGCTCGCTCAATTTGAGCGTGAGTTAAACCTCATCAACCCCGAAGAGAAAACCAACATCCTTTCCGCACGGCTC
The DNA here is from genome assembly GCA_035632015.1 of Bryobacteraceae bacterium. Taxonomy (GTDB): domain Bacteria; phylum Acidobacteriota; class Terriglobia; order Bryobacterales; family Bryobacteraceae; genus Palsa-89. The sequence continues at coordinate 9,599 of DASQHQ010000047.1, forward strand.
CTCCAGCTCAATCAGGACTACACCAATGCCCAGTCCGACCGTGTCAAGAAGGAAGCCGCCTGGAATTCCATGAAGAGTGGATCACTGGAGGCCGCGCAGGTCTCGGGCCAGGGTGAAGCTCTGATTCTACTGACTCAGAAGCTCAACGACGCACGCCAGCGTTTCGCCGAGATCACCACCACGTTCGGCGCCAACCACCCGGAGTACCGCAAGGCCGCCTCGCAGTTGGCCGAAGTCGAGAAACAGTTTTCGGACACCCGCCGCAACATCACCGGCCGCATTGAAGTCGATTACAGGCAGTCGCTCAATCGCGAGGAGATGCTCAAACGCGCCGTGGCCGAAACGAAGGCGGAGTACGACAAGCTGAATTCCCGTTCGTTCGAGTACCAGCAGTTGAAACGCGAGGCCGATGCCGACAAGAAGCTCTACGAAGAGTTGGTCACCAAGATCAAAGAAGCCGGCATCAATGCTGGTTTTCAGAATAACAATATCCGGGTTGCCGACAGCGCGCGGCCCGGCCGGAGTCCGGTTTCGCCCAATCTGCGGCTGAATCTCATTCTTGCATTCCTTTTCTCGACCGTTCTTGCGGTCGGCGGCGCCGTCCTGACCGACGCTCTGGACACCACGGTCCGCGATCCCGAGCAGGCCAGCCGCTTCCTCGGCACCGACGTAATCGGCATCCTGCCCGCCGTCAAAAACGCGTCCCATCTGAGCCTTCTGGCTCCGCCGTCTGCGAATTCTCTGAGTCCCCCACGTCTCCGCGGCGAAACCGGCAATGGCAACGGCAAGGACAGCTACCACAGGAAAGGCTACTACCGCACCATTTCTGGATTCGAGGAAGCCATCCGCACTTTGCGCAACACGATCCTGTTGAGCGATCTGGAAACGCCGCTCCGCTCTCTGCTCATCACCAGTGCCAGCCCGGGTGATGGCAAGACCACCGCCGCGATCCATTTGGCCGTCGCTCATGCGGAGCAGGGCCGGAAGACCCTGCTCGTGGACGGGGATATGCGCCGTCCCTCCATACACCGGAAATTCGGATTGAGCGGCGCTGCCGGCCTCACTAATGTATTAATGGGCGAACTGGAATGGAAGGAAACGGTCGTTCATATAGAGGGTAAGCCGAACCTAGACATCATCCCCGCCGGCCCTCCCTCGCACCGGGCTTCCGACTTAATCGGCCCACGCATGGGCGAACTGCTCGACGAGTTCGCCAAAGACTACGAGCTGGTAATTCTCGACGCCCCCCCTCTGCTCGGTTTCGCGGAGCCTCTCCAGATGGCGACCGCCGCCAACGGCGTCCTGGTCATCAGCCGCGCGGGAGAGACCAAGCGCAAAGCAGTGAGCAGCGTCTTGGCGGCTCTAAACCGCTTGCGGGCCAACGTTGTCGGCGTCGTGCTCAACCACATGAAACATGACACTTCGGATGGTTACTCGTACTACGGTTACTACCGCAGCAGCTATGACTACAAGAGCAACAACTGAGGCCGCTGTGAGGATGCTGGAAAAGGAATCTGGTCGTTAAGGTTCACACGCGCCTGTCGCAATATCGATCACCCTTTTTGTGACTCGATCGATTTACGGTAAACGATTGCGAGCGGCAATTGAAGAAATCGCAGCAAAAGTCGGCGCAAATGGAGCATTCCATGACACGGGAAGGTAAAATGGAACGCCCGGTTAGGGTGGTTCCGATGGAAGCGGAAGTCGCGATGGCCTTCCAACCCTGCGTGGGCGAGCTATACCTCGATCTGATGAAGAAGTGTCTCACCAGGTCAATTTTCCCCGACACCCATCGGCCCTTGCATCGCCCCTCGCGGAACATAAATCCTCTGGCGTGGGCAGTTTACCCCCTGTTAGCCAAGACCCTTGGAAAAAGGGGGGTGCGGCTCTATCGCGAGTTGCAATTCGACCCAGCCGCCCGAGCAGAAGGCCTGGATTGGCCAGCGCAGGCAGAGACCATGATCGGACTGAAACGCTTGGACAATTTGCACGCCTGCATCCAGCGGGTCATTCGAGAGAAGGTTCCCGGCGATTTCATAGAGACAGGAGTTTGGCGCGGCGGAGCCTGCATTTTCATGCGGGCTGCGTTGAATGCATATCCGGACGGATGCGGCCGGCAGGTTTGGTTGGCAGACTCGTTCGAGGGGCTGCCCAAACCGGACGGCCGCTACCGGCAGGATGAGGGCGACCGTCATTCGATGTTTCAGGCCCTTAGCGTCTCTCTCGACTCAGTGAAGTCTAATTTCTCGCGATATGGATTACTCGACGATCGCGTTCGTTTCCTGAAGGGCTGGTTTAAGGATACGCTTCCAACGGCGCCTATAAAGAGCCTGGCGATCTTGCGGCTAGATGGCGACATGTACTCTTCAACGATGGACTCGCTGCTAAACCTCTACTGGAGACTCTCCGTGGACGGTTACGTCATCATCGACGATTATGGGATTGCGAGGTGCCGCCAGGCGGTGGACGATTTCCGCGCCAGCAATCAAATCGAGACGCCCTTGACCCCCATCGATCGGTCTGGAGGAGTTTTCTGGAGAAAGGCGAACTAATCTCGACCCAGTCGATGGAGGTCACAGTCGCCGACGCCGGCTTGGCCTGTAAGAACGATAACCGGGGCTGCTGTGAAGATCTACGGGTGGAGATCAGTGTGCCTAAAGAACTCCTGGCCAATGGACTTGGGGAAACAGTGAGTCCGGAGGTAGCAGAAGAATCTAAGAGGAGCCGCTTCACGATTCGCCAATTGGGCGCGCGCTCGTTGCGTGCGAATACTGCTTCCAATCTTGTGGCAAGGGCCTGGACCGCGGGGCTGGCGATAATTTGTGTTCCTCAGTACCTTCGACTGATGGGCGTGGAAGCTTATGGGCTGGTGGGGTTCTTCTCAAGCGCTCAGCTTCTGCTGGCGTTCTTTGACTTCGGGCTCGGGGCGACGCTCAACCGGGAACTTGCCATGGCATCGGTGACACGGTCGCTGGTGCAGAATGTCCGCCATCTGGCACGAACGCTCGAGTCCATCTACTGGAGCGTTGCGCTTATTCTAGGCGTTGCCTGGATCGCACTAGCGCCGTGGCTCTCGCACAGTTGGATCCATGCCAAGCAAATAGCGCCTGGCCAGGTCCAATGGGCCATCACGCTGATGGGCCTCGTGCTGATCTTCCAATGGCCATTCAACCTGTACCTCAGCGGCCTCATGGGGATGCAGCATCAGGTGCTGGCCAACGCTGTGTTGATGGTGGTGGCGACGCTGCGATCGTTCGGTGCGGTCGCCGCGCTATGGGTATTCACTCCCACGGTCAGAGTATTCTTTACCTGGCAGGCCGTGGTGGCGGTGCCCGGGACGGCGGCGATAGCCTTGGTCTTTTGGAAATGGCTGCCCCGGGGAAGCCCAGCTCACTTCTCGCTGGGCGAGTTGCGGCGCGTATCCGATTTCAGCACTGGTTTGATTCGCATCTCGGCTGTGTCGCTTCTGCTCTCGAATCTGGACAAAATTCTGCTGAGCAGGCTTCTACCATTGGAGTCGTTCGGTTACTACATGCTTGCCATGACGGTAGCATCGGGCCTCTACGTGTTCGCATCGGCGCTGTATGGAGCGCTCTACCCGCGATTTTCACAGTATTATGCGAGCGGCGATTCCGCCAAGCTCGCTGCCCTTTACCACTGCGCTGCCCAAGGACTTACGGTCGCGCTAGGGCCATTGGCCCTTTGCCTCGCACTCTTCCCTCGCGAGGCGCTGCTGCTTTGGACCGGTAACGAGGCCACGGCGCTGCGCGCCGGACGCGTACTGACGGTGCTCCTCATGGCGTGCATGCTGAACGCACTCATGTACATGCCGTATGCGCTCACCTTGTCGCACGGCTGGACCTCGTTCCTCTTCAAGCTGAATTTCGTGGCAGTGGTGTTGTTCGTTCCACTGCTGTTGATCTTAGTGAGGTGGTATGGTGCGGTCGGCGCGGCCGGTGCATATCTGATGCTGAACGCAGGTTACGTTTTCATCGCGGCGCCCCTGATGCACCGCAGGCTGCTGTGCGGGCAATTCTGGAACTGGTTTATCGGCGATGTCACGACCCCGCTCGCGGCTGCGCTCGCGCCTATCCTCGCCATTCGCCTGGCGGCGCCTCAGATCAGCTCCAGATACTCAGCCGCCATGCTATTAACGCTTGCTTTCGCAACGGCATTCATCACTTCCTGCTTTGCTGCCCGGCTGGTTTTATCACAGGCCGTGGAGACCGTACGCCGCCTCGCCAGAACGCGCGTCCCGCGGATGACGCCCGTCAATTGAGAGAGGAGCCCGCCGGATGACCGACGCTAGCATAGGCTCGAGCCCGGCCCTCAGCATCGCGCTGGCTGTGTATAACGGGGAGCGATTCGTTGCCCGTGCGCTGGACAGTCTACTGGCGCAATCGTTTCGGAATTTCGAACTCATCATCTCGGATGATGCCTCTACCGACCGCTCGGGCGAAATCTGCCAGTCCTATGCAAGTCGGGATGCCCGGATCCGATATATCCGGCAACCGTCCAACCTCGGGATGTACAGGAATTTCGATTTTCTGGTCCACGAATCGCGCGGCCCGTTTTACATGTGGGCAGCTCAGGACGATGAGTGGGACCGGGACTGGTGCAGGGTTCTCATGGAAAACATGACCGAGGATGCCATCATTTCCTTCGGTCATCTGAAGCTCATAGGACCTGCAAATGAGATTCTGCAATTGTACCGGCGTCCAGTGTACAGCAAGAACGAGGGCTGGAGGACCTTCCAACTGTTCTTCCAGGATCTCCCGTGGTCAATTGGCAGCAGCCCGATTTACGGGATCTGCCGGCGCCAACGCATCCTCGATTGTCCGATCAGCGAAATCGAGAAGCTCAGCCGCGACAGCACCGACTCATTGTGGGTGTTCATGATCGGCCAGCGCGGGCATATCTTGACCGATGATCAGGTCTACCACTACAAGCATGCCGGCTATCCGAAGGGCCATCGACCCCACATCCTTCAGCGCATCCGTGAGCAGGTTCTGGTCTTACACCAGGTTCGTATGTTGACCTGCTTTCCGCTGCTGGTCCGCCGCTGGTGGCTACGTCCAGTGTTTGCGTTTTTGACGCCAGTACGATACCTGGTGCGCGTGTGCGTGTCCAACATCGGCTGGATTCGTAAGGTAATCGCCCAGTTTCAGAGCAGTCCGCTTCCGGATCGATCTTCGCGATGAATGGCTCGCTTCATTTGAGTTTTCAAACGACGCTCGACGCCGCACCTCCGGGCTGGGACGAGTTCTACCGCGGCTGCGGCCGAGTTCACCCATACCAGACGGCCGGATTTGGCGCATGGGAGCGCTTTCGGGGCAATCGGGTAGCCTACTTGGAACTTGTGAATGGCTCCGTTAAAGTGGGGCAGTGCCTGGTCACTATTAGCCCGAGCCGCGTCGCAATGTGGTACTTCGGTCCGGTGATGAAGGCCTCGACGACGTTCAGCCTTGCTTCCGCGGTGGACGGGCTCGTTCAGTATCTGAGGAGTATTGGCGTGATCGCGATTGAGAACGCGTCAACGCCGCCCTCGTACAACCATCGTCCGCCGGGCGACGAGTTGCGGATTGGGCTGCATCGACAGACGTTGGTCATCGATTTGACCCAGCCGGATGCGGATCTGCAAAAGTCGTTCGATCGGTCGGTGCGAAAGAACTTGCGGAAGTGCCGCGAGCGAACGGCGCAGTTCAGCTTCTCGGAAGGCAACGGCAAGGCCTTGACGGAATACGTCGCGCTGCTCGCCGCACACCGGAAAAAACTTGGGTTCTCCATGCCGCCGTTCTATCCAAATCCCGACAGCGTTCGGTGTTTTGCGGGCACGGGCAGCCGTCTGTTTGTTGCTCTGGCAAGCCTGGATGGAGCACCCGTTGCCGGCCTGGGTTTCGTATTGTTCGGAGAACTCGCCGTCGAGGTTGGCGTCGCGCAGTCCGCCAGCTACGATGCACTTAGGCTTCCCCTTCACGACTTCATCAAGGCCGAAGCGTGCCGCGCGCTAGCAGCCGCCGGTGCGAAGATCTATGATCTGGCCGGCATCTCGACCCAGCCGCGCGGCGCGAAAGAAGAGAACATCCGTCGCTTTAAGCAGAAGTTCAGCAGCCACCGCGTGGATTACCGCGCGCTGACGATGCGATTTCAGCCGATCCAGTATTACTACGTTCGAGCGGCGGCCAAGCTGACTCGGGTCTGCCGGGCGGCCGCCGGCTTGACATCCGCCTAAGAGAAGAACTCATTTTTTGGGACGCGGCGCCGAATACTCCTTCGTCCGGTATCTGCTTACCGAACTGGGGCGTGATGCGAGGTATGTTCTGGAACTGGGGTGCGGTACCGCGGTTTATCGCCCGTTATTTTTGTCGAAGCATTATGTTGCGACCGATATACCTAATTCCTGGTATCAATCCAAGGGCGACGTCGATGTGTTTGCAAGCGGCAACCATCTGCCATTTGCGCCGGAGTCCTTCGATCTGATCTTCAGCCAGGCGGCACTCGACTACATGCCTGACACGCGAGAAGTATTGAAGGAATCCTATCGGGTCCTCCGACCAGGAGGCCGGTTTCTCGTGATCACCTACCGAAAGAGCGTTCTCGAACGCATCCATCGCGATTGCGCAGACAGGGGCATCCGGCATTGTGGCATTTACACGCCCCGCGAATTAGTGCGATGGCTCGAGGGCGCGGCGTTCAACGCGCTGGAAGTGCCGAGGCCTTCAGTCTACGACGGTAGCGCGGCGCGGGCCTGGATCAAAGCGACGTTGGCAAGCATCCCGCCGTTCGGAACGGTTATGCGGATGATTTCGAATTGGCGGATTGTGCTCGGTACCAAGAGCGGAAGCGTGGCCCATTGATATCCAATGCACGAGAACGGCAGATCCTGCGTCCGCGCGCCATGCCGCATCCGGCGCAAATCGTGCGGCGGCTAGGCAGGGCCGCACGAACAGCCTGGCAATTTCGCGAACTCCGACACCTGAAGCGGCCGGAGCAATCCATTGTGGCAATTGTCGACGCCGTGTTCACGTTCAGCGGCGGTTTCTTTGTACCTCTCCAGATCAAGTCCGAGGTTGTGACGTTCTTGCGGATGGTTGAGGCGGCGCGGCCCAAAGCAGTGATCGAGATTGGCACCGCGCGCGGCGGCACTCTCTTTCTTCTGTCGCGAGTGGCGGCTCCGGATGCGACCATTATCAGTGTCGACCTGCCGGGAGGGCCTTGGGGCGGGGGCTATTCTTACGGACGGCTGCTTTTTTATCGGGCCTTTGGAAGGGCATCGCAGAAACTGCACCTCGTGCGCGCGGACTCCCATGCGACACAATCTCTTGAACGGGTTCGGGAACTACTGCCGGATGGGCAGTGCGATCTTTGCCTGATCGACGGAGACCATTCTTATGAAGGGGCCAGACGGGATTTCGCCATGTATGGCGGCCTGGTCAGAAGTGGCGGCCTGGTCGCGTTGCATGACATCGTCAAGCACGCCGCGCATTACGGAGTGGGCGTAGACCGATTGTGGGCAGAGCTGAAGGCGGCGCACCGGCATGTCGAAATTGTCGAGGACTGGGCCCAAGGCAGTTGCGGGATTGGCATTATTATCCGCGGCTGACAGCGGATTCAACGCGCACCGCGAGCTACTTCCAAATGACACGGCGTCTGCTGGTAATCATCAATGATCGTCTTTCGGAATTGGTGCGCAAGGGCGAGATCACGCCGCGGTACTACAATCCCGGAGAGGTGTTTGACGAAGTTCATATTCTCATGACGAACGACGATCGTCCAGATCCCGAAGCATTGCAGGAGACCGCGGGGAAAGCCGCTCTGTTTCTTCATAATCTGCCCGGGGGCAGATCGCTCTTTCTGAAGTCGCTGGGATGGCGGCCCTGGCTGCTGCGGCATTGGGCCAATGGCGCAGTGCGGTTGGCGGAGCAGATTCGGCCGGCCTTCGTGCGGTGCCACGGCAACCACCTTAACGCTTTCGCCGCGCGCGAGATTAAGCGGCGGCTGGGCATCCCTTATGTCGTTTCGCTGCACATCAACGCGGACCAGGATCTTCGCGGCCGAGCGTCTGATGGGAGGGAGTGGTTGATCTCTCACGCCCCGCTATCGATGGAGCGTATTAATCTCAGTGCGGCGGAGCTGGCGATGCCCGTCTACGAGCCGATTCTCCCCTACCTCCAACGCATGCAGGCGCGGAATGTGCAGGTGCTTTACAACGTTCTGAACGGCGATCACCTTCGGCACAAGATCGACTACCGGCTGCACGACCCGATTCGCATCGTCTCGGTCGGAAGGCAGTTTCGCGAGAAAGACCCGACGCACCTGCTGGAAGCCGTCGCGGAACTTGGCAACGTCACGCTGACGCTGGTCGGGAACGGTCCTTTGCACAGCCAGCTTCGCGACACCGCCCGCCGTCTCGGCATGGGCGACCGAGTCGAGTTCCAGACAGCCATCCCCAACCGGACTCTGTGCGAATCCTTGGCGGACTATGACCTGTTCGCCGTCCACTCCGAGTATGCCGAGATCAGCAAGGCGGTGCTGGAAGCTTTGCTGGTGGGTTTGCCGGTCGTGATCAACCGGCGTTGGGGGCAACCGGTTCCGGAATTGGACGACGGGATTGTACGAACGGTCGAGAATTCAAAGCTCGGCTACCTCAACGCTCTCCGCAATCTGATCAACGACGACTTGGCAAGGGAGGCCTTGGGACGCAAGGCCTTCTCGCAGGCGCAGCAGCGCTATGCGCCTTCACGCACGGAAGCCGAATACGCGAAAGTCTACCAGCGCCTGCTCGATGAGTCGATCCGAGCGGGCCGCATGACGGCCGAGGCCAGCGGAGCGCATGGCTAATCCCACCGCAAGAGCGCTGCTGCCGCTGACGCGCCTGAGGCGTCACACTCTAGCTCTGCTCGAGGACAAGGAGCGCGAGAACCAGCAACATCGCTGGAACTCGAATGTATATTTTGAACACAGGACGGTCGAATTCCTGTTGATGACCGATCGGTTGTTGCGTCTGGGTCTCTTGCCCATCAAGCGCTTCCTGGAGGTGGGTTGCGGCATTGGATGGACGCTCCTGCTATGGGCTCAAATCAGCGCCGAAGCGGTTGGCGTCGATCTGCCCGACGAGGTCGAGAAGGCCCGTCGACTGATTGCGAACCGCAACTTTTGTCCGTCCAATGTCGCCTTGGCGCCTTCCTCGTGCGAGAACTTTCAGAAGGGTGAGCGATACGATCTCATCCTGACACAGTACGTGCTGGAGCATGTCGCAGAAATCGAAGCAGTTCTAGCCAACCTGAAGCAGCACCTCGAGCCGGAGGCGCAATCATCCACGTGCTCAACAGTTCGGTCGATCGCCTGGAATGGTTCGTGGAGTACAGGCTTAACCGCTCCCCGCTCCGCAGAGTCGCTCAGTCGGTGCGCGACCGCGGACTGCTGCGGACCATCTGCAATCCGTTTAACTTCACGCCGGCTCACGAGCCCAGGTTCGGCGACTATTCGTCCGAATTGAGCGAGTATTCGCTCGACCGATGGGCCCTCCGGCTATACCAGGCCGGGTTCGAGATTGCCGACGTGTTTCAGACCAGAGACTCGAACTGGGTGTTCGTGACACGGCTTCCGAAGGATCGGGACACCTGACGAAATGGCCGGTCTTGCTTCCATCAGGAATGTGTTTCTGAATCCGGTTTTGGGCCTGTATCAATGGCTTGCCCGTCACGACCGGACGGCGCTCTTTCGCCAATACTGCCGGAAAGCGTCGGCGGCGGGCATCGATCGTCTCTACTATGTTCTGTCCTTCGATTGTGACGCTCCGGAAGACATCCAGGCCGCGATGAGCCTGCACCAGAAGCTGCAACGGATCGGCGTCAAGTGCGTGTACGCCGTCCCCGGAGAGCTGCTTGAACGGGGAGCACAGGTGTACCGGGAAATAGCGGAATCCGGCGCCGAATTTCTGAATCACGGCTATCGCCAGCACGTAAGTTGGGACCCCGGCCGGAATTGCTATTCGAGTCTGTACTTCTATGATCGCTTGTCCTACGCGGAAATTTTGAATGACATTCGCTTGGGAGACGCGGCCGTTCGTCAGGTATTGGGAAAGCCCGCACTGGGATTCCGAACGCCGCATTTCGGCACCTTCCAGAGGCCATCCCAACTCCGCCGGCTGCATTCCATCTTACGACGGCTGGGCTATCGATTCTCCAGCTCCACTGCGCCTTACATGGGATTCCGCTATGGGCCGGTATTCAGCCGATTCGGCCTGCCGGAGTTTCCGGTATCGGGGATGCTTGCGTATCCTCTACGGATCCTCGACAGCTGGGGCTGTTGCGAAGCTCCGGCGCGGATCATGACGATGAAAGACTACCGCGAAGAGAGCCGCCGGATGGCGGTTGCCCTCACCGGAGCTGGCCAAGCAGGTATTGCAAATTTCTACGTCGATCCGCGGCATGTGGAAAAAGAGCCTCTGTTTCTCGAAGCTGTCGAACAGTGGCTAGAAGTCGCGGAGAGTACAACGTACTCTCAGATCCTTGCGTCTCGTTTCCCCTATAAGAGCGAATCCGCGGCGGTGGTAGGATGCTGAAACGATTGTTGGTGGTGAGCTATTGTTTTCCGCCGCTGCGCGTCGCGGAAGCCGAGCAGACGGCTCGCACTGTCCGCGAGCTCGCGACACTCGGGTGGAAGATGACGGTGCTCACCATCCAGCCCCGTTCGACGACAGAGCGCTATTGCGCGGACCCGTCGCCGGCCTTGCCGGACTCGGTGAAGATTGTGAGAGCAGCCAGCCCGGAACGGCTTCTGTTCGGATGGATCAAGATCCGCGCCGCTGAGCGCTTGGCACGTCACGGATTGCAGTTCCTGGGCCTGCCGGAAAAGCAGTTCGTCTGGTTTCCGAAAGCTGTCCAGGCGGGGAACGCAATCCTGGCCGCCGAACGGTTCACGGCGATTTACTCGCGGGCCTGCTACCACACCAGTAACGTCGTCGGCCTGGCGCTGCATCGCGCCACCGGCCTGCCCTTGGTCGCCCACTTCAGCGACCCGTGGATAGGCAATCCGTACCACAAGTTGTGGCCGCTCCAGAAAATCGCATGCATGCGGCTCGAACGAAGTGTTATCTCCAGGGCGGCCCTGGTCATCTTCGTGACCCGGCAGGCAGCCGAGAAGGTCATGGCCAGGTATCCGGCCGCCTGGAGATCCAAAGTCGCCGTAATTCCGCACGGTTACGATCTTCACCAGCCCATCCCGCCCGATGCGACGCAGCAGCCCGTGGGCCGGCTGCGACTGGTTCATACGGGAAGCTTCTACTCGCGACGGACGCCGGTGAATCTCCTGTTGGCTCTGCAGAAGCTTGCGCGAGCGGAGTGCCTGCCAGGCATCCTGGAGGTTTCCCTAATCGGCCCCGGCGCTCTCGAGTACCGATCCATGGTGCGACAACTCGGGCTTGAAGATCTTGTTCTTCTCAGGGGCCCTCAGACACGTCTGGAGTGTCTTCGAGCCACATCTTCTGCCGATGTTCTGCTTCTGCTCGCCTCATCCGCGGAAGACGAAAGCCTGTTCCTCCCAAGCAAGCTGGTGGACTATGCTGCCTTACGAAAGCCCATACTGGGTCTAACGCCGCGGCAAGGAGCGTCCGCGGACCTCTTGCGCAGGTTGCAATGCCCGGTGGTTCCACCCGATGACATCGCGGCCATCGCGGATAGCATTGCCGCAACCATCCATCGATGGCGTGCCGGAACCCTCAGCGTCGGCCCCGCCTTCGAAACAGTTGCGCGCGAGTATTCGATCCGGACGACAACTGCAAAACTCGACTCTTATCTGACCGAGGCCGCCGTTGGTGAAATGCCGGCGTATTCTCACCAATGAGGAAACCGGCATCTTACCCGGCGCCTCTGCTGCGATGGCCGAAAGTCCGCGACGACGTCCCTGCTCTGCCCTCCAAGCTGAGATGGTCCCCAGACACCGCTCACAACTATCTGATCATCGCGTCATTGATGGTTTTGCCCTGGTCGGTGTTCGTCGCGTACCAAATGTGGCCGTTCCCGAGCCTGTTCCTCCAGCGAATCTGTTTCTTTGCTTTACCGGCCTTGTTGGTGGCTGCGAAAGTAGCTACTTGTCCGCGTGTGCGGCAAACCCGTTTTCGTCCGTTATCAAAGTACTTTGCCTATGTCGCATATGGTCTGCTGGCATCGCAGCTATTCGCATCGCGCGCCGGTTGGGAAAACATCCAACACTACGTCCAATTGCTTTACTGGATGATGCTGTCGGGAGTCTACGTGGCAGTGACCGATCGGCCTGCGAGCTATCACTTGAACTTGATACGCGTCCTGTTTACCCACGTCCCCTATTATGCCTTCGTGTTTGCGGCGGTATATCTGTTCACACCGTACCGGCCGGCCCTGTTGACAATCGTGAACTCGCCCCTCTCGATGACGCTCGGAAACCTCGACTTTTCACCGAGCCCGTGGTTCAACGAGACTTTGCCGCGATTCAGTTTCTTTTGCATCGAGCCGCGGGTAGCCGGTACGATGATGACGCTTGGACTCTTCCTGCAAATGGGCCATTTGATAGCGCTGCGACGATCGGGCCTTAGAATTCGGCGGCCGGTTGTGGAGTTGGCGATGATGGGCGGGGCCCTTTTGCTGATTTTCTCGCACCTGGCGTTTCTGGGCCTCGTGGCCGCCATCCTGTGCGGACTTGTGATTTGGGTCGTACGGTCGGAAAGCGGGGTGTGGTCATCGCTCCTGCTGGGCGGCGCCTTGATTGTCGTCGCGGCCACTCTCTACGTCGACATGACGACCAGCGCGCTGTCAGGCGTTTATCTGCAGACCGAATCTAGTCAAGCGTCTCAGCAGATCGGAGAGTTCTTAGCGGCGTACGGCGGCAAGACTGGCGCCGAGGATACACTGCACGCATACTTCGACACGTGGCTGGATGGCATGCCCCACCTCGTATCCAACCCGTTGGGGCGTGGAGTTCGCTATTACCGGCTAGGCGCCGAAGATCCCGCGGACTTCGAGGCCAGCAACAACAGCTTAAAGAATGTGTACATCCACGCCGGGATAATCGGCCTCTTCTGCGCAGCCTGGCTGGCCCGGCATCTGGTGACGACCTTGAGGATCAGCGCCCGGCGGAACAACCTGATGGTATTGTGGGCCTGCCGCTTCGCACTTTTCGCCATGGTCTTCAGCCTGGCGATCGACAGCATCAGCCTTACAACCTGGTATTACTTCTTGCTGTTCTTGATCGAGCGCGGCCGTCGTGACTCGGTCCGTCAGCCCTCTTTGCGCTGGTCTTCCCTATGACGCCTGCTGTATCGGTCGGACGAAGAATCGCCGTCAGGTGGCCCGCGGGGACGCATCCATGGCGCGGGGGTATTCTGACAACGCTCCTGTTTCTGGTGTTGTTCATCGCTCATATCACACTGTGCTTCAGGATCTGCGAAGATGACGCCTTCTTCCTGGATCTCTCCTGGAATCTTCTGACCCGGGGAGCCTACGTGAACGACACCTACGGATCGTTGCTGGGGCACGACCGCATGGTGGCATCGATTCCGCCGGTGTTCCCCGCTATGCAAACGGGCGCCGTCCTGCTGTATCTGAAAACGAACGCCTTGATTGCCCTGAAGGCGGAAACGCTGGCGCCGGTCGCGCTCGGGTTGCCGTTGCTGTGGTGGCGGTTGCGCTCCGAGCTGCCCCCTGTAGCCGTTTGGATGTGTTTTGGCGTCGTGGCTTCCGACGGTCTATTGTTCAACACCGTGCTGTCGAATCGATACGAGGTATGGTGTATGTTCATCTGTCTGGCGCTGCTAGTCGCTCTCGAACAGGCCATTGCCAAGCCCGGCCTGGGGCGATTCTGCATTTTTGTCGCGACCGTCGCGATCGCCAGCCTCTCGAATTGGCAGCTTCAACCCGTGGTTGCCGCGGTGCTCGCCGGCGCGATGATCTATCCGGGCGAGGACCGAAAACCGAACTGCAGAACGCGATTGTTACTGGTAGCCGCGGCGGCAGCCGCCGCCGTCACAGGATGGATTTTGTTCGCAAGCCTTCCCGACTGGCAGAGTTCGTTCCAGCGGCAGTTACTCGGAATTGCCGACTACTATGACCAGCGCACGATTCCTGTGAATTTTGTGGCGGCGGTGTGGCAGCGTATTAAGATCTGCGCCGGCAATTTAGTGGTTGGCAACACCATGCGTTCGTGCGGCAGCATGGTGTTCCTCGTCCTCGGCGGGGTGATTTCCTGCTACTGGTGGCGCGAACGGCGGAGTCCCGCATGGTCGAGTCCGCATACTCGGCGGATGCTGTTCTATTCCTTGTGGTGGATCGCCGCGATGGCGCCGCTGGTTGTTCTGGCTTACGTCGGACCGCGGCTGGTGCCGGTATTCTTGGTGTCCGTGGTGCTTCTCGCCGGCTGCGGAACGATGAAGATCCTCCCGAAGGAACACTGGGTTCGAATCATTGGTCTGGCCGCAGTTGCCAACTATCTAGGCACCTGCTACTTGAACTACCGCGACCATAGCGGTGACAGCCGACTCATCTGGGTCAACTACGGCCTGCCGGTCCTCCTGAGCTATGCAGCGATCCTCTTTCTAAAGCGCAGCCTGTCGGAGCGTGCGCTGCTCACCTGGCTGGCAATCTTAGTCGTGGCCGGAAACATCCTGGCCAACGTCTCTTACGACTCATACAAGTTTAGCCGCGGTCTCAGCCAAGCCGAGCGGGACCGTGAAGCAGCCGTCGCGGGCTTGAATCGCCTGATCGAAGTGAGATCGCCGCTGGCGCTGGCCGGTCCCATCGTAATCTACGGCGATGCCCCATACCATTACCTGATTGCGCGTGCACTCGGAGCGAAATGGGGCCGCGAGGTGCGCTTCAGAACGTTCTTTCAATTCTTCTATTACACCCATCCCAGCTTCGGCCGGGCTTTCGTCGACACCTTCGACGGTGCGATTGTCTTGCTCGACGCAGAGAACCGGGCACGCCTCGAACGCTTCGGTCCTTCAGGCGAAAGAATGCTGGCGTTGCTGGCTGACGACTATCGAGAAGTCGGGCGGTTTACGACTTCGCTTGGTGAGACAGCCGTGCTGATTCGAAAGAGTGCTCCGGCGGACAGCCTGTAGCGGAGCAACTAACCAGATGGTCGCCCGCCTGCAAGTACCGATACAAACAACCGTCCGGGATCGAGTAGCCGCCGCGTCCATCTCGTTCGTGGTCCCGGTGTACAACTCCGAGCATACTCTCGAACCGCTCCTCGAGCGTATCGGTCTCATTACTCAGGCATTGAATGTGCCAAGCGAAGCGATCCTCGTCAACGATGGCAGCACGGATCGAAGCTGGGCAGTCATTGTCAGCTTGTCCAACCGCCACTCCTGGATTCGTGGTATCAACCTGATGCGAAACTACGGGCAGCACAACGCCTTGTTGTGCGGCGTTCGGGCGGCTAGACACGAGGTGATCGTAACGATGGATGACGATCTCCAGCATCCGCCCGAAGAGGTCCCGCGACTGCTCGCGAAGCTGGACGCTTACGACGTCGTATACGGGAAGCCGCTCAGACAGACACACGGGCTCGCGCGCGATCTGGCTTCGAGAATCACGAAGCTGGCTCTGCAGAGTGCGATCGGGGCGGAGGTGGCATCGCACGTGAGCGCCTTCCGCGCTTTTCGAAGCTATGTCCGCGATGCATTCGCCGATTACCGGGGTTCTTATGTTTCGCTGGACGTCTTGCTGACCTGGGGAACCGGCCGGTTCACCGCGGTTGAGGTCCGCCATGATCTCCGCTTAGTCGGACGATCGAACTATTCGTTCGGCAAGCTGATCGCGCACGCTATGAACATGATGACTGGATTCAGCATCCTTCCCTTGGAGTTGGCGAGCCTGTTGGGGTTCGCATTCACGCTGTTGGGCATGGTCATGCTGCTGTTCGTGCTCGGCCGGTATGTGTTGCAGGGCAGTCCGGTCCCGGGTTTTCCCTTCCTCGCATCGGTGATCGCGATCTTCTCGGGGGCGCAACTCTTCGCTCTCGGAATCATCGGCGAGTACTTGGCCCGGGTGCACTCCCGGCTGATGGATTGTCCGACCTACTCCGTGCGTTCGACAACCGACTAAACCGGCATGCATGTGGATTGCTGCGAATACCTGCCTTGGGACTCCGCTCACTTCGGGATCCGTATCGCTCGCGTGAGGGAGCATCGTCTCGAACCGGGGCCGCTGCAGCACGTCCTTCAATGGTGTCGTGAGCATCGTATCGAATGCCTTTACCTGCTGGCGGAGGCGGATGATGACATGACGGTAGAGTTGGCTGAAGCGAACCATTTTCACCTTGTCGACGCTCGCTTGACGTTGACGCTTTGCCTGGATAAGGCGCCGGATGGCAATGGCCGGCCGGCGTTCATTCGACCGATCCGGCCAGCGGATTTAGAGGCGCTGCGTGCGATCGCGCGCGACAGCCACCGCCAGAGCCGCTTCTTTTACGACCACCAGTTTGCCGCCTCGCGCACCGAAGACTTGTATGTACGGTGGATTGAAGCCAGCGCGTCCGGATATGCCGACGCGGTATGGATCGGAGAGCAGGAGGGTAAGCCTGGCGGCTATGTGTCGTGTCATCTCTCGCCTGACGGGACCGGGCGAATTGGTCTGCTGGCCGTCAGCCCAGCCGCGCGCGGAAACGGCCTGGCCCGCGAAATGCTTGCCGCTTCGCTGGAATACTTCCGCAAAAACGGGATGAATCGAGTCAGCGTCGTGACGCAGGGGCGCAACGTGGCCGCGCAACGCCTGTACCAGCGTTGTGGATTCCTGACCGAATCACTTCAACTCTGGTATCACCGGTGGTTCTTGCCGAACGGTCTCGATCCTGGACCTGCTGAGAAGGGAGCGCCATGAGCTCCTGCCGGATTCCGTTCAACAAGCCCTGCCTGACCGGCAAGGAATTGTCGTACATCGTTAAGGCCGTCTCATCGGGCCACATATCCGGCGACGGCGGGTTCACGCGCCTCGCGCAACGTCTGCTCGAGCAGCAACTGCCGGCCCCGCGAGTGTTGCTGACCACATCCTGCACGCACGCTTTGGAGATGGCCGCGCTGCTGCTTGACATACAGCCGGGAGACGAAGTAATCGTTCCCGCGTTCACCTTTGTATCGACCGTCAATGCATTCGTGCTGCGAGGCGCCAAGCCTGTCTTCGCCGACATCCGGCCGGACACACTGAACCTCGACGAGCGCCGACTTCCGCAGCTAATCACACCCAGGACCCGGGCTATTATCCCGGTCCACTATGCAGGTGTGGGCTGCGAAATGGATGAGATTCTCCGCATCGCCAGGGCAAACGGCGTGGCGGTCGTGGAGGACAATGCGCACGGTCTGTTCGGGTGCTACCGGGGAAAGCGCCTGGGCACCTTTGGATGCCTGGCCACGCTCAGTTTCCACGAGACCAAGAACATCATCTGCGGAGAAGGTGGCGCTCTGATCATTAATGACGCGGCGTTCATCGATCCGGCGGAGATTGTCCGGGAGAAGGGCACCAATCGCGGCCGCTTCTTCCGGGGGCTGGTAGACAAGTACACCTGGGTCGGAGTCGGATCGAGCTATGTTCTGTCCGACTTGCTGGCGGCTTTCCTGCTGGCGCAACTGGAGTCGAGCAATCAGATCTCATCCCAGCGCGCGCTGGTGTGGCACTATTACGAGCAACACCTGCGCGAATGGGCCGCTGAACACAACGTTCAACTTCCTCACCCGCCGCCGGAGTGCGAGCAGTCCTATCACATGTTCTATATGATTCTGCCCTCTCCGGACGACCAAGAGGCGCTCATCGAGCATCTCCGGGAGCGCGGAATCCTCAGCGTCTTCCACTACCAGCCGCTGCATCTGTCGGAGATGGGCCAGCGCTTCGGAGGGTGGCGGGGACAGTGCCCGGTCACTGAAAGGATCAGCGGCTGCCTGGTGCGGCTGCCCTTCTATAACGACCTGGCGGAAAGCCAGCAGCGCGAAGTGATTCAGGCGATCGCGCACTTCGATGGCTGGCGCTCGAGCGGCGCCGCCGAGGTGCGCTACGCCAGCCAATCGCAGTAATAAGACGCAGTACGGCATGTTATTGGAAGCTGCCCATCGCGTAGTCGCGCGCCCGTGGTTCTACGAACGCGCGCAAACGCTCGCCGGCGCCGAAGCAGTCCGGCGCCGCGTGGGGGCCGTGCTCGACAGCCTCGCTCCGATAGGCACCGTACTCGATCTGGGCGGTGGGACCGGGGCCATCCGCCGCTACATCGCGCCGGAGTCGCGCTATATCTGCCTGGATATGGAAATGCCCAAACTCGAGGGTTTCAAAAGGCGCCGGTCCGGCGGGTCGGCCATCCTGTGCGATTGCACTCGGATTCCGATCGCGTCGGGCGCGGTTGACGTCGCGCTGTGCATGCTGATGTCCCACCATTTGACGGATTCCGAGTTGAGGCTCTTACTGCTGGAAGCGCGGAGAGTGCTGAGCCAGGGCGGGCGGTTTGTATTTCTCGACTGCGTTCGCTCGCCGGAGCGGATGGTGGGACGCTTCTTGTGGAGCGTCGACCGCGGTTCCCATCCAAGGTCACCGGACGCGCTGGCGGCCATGATCGAACCGGTCATGCCGTGTATCCGGCGAGAGCGTTTTGCCATCTGGCACGAGTACTGGTTGCTGGTCTGCATGAAACGCTCATAGATTGCTTGGCTCAAGCGCTCAGCACAAGGTAAGGCATCGATGGATTCACAGGTGCGAATCGTTCACGTTATTACGGGCACGCGCGTCGGCGGCTCCGAGATGATGCTCTACAAGGTGCTTTCACGCCTGGACCGCAAACGCTTTGAGTCCATCGTGGTGACCCTCGAATCCCCGGACGCGCTCAGCGAGTGGATCGAACGGCTCGGTCATCGGATCTACAGCCTGCATTTGAGATCCGGACGCTTCAGGGTTCGGAACATCATAGAGGAGATTCGCAGGTTCCGGCCGGCCATCGTGCAGGGGTGGATGGTTCACGGCAATATCGCCGCCCTGTTTGCGAGTGTTCTCGTACGGCGAGACGTGCCTGTGCTCTGGAATGTCCGTCACTCTCTTCCATTGCCGAAGAATCTCGTGACGGCGACCCTGGTCCGGCTCATGGCTTACGTCTCTTCACGGCCGCGGTGGATTCTGTATAACTCCCACGCCAGCGCCCTGCAACATGAGGCGCTCGGATACGATCCGAGGCGGACAGTCGTCATTCCCAACGGCTTCGACTGCTCCGCGTTTCGCCCCGACGCCGAAGCTCGGGCCGCCATACGGAACGAATTGGGGCTGTCGGACGGGGTGCCTCTCATCGGACTGGTCGCTCGGGTCCATCCCGATAAGGACCAGGGCAACTTCCTCAGAGCGGCCGAACTGCTCATCTCACAGGGGTCGCAGGCCCATTTCCTGATGGTTGGCCGGGGGACCAGGGCCTGCCTGGCTGCTCAATCTCCGGCTGTGGCGCTGAATGACCGGTATCATGCCCTGGATGAGCGCCGGGACATGGCCGCGATCATGAACGCCCTCGACATCGCCACCTGCAGTTCCCAGACGGAAGCGTTTCCGAACGTTGTCGGAGAGGCGATGTCGTGCGGTGTGCCCGCCGTGGTCACAGATGTGGGAGATTCGGCCAGGCTGGTTGGGGATACCGGGCGCGTAGTTCCAGCTCGAAATTCAGCAGCGTTAGCCGAAGCGTGGCAGGAGTTACTCGATCTCGGCCCGGCGGCCCGTCGTGAACTCGGCGAAGCCTCGCGCCGGCGCATCCTCTCCGAGTTCTCTCTCCAGCGGATCGTGACTTGTTACGAGCAACTTTACTGGAGTGTGGCTCGCGGAAACAGCGTCACCTCCAAGCAGCGTGCCGAGTTCCGGCAGCCGGTCGGTCTGAAACAGTAACGGAAAAGTCAAATGTGCGGCATAGCAGGCTCGCTCGACTTCTCGCGCCAGAGGCCACATCAGGAACTGGTGGCCATCACGACGCGAATGTGCGACGTCCTGAGTCATCGGGGGCCGGATGGATGGGGCGTCTGGGCCGACGAACAGGCCGGGATAGCCTTGGGACACCGGCGTCTTGCAATTCTGGATCTGTCCGACGCCGCGAGCCAGCCGATGGTCTCTCAGAGTGGCCGGTTCATCGTAGCGTTCAATGGCGAGATCTACAACTTCATCGAGCTCCGCGCCCTGCTAACCGCGACTACCAGTTTCCGTGGCCACTCCGACACGGAGGTCATGCTGGCCGCTTTCGAGCGCTGGGAAGTAACCGAGGCCCTGCGGCGATTCAACGGCATGTTCGCTCTCGCCCTCTGGGACCGCCGGGAGCAGGTGCTCCACCTGGCTCGCGACCGCTTTGGCGAAAAACCCTTGTATTACGGGTGGGCTGGAGCCTCGTTCGTGTTCGGCTCGGAACTGAAAGCTCTTCGCCTTTACCCCGGATTGCCGGCCGAGATCAATCGGGATGCGCTCGTACTCTTGTTCCGGCACGGATACATTCCCGGACCCCATTCCATTTACCAGGGCGTATCGAAGTTGCCGCCCGCAACTTGTCTGACGGTCGACTTGAGCGTCCCCGGCGGCGCTCCGAGAACCCGCAGGTATTGGGAGGCAAGCGAAATCGCCGAGCAGGGCTGCACGCGCGCATTCGAGGGCACCGAACTGGACGCTATATCCACGCTGGAGTCTCTGCTTCTGGACGCGGTCAGGATCCGCATGATCGCCGACGTCCCGCTCGGGGCCTTGCTGTCCGGAGGCATCGACTCCTCATTGCTGGTGGCGCTGATGCAAGCTCAAAGTAGCCGGCCAGTCAGGACATTCACCATCGGCTTTGAGGAAAGCGAATTTGACGAGGCGGCCTACGCCTGCGAGATCGCTGAGCACTTGGGCGCCGATCACACTGAACTTTACGTCACACCGGCCGAGGCGATGGAGGTCATCCCTCGACTTCCAACCTTATATGACGAGCCCTTTGCCGACTCGTCCCAGATCCCGACATGCCTGGTCGCGCAGCTTGCTCGACGCGACGTTACGGTGGTTCTCTCCGGCGACGGCGCAGATGAGGTATTCGGCGGATACCGTTGCTACTCGTGGGGAAATGCGGTTTGGGAATTCATGACCCGTCTGCCGGCGCCTATGCGCGCTGCATTCGCAACCGTGATGACGTGTGTTGCACCCCGCGTCTCGGATCTTCTATTTACTGGACTCCGGCCGTGGCTGCCCCGAAGCCTGCGCCGGCTCGGCGTTTCGCACAAAATCCACAAGCTGGGCACGATGCTGGCGCAGGACCGTCCTGAGACCATGTATTTCCGCCTGGTTTCTCTCTGGAGCGATCCGGAATCCCTGGTGCCCGGCGCAACCGAGCCCGAGTCGGTCTTCGCCCGCATCAATGCAGCGGCCGGGATCCCGGATGCCGTCGGCAAAATGATGCTGCTCGACTCCCTCACCTATCTGCCCGACGACATTCTCGTAAAAGTCGATCGAGCCAGCATGGCCGTCGGTCTCGAATCGCGAGCGCCGTACCTGGATCATCGCGTGGTCGAGTTTGCCTGGAGGCTGCCCAGTTACTTCCGGCGCCATAACCAACCAGGCAAGCGGATCCTTCGCGGGATTCTTTCGAAACGTGTTCCGCCGCACCTGTTCGAACGGGGGAAGCGCGGCTTTGCTATCCCACTCAGCGCATGGCTGCGAGGCCCTCTGCGAGTCTGGGCCGACGACCTCCTGGATGAAGCACGGCTGCGCCGCCAGGGTTACCTCAACCCGACGCCGATCACGCAAAAGTGGAAGCAACATCGCGCGGGGACGCACGATTGGAGCTCTCTGCTGTGGACTGTACTGACGTTTCAGGCCTGGGTCGCGGCTCAGAACCGTTCGTGCGAGAGCCAGCCAGAAGCGGCCGTAACCCATTGCGACCTTCGACAACTCGCCAATTCAGGTAGCGAAGTCCGATAGCGCCCTCATAGCTGAGACCTACATATGTGTGGAATTGCTGGCGGGTGGTCGCGAAATCCCGAGGTCCATCGGGCGCTGGGAGCTGCCCTCGACAAAATGATTCACAGGGGACCGGATGATAGCGGCGAATATCACCAGGGCCCGCTGTTTGTCGGCATGCGCCGTCTGGCCATCATCGACCTGCCAGGCGGACGTCAACCGATCGCCAACGAGGACGGCTCCGTTGTCGTTGTCTACAATGGCGAGATCTATAATTACCAGAGCCTCACGTCAGCGCTTCGGAGCCGCGGCCATCAGTTCTCTACCCGCTCCGATACCGAAGTGCTCGTCCATCTCTTCGAGGAGCAGGGTGTCGACCTCTGTAAGGCGCTGCGCGGGATGTTTGCGTTTGCAATCGTCGATACCCGCTCCAGAAGACTGTTCCTGGCCCGCGATCGATTCGGCAAAAAGCCACTCTATTATTCCCGCACCAACTCGGGAGACCTGGTTTTTGCCTCCGAGCTGAAGGCGCTGCGGTGCTTGCTGGATGCTGCTAGCGCCGGCCTGGAGATCAACGATCAAGCCATTTACGACTACCTCTCTCTCGGTTATATCCCGCAACCCGAAACCGTTTTTCGGAATGTGTTCGCGCTCCCCCCAGCCAATTGGCTGTTGTTCGACGGCGAAAAGCTGACTGTCCAGCCATATTGGAACCTGGAAATGTGCCCCGACGATTCCCTTTCTTTCCAGGAGGCCTGCGAGCGCCTGCGCCAGCTTCTTTCCGAAGCCGTCCGCCTGCGGCTCCGCAGCGATGTCCCATTGGGGTTGTTCCTGTCCGGGGGAATGGATTCGTCGGCCATCGCCTGGGAGGCATCGCGCTGCATCGGCGACAAACTGAGAACGTTCACGGTCTCCATGGGCGCCAGCCATGATGAGTCGCCGGTTGCCGAACGCACTGCCCGGGAGCTCGGTGTGCAAAACACCAGGCTGGAGCTGGCTGTGGCGCCTTTGACCGAGCTGGAGTACCTGATCCGCCACTACGACCAGCCTTACGCCGATTCCAGTGCCATACCCACGCTGGCGCTGTCTCGCATGGCGCGCCAGTACGTCACGGTCATTCTTAACGGCGACGGCGGAGACGAACTGCTGGGCGGGTATCGAAGAAGCTTTGCCGCCCGCGCGCTGGACCGGCTGCTTTGGATTCCGCGCACGCCGTGGAAGGCGCTCCGGAAGCTGCCCCATGACCGCCGCTCCGCCTACGGGTTGGCCTTTAGATTCGCTCGCGGCCTTTCTCTGCCGCAGGCATCCCGGTATCTGGTCTGGACCTCCGATCTAATGCTTGAATCGGACAAAAGCGCCGCCTGGCTCAAGTCTCCGGTAAGGCCTACCGAAGAGTGGCTGGACAGCATCCTGCCTTCCGGAAGGGTTGCGCTTGAAACACAACTGCTCGCCGACATTGGCATCAATCTTCCCAGCGATCTCCTGGTGAAGATGGACATGGCGACTATGGCTGCCTCGCTGGAGGCTCGTTCTCCGTTTCTCGATCACGTCCTGGCGGAATTTCTCGCCACGGTCCCGCACCGCTACCGATTCAAGCGGCTCAAGACGAAGTTTCTGCTGCGAATGGCTTATAAGGATCGCCTCGCGCCGGAAGTCATCAACTCTCCCAAACGCGGTTTCGAAATACCGCTGCAAGCCTGGCTCGATGGTCCTCTCCGGAGCGTAGTTCTTGATACGGTCGGTTGCTCGAGGGCGCGAGTCCGGGACTATGTGGCGCCGGAGTTTGTAGACGCAGTCCTCCAGCAGGGCGCTCTCACGGAACGCAACAAGGCTTTCCTCTGCTATACATTTCTAGTTCTCGAAATGTGGCTGGAACAGTTCCATTCCGACAAGAACGCAACCGCCGTGGAAACCGTGTCCGCTGGACTATCTCTTTGACTCATTGCGCAGGCCGGATCCCATGAAGATCGCGCTGGTAGTGACGGATAACTTCTCCGCCTGGAACTTCCGTCGAGAGCTGTTATCTTCCCTCCTCCGAACAGGAGCCGAGGTCGCCATCATCACACCGTCCGGACCCTGGGACCAGCATCTCCGCGGCCTGGGTGTCCGGCATATCCCGATCGAGGTCGATCGGTTCGTTAACCCGGCGAAAGATCTGAAATTTGCCTGGCTGCTGTACCGCATCTTGAAGCGCGAGCGGTTTTCAATCGTACATAACGTCTCGATCAAGCCGAACATTGCGGGCGCATTTGCGGCTCGTTGGGCCGGTGCCGGCCTGGTGCTCGGATCGGTGACCGGCGCGGGCACTATGTTCAGTGGCGATGCGCCGCGCCTGCTGCAACTCGTCCGGCCCATCATTGTCGCCGCCTACCGCGCAGCCTTCCGCCGTACGGATCGGGTTTGGTTCCAGAACCCGGACGACCTGGACCTGTTTATTCGCAGCCGGATCGTGGCCCAGGATCAGGCTGTTCTGATTCGCAGTTCCGGCGTGGACACTAACGACTTCTCCCAGGATCGCTGCGACGCTGCCGCGCTGCGAAACCTGCGGGCCAGAATCGGCGCGGGCCCGGCGACCGTGGTTGTCAGCATGGTCGCTCGCGCGTTGTGGAACAAGGGAGTATCCGAGTTCATCCAAGCGTCCCGCGTCCTCGGCAACGAATCGGGTATCGACGCCAGGTTTGTCCTGGCGGGTGAGGGCGAAGCGGGCAACCCTGCTACGGTCCCCGCCGGCTACCTGAAAGAGAGCGAATCACGCAGTTTTGTGTGGCTCGGTTGGATTTCCAACGTGCGAGAGCTTCTCGGAGCATCCGATATTGTGACTTTGCTGACCTGGGACCGAGAAGGTGTCCCGAGGTCGCTGCTCGAGGCTATGGCCATGGGCAGGCCGATCGTGGCCACGGACGTCCCCGGCTGCCGAGAGGTGATCGACGCCGGACGGAACGGGTTTCTCGTCAAACCAAAAGACGCGGCGGGTGTTATCGAAGCGTTGCGGCCGCTGATTGCCGATCCCGGTCTGAGAAAAAGGTTTGGCTCCGAATCGCGCAAAAAAGCGGTGCGGGAATTCGACCTCGAGGTCGTGAATCGACGCCTGCTGGCGCAACTCTATCGGTTTCCGGCGCGCCTTGCGGCTGCCGCCATCACAGCCGAGCAGCACACTCATGTCTGACGGAGTGATAGAACACGATGCCGCACGGCCGGTGGGGTTGCGCCACGCCGAGGGCGAACTTCTGAAGCGGGTCTTTGACGTTTGCTCCGCCGCTGCGGGCCTGGTGCTGCTGTCGCCAGTTCTTGCGCTGGCGGCCGCAGCCGTGCCGATCGACTCCCCCGGTCCGGTGTTCTATCGCGGGTTGAGATCCGGCCGAAACGGCGTACCGTTCCGCATTTTCAAGTTTCGGAGCATGGTGGTAGATGCTGAGCAGCTCGGCGGCATGTCCACCGGCAAGAACGATAAGCGCGTGACTCGCGCCGGGGCGTTTCTGCGGCGCCACAAGATTGACGAGCTTCCGCAGCTCATCAACGTGCTCCAAGGCGATATGAGTATTGTCGGCCCCAGACCGGAGATGCCCGCATACACCGCGCTCTATCGCGGCGAAGAGCTGCTCATTCTTACGGTCAGGCCCGGAATCACCGACTACGCATCCTTGAGGTTCTCGCGCCTCGATGAGGCGTTGGGCGATACCGCCCCGGATGCGGTTTATGAAAATCAGATTCGCCCTATCAAAAACGCCTTGCGCGTGAAATACGTGAAAGGCCGGTCATTCCTGGGCGACCTGAGGATCGTCGCCCGAACCATTCTCCTTATGTTGGGATTGCACAAATGGAGTACACCCGGCTCGGAAACGATGGCTTAATGGTCTCGCGGGTCGCCTTCGGCTGCGAGCCTTTAGGGGGAGCTGATTGGGGCAGCTTCGACATCCGGGAGGTCATGACTGCCGTCAGGACCGCCCTTGACGTTGGCATCAACCTTTTCGACACCGCCGACGTGTACGGCCTTGGGCTTTCCGAAGAACGGCTTGCGCAAGCGCTGGGCGACAACCGCAAGAAGGTGTTTATTGCCTCCAAGTGTGGTGTCCGGTGGATCGAGATGGGTCACGGCAGAAGGGCGGCGACAGCTCTGGATGCAAGCGCCCGTCATATCTATCAGGCGCTCGAAAGCAGCCTGCGGCGTCTCAAGCTGGACTGCGTTCCGCTGTATTTCGTGCACTGGCCGGATCCAAAAACGCCTCTCGATGAAACGCTGGGCGCTCTCGACCGATGCAGACAAGCGGGCAAGCTGTGGCATATCGGTCTCTCGAACTTTCCCCTGGAGATGATCCGCCAAGCTGCACGCATCACGACCATCGCGGCGGTCGAACTGCAATACAATCTGATTTCAAGAGAGGCCGAAGCGGAGATTCTGCCGTACTGTCGGGAGGCGGGTATCGGCGTTCTCGCATATGGCGTTCTTCGGCAGGGATTGCTATCCGGAAAATACAATGAGACGGCGTCCTTCGACTCCACGGATCGCCGCAGCCGGTTGCCGCACTGCCTGCTGGAAAATCTAGCCCGACAGCGGGCGACTGCGCAGCTTCTGAGAGACGCCGGCGCGACCATTGGCAAATCCGCCGTCCAGCTTGGAATTCGCTGGGTACTCGAAAATCCGGCCGTATGCTCCGCGATCGTGGGGGTCAAGAGCTCGCACCAAATTCGCGAGAGTGCCGGCGCTGGGGACTGGGCGGGGCTGCCGTCTGCCAGAACATGTCTGGAGTCCCGCCAATGCGCCCCAGCAAGTGCTCACGGAACGGCGCTCGGCACATCAGATCTAGACTGAGCTCGGCACGCTGATCGCAAGCCACCCATTATGACTATCACCCTAGGACCGCGGCCGACTGAGGTGCAGGTGGAACCGCAGCGCATCGGTACTCTGCTGTGGATGTATCGAACCATGGTGCGCATCCGCACGTTCGAAGAGCGCGTCGCCGATCTGGTCGATGCGGGTGAAATAAAGACGCCCTGTCATCTCTACATCGGCCAGGAAGCCGTCGCAGCCGGAATCTGCGCGAATCTCCGGCCCGAAGACACAGTATGGGGCGGACATCGATCCCATGGCCACTATCTCGCCAAAGGTGGCAATCTCCGCGCGGCCTTGGCCGAGATCTTCGGACGGGCGACCGGCTGCTCCGGCGGTAGAGGCGGCTCGATGCACCTCATCGCTCCTTCGCACGGAATTCTAGGAACTGTTCCGATTGTGGCGGCAACCGTCCCTCTCGCTGTGGGTGCGGCACTGGCGGCCAAGCTTCAGCACCGAGACATTGTCGCCGTCGCATTTTTCGGCGACGGGACTCTGGAGGAAGGACATGTTCACGAATCGATGAATATCGCCGCCCTTTACCGCTTGCCGATCGTCTTCGTCTGCGAAAACAACTTGTACGCCAGCCACATGCATCTCTCCGCACGGCGAATTAAAGAAACGCTGGCCGAGGCAGGATCATTTCACGGCATTCCAAGTCTGACGGTCGATGGGAATGACGCCGAGGCCGTTTCCCATTGCGCCGGCAATATCATCCAGCGCGCCCGCTCCGGTAACGGCCCAAGTTTCCTGGAATGCCTGACTTTTCGTTGGAGGGGTCACGTCGGGCCATCCTGGGACACGGATGTCGGAGTAAAGCGCCGAGATGAACTGAAGGACTGGCTTCCCAAAGACCCCATCGCCAGAACTTGTCGCCTCCTTTGTGAGCGCGGCATGTCGGAGGACCATCTGGCGGCGATCCGGCGCGACGCGGCCGAAGAGGTGGACGCAGCGGTGGAGTTTGCGCGTAGTTCCCCCTACCCGGGGCCTGACAGGATCATGGATCACGTGTTCGCCATACCTAACTCTGCCCATGCGTGAGATCAACTACGCGCAAGCCATCCGTGAAGCGCACGCGGAACTGCTGGCAAACGACCCGCGCGTGTTTGTCATCGGCCAGGGTTTGTGGAGTCCCTGGTACGCCGGCGCAAGCCTGAAAGACATCGACCGGGAGTTCGGCAGAGACCGGATTCTCGACTCGCCAATTTCGGAAAATGCTGTGACCGGCGCGGCTGTGGGGGCGGCTCTCGCCGGGATGAGGCCGATCGTGTTCCACCCGCGGATGGATTTCATGCTGCTGGCCATGGATCCTATCGTTAACCAAGCCGCGAATTGGTCCTATTTGTTCTCCGGGCAGATCTCCGTCCCGGTCGTGATCCGCGTTTCCATCAACCGCGGTGGCGAACAGGGCGCACAGCATTCCCAGGCCGTGCACGCGATGTTCATGCATGTTCCGGGAATTAAAGTCGTGATGCCGGCGAATCCGCGCGATGCCAAGGGACTACTGGTGGCGGCGGTCGCCGATGGAAACCCCGTCATGTACATCGACGATCGTTGGCTCTACGGCGAGTTAGGGGACGTGCCGGAGGGGCTTTTCGAAACACCGATCGGAAAGGCAGCGGTGCGCCGCGCCGGCGAGGACGTCACAATCGTCGGGATCTCGTTCATGGCACGCGAGGCCGAGCGTGCCGGCGCCCAACTGGCTGCACAGGGTATTTCGGCGGAAGTCCTCGACCTCAGAAGCCTGAAGCCGTGGGATAAAGAGACCGTCCTTCAGTCTGTTAGGAAAACCGGCCGGGCCGTGGTCGCCGATTCCGGTTGGCACACTTGCGGTGCGGCGGCCGAGATTGCAGCCACGATTTCCACTGAGGCTTTCGATCATCTCCTTGCTCCGGTCAAGCGCGTCGCTCTGCCGGATGCCCCCGCGCCCACTTCGCCAGAACAAGAGAAGGCCTATTTCCGCACAGCGACGCACATCATCGAGGCAGCCGCAGCGATCCTCGCCCATTGAGAATATGCAGCGCAACCGCTGCCCCCGGTACCTGCCGCCGGGCGCCCTCATCGTCGTCACCGGTGTCCCTGAAATTCGACATGCCAACAACTTGGCTTCACTCGCTCGCCCGCAGTGAGCACTGGGGCGGGCTGCACCGCTCGTTGATCTGGCTCGCTCAGATCTTGGTGTTCTCGCTGTGTACGATTGCCGCGTTCCTGCTTCGTTTCGACTTCACGATCCCCGGCTCCCAGCGCACGTACCTGTACTGCGGTTTGATGGTTTGGGTTCCGCTCAAGCTGATCATCTTCCGGCTGCTCAACCTGGACCGCGGATGGTGGCGCTACGTCTCCATTGACGACATCGTACGCCTCATCGCCGCGAACTCGCTCGCTTCACTGCTGGGCGGCATTCTCATTTTGTCCTTGGGCCCGCCCGGCTTTCCCCGATCGCTCTATATCCTGGATCTGCTCCTTTGTTTGCTCGCCACGACCGGCCAGCGCGCATTTGTCCGAATCCTGCGGGACTTGCTCGGCCGAGGCGCCGACTGCGCTCCCGGCACGCGGATCTTCATCTATGGCGCGGGCCGGGCCGGTGTTACGTTGCTACGCGAGATTCGCTCCAGTCCCAGACTGAGGTACGCGGTCTGTGGCTTCATCGACGATAATCCCCACAAGCGCGGCGTCACAATCCAGGGCATCAAAGTCCTCGGTCGCGGAATCGATCTGCCGAACCTCGTACCACGTCACCGAATCTCCGAAATCCTGATCGCCATACCCTCTGCGGCCGGCGCCGAGATGGTCGCCATTCTGGCCCGCTGTCACAGCGCGGGAATCAAGTGCCGCACGATTCCCGCCCTGGCCGAGATCATCGAATCCACCGGTCTGGCCACTCAAATCCGCGACGTAGCCGTCGAAGACCTGCTAGGGCGCACGCCTGTGCGTCTCGAAGAACACCAGATCCACAACACCCTCGAAGGCAAGGTCGTTCTAGTTACCGGCGCCGGCGGCTCCATCGGTTCGGAGCTCTGCCGCCAGATCGCGCGCTTCCATCCCGCCGGGATCGTGGGGTTCGAAATCGCCGAATCTCCCCTGTTTGAAATCGACCACGAAATGCGCCAGGCTTTCCCGGAGACACCGTTCTACCCCGAGATCGGGAGCATACAGAACCGCGCCCGCCTGGATGAGGTCCTGCGCCAATACTCGCCGTCGGTTGTCTATCATGCCGCGGCCTATAAGCATGTCCCCCTGATGGAGACACACATCTTCGAAGCCATCCAGAATAATGTCTTCGGGACATTCAACGCGGCGCTGGCGGCAGCCGAGTGCGGAGTCGACGACTTCGTGATGATTTCCTCCGACAAGGCGGTGCGGCCGACCAGCGTCATGGGCGCCACCAAGCGGCTGGCCGAACTGCTGCTTCTCGCCTTGCAAAACGGCCGGACCAAGTACGTGGCCGTGCGCTTTGGCAACGTGCTCGGCTCGAACGGCAGTGTTGTCCCCGTGTTTAAAAAGCAGATCGCAGCGGGCGGCCCAGTGACAGTGACTCACCCGGACATGCGGCGTTTCTTCATGACCATTCCCGAGGCGTGCCAACTGGTGCTGCAGGCGTCTGCCATCGGACAGGGCGGCCAGATCTGTGTACTGGATATGAGCGAGCCAGTTAAGATCGTCGATTTAGCCAGAAACTTGATTCTGCTGTCGGGCCTGAAGCCGGGTGAAGACATTAAAATCGAATTCACAGGCATGCGCCCCGGCGAGAAGCTCTGCGAGGAACTGAGCACGATGCTCGAAGATACAGTGCCCAGCACGCATGAGAAGATCCGCATCTACGTAGGTAACGGCGTCCCGGCGGGCGATATGGTGACGTGGCTGGAGTGTCTGCGAGAGATCTGCGAGGCGCGCGATGCGGGCCGGTTGGCCGTGGCGCTGAAAGAGATCGTAACCGACTATAGCCCGAGCGCTCATTTCCTCAAGCGGATCATAGACGCTCGTGACCAGCACGCCGTCGCCATGGGAGCGCCTTCGTTCTAGCGAGAACTGATCGAGCAGCGAATCGGATACGCTTTCGAACGTGTCCACACTTGTCTCATGTATCGGTGGCAGCCTGCCAGATGGCTGGTGGCCGTATTGGAGTACCTTGCAAATGGAAAATGAAGTTCGGACTTTGTCGGCCAGCCCGTTGATGGCTCCCGCGATCTCATCTCAAGGGATGGCCTATCCCTGGTTCGCCGTGGTCATCCGCTCCAGCCAGGCGAATCTAGCCTCCACGGCATTGCAACGGCTGGGGTATGAACTGTTCCAGCCGGCGCGAACAGTCCGCCGGCAGTGGTCGGATCGGGTCAAGGTGATCCTGGAACCGCTCTTTCCCGGATATCTCTTCTGCCGCTTCGATCCTCAAAACCGGCTGCCTGTCCTTACTGCTCCCGGGGTCCTTTCAATCGTCAGCGTTGGCAGAAAGCTCTTGCCTGTGGACGACGGAGAGATCGAAACAATCCGCACCCTGCTGCACTCGCGGTCTCCTGTGAATCCACACCCTTACCTAAAGGCCGGGCAGCGCGTCCGGATCGAGGGAGGGGCGCTCGGTGGCGTGGAAGGGTTGCTGATTGCGGTTCGAAACGAGTATCGCGTGATAGCTTCCATTACGATCCTGCAGCGCTCCGTATCTGTGGAGATCGATCCCGCCAGGCTGAGACGCCTTTAGGTCGCGCATGAGGAACCGCCCGAACTACCTGAATTGATGATCGACATTCACAGCCACATCCTTTGGGGCTTGGACGACGGAGCGCAAGAATACAGCGATAGCCTGGCAATGCTGGCGATTGCGGCGCAGTGCGGCACGACAGACATCGTGGCTACTCCGCACTCCGATCTGAGATTCAAATTCATACCCGAGCTCGTGAACCACCGCATCGCCCAATTGGCGGCGGCCTCGAGCGGTGTGCCGAGGATTCACAGCGGCTGTGACTTCCATATGAGCCTGGAGAATATTCAGGACGCACTGGTCTTTCCTCGCAAGTACACCATCGATGGACTCGGCTATCTGCTCGTGGAGTTAGCCGATGCGTTCATTCCCCGCTCGATGGACGAGGTTTTCCGGCAGTTTGTACGGCGGGGTATTGTGCCTGTGATTACGCATCCGGAGCGGAATCCGCTGCTCCAGGGGAACGCGGCGCGGTTGCAAAATTGGGTGGGAATAGGATGCGCCGTCCAAATCACAGCGCAGTCCTTGGGCGACCGGTTCGGGAAGCGGGCGATGCTGTCGGCTTGGCGCTTGCTGAAGGAGGGCCTGGTGCATGTGGTCGCAAGCGATGCGCACGATATCGCTGACCGGCCGCCGCGGCTGGACATTGCTCAGAAGGCCTTGACGCGGGAAATGGGGGCCCGCGCGGCCGAATTGCTTGTGGCGGAAAATCCGGCAGCCATCCTCATCGGAGCTCCTATTGCTCCGGTGGCCGCCGAAAAAAGATGGTACAGCTTCCGGTAGTTCGTTACTGCCGTGACCATTGGGCCCAGTCACCGGTGACAATGGCGTTCCCTGGCTGTGGTGGGAGTCAAACCCTGGACTTTGCGCTGCCAGCCGGCGTGCTGCTGACATCGGGGAGCCCGGCGTGCTCGCGGGTCAGGAATTTCAGGAGAGTCCAGAACAACATCAGCAGCACGACGAAGATAGTGGCTTCCACCATCCAACGGCGGAAACGGACCGGGCCGCGCCTACTCTCGGCCTTGCGGGAGTGCCTGGTATGACCGGCAAATGCTGGTCCCGGCCGGGCATAGAACCGGGCGGAGCAAGTGCGGCAACGAAGCGCTCGCTGTCCCAGCGGCAAGCGGAAGAGGTCCATCCACCTGGCGTGCGAAGACCTGCGTATGTCGCTGCTCCCGCACTCTGTGCAAGTCAATGCTGCAGCGATTTCCAGTCCGGGCGATCGCGAGCTATCACCAGAACTAGAAACCACGTGCACCAAGCTTCGAATCGATCTCCGAATCAAGCTCAGCCCCGGGCAGCGAACTTAGGGAGCAGAAACAGACGTCGATTGGCCACGGCTAAAAGCGCCCGCGGCGGCGGCACTACCCAAACCAGCAGCCGCGGCGCCGCCGACGGCGATTCCGGCGATCGCTGCGGTGGAAAGTCCACCGGCTGCGGCCGCTCCAGCGGCGCCCGCAGTTCCAGCGCCTGCTCCAGCCCCAGCGGCGGCCGCAGACAGCGGAAGCCCGATTTTCTTGCACGACACTTTGGAGTAAGTTGCCAGGTGAATCAACTCAGCAGTAGAGGGATCGCTCGAGCCAGTGGCCGTGATGCATTGCCCCACCGATTTCTCAAGATTGTCCCCCTGCAGTTCGAATCTGACTCTGGTGGTGACGTCAGTCAGCTTGTAACGGCCGTCCTGCTTTTCGAGCCTGCCGCTGACTTTGGTGGCGCCTGCAGCGCCCGCGGGCTGCTGGTCAAAATCGAGGGCCGAGCCGGGGAAGACCCTGGCGATCATGACGCCGCCCGCTCCACGCACCTCGGCTTGGCCCGTGACGGCGGAGACTTCCAGTTTGCTGGCGCCGGTCCGAAATACACGAATGGTCGAGGACGGTCCCACCGCAATAACGCTCAGCGAGTTCACCTGAATCGGGTACCGGCTCGAAGCCTGGATCTGACTGGCGCCGCGCTCCAATACGGCATGATCGCCGTATACTTGCGCTCGCGATTCGGCTGCCAGATCCAAGCGCGAG
Organism: Bryobacteraceae bacterium; assembly: GCA_035632015.1. Lineage (GTDB taxonomy): Bacteria > Acidobacteriota > Terriglobia > Bryobacterales > Bryobacteraceae > Palsa-89. The sequence goes on from DASQHQ010000047.1 coordinate 43,034, forward strand.
CCATTCTTGAGACTCAAGTGCGACGGGTTCTGGATCGTCTCGATCACCGATCCGTTGCGCACTGTTCCGTTTCCGCGCACATCCGCGCCATCTACGCGGATCGAGCCAACGGCCGTCAAAACTCCGACCGGCGCTGCGGCTCCCAGTACGATCGCACAACTAACGAATACCAACAGGACGATGCGTGTGTGCACGACTGTGTCCCTCCAATACTCTACATTTCATATTTTGCAGGAACCTTAGAGTGGACGCAAGAATTAAGTTGCTGAATCGAAAGATTTGTGTATTACATATCCCTACATTTGCGCAGAGTTCTCTGTCTTTTAACGCTGGCTGCGGCGACGGCCGCCTGTTATTGGAGTGTTCGCCTGGGCCGAGCCGATTGGCTGGCTGGACAAGCGTCGGCGCCGGAGGCGATCAAAAGCACTGAGCTGGCGCCGGGTAACAGCGCTTATCTCCGGCACGCGGCTGAAATACGAGAAGCGGAAGGGCTGCCGGCGGGCGGGCTGCGAGAACTCACTGCCCGCATGAATCCCCTGGATTCAGAAAACTGGATTTACCTGGCGACGCGCTCGGAGATGGAGGGCCGCAGCGGGGAGGCGGAGAAGGAATTACTGCGCGCATTCGAGGTGGATCGCCAGTTTGAGCCGCGCTGGGCGCTGGCGAACTTTTACTTCCGCACCGGGAATTCGCAAGCGGCCCTGGCATGGGCGCGCAAAACACTGGACTTTGGCGCCGGCAATCTAACCTCGGTATTCCAATTGTGTTGGACCGTTAGCGGGAACGCGGGTGAAATTCTGGATAAGGCCGTCCCGCATCGCGCGGAAGTGCTGGCCCAATACTTACAGTTTCTGGACGGAACAGGCCGCGTGGACGAGGCGGGCGATGTCGCGAAACTGCTGCTGCCGCTGGCGTCGCCCGGCGAGGTCCCGATGCTGGCCGCGCATTGCACCAGGTCGTTGGAGGCCGGCCAGGCCGAAGCGGCGATCGCCGTCTGGAACGGATTAATCGCACGCGGCCTGATTGCCCAGGAGCGGGTCGAGCCTCGAGCCGGCAGGCCATCGGTGGATACCGGATTTCAGGGCGAGATGAACGGCCAGGGCTTTGCCTGGGGCGTGCAACCAGTGGACGGGATTTCAGTCCAGCGCCTGGCAGATCGGCGCGGCGTGCGGGTCGTGTTGTCACGGAACGAACCGGAGCACTCTGCGATCTTGCGGCAATGGATCGCGCTCGCATCCAACAGGATTTATCGATATCGCATTACGTATGCCGCCTCGGGCATGGATGGAGCGGGTTTAAAGTGGGTGATCTATTCGCCCCGCAGTAAAGCAGTTCTAATGTCGGCGGCGCTCCGCAAGGACGATCGGCAATCGCGCGTGATCGAGGCGCGATTCGAGTCGCCAGCAGACGGGCAACTGGCGATGCTGGAACTGAGATATGACCGCGAACCTGGGACCGTCCGGCCGGAGGGATCCATCGTGTTCTCGGGTCTGGCGCTGCAGGCGGAACAATGAACGCAGCGGGAACAACGGCGGCTGGCTTGCGGCGAACAGCGGCGGTACTGCTCGCTGCGGCCGCGGCCTATCTGGTTTTGACGGACTGGATCATCGCACCCTGGTCGGCCAGCGTGGCATTCGCAGCCGTCTTCACCGCTGCAGGTGTGACCGCTGTCTGCGCCCTGGGCGAAGATTTCGAGATTCGCACCGCCTGGGTGCTGGTCCCGCTGGCGGCCGTGGTGTTGTTAGGACTGGCGCAGCTTGCTCTGGGCACACCGGACTACCGTTTTGCGACCTGGTGGTCCACCTTGGGTTGGGCGGCCGCGCTGGCGTTGGTCTGGTCCGGCTTGCAGGCTTTTTCGGCGCCCGGAGCGACGGACGCATTCCGCCGGGCTGCTGTCGCGGCCGGGGCGCTGCTGGCGTTGGAGGCGGTTCTGCAGTTGTTTTCCGGTGATCCGCGGATTTATGGCCTGGTGCGTCTGGAAGACCAGCTGCCCATGGGACCGTTCCTGAATCGCGACCACTATTGCGCGTTGATGGAATTGATCCTGCCCTTGGCTCTTTGGGGCGGCATCCGGAATCGTCGCTGGGCCTGGATATACTTCACCAGCGCTGGGGTGATGTACGCCAGCGTGATCGCCTCGACGTCGCGCGCCGGCTTGGCGATCGCGACGCTGGAGATCGTGGTGCTTCTGGTGCTGGGGATCCGGCTGAAACGCACGCAGGCGGATCCGCGGGCGGGGCGAATGACAGCGGCCATCGCGACGCTGGCTGCAGTTGGCGGCGGCGTCGCCGGATGGAGCGCGGTTCTCGAACGGTTCCAATCGAAAGACCTCTTTGCGTACCGCGGGGAGTTCCTGGTATCCACGCTGCGGATGATCCACGATCGCCCCTTTCTCGGCTTCGGCCTCGGATCCTGGCCGTGGGTGTACCCGCGCTACGCCATCATCGATCCAGTCGCGGTGGCCAACCACGCGCACAACGATTGGGCGGAGTGGACCTCGGAAGGAGGCATCCTGTTCGGGGCGCTGATCGCGCTGGTAGCCCTGCGATGTTGCTGGTTGTCTCTGGAGATGCCTTGGGGTATCGGCGCAGTGGCCGTATTTGCCCATGCCGCCGTCGATTTCCCCTTTCAGCGTCCTCCGTTGCTGCTGGCGGTGCTGCTGGTGCTCGTAATCCTGGAGGTCGAACATTCGCGACACCGGCCACTCTCCCCACGCGCAGGTGTTCAGGCTTCTCCCACCGGTGTCGAATCTCCTTCGGAGGTGTACTAAAAACGATGAACTACTATGAGGAACTGGGACTGACCGAATCCGCCTCGGCCGAAGAGATCCGGCAAGTCTACAAATCACTGGCCCGGCTCCTGCATCCCGACCATCAGTGCGAGGAGCAATTGCGGAAGGTGGCGCAATTGCAGATGATGCGGCTGAATGAGATTCTGGGCGTGCTGACCGCTCCAGCAGAGCGCCAGAAATACGACGCGTCAATCCATGCGACAGCCGCCCCGGCATCCGCTCTCGTCGCGTCAGAAGCGCCTCGCTGGAAACCCATCCGTCTCGGGCCCTTCCGCATTCGTGTTGGAACGATTGTCTGGAGCGCTTCTCTGGTGGTCGCGGCGGTTGGGTTCTCGTCTGCGCTCCTCTATTTCGAGCACGGTTCCGCCGGACCTGTTTACCATGGAAGCTCTCCGCCGCGGCCTCTGCCCTCGCCGGCGGCTGTGCCGGTTACATCACCCATCCATGAACGTACCGCTCTGGCCAGCCGCGAGCGCCGGACAAAGCGAATCGCCCAGGCGGGCGAGATCGACTCGCTCGTGCCCGCGGCTCCAATTACGGCGGCGCAAAGACGAAACCCGCCACAGGCTTCCCAACTCAGCACTCCAACAGCACCGCCGGCGGGCCATGTCTTCGATAAGACGCAAGCTGAAGTGACTCGAACAGACCCAACGATCCCGCTGGTCGCAGATGCGCCAGGTCCCATCGCGCCACCTCCCGGCCCGAGCGGCCTGAACCGCGCCGGCAGCTCCCCCGGTCCTTTCATTGGCACGTGGCTTTACTCGAAATCGGGCCCGGACGCCGGCACAAAGACCAGCTCGGCGTATCGTCCTGAATATGTCGAGATGGTAATCAAACCCGAAGAGAACGGCAAAATCTCCGGCAAATACCTTGGAAGATTCCACGTTCCAGATCAAGCGCTTTCGTCTGAAGTCAGTTTTGCTTTTGAAGGTGCGGTTGCTGAAGGCACAACCGTACTGATGTGGCACAACGATGATGGAGCCGAGGGTCAGGTTCGCTTGAAAATTGTTTCCAATGGCGCCGTGGAAGTGGCTTGGTACACGACCCGCTTTGGCACGGCCCCGAAGCTGGCGTCGGGAACTGCCGTGTTGCACCGCGACTGAATTTCTTGCCGAACGAAAAGGCCGCTATCTACACCGTTCGGTTCCAGTCGGCGCCTGGATCCCGTAATTCCTCACGGCCAGCGCCCCGATGGCTGTCGCGGAGCCAAAATTCAAGATCGATAATACCTTCGTGGCCCGTTTCGTCTTGCGGGTAATCAGCCACTCCGCTGCCAGCACTCCGGCGACGATGCCGGTCTTCAGGAGTGCTCCGTTCCCGCCGAATCTTCCGTCTGACCCAGCCAGCAAGCTGTTCTGTTCACACTTCCCCCAGCTTGAGGAAACATCCAGTGCGTTCGCCGTCGTCAGAGCTCCGACGCTCAATTTCCACATCAAATCGCCCCGCGCCTCGGGCTTCTTATCTGTAAGATCTATAACAGTGCTGGGCGGTTCGGCCAGAGTTTGTGCTCCGAGGCTGCCGGCCGAAAGGATCAATCCAAGTGCAGCGGCCGGAGCCATTCCAAAGAAAGGATTTGCCATCGAAGACAGTATGTTACCTGCCTCACATTTGCCGAAGAGAACGTCGGTATTGGTACGTACTAAGTCAATCAGATACCAGTGCCCAAGTACGCGTGAACGCCAGTGTCGGCAGCCACAGTGTCGGCAGCCACATCTCGAAAATTGGTTCTCCGGCCGGGGCTGCCAGCGCTCTTAGCGCCCTACCATTGGGTCCCAGCCGTCGGCGCCCGCCAAAAATCGCTTCGTTTCAAAGCGCCGCTTTCCGCCGTCGTGAGCCGCTTGGTGTGCGGATCAGGAGTTTTCCGAACAGAATTGAACCGAGCGCTCTTGGACGAAACTGACCGCAGCCGCGAACTGTTGATGCGCACGCCTATGAAGCGCTTCGGCAGCCCTCAGGAACTTGTGGGCGCCGCTGTGTTGCGCTCGTCAGATGCAGCCAGTTACATCACCGGTCAGTGCGTGACGGTCGACCGAGGATTCTTGGCATCCGGGGTGAACAGCTAAAGATATGGGCCCGTTCTCGGCAGTCAATGTTTAGCCGGGCTTCAGCCCGAATGTAAAGCACCTGTGTCGATCTTGCGCGAAGCACACTCGGGTACAGCGGCCACCGGAGCCGCCGCCGTGGGCGAATACCGATGGCGCATCTGCGCGCTTCTGTTTTTCATTACCACGCTACTCCATGGACCGGCAAGTGCTTGGCGTGCTCGCGCCGGAATTGCAGCGCGTTATCGGATGGAATGAGATCGAATACGGAAATATCGTCACCGTCTTCCAAGCGGCTTATGCCGTTGCTCTGGTGTTTGGCGGCCGCTTCATCGATCGAGTGGGGCCAGGATTAGAGATGCGGTCGCGATCGCGATATGGAGCTTCGCGACCATCGGCCATTCCTTGGCCCGCGCAGTGATCGCGTTTGCCCTGGCGCGCTTTGTGCTTGGCTACCGAAGCTGGAACCCGCGAACTTGGAAGCGGAATGACGCTTTGAGATTTTCAGCAAGAAGTGAGTGACGCGGACCAACAGACCTGGGGGATTACACCCAGATTCCGGGCCTTCGTTCATTCTCGTGGCCCAAATCGAAGAAAAGGCTCATGGTACCGGATTTGCTGACAGTGAGAATGACGGTGAAGCTGAATGGCCGTGCTCAGGGCGGGCGAACACGTCACTTGGAGTCAGGAGTGCGTTCACCCGCCCTCAACGGGTTTCAGCTCTGAAGGAGAAATATCATGCATCAACATGTGTTGAATGCTTCGGTTGCAGGCTCGGGAAAGGCGAAATTCATTGGCATCGTTCGAGGTGAGGAGAAGTTCGCCTTTTTGTACGTGGTGATTTCGGCAGTTGTCGTCGGATGCGCAATGACTTACAGTTGGATAGCTGGTCTCGCCTGGTGGCAGACCGTGTTGGTGTTGATCGGCGGCTTGGCTGGAGCTTGGGCGACCGTATTCAGTTTTCTGGAGGTACGCCGGATCGCTAAAACGCCGAAGTACAGAGCTGAGGAAGCTCTTAAGGAAGAAGCAGATCCTTACGCTTCGCGGACCGTGGTCGTTGCGCCGCCAACCGGGGAGCCATACCCGCATCACGAGGACTACGCTGAAAGCGCTGGGCTGGATCAGGGCCAGCTTACCTCCCATCTTCCGGATTCGACGCCGTTCATCGACACCTTTCTGAGTCGGCGTGAGCAGAAGCAAAAGGCTGCCCGCTAGCGAGTCTCGGTCGCTGATCGAGGTGCATCGCCGGAGTGAAAGCATGCGGTTCGCGCGGCTGGCTGACAGCCGTGGGGTGGACTCTCAGGTGCACGCTGACCCGCAGTTTCACTGAGAAACTGGCGGAGATTGAAGGCCGATCGGTACGTTTGCGCACGCGCAAAGAAGGCCAGGGACGCGTAAGTACCCCTTGGGATCGTCGCGGACCAGGATATTGTGCGGAACTATGATTCCAATCATCCCTATTAAGCCCGCACGCAGGTTGCCCCATCTTTCCGAACTGCTATCGAACCACCAGAGGCTTCCACTTGCGGAGCGCAGGTTAGCCGAGCCCAGCTAAAATGGATTTGAAAGTTGGAGCTGCACATGAAAAGGCCCGTCCCGGTGGAATCTGCCTCTGCGTTAATCGACGAGAAGATCAAGGAACTTGGGGACTGGCGCGGGAAGACGCTCGCGAAAGTGCGCGAAATCATGCACCAGGCAGACCCTGAGATCGTCGAAGAGTGGAAGTGGATGGGGACTCCCGTCTGGTCCCGCGGCGGCATCGTCTGCACGGGCGAGACGTACAAGACGATCGTCAAGATGACCTTTGCCAAGGGAGCGGCGTTGAAGGACCCGGCAGGTCTATTCAACTCCAGCCTCGAGGGGAATGTCAGACGCGCCATCGACATCCACGCAGGCGACAAGGTCGATGAGGCGGCCTTGAGGAGTCTCATCCGCGCTGCAGTGGCGCTCAATCTCATGGGCAAGAGCAAGCCAAAGCCCCGGCGAGCGAGCAGCCAGCGGGCCGGCTAACTTCATCGCAGGCCCGGCCATATCTCCTCCCATAGCAGAAGAGCTTCGGCACGTTCTGTTGTTAGCAAGATCCTGATAGCCTGGTACGACGAAAGACTCGCAACGTTTGGGATTACGAAAAGAACGCATGCGACCGCTGTCTGTACGTAGCGAAGGAAATATATGTCACGAGCTGAGGTGAACGCAAGAAGATCGACGGTAACTCTGCACGTGGTTTCGAGCCTGGATGGCGTCATCGCCAAGAAGGACAACAGTGTTTCATGGATGGACAGCTCTGGAGACGTCTACGAAAAAGGGGTTTCTGACGGCAATGCCGACAACGATGTTACTTCCATCGACTGCTTTGTGCTCGGTTCTCGCACCTACGAGCATGCGCTCCAACTGGGCTGGCCATATGGCGACACCCCGACCGTCGTAATCACCAACAGAGAGCTGCCGTCCACGAGGAACAGCGTTGAGTTCTATTCAGGCGATCTCAAGAAGTTGGTCGATGAGATTCTCGCGCCGCGATACGGGAACATCTGGCTCGTGGGAGGGGCGATGCTGTGCCGGAGTTTTCTCAGGCTCGATCTGGTGGATGAAATCAGATTGGCGATTGTGCCGGTCCTATTGGGTGATGGGTTGCGCCTTTTTGACAACTCCGCGATCGAAAAGAGATGGCATCTGAAGAACGTAATCGCTTACAAGACGGGTCTTGTTGAGTTGTTGTATCGGAGCCAATCAACCAGCCCCCAGCCCTGAAGTTGGGCGTGAGGGAACAGCATGTCGAAGAACGGTGGCGTCATCGGGGTATCAGATCATGGCGGTTGGGCGGTGCTGGTGACGGTGGCGCGTGATGGGACGATGCTCGACCGCCGCCGCGTGGAACTCGTGGGCGAGGGCCTGCCGAAGATTCCGCACCACAGCGAAGGCCAAGGGCTCCCGCTCGACCAGGCTGTGGAGTTAGTAGAGCGCGTGCGCGTTTCGGCGGAGAAACACGCGGTGCTGGCCTTGGACGCTGTCAACCAGGTGGTGCCGCGCATCCATTGGTGTCGCCCTTCGCAAGTGCCCACAGCTTCCACCCACGATTGCCGAGCGAATCAAGGACTACCGTGCGCAGAACGTGGCCGACTGGGTGATGTACCGCAAGGCCCTGGCCTCCGCGGCCGAGGCACGGGGTTGGCCCGTCCACTGGTACGACGCGAAGAGCGTATTGAGTGCCGCGCGCCAGGCGTTGCGTGTCGAGAACCTCGACGCTCACTTCCTCCAGGTGCGGAGGTCCGTCGGGCCGCCCCGGAATAAGGATCACAGGCTCGCAATGGCGGCGGCCATAGTCACGGCGCCCGCGGCTTGGGAGTAAGCCGCGCAACCCAAGAGTAAGGCCGTTTCAAATAATTCTTGTCCCGAAACAGCTCCGGCGCTAGTGGCCTGAGGTTTACCAATCCGCGGATAGAGGACCGACATCTTGGATCAACTCAGTGCACGGCTGCGACGGGCCACGATGTTCGGCTCGAAGAAGCGGACGGTATTTCTATTTTCGGTAAGACTAACGACTGGTTCGATCGACCCGTCAAGGTCCCGACGCTTGCTAATCCGACGCTGAATGGGTGGAAGAGTTTGACAAGCTGAAAAAGCTGAACCACTAAATCCTGCACGCCCGACCAAAATCGATCCAGACGGGCTCCCGCTCCAAGCGCGGAGGAAAAGGAAAAGCCGAGCAAGAATGAGGTGAGGTTTATCACGAGAACGGGCTGGAGGGCGAGCCCTGGAAGCAACAAGAAGTGCGAGGTCGTCTTCCCCTGGGCTAGCGTCTCCGCTGCCGCTCCGCCCGTCGCACTCGCGCCTCGTCCATTCCGAAGTGGTGCGCGATCTCATGCCAGACCGTCTCAGCCACCATCTGCTCGAGCTGTGCTCGCGTGCGCGATGAACGTTCGTGTGGACCTTGGAAAATCGTGATCTTGTCAGGCATGGTGAACCCCTCGAAAACCGAGCGGGTCGCCAGCGGCCGGCCCTGGTAAAGGCCAAGCAGGCCGGGCCGCGGCGGTTCTTGCTCGACGACGATGGCAACGTTTTTCATGAGCCGCCGAAAGCGCCGCGGAATGCAGCGCAGCGCGTTCTCGACCACTAGCTCAAATTCAGCGACCGACAGCATTTACCATCATCGTATCGCCAAGAGTGAGATCTCTAGTACAACGGCGCCAGCTTGGTCGAGCGGCGCCGCTCAGAGGATAGGGAACCGGATAGTTTCCAGATGCCCCTATTACTGGACTTAGCCGCCGGGCGAATGACAGCGCGGGCCGCTCCTCAGGAGGTTGACCATGCGTCCATGTGGCGCTTTCTGATCGCGACAATCTATCGGATTGCCGGGGCGACCAAGCCAGCCAAGCACAAAAACCAACAGGGTTCTCTCGCTACTGGTCCCCTGTCGGCATGTGGGCCCGGTCCCTTTCCCCCTCGGCGCAGAAATGCTCCAAAATGTCGCTGTTGGGAATCAGCAGGTCCGTGAACTTTATGGTGACCGGCTTCGTCAGGACGTTGGAATCTTCGACGGTCACCTGCACGTCCATATGCCCGAAATCACGGCGGTGAAAACGCTCCTGAACGTGCAGTGCTTCGCTGCGCGGAAGTCCCCTACCATCGAGCCAGCCCTTGTCATTGAATCCCGCCGTGTCCACCACCAGCGTGTCGCCTTCCCATTTGCCCGTCGAGTACCCCATCCATGACGGAAAGGGATTCACGGGAAGTTTGCGCCCATCTGTGTGGATTTGGCGAAAGACTCCGTCTACCTCATAAAAGACTACAATCTCCTCCCGAGTCTGGAAGATTTTGAAGGGAAAACCGGCCAGCTCGATAGTCGGCAGGCCCAGCGGCAAACAGTGAGATGAAGGACTGTCCATAGTCTGCCGGCGCTTCAACATTAGAGCCGCAGCATCGGGCCGAATCGGCTCTTCTCCTGGCTTGAAGTCGACCAGCAGGCTGAAGAAGTATCTGGAGAAGGTGCGGGGGTCGTCTCCCTCCACCCGGTTGGGTCCAAGGTCACCGAAGATTCGTTCGATCTCACCGGCCGGCGGAGGCTCGATATACCAGACTCCGGAAAGATCCGGTTTGCCGTTGTACGTGCGCGGCGCTTTTGCAGACAGGTTCGGCTTGCCGTCCCGCGTCCGCGGAGTCCCCGGCGCGGGATAGTTCAACCACTGGGCGTTCGCAGACACCATCGCACCCGCAAGGACAATCCAAAGCGTGAAGGCTTGAAAGCGCATAATTCCCCCCATTCCCCAGCCGAAAGGAATGATAGCAGGATCACCTACGCCAATAGAACTCTTCATGCGCGCTAACAAACGCCCGCGCCGTCGAAGAGTTCTTCGGCAGGCCAGTTCCGCTTGCTCGGACGCGTGATTCGAGTGCTCGGGTGTGCGGCCCTCGATCTGAACCAAGTAGTGTACAGGTGCGCCGTGGTAATTGGCTGGACTCAACAATATCCTGCGTATGCCGCTTGCTAGGGGACAAGACTCGGCCGCCGTGCACGGCTAGTCTCCGGTTTCTGAAATAGCTTTACTAATATGCGCGCCGGCTGCAGTCCGCGGGCCGTTTTTCATGGACGCCGCGAGAATGGGATCGGGCTCTGTGGCGCTACTTGGGCAGGCGGAAGGCGAGCAATTCGCCCGCGTAGCCGCCGCCGCTAATGGCGACGACGATGTATTGCTGGCCGTCCAGCATATACGTCATCGGCGAGCCGCTCTGCGGCGCAGGCATGTACACTGCTCCAACCTCTCTTCCAGTCGCTTTGTCGTACGCCCGCAGCATCGCGCCACGCTGTCCGGACGGCGTCGTGAAGAAGCCGGACTCCCCGGCGATGACCAGAGTCTTGGTCGCCAGCACGCCAATAATCCCTGGCCGGCCCGTGCGAGGAATGGTCAGGCCTTTCAGCAAAGGGCTGTTGCGAATATTGTCGGGGGTCTCGCCATGAGCGATCTGCCAGACGATTTCGCCCTTGCTCAAATCGAGCGCCGTGATCCGGCCGTAGGGTGGTTTGACCAGCGGCAGGCCCTCGACGGTCAAGCCCGGAGCAGCGTCGCCACCACCGCCAGCACCGCCGCCGCGCCCGCTGCTAGGCGCAGCGCTGCCCAAAACATACCGCGGGCTGGTTTCGTTGGGGTTGGTAGGTGGCACCAGCCCTAAGACCGTCGGCGAAGTCTGCGAAAACACGTAAACCATGTGGGTCTCAGGGTCGTACGATCCACCAGCCCAGTTGGCGCCCCCCAGGTTGCCCGGAAGCTGAACCTTTCCCAGCGGACCTTCCGCCTTGCTCACCACAGGCGGAGTGAAGAGCGGGCCGATCTTGTACTTCGAAACCAGCTTCTCGGCTTCCGCGTGGAGTTCGGGCGTGAAGTCAATCAAATCACCAACTGTGAGGCCCTGGAGATCAAAGGCGGGCGGCCGGCTCGGAATCGGCTGGGTCGGTGAATACCACTCACCCGGCACGTCGCCTTTTGGTTGCGGCTTCTCTTCAATCGGCCAGACCGGCTGGCCGGTTACACGATCGAATACATAAAGGTAGGACTGCTTGGTTGGCTGCGCCAGTGCTTTGATTGCGCGTCCGTTGATGGTGACGTCGGCGAGGATGGGCGCACAAGGGATGTCCATGTCAAAGAGGCCATGGTGCACAAGCTGGTAGTGCCACTTCCGCTTGCCGGTTTGAAGATCGACTGCAACGATGCTTTCACCGAAGAGGCCGTTCCCGGGACGATTGCCACCGTAATAGTCTCCGGTCGGCAACTCGACCGGCAGATATACCGTCCCGAGCTGCTCATCGACTGAGATTTGCCCCCAGACGCCGGTATTGCCGGTGTAGGACCAGGAATCATTCTCCCAAGTCTCGATCCCATACTCGCCCGGCATCGGGATGGTGTGGAAGATCCACAGGCGCTTGCCGGTGCGCACGTCATATCCGCGCACGAAGCCTTTTGCATTTTTGTAGCTCTTAGGCCTCGCTTCCGCTAAATGCGCGGCTCCGACAATTACCACATCCTTGGCCACGACGGGCGTCGAGTGAAGTCCAAGTTCTCCTGTGACCAGGTCTACCTCCTGATCGTCGTCTTGCTTCAGGTCGACGATGCCGCCCTTGCCAAAACTGGGCACTTTCACGCCGGTCTTGGCATCCAAGGCGACCATCTGGTAGCCAATGGTCACATAGATGATGCGCTCTTCGCTGCCGTCGGTCCAATAGGCCAGCCCGTGGCCCGAAAGCTTCCGCGGCGCTGCTTCGGCGCGGGCGCCTTCATTCTCACTATGCATCCAGAGCATCTCACCAGTCGCCGCGTCGAGAGCGACGACGGCCCGCCGCGAACCAGCCGTCGAATAGAGGACGCCATGAACCATGAGCGGTGTCGCTTCGAACTTGAATTCCGGCCGCGGACCCAGACTATCGGTTTTGAAGCGCCAAGCCACCTCGAGATTCTTGAAATTCGACGCGTTGATCTGATCCAGCGGCGAGTAACGCGTGCTCCCTAGATCTCCTCCATAGGTTGGCCATTCGCCTTTTGCCGCGCCAGATTGCGCGACCATGGGTATCGCGGAGAAACAAAGCAAGCATGCCCCGAGGAACATGTTCATGGTGGTGTGACAGCTGTCTCGCATTACAGTTCTCCCTCAATTGCGAATTCGGCTATTGCTGCCGCCAAGTCCGCTGGCGACGGAGCTAACCTTCTAGCTGCTCGTAAGCACTTCTGCGCGGATTAGATTCCTAGAATCAGCCAGCGCCTCGCCGCCGGTGCGAACAATTAACCATGTGGGTGTCCGGCGCGCCCAGCCAATCCAGGTGTACAAACGACCTCAGTTCGTCGCCAGGCGCGAGGACGGTGGGTGCGGCACGTAGTCTTTCTTGGTCTTGGCTTGATAGGCGTCGCGATCGACGACTGCTTGCTTGAATTTGGCTTGCAAGTCCGCTCGATCGAGCTTGGCTCCGTACAGATAAACGCTGTCGATCTCGCGCGTGTTGCGAATGTTCTCCAGCGGATTCGCGTTGAGCACGACAAAATCCGCCCGTTTGCCTTTGGCCAGCGTCCCGGTGTCCTTGATCTGCAGCACTTCAGTCGGCCTGGAAGTCGCTGCCACGATTATGTCGGCCGGGCTCAGCCCATACCGGGCGTACATCGTGATCTCGTGGTGCTCCGCAAAGCCATATGAATACTTGGCAGAAACCCCCGCATCGGTGCTGAGCACGAGCCGAGCGCCGGATTGGATGTACCGGGAGAAATTGTACTTGAGGTTTTCCTCGCGTTGGGCCGCGACCGGGGTCGAGCAGGGGTTCGATCTTAACCAAGTCTTACCCGCCCGCACATCCGCGATCACGCTATCCGGCATCACCTGTTCGACGAACGAGTTATTAGGCTCGCAAAGCTCCGCAGTGTCGCCCAGGCCCATCACAGGCGCCCAGTACGGCTTCTTCTCTCTGAGGATCGCCATGAAGTCATCATCAATCTTCTGGTTTCCGACCGTGTGCACGAGCACGTCAACGCCAGCCTTCACCACGGCCTTCTGATCCTCGAGGTTCGTGGCATGAGCATGCACGATGATGCCATGCTTGTGAGCCTCTTGAATGATGGCGCTATAGACTTCGGGCTGCAACTTCTTCATGCTCCCGCGGGTGTTGTCTCGATTGTCCACCCAGAACTTAATCTCGTTGATCTTCTTTGCGGCAAGCTCCTTGACCACGGCTACAGCCTGCTCCGGCGTCGAGACTTCGTGCACGGCATGCAATGGGGTGGTCCCCTGGATCAAAAGCTGGTCAGGCCCACCGCCAGGCGTCGCCATGCCTGCCGCGAAGAAGAACCGGGCGGCCGAAGGAAATTTTCCGGCTATCTGGTCTCGCTGGAACTTGATTGCGAAGTCGTCCGGCTGGTCGCCCATCGTCATGGCCGTACCGACGCCGTAGAATGCCTCCCGCTCCATGTGATCCAGCAAGTTCTCTATGGAGTGATTCTCAGCGCTCCAACTGACATATCCCTCGTAGGCGGCGTGGATATGGACGTTGTTCATCGCGGGCATAACAGTCTTGCCGGTCAGATCTACGTGAGAGGCGCCGGAGGGCGCCTTGACCGACCCCTTCGGCCCAATGGCCGTGATCCGTCCATTCTGCACGACGAATGCGCCGTTTTCGATCGGAGCGCTCGCATCCCCGATGATCAAACGGGCGCCCTCATACAGAACGGCGTTGGATTGCGCGTTGGCCGTGGTCGAGGCTATGGATGCGGCCATGATGCAACCCGCCAGCAGCATCAACCCACGCCTGGGGCGGCTGCTCTGACTATTGATTCTCATATCCACCTCCCGGTGAGTAGTTAGTGTGCGGGGGAAACTGGGAAAGTAGTTCCACGGTCAACTTCTTCATGTGATACTTCGTAGTAAACAACGCAAGCTGAGCACCAGTCAACTGACAGATGAGTATAGGGCGTTTATCGCGGCAGCCGCTATCGTTCTATCGCTGCTCCAGCTTAACAAACAGAAGGTTATAGTGACGCGCATCAATTTCGCGGCAGAAAATATTTCGCGAATCGGCTTACAGAAGGCCCTGTCCCTACTTTTCAGCGGCAAGAGCACCGGCAGAATTGTCGGGTGCGTCGAATCCACCGCTATGCACGCGGATGTCGCGCCTGTCCATCCAGGAAGCGCATCCAGCGGGAGCATAGCTATAGCGAACCATGAATTCGGAGGCGATGGTTCTGCTGAGGGCGCCTTCGTCGACGAGCGCTGCAATGGCCGCGAAAGCAATGCTGAGACTATCCACCTCAAAGAAGCTCCGCAGCGCGGCTCGCGTATCGCTTCGACCAAAGCCATCGGTTCCCAGGGTAATATAGCGCCGAGGGACCCAGGTTCGGATCAAATCGGGAAGAGCGCGCACATAATCCGTCGCAGCGATCACCGGCCCGCGTGTCGGGCCAAGGCACTGTTCGACCCAGCTCAGCCGGCTCTCCTCGTTAAGGCGCAGTCGATTCCGACGCTCCGTTTCCATGCCGGCCCGGCGCAGTTCGGTAAAACTTGTAACGCTCCAGACGTTCGAACCAATGCCCCAATCGCGTTCCAAAAGATCGGCCGCCGCGAGAGCTTCCCGCAAAATCGCGCCCGATCCTAACAACTGGACCTGACAGCGCAACGCGCGCTGAGAAGCCTCAGCCGGACGCAAAAGGTACATCCCTCGAATGATTCCCTCCTCCGCCCCCTGAGGCATCGCGCAGTGAACGTAGTTCTCGTTCATAGTGGTGATGTAGTAGAAAACGTCTTCTTGCTTGTCGAGCATCGCTTGCAGACCGTGTTCCACAATAATGGCGAGCTCGTAAGCAAAGCACGGATCATAGGCGCGGCAGTTAGGAACCATGGAAGCGGAAAGGTGGCTGGTACCGTCCTGGTGCTGTAGCCCTTCGCCTGACAATGTGCTACGCCCCGCGGTAGCCCCGACCAGAAATCCGCGAGTACGGGAATCAGCCGCCGCCCAAATGAGATCGCCGACGCGTTGGAAACCGAACATCGAATAGAAGATGTAGATCGGCAGCATGGAGATGCCATGGTGACTGTAGGATGTGCCGGCCGCAATCCACGACGAGAGTGCGCCCGCCTCGCTGATGCCTTCTTCTAGAATCTGTCCGTCCCGCGATTCCTTGTAAAAGAGAAAATCGTCCCGATCCTCCGGCTCGTACAGTTGTCCGCAGTGCGAATAAATTCCAGCCTGCCGAAACAGCGATTGCATTCCGAAAGTGCGGGCTTCATCGGCAATGATTGGTACGATGCGTCGTCCGATCGCATCGTTCTTCAGCAAACCCGCCAGCATTCGAACAAATGCGACCGTGCTGGACATTTCGCGATTCACCGGTTCGAAAGCGAATCCCGCAAAGGCGCCACATTTCGGCACTTCTACTGGCTGCGCTTTGGTGGCGCGCATTGGCACGTAACCACCAAGCTTCTTGCGGCACTCCCGGAGATAGCACATTTCCGGGCTCTCCGGAGGGGGCCGGTAGAATGCGGCATGCGCCACATCGTCATCTGACAAGGGCAAAGAAAAACGGTCGCGGAATGACTGTAAGGCGTCATCATTCAGTTTCTTCTGCTGGTGAGCCGCCATCCTGCCCTCGGCGGAAGGGCCCAGTCCGTAACCCTTCTTGGTCTGCGCCAGAATAACAGTTGGCCGGCCACTGTGGCGGACCGCAGCGTCAAAGGCAGCATGGATCTTCACCGGGTCATGTCCGCCCCGGGAAAGGCTATCCAGCTGTTGGTCAGACAGCGTGGATGCAAGCTGGGCCAAGGCAGGATACTTATTGAAGAATCGCTCCCGGTTGAACTTGCCGTCATGGGCGCCGTAACTCTGCAACTCCCCGTCTACGGTTTCATTCAGCCTTCGCAAGATCAGGTTTTCTTGATCTCGGGCAAACAGATCGTCCCATTCGGACCCCCACAACAACTTAACGACGTTCCAACCCGCGCCGACAAAGAGACGTTCCAGTTCCTGCACAATGGAACCGTTTCCTCGCACTGGGCCGTCCAGTCGCTGTAGGTTACAGTTGATAACGAAGGTCAGATTGTCCAGTTTTTCTCGCGCCGCGAGGGTCAATCCTCCTATCGATTCAGGCTCATCCATTTCACCGTCGCCCAAAAATGCCCAAACCCTTCGGTGTGACGCGCGCATCAACCCACGGCTCTCCATATAACGCATGAATCGTGCCTGGTATATGGCAGTGATTGCCCCAATGCCCATGGATCCGGTTGGAAACTGCCAGAACTCCGGCATGAGCCACGGGTGCGGATAGGATGATAAGCCCTTTCCGCCGACTTCTCGCCGAAAATTGGAGAGATGCTCCTCGGTAAGCCGGCCTTCCAGGAAGGCGCGCGCATACACTCCCGGGGCCGAGTGGGGCTGAAACAAAACCAAATCCGCCTGGCGGCCGAAGGAAGATCCTGAATCGCCGTGAAAGAAATGATTGAATCCCACCTCGAATAGATCCGCAGCCGATGCATAGCTCGCCAAATGGCCGCCCAGCTCGCTGGACTCTTTGTTGGCCCTAACCACCATAGCCAAAGCGTTCCATCGCACAATCGCGGTGATGCGCCGCTCGATTTCCAAGTCGCCAGGATAGGCGGGCTGATCAGAAGGAGCAACAGTGTTGCAGTACGGCGTATTCATATTGCTGTACGGCGAACCGAGTAAGGTGCTCACTTCCACGCCACGAAGTCGCGCGTGCGCCAGGAGTTGATGCATGAGTTCCTGGCAGCGTCGCAAACCTCCAGTCCTTAGCACTGAATCCAGAGATTCCAGCCATTCATGCGTTTCCGCTGGATCGGAATCGGCCACGCAGTCCCCAGGAACGGAGCCCCCCGATACGGCGCCCAGTGCCGAACTCTCCTCCATAGGTCCCAATTCTAACCTGCATGGTGCCGAACATAATTTTTTCCTTGCTCGTCAACCTAGGCCCAAACAACCTGTTATCGGATACATTCTGGTATTAACAGCACAATATGCTTCTGGTCGCACAAATTGAACAATTCAAATGTTCTGTAGGGCTGCCCACAATACAGCACCGCCAGCGCGCGGGTAATTCATCACGAACTTAGCTTTGGACATGGGCAGTCGCTCGAAGCCAGACTCCAACTTCATCCCTCGCGCGCCAGCGGCATGATATGCTTTAAACGGCCTGCTCTATGATATAAACTACCGTCCGGAGCCGGCTTGGTTGCCATGATTGCAATCAGCTGTTGTCATCCACCGAGTATTGTGGAAAGCAGAGAAGCCGTGAAACTGACCAGCGACAAACAGAACCCGACGTTTAGCAGGCTCGATTCGATCGATTGGAAGATCTTAGCAGCGCTCCAGGAGAACGCCCGCATCGCCAACGTCGAACTCGCTGACAAAGTTAACTTGTCCCCCTCCCCGTGCCTAGCCAGGGTGAAAGCGCTTGAGAAGGACGGCTTCATACGCCGCTATGTAACACTCTTGGATCCCGGGTCGGTCGGCTTAGGAGTAAACGTCTTCGTCCAAGTGCGTCTGGAGAAACAGATCGAGTCAGCTCTCAACCTCTTCGAGAAGGCGGTCGCCGGACGCCCCGAAATCATGGAGTGCTACTTAATGACGGGTACAGCAGACTATCTCCTGCGGGTTGTAGTTTCCGATCTTGACGCGTACCAGAAGTTCGTTACAGAGTTTGTTGCCAAGATTCCCGGAGTGGGTAACATTCAATCCAGTCTCGCGTTGAAGCAAGTCAAATACAAAACCGCGCTTCCGATTCCGGAACTGGCATAGATCGTTCGTTAAGAGGGGCTGCCAAGAGTATGTGACGAGCAGACCCGTTTGAAAGGCCGACCAATCAGCTTTTTGTGGGCGTGCTGAGATTTAACCGGGCCGCTTCCCGGCCGGCGATACGACCCTGGACGGTGCATCTGGCCAGCCCGTGCAGACTGAATCCTCCGGCAGACTCTCCACCGCAGTAGAGGCCTGGTACGACGTTGCCCCCAAGGTCTACAACCTGGCACTTCGCATTAATCCTGAGACCAGAGCGGGTGTCGTGGACTACCGGCGTAGCCCAAGCCGCGTAGAATGGTCCAGTTTGGATCTTATACTTGGGCGTGGGCTTCCCAAAGTCCAGATCCTTTCCTCCATCGACAAAGGAGTTGTACCTTTCCACGGTTTTTTCGAGCGTGCTGGGCGGCATCGGCTCTCGCTGATACTTGCTTACTATCTTGCCAGCCAATTCCGCGATCGTGCTTCCAACAGCGAAGTACCCAGCTTCGATGTCCACGTACGGGGGTGTAACAGTCCAGCCCTCTCGCTTTACTGCGTCCGCATCGAAGATGGCCCAGATGGGTCCTCCTCCATTGGAGGAGCCGCCAGTTCCCGCCATGGCTGCATTGAGGAAATTTGCAGGGGAGTATTTGATATTTGCAGCATTGAGGTAACTGCCCTGAACGTAGTGCTTGACTTCATCGTAGTTGTTGGCTGGATACTGACCTTGCGTCTCATCGTAAAACCGCAGACCCACCTGATTGACCAGAATGACGTTCTGGTAATCCCGCACAGTTAGTCCAGTGGCGCGAGCCAAATGGAATATGGGGCTCTTAGGCATCCAGGTCAGGCTGACATAGCCATACTGACATCCGATCTTACCCGGCTTCGTAACAACCTGGCCAAATTCTCCGCTTTGATTGTAGGCGCCCCAAAGCGACGCGCCGATGGCCATCGCCGCCAGCTCACCGCTGCCGTCTTGATAGGAATATGGTTCGCCGGCCACTTGGTACTCTTCGGTCAGCCGCGGGTCAAATATCCTGCGCAGATTCACATTGCTGCTGTGTCCGCCTGTGCCGATGACGACGCCCTTCCTGGCCCTGATGTTCAAGGTCTTGCCTTGATTGGATACCGCAATTCCAAGAACCCGTCCCGTTGTAGGGTTCTCTCGGATAATGCGCGTCATTCTGTGCTGCAAGAGGATCTGTACACCCAGCTTTCTGGCCGTTGCTTCCAGCGGCCGGATGAGGCCGACGCCTGAAGAGCTGGTAGCCTGGCGTTCTGGGGCGACCGGCACGCCGGTCTGAACCTGAGGCCATGCCATTGGGGCAGCATGATGCTCGCGAGGGGCGGAATTGCCGCACGCGTGTCCCCCGGCTTTATCCGGAGCTTTTTCCACAAAGATGACTCCGTGCGAGGCGAGCCATTCAAAGGTCGGCGCACTGTTGTCGGCGTAAGCGCGTATGATTTCTTTGTCGTTGTACCTGTAATCCGGGAACCCGTTAGGCTCTACGACGGACCAGTCTGTCAGGTCAGCGAACAGGAGGTCCGGCGAATCCACGATCCCGTATTTTCGCTGTCTGCTGGTCCCGCCACCCAGAGCTACATTTCCGCCGCTTAGTATTGCGTGACCACCGACGTCCGAGTTGGCGTCGACTAAGATCACGGACGCTCCGTCTTGGATGGCTTGAATGGCTGCCGGAAGACCCGTGGCTCCTGCACCCACGACAACAACATCGCTTTCTTTGTCCCAGCGCCCGGGAACCTGAGCGCCTTCCGCTCGATTCGTTTCAATACCGGCTAAGGCAGTGGCTCCAAGGCCGGCGGCTGTTGCTGTGAGGAAATTCCTCCTCGGCAGCCTCCGCCCGCGATCATCCTTCGCCTTCATGGCGGTGTCCTCCTATCGAGAAATCTCAGCCTCCCGTCAGATGGCATTATATGCAATGGAGCCGCGATGCTATCGACTGGAAACCGTTGACGTGGACTTTCCCGGATGCAGGACCAGCTTCTGAACGCGCCAGTTCAACAGTTCGGCAGCGTAGATCGTGTTTTCAGACGGACACGCGAGCTGGTGCACCCATCCGAATTGACCGAGCTGTTTGCCGCTCTTCCCGAGCACACCGACAACTTTGCCGTCCAAGGTGACTTTGTATATCCGTCCAGGAAACAAATCGGCCACGTACATCATCTGATTGGGGCCAGGTGTAATGCACATCGCGTCAGGAGCGCCGGCGCTCATCGACCCTATCGGCGATCCCGGGGCTGGAGCTGGATCTCCGAATGCAGTGCGGGCGTCCGGCGGCACAGGCACGTCTATGGTGAACTGCCGAAGGAACGTTCCATCTTGGTCGAAGACTTGGATCCGAGCATTGCCACGGTCAGCCACATATACGTTCCCTTTGGCGTCGACGGCGATGCTATGCGGAGTGTTGAATTGGCCGGAGCCATTGCCCCGTTCGCCCCAGGACTTGACCCACTCCCCGTTTTTGTCGATTTTCGCCACTCGCGAATTCTTGTAGCCATCGCTAATGAACATATCTCCGTCTGCATTCCACGCGATGTCAGTGGGCTGATTGTAGCGCCCATTCTGGTGACGGGGTGGCGGGCCACCGCGAGGTGGCGGTTCGGCCCCATCCGAAGATTCCTGTTTTCGGCCAAGAACCATCGTGACGTGGCCCTCCGGGTTGAACCTGACAATGGTATTCGATCCCTTGTCAACACACCACACGTTGTCGTCCTTGTCGACGCGAACCGTGTGTGCGAAAGACCACGCATAAAGACCTTTACCGATTTCGCGCAGGAACTTGCCCGTGGGATCAAATTCAAGCAGTTGCGCCGCTGTGGCGCCGTAGGCCGGACCGTAGGCGCTGTTGGAACGGGTGAATACAAAGATGTGGCCCTTGGAGTTGACCGCCACGCCGGATGCCTCGCCGAGGTTCATATCGGGAGGCAGCTTGATCGCATTCGGCACCGACTCGAAAGACATTTCGGGAACTACGCGCTGGGCAAAAACCGGGCTCAGCACTACGAGCAAGCCGATCCAGAGACGCTTCACATTAAACTCCGCTTGAACACATCGCCAATCCTGTTGCCGAATACGCAGTTAGAACGTAAAGCGCGCGCCGACTTGCAGGGCCCGCGGGCCGCCCGACAGGAAGGTCTGCTGAGCCCGGTTGGTGGGCTGGCCGAAGGCGTATGTCTGCGTGCCGCAACTGGTGAAAGCACTACCGGAAGCGGTCAACTGACAGCCTTTACCCAGAGCATCCAGGTTAAAGTTATATCCGCTGAGGTTCGCGATATTGAACAGATTGAAAAATTCGCCCATGATCGCGAGCTTGTACCGTTCCTTATAGCTGAACGTCTTGGTAACGCGGACATCTTGATAGAATTGCGGATCGCCAAACTGGTAATCCGGCGGCAGGACATACGACGGAATGGTGGTACCGTTAGGCGCCTTAGTGCCCGCGTACGTGGAATTAAAGGCCGCCACAGCCGACGCCACCTGTGATTTCCCACACGTAATGCCGCCGCAGTTGTAAGATAGTCCCGGAAGCGGGCCGCTTGCTACGGCCCCTGTACCGCTCAGATCGACGCCAGTAGTGACCGGCATGACTGGCGTGCGCGTAATATAGGCGTTGTTCAGACTGAACTCAAAACCCCAGGGCAGTTGAACCACGCCGGCGACGTTCAAAGTCTGCCGTGCCAGTGCCTCACCAAAAGACTGAAAATAGTTGTTGAGATTGACGGCAGATTGGCTCGCATGGAGGCTCTGCAAGGCATAAGAAGCGATGAACTGATAATGCCTGGACATTCGCTTTTGCAGCTTCACCAGGAGGCCTTCGTAAACCGCTCGGCCTTCGTCCCAATTGAATGTGAAACCACCGAGCGAGCAGTTGTCGGTTGGATTGAGGTCCGGGGAGGTTTTGCATTTCGGAATCACCGGCGTCTGGATACCGTTAACGACCTCGCTAAAGTGATTGAGGTCTACTCCGCCGATGCTGGTGTTCACAGACAGGCGTCTGGCCCAATCGGCTGTCAAAACCATGTCATGCCCAAGGTCCTGTTGTACCCCCAGCGACGTTTGGTAGCTATGCGGAACCTTGAAGACCCCGGGGCCATAAAGCTGCGAACCATTTTTGGCATAATTAATAGCGGCATACTGAAATGGCCCTGAGGTTTGCGGCGGCGTGGGGGTAAAGAATTTATCGATAGCCGGCCATTGCTGGTTATAAATCTGAATAAACTGGCCCAGAGTCAGCGTGCTAAAGACATTCGGTGGGAGCTGCGCTCCAACGGGCAGCGGTACAAGTCCGCTGGGACTTTGCACCAGGATCCCTGGAAAAATATTGGTAAACGAGGCTACATCGATATTGAGCCGTGCATTACCCAGAGGCCCCACGGCCGCGAGATCTTTCCATTTCACCCAATTGCTGGCAGTGTCCCAATACGAGCCAGCGCCTCCGCGGATCACGGTCTTTCCGTTCTTACGCGGGCTCCAGGCAAAGCCGACCACCGGGCCGAAATCACCTTTGAAATTCTGAGCGGCCTCGAGACTCGAACCAACCGGCGATCCGAACAAGGGCGCCATATAGGAGGGGAGCGGGATATCGGCGGGAAGCAGCCCGCTCTCATACGTGTAACCGAATCCGTAATTTACGGTGAAGTTCGACCTGACCTTCCAGGTGTCCGAGGCGTACAGCTTCATGCGGATGTCCCGGCGCTCACTCTGCAGGTGGTATGGGCCGGGGAGAATGGGGTTACCCGCCGCAAACGCGTTGGCGCCGAATCTGACCGGCAAGTTCAGAAGATCGTTGGTGCTGGTGATGACGCTCGGAAGATTCGGCAGCAAAGTGGACGTCTGGCCGCCGAGCTGCGCGACGGCGCCGGTCGGCGAATAAAGCGCCACCGCGCCGAGCTGTGCGTAATGGTACAGAAAGAGGTTGGCGGTTGCGTCCATATCGCCGCCAAACTTGATGCTGTGAGAGCCCTTTTGCCATGAGATGGTGTCCTGCGGCTCGTAGTGCCGCTCCAGCCGGTTTTGCTTGGCCGTGCCACTCGACTGACCCGCGGCAAAGGAGGATCCGATAATGGATATTTGCGGGAGCCCTGCGCCGATGCACGGAAATTGACAATCCGGACTATTAACCGGTTGCATGACGTTGCCTGGGCTGCCGACCACAGGAGATTCCGCATTGTTCCACATTCTCCAGCCCAAACGAAAATCGTTGACAAGCGTCGGGCTGAGGGTGCTCGTGACACCGAACGCAAATGCGTCCGACCAATTATTGAGATGGTTCCAATCAGACGGCTCGACCGGCGCTCCACCAGGCACGCCAAAGTTGAGATTCCCATCATGCGTGTAGCGAAGGAAGGCGGTGTGGTTATCTGTAATGCGATAGTCCAGGCGCACATTTAAAGAGCGATTTATGTTTGGACTGGCGAAGACGCCGGCCAGCGGCGCCAGCGCTGCTAAATCCGGCTGGAAGACAACTGCCTGAACTTGTTTCTGCGGCTCCCAATCAAAGAAGAAGAAGGCCTTGTTCTTCTGGATCGGCCCTCCTACCCAGAAGCCCGGGTCTTTCCGGGCATAGTACGGATTCGGGGCAAAAGAAATCCGCGCAAGGCCGGGATAAGCAGCCATGTTGTGGTCCCGGTAGAAGAAGAAGCCGCTGCCATGAAGATCGTTGCTGCCCGAACGCGATACCACATTGACCGCGCCCACGGAGGTTACCGATGGCCCCACTTGATAGTTAATGGTAGAAATCTGGAACTCCCCGACCATTTCCTGAGAAAACGTCATGGCCGGATCCAGTTCCAGCGCATCCATGATGGAGAGACCGTCCAGGGAAAGATAGGTGGTACCGCCACCAGTTCCTAAGTTGCCGCCTCCAGCCCCGCCGGTGCCGCCCGACCCTCCCATCACCGTGATTTTCACCGGACCGTTCCGTGCGCCTAAGGCACTGGTCTGAACGCTAACGCCCGGCTCCAGACTGCCAAGCTGAAAGAAGCTGCGGCCGTTCAGCGGGATCGCCTGGATGGATTGCCGCTCGACTACGCCAGCGATGGTGTTGTTTTCATAGTTGATCTGCGCGGCAGCAGCTTCCACATTGATGACCTGTTGACTCTCGCCAAGGGTCATCGAAGCGTTGACGGTGGTGTCGGTACCGGCGAACACTTCCGTACTTCTCACTAAAGTGCGAAATCCAGGCGCCTCGACGCGAACTTCGTACTGGCCGGCCTCGAGCGAGGGGGCGTTGAAGAGCCCCTCCGCGTTGGAGGCCAGGTTTCGAGCCGCACTAGTCGCCTTATTGGTGATCGTGACCGTTGCTCCGGAGATGATCGCCCCCGATTGATCGGTGACAGTTCCCGAAATAATTCCTGTGGATTGGCCGAGGGCGGCCACGCCCGACCATAGCAGCGCTAGCAGAAGCAGCGTCGAGATTGACATCGATTTGGAAAACATCTCACACCCCCAAGAGCGTTGAAGACTTGTACCGATGTGCCAGTATACGGCGTTCATTGCAGCAGTCGCTCTCGTTTTATTGGTGATGCATCTCGCCAGACAGAAGCTTATAGCGAGTTCAATGGATCTGACGGCATAGAATACTCGCACCGCGTCCTAACGCCTGGATTGTGTCGCCCCTCAGAGAAAGCCAGTTTGCGGTTCGCCCGAGTCAGCTTAGCTTTCCTTCCGGTCTAGCGAGGTCCTGATCCGGTGCTCTGAGCCGCCAAGTCGAAGTTCCGAGGCCCGTCGCGACGTCCGGCTTGAGGTACCACATGAATGGCCCACGAATCGTCAATCTCTGGCCGGAATGCCGGGCCTCTAGCGGGGCGCGACCGGCCGCCGCCCAAGACAAGAAATCTTACACCCTTGATCGGCCGCAAGATGAACTGCGGCTCGAACCGGGTCAGCGCGTGGACGTCGGCGTCTTGGATGCTTTCTCTGGATGCAGTGTTATTTTTTGCACCCTCCAGTTCAACAGTTCACCGGTGAAGATTTGGTTTTCTGAGACGCAGGAGATGGAATGAACCCATCCGAACTGGCCGAGCTTGCGGCCAGAAATCCCGAAGTCTCCGACCAGTTGGCCGTCCAGTGTGAATTTGGAGATCCGTCCAGGGATCATATCGTTTACATAGATGTACTGCGTCGTGCCCGGTGTGATGCAGAGGGTATTCGGCCACAAGGTGTTGTAGGTACCATCTGGCCTCTTTCCAAAGTCAGGTATATTTGCAATGTAGCCGCTGGGGAAGGGCGGATTGTACCTGATTTCCCGAACGTAATTGAGATCGTTGTCAAGGACCTGAATGCGCCCGTTCGAGCGATCAGCCACGTAGACGAAGCCCTTATTATCGACGGCGATTGCATGCGGGGTGCTGAACTGGCCTGGACCTCTGCCCCTCGCGGTCCCGATCATTTTCACGATGTTACCGTCGCTGTCAAACTTGTGCACGGTGGAGTTCTGGTATCCGTCGCTGATGAAAATATTTCCTTGAGCGTCCCACGCTACATCGGTCGGTTCAAAGAACATGCCCGGGCGCGGCGGCGGCGTAGGGGTTCCAGGTTGGATGGGTGGACGTCGCATACGCTCGCCAACGGCTTCATTGCGTCTCCCGAGGATGAGTTTCACCTTATAATCCGGACTGAGCTTTACTATTTCATCCGAAGCGTTGTCGACCAGCCAGATGTTATCCTGCTTGTCAACTCGAACAGCGTGGGCCCATCCTTTGGAGTAAAGGTTCTTTCCAATTTCTTTTATAAATGTTCCGTCCGGTGCGAACTCAAATAGCTGGGCCGCTCTTCCATCCAGGATTGACGACGCCTCTGAACCCCCGCTCCGCGTGTACACAAAAATGTGCCCCTTCGAGTTCACTGCGACACCGGCGGCCTCCCCAATATAGAGATCGGCGGGCATCTTGAGTATGTCTACGGCATTGAAAGGGATTTCCGGAGTCGATGGCTGCGAGAACAGCATCGGGGTAAAGACCAACAGCAGACCTGAGAAACGTTTCATATGGACCTCCTCGGGTTCGCGATCCTTCGAAAAATCGTGGATCGAAAGAGCCAGCGCTTGGCGCCGCGGCATCTCAACATAGTCGTTTCCTGCAACGTTGTCAAGAGCAGCGCCGGCGTTTTGCGCATCGCCGGCGTTCTGTCGCAGCAACGCGTTCCGCCAAACTGCCGGCTTCTCCGCGGGATAGCGTCGTCTTCAAAAAAGACCGCTGCGTCTCGCGATCTGAGTCACCAGGATCGCAATGCATGCGCTCGGCCGGTCGCTGCGTGCCTATCACGCAAGCCCGGTGTCCGATACCTATGTTCACCATTTCTCTTTCCATCAGTCTCCACACCTCCGTCGTCTGGAGAATGCCGCCGCCGTTGCCCGGCAGCACCACAACGCCGGGCGTGAGGACGCCAAAGTTTCGTGTCCGAGCGGCTCCCCAGGAATACCGTTTTTCAAGTTTTTCTGGTCCCACTTGGACGCGCTCGGCGCAACAGCCGAGCGGTCCATCAGAAGCATTCAGCGCTCCAGGATTGGCCCGATTGGCGTAGGAATTACCGCACGCCAGGATAGCCTGCTCGAGATCCCACTCCGAGATACTGATGCGCCAGTGCAACTGGCGCTCGCGGATTTAACTGCCCTTCGCGGCCAGGAAATTCGCGGGCGTGAACGGAATGCGCCGCATGCGGACGCCAGTCGCATCGAAGACCGCGTTGGCGATGGCGGACCCAACCAGGGTGATGGTACACTCGCCGGCGCCAAGCTTTGGCACGTTCAAGGGGCTGATGATCTCAGTCTGAATCACCGGCAGCGGCATGCCCCACTGGAAGACCGGATAGCTCACCCAATCCGTGGACGTGATGACGCCGGCCCGGTCATTCCACTTGACCTCCTCAAACAGGGCGCGGCTCATGCCTTGCAAGGCGCCTCCCTCCATTTGATTGCTCAGACCATCCGGGTTCGAGGCGGGGCCCGAGTCCTGGCTGGCCGTGAGCCTGGTGACGGTGATGGTGCCAGCGTCCTGATCCACGCTGACTTCCGCGACCAGAGCGCAGTATCCGTTGTCGCCCTCATAGAGCACGCACGAAACACCCCGGCCGGTTACGACGCCGGTCCTGGCGTTGCCCGGTTTGGGAGATGGGCGCGTGTCCCAGTTGGCAGCCTTGGCCGCCGCATTCAAGACGGCGATGAGGCGAGCGTCCTTGAGATGACGCGCGCGAAATTGCACCGGATCGGCTTTCACGGCGGCGGCGATCTCGTCCATGAAAGATTCGTTCGCGAAAGTGTTCTGCAGCCGTTCGGGAGACCGCAAGGGACCCGTGAAGAAAGGAGAAGGGATGGAGTGTACCAATACCCGTTGGCTGGCGACGGTTCCGGTGCCGCCCGGCGGGTTTGATCCTACAGCGCCCGTCACGTAGTTGCAGGCGGTGTTGCTGTTGTTGGCGAAAGTTCGGGGCGGGTTGGCCGGGGCCGGCTTCGGCACCGGGGTCGGGAATCCCGCCAGTGCGCCCGTGATGATGTTGCCCGGGTTCGCCGCGCTGGGACGCCCGCCTTTGCTGAGCGTCCAGGCCTCTGAGGTCCAGACGATGATCTGGCCGTTCTTGTCCACTCCGGCGTTCAGTTTGTTGACGTGCGCCGGTCCATAGTTCTCCCCCGCGGTGTGTTCGTCCAGGCGGGTGAACTGCACGCGCACAGGCGCGCCCACGGCCTGCGAGAGCAGGGCGGCATCGAAGCTCACGGTGTCATTGCCATTGCAGCCGTAGCATCCGGATCCTTCCACGAAGATGACGCGCACGTTGGCATTGGGGATTCCGAGCAGCACCGCGACGCTGTCGCGCTGCGGATATACGCCTTGCGTGGCGGACCAGATCCTGGCGGTCGCATTGGGACCGGTGCCTCCCCGAACATCGGCCACCGCGCAGGAGCTGGCAATCGCGCCGTGCATCTGATACGGATGCAGATACTGGGCGCTCACCATCTGAGCCGCCTGCTGCAGCGTCGAGTCCGTATCGCCCGAGTCGACCGTCAAGGAGTCGGCGGAAGGCTGCTGTTGCATAAAATCGTACAGACCCTGGAAGTTGGGCAGCGGGTCGCCATCCGACCAAGATACATTCAAGGCCGCCGCGGCTTGAATAGCGTGCCATTCCGTGTCGGCGACGACGCCCACAAAATCGTTCTTGACCACCACCTGGATGTTGCCGGGCAGGCCCGCGACCGCGCTTTGATCCACGCTGACCACCTTGGCGCCCCAGACCCGCGGCCGCACCACTTTGCCGTGCAGCATGCCACGCAGGCGCACATTCTGGACGTACTGAAACTGCCCGGTGGCTTTGGCGGGGATATCGATGCGCGGCACAGAGGTTCCGAGAATAGTGTATTGGCTCGGATCTTTCGGCACCGTGTTCGGGTCCAGGGTGAGATTGAATCGCTTGCCTTTGACCAATTGGCCATAGGTGACCGACTGGGTTGGGTCGGAGGTCAGGAACACTACGCCGTTCTGAACGGAGAGCTGGCTCACAGGAGCGTCGAGCTGCTGCGACGCCAATTCCATCAACGCGTCGCGCGCCGTGTCCAAAGCCTGGCGCAAGCCGCCCGGTCCGAACTCCGCGAGGTGCGACTGGCTGCCGGAGGTGACGCCCTGGTCGGGCGTGTAGCCGGTGTCGCAAAAGATCAGGGTGACGCGATCCATCGGTACCGAGAGTTCCTCGGCGATCAATTGATACTGCACGGTCTGGAAGCCCTGGCCGAACTCGCATTTGCCCGAGTAGGCCGTAATGCTTTCGTCGGCGCCGATCGCGAGCCAGGAATCAACCTGGGTGGCGTCCACCAGCCCGCTGGGATTGATGGGACTCTGCGCGGCCAGTTTACTGGCCTGGCCGGCCATGCTGAAACCGATGAGCATCATGCCGGCGTTTTTCATAAAATCGCGGCGGGAAGATCCAGCTTTCTCCAAAGCAGCGCGCGCGTCGGGTGTCATGCTTGGCCGGTTCATGGGCACTCCCTCTTTCAGCGTCATACGGCCCCCTGTGCGTATCGCACCAGCGCTCGAAGCATGCGATTGTGCGAGTGGCAGCGGCACAGTAACTGGCTTTGCCCCAGCGCCGCCAGGATCTGATCCTGCGTCGCACCCGGATTCTGATCGATGAATGCTTTCCCGTACAGCATCGGCCCGCTCAGGCAATAGCCGCAGTGCATGGCTTGTTCTTCGATAAATGCCTGTTGGATGGGGTGCGGGTTGTCCGGCGTGCCGAGGCCCTCGATGGTGATCACTTCATGGCCGGCGCTGTCGGAGATCGCGGTGATGCAGGAGCGAATCGGCTGGCCGTCCAATAGAACCGTGCAGGACCCGCATTGCCCCAGGCCGCAACCGAACTTCGGTCCGTTCAAACTCAGATTGTCTTTCAATAAATAGAGTAGCGGTGTATTCGGGTCATCCACCTCCAGGGACACGGCATTGCCGTTGACCGTTAAACTATACGCAGCCATACGCTGTCTCCTCGTCGTTCGCTTTAGTTATAAAAGTCAGAAGCCTGCGGCATCATCATACTGCCGTGCTCCCGCCGCGTCAAGTCAAGGCGACAACAGTCAAGGCGGCGCGTATCTGTCAAGGCGGCGCGTATCAAGCCGTCGCGTCAAGCCGTCGCGCGTTGTCGAGTGGCCGCAGTCCGTACGTGAGAAACCGGATTGATTATGCAGACGCCTTACGCGCGACCACAGCAGCGCGCGACTACCGCAGAACGCGGTAGCTGCATCGGAGTATGTTAAAATCCGCACTTCGCGTCCAGGGGAGCGACACTTTGCGGTTCCTCGGGTTCAAAACATGGAGTGCACGGGTTTCATACAATGTCGAAGCGGCTTCGTCTACTTATCCGGTTTCTTCCTTTCATTCTGGCAGCCTTCTTTCTGTGGGCCTACGAGTTTGGCCCCGATCCGGGCTATACCGGCGCTCCAGGCGATAACCCCACCGGATGCAACGCATCGGGCTGCCACACCGGAATGCCCAATGAGACCAGCGGCGGATCCGTCAAGATTGCCGCGTCCGGCGGGACAACGTATGTTCCTGGAGAGACGCAGCAAATCCAAGTCACCATCACGGATCCCACCGAGAGAAAGTACGGCTTCGAGCTGTCTGCGCGAGTGGATAGCAATCCGAATATCACAGGCGCTGGAACTCTTACGCCCATGGACGGAAGCACGCAACTCATCGACTGCAGCACCGGGGGCGTCGTACCGTTTGATGGGAGTTGCCCTTCCGGCAATACGCTGCAGTGGATCGAGCACACCCTGTCAGGCTACACCAGGAGCGCGCCGCCGAGCACGACTTACACCTTTAGCTGGACCGCACCTGCAACCAACGTCGGCACCATAACGTTATACGCGGCAGGCAACGCGGGCAGCGGTGCGCTAATGGTGAATCTGACCCATACCTACCTCACCTCTCTTCAGCTTTCCCCCGCCACGTCCGGGCCGGGCACGCCTTCGGTCACGATTCATGAGACCTGGGGTGTCCTGGGGCAGCCGCAGGGAGCGCAGCCGTCGGTGGGCGATACGATCCAATACCAGACCACGCTGCAGAATACAGGCGGCGCCGCCACTAGCAGCGCAACACTACAAGCCACGCCGGATAATCCGGTCGAGCTGAATATTCAACCGGACAGCGCCTGGACTTTCAGTAATGGAACGGGGACGTTGCCGCTCGCGACGCTGGCTCCGAGCGAAACGCGTACGCTGACGCTTTCGGCATCTCCGGCAGCCGCCGGAAACTACAACAACACGGTAACGGTGAACTGGAGCGACAACAGCGGCAAT
This sequence comes from Bryobacteraceae bacterium, assembly GCA_035632015.1. Taxonomy (GTDB): domain Bacteria; phylum Acidobacteriota; class Terriglobia; order Bryobacterales; family Bryobacteraceae; genus Palsa-89. The sequence goes on from DASQHQ010000047.1 coordinate 73,925, forward strand.
ACCGGTACGGCCAGCGACAGCGCGTCGACCTATGTGAATCCGCGTCCGAGCGATGTGGCGTTGACGGTCTTCCAAAACATCGGCATGTCCAGCCATCTGCGCGCCGTGACGGCCGAACCGGGCGGTAACCCTTTCCAGCCCGACGGCGCTTCCGTGACGCTGGCCGCGGTCAGCGACGACACCGATGGCGTAGCCCTGATCGGCTGTTCCAATTCCTCTTGCGCCCCGGACACGGGAGTTGCTCTTCCCACCGGATCACAACCCATCGCTCTCGCCAAGACAGATTTGAACGGTGACGGGCTGAAGGACTACCTGGTGCTCAACCAGGGCACGGGCACCGTGGCTGTTTTGTTATCCGGCTCGACGCCGCAAGTGATGACCTCTCCGGTAGGCAATCAGCCGGTTGCCTTCGCCGTCTTCGCAGCGGGCGACGGCACGCCCCGTATCGCCGTGGTGCGGCCGGCCGACGGCGCCTTCGAGATATTCGCGTGGGACGGAGCACAGTTCAACTCGCAGCACCTGGTGTACCCCACCGGCATCGGCCCTTCCGCGGTGCTCGCCGGCGACCTGAACGGCGACGGCGTCGATGACGTGGTTCTGGCGAATTCCGGCGATGGCACCATCCAGGTGCAGTTTGGCGACGGACAAGGCGGATTCATGGCTGCAAGCACGTACCCGGTTGGACAAAACCCGGCTGGGCTTGCGCTGGCGGATTTCAATGGCGACGGAAAGCTGGATGTCGCGGTTGCAAACTCCGGCGATGGCACGGTCTCCGTGCTAATCAACGACGGAACCGGCGCGCTGATTCCCTCCACGGTTTTCTCCGTCATCAAGGCGCCCGCGGCGCTGGCCGCGACCGACTTGAATGGCGATGGCAACCTGGACCTGGTAGTGGCCAACTCGGGCGGAGGCAGCGTGTCGCTGTTCCGCGGCGACGGGCAGGGAAACTTCGCTCCGGCGGGAGCCTACCTCACGGGCCGGACTCCGGTCTCGATCGCCCTGGCGGATCTGGTTGGAAACGGCAGGGCCGACATCATCACCGCCAATCAGGCAGCGCAGACTTTGTCGCTGCTGCTCGTGCAGCGCTGATCGCCCCCGTCGATTCCGGCCAGCTGCCGTTCCCCCGGAGATTTCGGATGCGGAAGCGGGCTCAGCGCCCCTTATCTGTCCGAACGCGACCCTGACCTGGTCACGCTCGAGCGTGGTTTGCTGGCCTGGTGATCTGCTGCCGGCGCTTCGACAATGATGTCGCGTTCAATCGTGCCGCGCTCGAGAAGTCCCCGCTACTATGGACTCTAGGGGTAAGATCGACATCGCGTCGTGGCGCCATAGGAGGGATTGCGAGACCTGCTCCGTTTACCTTCTGGCAAGCGATTGGAATGCTGGCGCTGCGTCGGATCCTCTGCGACCGGGAACGATTCCGGCAAGGCATGGCCGCACGTTTCGGCTTCGGCCCACCCGCGAGCGAGAGCAAGGGGCAATGAGAGTGCCGCAATAATCTAGTTGACTCACCTAGCCTGTCGCCCGGCTGCACGTAATAAATTTCCCGGCCATCCGGACTCCGCTCCGGGCAATTGCTTCCTCGCGGAGGAGACGCGCCGCTACGCTCTCGCTCTGCAACCGGACCAGACCCGAAGAACGCTGCATGCTCGCGTCGCCGATCGGCTTGGTGTTACCCAGCGATTCGACTGAGCTTTCGCAACAATGCAAACTTAGGCCGCTCCGGCACCACCTCCGGCAGGCCGCCGAGTTTGCGGGCCAATGTTCCGCACGCCTCCGCAAAAGGGCTCTCGGGCGCAGCCAGTCGTGATTCGACCATCGCCGCCTTAAGACTTCCATAGTCGTTGGGCAGGATCCCGAATATGGGACGTTCCAGGATTTCTTCGAGTCCTCGGGCATCCGGGCTGTTACGCTCCTGTCGATTCAAAATCACCTGGATTCGCTCACACGGAATCTCGCAGGCCTGGAGTTCCTCTGCGCGGAGACGGGCCATCTTCAGGGAGGCTATCTCGGGCGTGCAGACGACAAAAATGCTGCGCGCCGCCCGGACCACTTCGGCCGTGGCTTCGTTGACGACCTCTGGCAAATCGATCAGCAAATAATCATACCTTTTCTGAACGTAGCGCAGAAGCTGGTAGTAATCTGCCCAAATTGGCCGGCCAGTGCGATGCTGCGGACTGGCTGGCAACAGATCGAAGCCGGAAAGACGCACGACGTGCTGGTACCAGTCCACCGGTGTCATCGCGTGACCAAACCGGAGGGCAACGTCCAGACCTGGCCGATCGCTGAGATTCAACATGATCGAGTACACACCGGAGCGCCGGTCCCCTTCAATCAGGAGTGCGCTCTTCGAAAGACCATGGGCTAGAGCGGCGGCGGTATGTAGGGCAACGGTGGAACATCCCCCACCGGCCTTGGCCGGTAGGAACGCGAGAATGTTCGGGTTCGTGATGCTGCGCTCCTTATGCAGGGCTTCATACGCTACCGTCTCCATCTCAGCGGAGGAAATCGGTTCGCGGAGAAGATAGTGCACGCCCGCCCTTTGGAACATGACCTGTTCGATTTCGTTCCAACCGGGGCGGAATCCGACCAGGATTCCCCGGAGACGGCTCTGCTTGATCTGGCTCGTCAGGGCAGTGACGGACATCCAGTCGTTGACATCCAGCAAAACCAAGTCCGGGTCGTGAGTGTATAAGGCGCGAATTATGCCCGGTATATGCAGATCTTTCGGCGACACCCTGTAGACCACGTCAAACATCCCGGTTTCCCGGGTCATCTTCGTGATTCCTTCGCACGCCGATGAATTTTCGGACAGCACAGCCAGGCTCAGCATGTCCACGCTCCGGCAGTTACTAAATAGACTCCCACGTCGGTAAGATCGGATAAACCGGCTGCGCACTTTAATTCGCCGGCGGGAGGCTTTTCGTCAAAGGACCTTGGCATAACCGCCGCCATCGGCAAACTGATGGTCACTCGCCAGGGTCACTGCGCCACCGCAGTTCGTCCAAGGTATCGCATCTCCCCGTCCGCTTTAGCGCAAAACGCCCGGCACAAGGCCGAAAGAAGTAGAGGTAGGGAATGAATTACGGGCACCCGGAAGTTATCCCACTTGGTCGCATCACGCGCGCCTGCGCTCGAATGAATAGGCTCCGATCCGCCAGCGAGAGCAGGGGCCAATGAAACCAATTTGACAGCTCCCATCGACCATTGAACAATGCCGGCGCGGGCGGCAATGCGATGCCCGTTTGCCGCCGATTGCGCCGGTCCGACGAGATGGAAGCCATGCTGCCAGACGGCCCGCTTCGGCGGCGCCGATCTGCTGATGCCTATGCCCGCGAGGCACGTGGATCGAGCTGAGCGAAGAGCTGCCGGAGGAGAAGCGAGGACGCGATTCTGGACCGGAAACGCGTCGATCGCTATCCTGCCGGTAGCCATCGGACATCAATCGCGCACTAGGGGCATTTACCCCACCCATCTGCCGGATACAGGGAATTGCGAGCCGCAAATCGTTGCTCCGCATATGAATAACGCTTGGCAATGCGCTTGCTTAAATCCCCAGCAACTCTGAATTTGCGCCCTCTAGCCAAATGCCAGGCTGGTCCGCCAACGCGCCGCACGTGGCTTCTCCAAGCGGTGCGGGGCTCCGTGTCAGGAGGTATCGAGCTATGAAGACTTCAAGAACTTCGCTCCGTTTTCTAGCTTCGGCTCTGCTCATGGCGGTCTTTGGATGTGCTCTGAGCTATGCCCAAGTCAGCTATGACACCGCTACCTTAAAAGGGACCATCTACGACCCAAAGGGAGCGGTCGTCCCCGGCGCTGCCGTTACGGTCACCAATCCAGCCACCGGCGTCACCAAGACCGTGAAATCGGGCCCCGAGGGAACCTATCAAGTTCCTGCGCTCCCGCCGGGTACATATGAAATCGCGGTCGAATCCGCGGGGTTCAGCAAAGCAGTCGCCCGGAACATCGGCCTCACGGTCGGCCAAGCCGTTCCTTATGACGTTCACCTCGCTCTCGGCACCGTCAGCGAGGTTGTGGAGGTGACTGGCCAGCCGCCGCTGATCGAACCCGAACAGACCCAACAGGCCAATACGGTCAACCAACGCCAGGTCGAGAATCTCCCCAACGTCAGCCGCCGCTTCACGGAGGCGATCTACACTGTGCCAGGAGTGTCCAGCTCGAATGCTCCCGTGGTTCAAGACCAAAATATCGGGACCGGATACCTTGCTTCCGGGTTTTCAGTGGGTGGCAGCAACGGGCGCAACAATCTTCTTACCGTGGACGGCGGCGAGAACGACTACGGGTCGGGAGCTCCGAGAGTACGCAACATACCGATCGATTCCTTACAGGAGTTCCAGGTAAACCGGAACGGTTTCGCCGCGGAATTTGGAAATACGGTTGGAACCGCCATCAACATCGTGACCAAAAGCGGGAGCAATGCGCTCCACGGAAGCGGCTATCTCTACTTCCACAACGAAGGGATCGATTCGGTCAACTATTTCAACCAGCTCATCAATCCCGGTTCGAAGCCTTTTGAGCAAAGCGTCATTCCGGGCGTGACAGTGGGTGGGCCTATCAAGAAGGACAAGCTGTTCTTCTTTAGCTCTTACGAGCATCAAAAGCTGGATTTCGCAACCTCCCAGAATTTCTCGGGCCGGGCTGACTTTCAGCCGATCTCCTCGCAGACCAACGGCTTCAATCCGGCCACCGGCGGCTGCCCCGGCCAACCCACACAGCTTTGTTACTTGACTCAAATGGCTAACACGGGAACTCCGCTCGCAGCGCTGGGCGCCGGCTTAATGGCGTCCCCAATTTTTGGCCCTCCGCTGAAGGACCCGATCCTGAATGCACTGGTGGCGCCGAACGAGGGAACGTTCGACGGGGTCATCTCCTACCTTGGCGCCGAGCGGGGCATTCCCGGCTTTAACACGCCCAGGGGCCGGTACAACAATTGGGTCACCCGGGCGGACTACCTGCCCAGCGAAAGGGACAGTCTGACGTTTCGATTCTCCCTGATGAATGAGACCGATAACGTCGTCCCCCAGCCCCCGGCTTCTACGTTCGACCATCTGACGGACTACACCCTGACATCGTCCTGGACCCACACCTTCAGTCCCACGCTGGTCAACGTGGTTCGGGTGCAGGTGGTGCCCAGGAATAGCGCGCACAATGATTCTCCCCAGTACGGCCGCGCGGAAATCGATCTGCTCACGTCCCCTTCAATCGTTCTAGGAACTCCATTTCCGTTCCCGTACTACGCGCAGTTCAAGCGGTTCCAATTTGACGATAGCCTCTCCTGGACCAAGGGGAATCACAGTATCAAGTTCGGAGCTTCCTACCGGCCCGACTATTACGACATCGACGAACAACTCTGGTTCGGCGGACAGTGGCAGTTCGCTGATGGCGCCTTTTCGATCGCCAATATCGTAGCGGGCGGCGAGGCAGCAGGACTATTTCCGAAAGGCACAACCGCGGGACTGGAAGCCTACAACCAGGCCTTTGGGTATCCCGCAGGCGGTCCGGCATCCACGAACCTTACCGCGGTTCAATCGTTCATTGCAGGCACGCCCGTCTCTCTCTTGCAGGCCAATCCGAATTCGAATTCTCGATGGACGGCGTGGGACAACTATCTTGGGCTTTACGCCCAGGATTCCTGGAAAATATCGCCAAGGTTCACCCTGAATTACGGAGCCCGGCTGGACTACGATGGCGCTCCCAGTCCAGTACCGCACAGCACCTACGTCTCCCCCCGGGTGGGCTTCGCCTGGGATCCGGCGGGGGACGGCAAGACGGTAGTGCGAGCCGGCGGCGGACTATTCGTTGCGCCGGTCAATTTCATGGTTCCGTTCTATTTGAACACTCTGGGTGACAGCGGTAAGTACATCAACCAGGGGTTGTTGTCCCCGTTGCTTCCGTCGCCTCCATTCCCGTCGATTTTTGCCGCCTGGGCGCTGGAGCAACAGAAAGCGACCGTAGCCAATCCCAACCCCGCACTGACCCCTAATGACCTCGCGGCCATCGGCTGGGCCATCAACCCGCCCGGCCCAACGGCGTTCGGAACCGTATTTTCTACGATTGCTCCCAACTTTAAGCCCGAATATACGATTCAGGCCAGCCTGAGCGTCGCCCGGGAACTCGCTCACGAACTGTCGCTCGAGGTGGGATATAACCTCTATCGCAGTGTCCATATCGAACAGGTCCTCGAAGGAAATTTTCAGCGGACTCCCTGCAGCGCCACCTCCCCGATCGATCCGTTCTCGGGCCCGTGCTATGCTCCGAAGCCCGGGACGACGGCTGGGGTGCCGAATGCCCTGGTCATCCAGAACAATAGCTGGTCCTCGTCCGGCAACGGGATCTACAATGCTTTGACCGCATCGCTCACCAAGCGTTTCTCCCATGGCTTGCAGTTCCAGGCCAATTACACCTACAGCCGCGCCATCGACAATACCAGCGACTACAGCACGCTGAGCACTCCATTTCGCCCGGACGCGTTGAGTCAGGACCGGGCAGTCTCCTCTTTCAACGTCACGCACAACTTCGTGGCCAACGCCGTGTATGTCACCCCTTCCCATGTGGGTGGGGACTTCCTGTCGAAAGTGCTGAAGGACATCACTGTGTCCCCGATCGTCTATGCGCATACTGGAATTCCATTTACGCTGCTTGTTCCGGGGCTGTCGAACGGGACGAACGGGCGCACCTCCGAAGCTCGCCCCTGGTTTGAACCGCGCAACTCGGGCCGCGGCCCTGATTTCGTCAGTTGCGACCTGAGATTCTCGAAGGCGTTCTATATCAACCAGGACAAGGGCGTGAAGCTGAATGTGATTGCGCAGGCGCAGAATCTGTTCAACCGCATCAACTACGCTGCCGTGAACAACACCTTCCCCGCGAATCCGAACCTGGTTCTTCCGAATGGCGGGACCTTGTTGTCTGGACCTTTCAACAACATCAATGGGTTCGCGCCCACGTCGGTCTCCCAGCTCAGCCAGCCCTTGGCGTTCTCGTCAGCGTTTCCGCCTCGCTACGTCAGCTTCGGGCTGCAACTGGCATTCTGAAGCGGTTCGCCGGGCGGCGGGCCTTCAAAAGGAGAAGCCCTGTCCGGCGAATACACATTCGGTCCTCGCAGCGTACCGGACGTTGCGCCGGCGGCGATTCAACGCGCTCGCAACTGATGGCGAAACGGCCGGAGAAGTTCACGAAAATAGTTACGCCGGCGCAAAAGAAGATCCTTAAGGAAGGGTCGGAGCGAAGGTTGGGGGTCAGTCGGCGCAAACCGCTCAATCGAAATCCGCCAGGAAGAAAGGTCCAGCCGTTCGAAAGCGAGCACCCAGAAAAGCTAAGCCTGGCGCTGAAGCTGGTAGTGGGTTGACCCACTACCCTGAAGCTTATTTCTAAGCCTCCCAACGTGAAGAATTCGAATGGACACGGCGGACAGACGCATTCTCTCACGGATTGACACGGGACGTGGTGATAGCGGTCGATAAATCCCGTCCCGCTCGCATCAAGCAGGATTCTGGGAATATCGTGACGATAGCGCCGGGTGCGATCGATTTCGTGAAATGCTCTGCAAATCGCCGGTGCCATCGCTACCGGATCGTCTCGCGCGCGCACCCGCATACGATAGTAGGGCTCAATCTGCGCTTGCGGCAGCGTCGCACGGCGAAGGATCTGTGCCCTCCCTTTGATGCGGAACCCTTCAGGGTGTCGTTAAATGGGGTTTTTAAATGGGGATGTTGTTAAATTTGGATGTTGTTAAATGGGGATGTTGTTAAATGGGGATTGACAATTCGGTCATTGCCTGATAACATTTTTAGCCAACGTAACGGAGGCAACCGTGAAAGCCGTGCAAATCCATCGTCCCTTTCGTTCGAGGCGAGCTTTCCTTGGAAAAGCCGCCACTACTGGCACGCTGCTCGGAGCCGGTCTGTTCGGTCCCAGATCAGCCCACGCCCATGATCGTCCCAACCAGAAGAGTCCCAACCCCATTCCTGGAGGAGTCGCGCCATTTTCTCCCTTCGGGGTTTTTATCCACCATAACCCACTAAACGCCGCCAATCCACTGTCCGCTCTGAACGACCCGTCTCAAATCACAGACTTCCAGGGGTTCGTGGGTCTGACGCACATTCGCGGCGGAGGGACCGGAATAAACACCGTGACGGGCGAAACTATGACGCTCGGGTTTCAGGCGGACGTGGGCTTCAATAAGGGCGAGTTTATCGCTACGGACGGTTTCCAATATCGCGGCACGTTCGCTTTTGTTTGACTTGACCTGTACACCGGTCCGGTCGGATCGGCCAATCTCCCGGAACAGATCCACGACTACAATGTGCACATCGACGTGAACGACGTGTTCTGGATGATTCCCGTGGCGGACGACGCAGCGGATGTAGAATTCGACCAGCAGCAAGCGAGCCTGCGTGTCAACGACCTGATGGTCTTCGATGACCACGACGTAGCTAACTCGTTGACCCAGGGCCTCGGGCTTCCAGGCGGTCTGGGCTTCACGTATCCCAAGATTCCACCCGTGGCGCCTGGTCGAGCGACTGTCTCGTTTGACGTCGAATGGAATTCGCCCACGACGAGCGCGCAAATAAATAACGATTCGCAGCAATTCAAAGGTTCGTTCCTCCAAGTCAGTGCCACAGTCAAGTGGTCCGCAGACCAACCTGGCTTCCACTTCGAGTCCGAATTGCCCGACCCGTCTAGGAACCTGATTTCGGTGCTGGGATATGAGCAAAACGGAGTCTTCTTCAACCTCGCTGGCTAAGCCCGCCAAGGCGGGAGAAGTGCTCATCACCACGGCTACAGGGCGTGGGCCGACCCGCCCAACTTGTAGAAGCGCAACACGGGAGACGTTTTCGAACAAAGGACTCGCTCCCCGGATGTGATTCTGAACGTGATTAACGAGTCTCGTGAATCGTGGTCCGAATTGATCTCCGGGACACCAGACGTATCGTGATGCGCGAAGCAACAGCGCGGCGCTACTCGATGGCTACCCGGCGGAGGAATTTGAAGTCGGTCAGCATTTTGCCGGTTCCCAGCACGACGCTCGACGGAGGATCTTCGGCGATGGCTACCGGCAAGCCGGTCTCTTCACGGATGCGCCTGTCTAAGTTCTTCAACAACGCGCCGCCACCCGTCAAAACGATTCCGCGATCGCTGATGTCGGCGCTGAGTTCCGGGGGCGTCCGTTCCAGGGCCGCGCGAATCGCGTTCACAATGGTGGCCACGCACTCCGACAGGGCTTCCCGGGTCTCGCGTCCTTCTCCCAGCTCAGCCAGCCCTTGGCGTTCTCGTCAGCGTTTCCGCCTCGCTACGTCAGCTTCGGGCTGCAACTGGCATTCTGAAGCGGTTCGCCGGGCGGCGGGCCCTCAAAAGGGGAAGCCCTGTCCGGCGAATACGCATCGGTCCCCGCAGCGTACCGGACATTGCGCGGGCGGCGATTCAACGCGCTCGCAACTGATGGCGAAACGGCCGGAGAAGTTCACGAAAATAGTTACGCCGGCGCAAAAGAAGATCCTTAAGGAAGTGTCGGAGCGAAGGTTGGGGGTTAGTCGGCGCAAACCGCTCAATCGAAATCCGCCAGGAAGAAAGGTCCAGCCGTTCGAAAGCGAGCACCCAGAAAAGCTAAGCCTGGCGCTGAAGCTTATTTCTAAGCCTCCCAACGTGAAGAATTCGAATGGACACGGCGCACAGACGCATTCTCTCACGGATTGACACGGGACGTGGTGACCTTCACATGAGCAAGGAAACCGGCCTCGAGGCCAAGCGGATAGCTTGCAGTCAATTTTAGAGCTATGCTGTTATGAAGACCCGGGAAAGGAGTTCGAGCATGGCAAACTGGAACATCCGGTTGTTCAGCGTTACATCCACCCTGCTGGCCGCGACGGCGGCCGCTGGTATCGCCGCCGCGCAGACAGCGGCGAAAACTGCCACCGACGGACAAGTGACTTTCACCAAGGACGTAGCACCGATCCTCCAACGCGCTTGTCAAAATTGTCACCGGACTGGCTCCATCGCGCCAATGTCGCTGCTGACCTATCAGGAGGCGCGGCCTTGGGCGCGGTCGATCAAGGAAAATGTAGCCAAGCGGGAAATGCCGCCCTTCTATATCGACAAGAATGTGGGCATCTCTGAATTCAAGAACGATGCTTCCCTGTCGGACGCCGAGATCGCGACCATCGTCAAGTGGGTGGACAGCGGCGCGCCGCAGGGGAACCCCGCCGACATGCCCCCGCCCCGGCAATTCGAAGACAACGACCGCTTTCATTTCACCCCCGATCTGGTGGTGCGATTGCCCAAGGACGAGATACTGCCGGCCCGCTCCCCAGATACCTGGAAGGACATTCTGGTGGATCCGCATTTGACCGAGGACCGCTGGATACAGGCCGTCGAAACGAAACCGACTAAGGGCTTTCGCGTCGTGCACCACACCGTGACCAGCCTCGTGGCTGACGATACGAATCTGGCGCCGTCGGATGGCGGCGTGCAAGGCACCTTCCTCAACGAGTATGCCGTGGGAAAGAACGGCGACATCTTCCCCGAAGGTGCCGCCCGCCTGATCAAGGCCGGAACGAAGATCAACTTCAACCTCCACCTCCACGCCGACGGTGAGGACACGCCGCTGAATGTCGCCCTGGCAATCAAGTTCTATCCGGTAGGCTATAAGCCGAAGCATATCGAGCTGACCGAGAACATCGGCTACGTCCTCGATCTGGACCTGCCGCCGAACACGGACAACATTCGCACGGACCGCTATTACACGCTCACGAAACCGACCCGCATCCTCTCCTTCCAGCCGCACATGCATGTCCGCGGCAAGGGATTGTGCCTGGAGGCGATCTATCCTGGCGGCGCCGGCTTAACCGCTGACAAAGTCGAAACGCTGAGCTGCGTGAACAAGTACCGTTTTGGGTGGCACATCGTGTATATGTACCAGGACGACGTGCAGCCGCTGTTGCCGGCCGGAACGGTCCTGCACGTCATCAGTTGGCACGACAACACGGTCGCTAACAAAGCGAATCCCGACCCGGACAACTGGATCGGATTCGGCCAGCGCTCCACCGACGACATGGGCTTCGCTTGGGTCAGCTTGTATCAGCTCTCTGATGAAGAATTCAAGCAGATGGTCCTGGAGCGCAGAGAGCGGCAGAAGGCGAAAACAGTCAGCGCCCGGCTCGGGCAGTAACAGCTTATGATGCGGCGATGGATCAGTACTGCGGCCGCGGGCCTGGCGTGCCTGCTCCTGTCTCCCGTCTCACGCGGGCAGGTGAATGATCCAGGCTCCGGAATTCAATATAAGCGGGGGCAGGACGTCGCCCCCGCGTTCGAGGGTTGGCAGCGCAACACGGACGGAACCTATACGTTTTGGTTCGGCTACCTCAACCGGAATTGGGAGGAGCAAGTCGACGTTCCCGTCGGAGCTGAGAACAGCTTCGAGCCGGGAAACCCAGACCGAGGACAGCCGACCCATTTCTATCCGCGCCGCCACTTCTTCGCGTTCAAGGTAATCGTCCCCAAGGATTGGCCTGCCGACCAGAAGCTGGTGTGGACTCTTAGCAGCCATGGTAAGACCACCAAGGCCAAAGGCTGGCTCGAACCGACTTGGGAAGTCAACAACGGCGTGATCTCTGAGAACATCAGCTCCAGAACCGTGGACTGGAGTAACGAACCGCCCAGCATCACCGGGAGCGGGCCGCAGACGGTCACCCTTCCCAACACACTCACGCTGACTGCTTCAGCAACCGACGATGGTCTCCCCAAACCAAGGGAATCGAGGCGGAGCAACGCAAACCCTGCGCCCAAGGACACATTCAATCCCATTCCCATCGACCTTCCGGAGGGAATGCTGCGCGGACCCGGTCTCGCCATTCAATGGATTCTCTATCGCGGACCCGGACCCGTCACCTTCGACCCGCCGCGCAGCGAGAAGGTTATTGGCAAACCCGTTTCGTCGAACACAGTTGTAAGCTTCAGTGTTCCCGGCAATTACCGGCTGCGCGCCATCGCAAGCGACGGGGCACTCGAGGCGTTTCACGACGTCAATGTGATCGTCAATCCGTCGCGGGCCGAGAAATAGTAGTTTCGCAAGAGTTGTTGTTCGTCAGAAATATCGGCCTGCCCGGCACGTTGCCTCTAAGCGAAAATAGTCCATTCTCATGTTGGCGATCATTCTGTGTGTAGTTGACCCCCCAAACGCCGATCCCAGACTGATCTAAGAACACAACACCGGCAGGGATGGAACTGGGTTTCAAATCTAAATGGTCTGAAGAGATGATATATTGTCGGCTGCTTCGCGCTGGCTATCTGGCTTTGCGCGCTCGGCTTGCACGCAGCCAGTCGCCTGTGGATGAATCTTCCGGCAAAGTTTTAGGAAGCAGATCGAGGAATCCCGCTTCGAGCGCGCGGACTGGTTGCTGGATGGCCGGCGTCCGCCGGATGGTTCGGTTCACGATGACATGCGGTTGAAGGGCGCTGCAGCGCTTCTTAGAGATCGCTCAGTTCCAGAATCGTCGAGGGCTGCCACAGGCGCCCAGCACTGCCGCCCGCGTAGATTTTCCGGACCGAACTCATGGACCCCAATCGGGCCGCAGCCCATCCAAGTACCGTCAGCCCTTTTCTGGCTGGCAGCGGCCCAAGCATCAGCGGGCGCGTTACGGCCATCGCGATCAATCCAAAGAATAACGATGTCCTCTACCTGGGAGCGACATCCGGGGGCATTTGGGAGAGTACGGACGGCGGCGTGAGTTGGACGCCCCTGACCGATTTCCAGCCTTCGCTGGCAACCGCGTGGCGTTCTCGCCTGCCAGCCGCCCGGAAGTGTCGTGATGCGCGAAAACAGCAGCGCGGCGCTACTCGATGGCTACCCGCCGGAGCATTTTGAAATCGGTCAGCATTTTGCCGGTTCCCAGCACGACGCTCGACAGAGGATCTTCGGCGATGGCTACCGGCAAGCCGGTCTCTTCGCGGATGCGCCTGTCTAAGTTCTTCAACAACGCGCCGCCACCCGTCAAAACGATTCCGCGATCGCTGATGTCGGCGCTGAGTTCGGGAGGCGTCCGTTCCAGGGCCACCCGGATTGCGTTTACGATGGTGGCCACACACTCCGACAGGGCTTCCCGGATCTCGCCGTCCTCGATGGTCTGCGTCTTGGGCACGCCTTCGATCAGGTTGCGGCCTTTTACTTCCATCGTCAGAGGCAGGTCCAGAGGATAGGCCGACCCAATCTGGATTTTGATGGCTTCCGCGGTGCGCTCTCCGATCAGCAGGTTGTACCTGCGTTTCAGGTACTGCATGATGGCGTCGTCCATCTGGTTTCCGGCCACGCGGACCGAGCAGGAGTAGACGATGCCGGACAAGGAGATAACGGCCACGTCGGTAGTGCCTCCGCCAATATCCACCACCATATTTCCCGAAGGCTCGGTCACGGGCAAACCGGCGCCGTTGGCGGCCACCATAGCCTGTTCCACCAGATGCACTTCGCTGGCTTTGGCGCGATAGGCGGAGTCGATGACCGCGCGTTTCTCCACCTGGGTGATTTCGCTGGGCACGCCGATGACGATCCGAGGATGCACCATCACCTTGCGGCCGTGCGCTTTCAGGATGAAGTAGTTGAGCATGCGCTCGGTGACCTTGAAGTCGGCGATGACGCCGTCCTTCATGGGCCGGATGGCGACGATGTTCCCGGGCGTGCGCCCCAGCATTTCCTTGGCTTCCTTGCCGACCGCTTCCACCTCGCCGCTGGTCCTATTAATAGCCACGATGGAGGGCTCGTTGACCACGATGCCCTTGCCTTTGACGTAGACCAAGGTATTGGCTGTGCCGAGGTCAATCGCGAGATCGGCGGAGAACAAGCTAAATAGCGAGCGGAATTTCATTTAAGCGCCCCTTCGAGTTGCGCATTGCGGCCGTCCTACGCCCATCCATCGGCATTTTAGAGGTAGAACGGGAGACCAGCATTCAACCCACGCGCAACTTTTTCACCAGAGGGTATCAGATTCTGATTTTTGTCAGGCGGAAGGCTCCCAAAGGCGGGCCGAGGGAGTCGGTCTGGCGGTTGCAACCGCGAGTGCCGTTTCAGCATCCATCACGATAGGAGCCGCGCAGAGAACCCACGAACGAGGGACGCAGTCAAACCTTCCCCGTCTCTACACGGCTCCAGCACACGCGCAACGACTCTTCAGAGCCGGTTCATTCTGGTTCTCACCGCCATCGTCCAGCCACGCCTGAAGCTGCCGACGCTCATCATGCCCGCGGTTTCGGGGCCAGCCGGGTCCCCGATCCGAAGGTGGCGTCGGTGACTGGTAAAACGCGCTCCCGGCGCCAGGAATGATTCGCTTTAGTGAAGACCCGTGGTATAGTCTCTCGAAAGGAGTCACCCAATGGAACCAACCAGACCCAAACTACCCGCCGAGGCCATACAACTCTATAACCTCTTTATTCATGGCGAAATCAGCCGCCGTGACTTCATGGACGGCGTGCAGCGATTTGCGATCGGCGGGCTGACGGCCGCAACGATAATCCAGGCGTTGATGCCGAACTACGCTCTGGGGCAGCAGGTGTCGAAGACAGATGACCGGATCAAGGCCACATACGAGACCATCCCGTCGCCGCAAGGGAATGGGAGCATCAAAGGATATCTCGTCCGGCCCGTCAGCGCCGACACGCGAGCCGAGACGCCGGCGAAATTGCCCGGCATTATCGTCGTCCACGAAAATCGAGGTCTGAATCCTCACATCGAGGACATCGCGCGGCGCCTCGCCCTCACTAACTTCATGGCGTTTGCGCCGGACGGACTCACCTCTCTTGGTGGATTCCCCGGTGACGACTACCACGGCGGCCAGCTTTTCGCCAAGGTCGACGGCAAAAAGATGGCCGAAGATTTCGTCGCCTCCGCGATGTGGCTGAAATCGCGGGCAGACTGCACGGGCAAGATCGGCGTCACCGGCTTCTGTTACGGGGGGAGCATCTCGAATACTCTGGCCGTCCGGCTGGGAGCGGATATAGCTGCCGCGGTGCCGTTCTATGGAGGCCCTCCTCCAAAGGAGGACGTTTCGAAGATCAAGGGCGCGGTTCTGGTCCATCATGGGGAACTCGACACGCGACTGGCAGCCACTTGGCCGGCGTACGACACGGCCTTGAGGGCAGCCAACGTTCCGCACGAAGGCTATATCTACCCCGGCGCCGTTCACGGCTTCAATTGCGATGCGACCCCTGAACGCTACAACAAAGCCGCGGCCGACCTGGCCTGGCAGCGCACGATTGACTGGTTTAACAAATACGTCCGGGCCTGATTTCGTCCGTACTTCGCAAGCGTAGCAGGCTGCAACCCGGTCAACGGGCAAACTGGGTGCGAGTTCGGTCTGACGCCGCGTTCGCGCAACGCGAGGCCACCGCGGGTTGGGTCTGTTACGGCTAAATGGATAACTTACGGATGGGCCGTTGCCAGGGTTACTTGACCATCGCAGACTGCGACCGCACCGCCTGCCACCTGCCATCCCGATTCACGAATACATCCATCCACACCCATTTGCCGCTGGTGTCTTTTCCCTTGGTGGAGCTTTTTTCGGTGTCGCTGCCCTGGACGACGGCGATCGTTGTTCCGATCACCTTGACATCCATGGGTCCAATCTCGAAGGACTCCAGCTTAGACGTACCCGATTTGACGTCATTCAGAAACGCCTTTTTCGTGGACCTGGCGCCGTCAAAGCCCAGGCCCGACCAATCGTCGGCAAGGATCTGGCTGAGCTTGTCGATGTCACGGGCCTTCTGCGCCTCCGACCAATCGTGCTCCAGTTGTTTGACGGCTTCAGCAGTGCCTGAGGCCGTGGGTTTCGTTGCTTGCCCGTAGACCGTGCCGA
>DASQHQ010000048.1:0-13670 GCA_035632015.1 Bryobacteraceae bacterium
AAGCTGGAATCGCAAGCCAGGCAGATTGGGGCCATCGACGAGCGGCTCGCGCAGGGTGAATCTGAAGCGCAGGAATCCGAACGGCGGCAGGCGCAGCTTCAGCAGGAACTGGAAAAGCACCTGGAGTCGGTGGCGGAACTCGAACAGCAAACCGAAACCGCGCGCCAGCGGCTGGCCGCGAAAACCGTCGAACGCGAGCAGCTCCAGCAATCCTTGCAGGATCGCGCAAAAACGCTGGAAACCGGGCGCCAGAACGTGCTGCGGCTGCTGGGCGAGGCTTCGGCGCTGAAGAACCAACTGGTGCAAATCAGCGAATATCTTTCTGCCATCGAGCGCGATTCCGCGCGCTGCCAGAATGACGAGGAAAGCGCTGTCGCGGATCTCGACCGGCTGAAAGCTCTGAAGACCGAGCTCTCTGAAAAGATGGCCGCGCGCCAGTTGGAACTTGATTCCACGGCGGACCGCAAGCGCCGCGTGGAAGAAGAACTGAACCAGCGCAAGGCCAGCACCGCCGAAGCGCGGCACGCGCTCGACCAACTTCGAACCGAGGCGTCACGGCTCAAAGCGCGCAAGGATTCGCTCGAAGAAATCCTTTCGCACCGCGCCTATACCACCGAAAGCGTCAAGCGACTGTTCACCGCGATCGAGCAGGGACAGGCCAACGACTTCCGACCCGCCGGCGTGCTGGCTGACTTCATCGAGGTCGAGCCGGCCTACGAAAAGGCCGCTGAAGATTTCCTGCACGAGGAGCTGGAGTACGTGGTCGTGCAGAACTGGAGCGAGGCTGAGCGCGGCATCGACATCATGCGCGCGGATCTGGATGGGCGTGCGACGTTCCTGGTGCATCCCGAGCCCGGCGAGCCACCCGCGGCGGCCGACCGGTTGGACACCGCCGATGGAGTCATCGGCCGGCTGAGCAATCATCTGCACTTCACCAACGGTTTCGCGGCTGCGCCGCAGGATCTGCTGCCGCGCCTTTCGCGCTGCTTTCTGGCCAGCGATCGCGCCGCGGCGCAGCGTCTGTCGGTCCAGCATCCGGACTTCTTTTTCCTGCTTCCAGACGGCGTCAGCTATCACGGCCACGCGGTGAGCGGCGGCAAGAAAACCGGCAGCGGACCGCTGGCGCTCAAGCGAGAGTTGCGCGAGTTGATCGGCGAGGTGCAGTGGAAAAACCGGCTGGTGGACGAGACTGCGGCCCGGTTGGAGCAACTGGAGCGCGAGATCGCGGTCCTGAGCGAAGACCTGGAAGCCTTGCGCCTCCGGCAGCAAAACCAGGAGAAAGAAGCGCTGGCGCTGGACCACGAGCATCGCAAGATGGCGGAGGAATTCGCGCGCGCCTCCTCGCGCTTGTCGGTGGCGCGGCTGGAGCTGGAACGGCTGCGGCAGGAAGGCGACCGGGCCCGCGCGCAGCAGGAGCGCGACCAGCAACTGCTGGATGAAAAGGAAACGGCCCGATCAGTGGAAGAGCAGGTGCTGGAGCAGTCGCGCGCCGATGTCGAGGAATTGCAAGCCTCCGCGCATCAACTGGCCGACGAGCACGCGGCCTGGCGCGCCGATCTGGCTGGATTCGAGGAGCGGCGGCGCTCGGAACGGGCGGCCCAGGCGCGCTTTGAATCGCAGATTGCCGAGATCCACGCGCGCCGCCAGGAAATCACGGCCGAAATGGAACGCCTCGGCGTCGAGCGCGCCCGGCTGCTGGCCGACAACATCGAGCTGGATCGACGCGCCGCCGTGCTGGTGGCGGAAATTCGCACCGCCGAAGAGCTGGTCGCGCGGCTGGCCGAGCAGGAGACCTCGCTGCGTGCCAGCCTGGCGGCTGCGGAAGAAACTTTGAAACAGCTCCGCCTGGACGTCCAAGCGGCCCAGGAAAAGCGTTCGCAGATTGAACTCGAGCTGGTAAAAAAGCAAGCCGAGCTGAAGTATCTCGACGAAACCAGCCGCAAGGAGCTGAACACCCCGCTCGAAGAACTGGCCGCCGGCGAGGATACCGTACCCGACGACGCTGCGCTCCAGGAAGCCGAGCAGAAATATCAGGAGATCAAGGCGCGCATCGAGGCGCTGGGGCCCGTGAATCCGCAGGCACTCGAAGAATTCCAGGAGGCGCAGCAACGCTACGATTTCCTGAACGCCCAGCGGCAGGACTTGCTGGATTCCATTCGCGACACGGAAAAAGCAATCCACGACATCGACGTGGAATCGCGCAAGCGCTTCGCCGACGCCTTCGAGGCCATCAACGGCCATTTCCGGAATTTGTTCCGCACGCTGTTTGGGGGCGGCACGGGCGAGATGCGGCTCACCGATGAGAGCAACATCGCAGAATCGGGCATCGACATCGTGGCGTCGCCGCCGGGCAAGCGCTTGCAAAATGTGCTGCTGCTGTCGGGCGGCGAAAAATCGCTGACGGCGATGGCGCTGTTGATGGCCATCTTCCACTACACGCCCAGTCCGTTTTGCATCCTGGACGAGGTGGATGCTCCTCTGGATGAGCCGAACATCGAACGCCTGACGCGCCTGCTGAAGGAGATGGCGGAGCACACCCAGTTCATCGTGATCACGCACGCCAAGCGCACCATGGAGGCCGCGCAGTCGCTGTACGGAGTCACCATGCAAGAGCCGGGCGTTTCGAAACTGGTGTCGGTTCGATTCGAGCAGCCCGCTTCCCCGCCCCCGCAAAATCAGCCGGAGCGAGAACTGGCGCTGCGCGGCGCGGCCGGTTAAGCGGGCCGCGGGCGCGAAGGCCTGCGCTACACTTGGGGATTGACCGAACAAGCCCGCGTCTACAAGTACTATGACCTGCTTGCCAGCATCTTCATCGTCGTTCTCGTAATTTCGAATCTCGTGGGCCAGAAAATCTGCGCCTTCGGTCCGTTTCGCGTAAGCGGCGCGCAGTTGCTTTTTCCGATCACCTACATCTTCGGCGACGTTTTCACGGAAGTGTACGGCTACGGCGGCTCGCGGCGCGTGATCTGGATCGGCTTCGTCGCCAACGCCGTGATGGCGATACTGGGCAACATCATCGTGGCGCTGCCGGCCGCGCCGGAATGGAAAAACCAGGAGGCCTTCGCCATCGTTTTTCACCAGGTGCCGCGGCTGGTGGTGGCGAGCCTGATCGCCTACTGGTGCGGCGAATTCGCCAATTCGTTCACGCTGGCCAAAATGAAGCTGATCACCAAGGGGCGCTATCTGTGGACGCGGACGGTCGGATCCACCGTGGTCGGGCAGGCCGTGGACACGGTGATCCTGGTGATTGTCGCATTCAGCGGCGAAGTCACGCCTTCGGGAATGGTGCGGCTGATCATCTCGGCTTATCTGTTCAAAGTTGTCTATGAAGTGGTCGCCACGCCGCTGACGTATTGGATCGTGGGTTTCCTCAAAACTACGGAAGGCGTGGACAAGTTCGACTACGACACGCGCTTCACGCCGTTCGCAACCGAAATGTGACGCGGGCGCCGCTGGTTCACTCCGGCTTGGATTTGGTGAGCGTCTCGCACAGCTCATCCAGCCGGTCGGATTCCTTGCGAATCATTTCATTCGCCAATCCCTTCAAGGCGGTGATATTGTCGCGGCTGGTATTGTCGAGCGCCGCGTGTTGGTGGCAGTCCAGCGTGGTTTGGAAGCGGTAGTATCGCTGGCACTGGCCGGTGAGGTCCGGCAAGATCTGCTGCATCTGGTAGTCGACCGTGCTGCTGACGCCGTCGAAAACTATGTCCAGCAGGGGCTTCACCCATCGAACGGCGCCCCAGTACTTGGCCAAGGCCAGCGGCAAAGTGCGCGTCAACGAGCCGGTGCCCAACGAGACCAAGAGGTAGTCGGCGTCTCGATGCGTGGTCCGAGCTTCCACCAGCGCGCAGGCCGCCGGGTTGTTGGCGAAAACGCCGCCGTCGATCAAATTGTAGTAATCCGAGTTGGTACCAGTCGCAAGTTTCATAGGCTCAAAGTAGCTGGGCGCCGCAGAAGTCGCCCGGGCGACGTCGCGGGTCAGGAAATCATAGTCTGGCCGCTGGCGGGCCTTGGCGCTCCGGAAGAAGAATGGAAAGCGGCGCCCGATCTCGTAGCTGGTGACAAGAACGTCGGTGACGGCGTCGCGCAGCCGGGAGTCGCCGAAGTATTCCTCCAACACCTGCTCGATGCCTCTGGACGAATACTTCTTTAAGGTGAAATTGTCAATCGCGAAGATCGTCCACAGCAGCGATCGGGAAAAAATGCGGGCGCCTTCGTGCTCGTACAGCTCGACGAAGCGCTGGGCCGTGTAAACCGGCGCACGCTGGCACCTCGGAATGGTCAGGCCAAGCGCGAGAATGCCGCCCGTTGAAGTGCCGGCCACCAGATCGAACAGCTTGGCGATGGGCTGCCCGGTCCGCGCTTCGATTTCGGCCAACAGCATGGCGGGGATGATGCCGCGGATGCCGCCGCCGTCGATGGAAAGAATACGAACCATGCCGCCGGTCTCAGAATCGACCGCGCTGCCCCGGCTCCAACGGGGAAAGTCATGTAACGTGCTGATGCGCCAGCGAAAAGAAAACTGGAACGAGCGCGACTGACGCGGGCCGGCAGAGGCACGCTACACTGAGGGTTGCCTCTCCCAAGAAAACCCAGAGTATCCGTCGTCAGCTATCTCAACACCGCTCCGCTGGTGTGGGGCATGCTGCATGGCGAGCAGCGCGACCTGTTCGAATTGGAGCGGGCCCTCCCGTCGGAATGCGCGGACCGGCTGGCCGACGGGCGAGCCGACATCGGCATCGTGCCGTCGGTGGAGCTGACGCGGCAGCCACTCAAAATCGTTCGCGGCGCCGGCATCGCCTGCCACGGGCCGGTGCGCAGCATTTTGCTGATTTCGAAAGTGCCGATCGAAGAGATTCGCACGCTGGCGACGGATTCAAGCTCACGCACCTCGGTCGCGTTAAGCCAGATCATCCTGGCGCGGCGGTACGGCGCGGCGCCTCAGCTGTACTCCGAGCGGCCGCACCTGGGATCGATGCTGGAGCATTGCGATGCGGCTCTGATCATCGGCGACGCCGCGCTGGCTCTGAATCCCGCCGAGCTTCCGTTCCACGTCCTCGATCTGGGCGCGGAGTGGGCTGAAATGACCGGCCTCCCCATGGTCTTCGCGGTTTGGGCCGCGCGAGCCGAGCTGCCGCCGCAGGATCCCGCGCCGTTCACCGCATCGCTGCGCTTCGGCCTCCAGCACATCGACGACATCGTGCGCCAGGAGCACTCCAAGCTCGGCATCTCCGAGGCGCTGGCCCGCGAATACCTCACGCGCAATATCCTCTTCGAGCTCGGCGAGCGCGAGAACATGGGCCTGGCGACTTTTCTGCAATATGCTTCGGAGCTGGCGAGCCCGGTGGAAGCGAGGAACGTGACGGCATGCTGACGCGGCAGGAGGCCATCGATCTTTATCGCAGCGACGATCTGGTCGGCATTGGAATGGCCGCCGACGCAGTCCGGCGCAAGCTGCATCCGCACGGCATCGTCAGCTACATCATCGATCGCAACATCAACTACACCAATTTCTGCACCGAGTACTGCAGCTTTTGCGCGTTCTACCGCCCCATGGGCCACGCTCAGGGCTACTTGCATTCCAAGGAAGTGATATTCGACAAGATTCAGGAAACCATCGACCTGGGCGGCACCGGGATTCTCATGCAGGGCGGCCTGCATCCGGAGTTGAAGATCGAGTGGTACGAGGACCTGCTGAGCTCCATCAAGGCCCGCTTCGGGGACCGCATCTGGAACCACTGCTTCTCGGCGCCTGAGATCGTCAACATCGCCGAGGTCAGCGGCCTGACGCTGCGCGACACCATCGCCCGGCTGCGCGATGCGGGCCTGGAATCGATTCCCGGCGGCGGTGCCGAGATTCTGGACAACGACGTGCGCCACCGCATCAGCCGGTTGAAGTCTTCGACCCAGGACTGGATCGACGTGCATCGCACGGCACACGCGCTCGGCCTCCGGACCACCGCGACCATGATGTTCGGCTGCGGCGAGACCATCGAGCAGCGCATGAATCACTTCGACATCGTGCGCCAGATCCAGGAAGACACCGGCGGCTTCACCGCGTTCATCCCATGGTCGTTCCAGCGCGAGAACACGTCGCTCGGCCGGTTCGTGAAAGAAGAAGCGACCGCGGTGGAGTACCTGAAGACGCTGGCGATCTCGCGGCTGTACCTGGAGAACATCCTGAACATCCAGTCCTCGTGGGTGACGCCGGGGCTAAAGACCTGCCAGGTGGGTCTGCGTTTTGGCGGCAACGACGTCGGCAGCATCATGATCGAGGAGAATGTCGTCTCGGCTGCCGGCACGCACAACCGCGCCAGCGAAGAAGAGCTGCGCCGTCTGATCCGCGATGCCGGGTTCATCCCCAAGCAGCGCGACACGCTGTACCGGACGTATTTTCTGAACTAAGCTTCTGAAAGCGGCCACGTTCAGTTTCCGTTGCGCACTAGAACCGCGACATCCAGCACGTCCACCTGGCCAGCCAGATCGGTGTCGTTGAAGACGATGATGTGCGTAGCGGTATGCAGATCGGGAACCAGGAGCGCTGCGGTCTGTATCTCAGCCGCTTTACCCAGCCCCGGCGTGCGAACGATGATCCCTTTGCGGTTGTCGAACGCGGCGAAGCCCACGCGTCCGGCGTTGACCTTGAGCCGCATTTGCACCCAGCAGGGACACTTGGCGGATTCCACGTGGGTCAAAGGAATGTATGCGGAAAAACCACCGCGCTCCGGGCTGGTAGTGAGACGCAACGGAGGCCCCCGATCCAGGTGCGCTTCAGGATAGGCTTCAATTTGCGGCAGGTCGACCAGGTGGTCGACGGGCACCACTCCCGAGGGCGGCGCCTGGTCCGGGCTCGCGCCCAGGCCAATATATCCCGGCATCTGGTCCAGGTTGCGGTAAAAGTGCATGGGCCGGTCCTCCTTGTGGAGCGATGCCAGCAGGCTATCTCGGTCGGCCGGTTGGAGCCTCCCCCGGATACTGAGAAACACTTGGCAGGAACGCCCGATCCAACCGGCCGGTTCGTCGGCAGCGAGCGGAGTCAAGACGGTCACCAATAGTTTGCCTGGATCAGTAGGACGCTTCAGCAGCCGCAAGACTGTCGAGAAGCTGCCCGGCCATCGCTCCAACCAGTTTGCGTCCGCCAGCACTGGCGCAGGGGCGCAAACTGCGGAAAGGACCTGGTGGTCGCCATGGGAATCCTGCTGGAAGCGATAGAGCCGGCCGTTTCGGCTGCCGTATCCCACCACCTCGCCCACCGGACGCGGGTTCAAGTACAGCATCTGGAGCTGCCGGTTGGTCTCACCAAAATAGAAGCCGCGCAGGTGCAGAATGCCTGCGGCGTACCAGGAGGACAAAGCGGCGCGCGAGTAACCGCCGCCGCTGTCGAAACCGCTGTTGAATGGAAAATCGGCCAGAGCGTCAAAATTGGAAACGTAGGTGGCCGGACGCAACCACGGACCGTAGCTGCTCAGATCGGCTTCAATGTCATACCAATGCTCCGCACCCGAGGAATACCAGGCGCCCCACCGGCCTCCCATTCGGGCGTTCGGTCCCATAATTTGCCGCGCTGCCGCGCGCGCCACAACCGCTTCGTGGACATGACGGCTGAGCGAGACCCCGGCGCCCGCCAGCAGTTCCTTGTTGGTCAGCAGATAGAGGCCCAGGAGCGTCGCAGCCACTGGAAGGAATGCGCGCCGCGCCGCGCCGGGCAGCCGGCTCGCAAGATGATCACCCGCTGCCAGCGCACCGATCGCCAGCGCAGCCACGAAGAAGGCCTCTTCATGCATCAGATACGGTTCCAGCTTGTGCCATGCAAAGAGCAGCAGGAAGAGCTGCAGTGGGAGCGCCGCCAGCGCCAGCCCGCGCGTCGAACGAATCAGCAGCAAAATGGCGGTCGAGAAGACCAGCAACGGTACGCCCAGCCCCATCGCCGAACGCACCAGCGCGGGAAGCGCGGGCCCGAGGTGCGCGAGCTTCCGGTACAGCTCCAGGTGGCGCTCGACCGACAACACGACGCCGCCGGGCCCCTGGGTCTGTTGAATGACGGTGCGGATTTCCCGCCGGTAGGGCAGCAGGTACAGCAACAGGTAAGGGACGCCAAACAGACAGCCGCCGGCGCAGATCGCCGACACGCGACGTCTGGCTTCCTTCCAAGGCAGACTGATGACCGCCCACACCAGGTAAACCGCAGCACCCGTAAAGGCGAAGCCCGCATAGTAGTGGGCGCCCGAAGCCCAGGTGAGCAGGAAAGCGCCTGCCAAGAGCTTCCTGCTGTTCCAGTCTTCCAGGCGCGCCGATTCCAGCAACACCAGCCCGCCCAGCCAGGTCGCCTGGACTTCTCCTTCGGGCCGCGTCCCGAAACACGCCGCCAGCGATTCGCCGGAGGCCATGAGAAATCCGACCGAGAAGAGCAGCCCAAGCTTCACGGGCGCCGGGAAGGCGCTGGCTGCGATCACTACGATGCATAAGAGAAAAAGCAGAAGCGTGGGAGTCGCTTCTCCGTAATAAACGGAAAATCCCAAGCGCCACAACCCGCCGATCCAGGCCGCGTGCAGAGGCGGATGCGTGATCACCGGCAGGTCGAAAAACATGCCGTAGGAGTAGGAGGGGAAGGTCAGCCTGCCATAATGGTCCAGCATGTAAGGCGGATTCAGGAATCCCAACTCATCGATGTCGCCATTGCGCGGGGTGAAGAAAGCGCTGGCGAGCGCCAGCAGCGCCACATAAAAGGCAAAAGCAACTAAAGTGCCTCGCTGAAGTCGGCAGACTGGGCTCTCGTTTGCCATGCCTTCTTTTGGAACTAAGCGCGGCGCGGCCAGGCGCCCGAGACCATAGCCGGCCCTGGCGGTCTTTTCGCGCAGAAATAAACCCAGGCATCGAGTTGGATCCCGGACGCCAAGTGCACGCGCGCCATCGAACGCTCGAAGCGCGGCCCTTCGTAGGCGTCGAGGGCGGATAGTGTCTTAGCGGGCTGATCCAGGCGAAAGGCCTCGCCTCGCACCCATTCCCCCAGGGCATCCGCACGCGTCGCACCCGGATAGCGGCCAAGGTTGTAAAGGCGCCCCGCTATGCGGGCGTCGCCCAGGAAGCGCGCGTGCGCCGCCAGAAAGCGTGCAAATCGGTTGCGGGAGCCCCGGCGGAGCGTGCCGTAGACGAAGAGATTCGCGGACATCTTTGGGGCATTCTCCACTATCAGCAGAACGCCGCGGCCAGATCCTCGGCGACCTTCCAAGCTCGAAAACCTTGCACCCTACTTGGCAGCAGTCAGCGCTTCCTGCAACTGGCGCGCGTAGCCCTCGATCTCCTCGGGCGGCACGGTCACTAGCGTCTTTTCCAGATCCTCGCCGGTTTCGAGCATGTGCCGCAAGTGGAGCGCGGCGATCTTCATGCACCAGGCATCGGTCAATGCGTGACCGACATTCTTGCTGACGGCCAGCACCACCGGGTGGGGCAGTGCGATCACGCGCTCCTCGAAGCGCTCGTTGCCGGTCGAGATCCCGAACTTGACGTCGACCGTGTCGGCATGGCGGATCGAAATCCCGGTCTGAAGCCACGAGAAATGCACCTGCCAGGTGCGGCCGAACGGATCGGGGCCGACCTGGAATTGCCGGAAGTTATCGAGCATCTAGGTTGATTGAACCACAGCCAGGAAGGGCGTCGCCAGCGCCGTCCGTCATCAGTAGAACGGGTGATTCTTCTGCGACACCAGCGAGAGGAACTCGTCGCGTGTCTCCTTGCGGTTTCGGAAGGCGCCCAGCATGGCGCTGGTGACGGTGCCGGAGTGCTGCTTTTCGACGCCGCGCATCATCATGCAAAAATGGCGCGCCTCGCAGATCACGCCCACGCCGCGCGCATCCAGCACTTCCTCCAGCGTCGCGGCCACCTGCTGCGTGAGGCGTTCCTGCACCTGCAACCGGCGCGCGAACATGTCCACGATGCGCGGCACTTTGCTTAACCCGATCACTTTGTCCTTGGGCAGATACGCCACGTGCATGATCCCGAAAAACGGCAGCAAATGGTGCTCGCACAGGCTGTAAAACTCGATGTCCTTGATCACCACCATCTCGTCGCATTTTTCCGAGAACATCGCGCCGTTGATAATGCTTTGCAAGTCCGTCTGATAGCCGCTGGTAAGGAACCGGAGCGCTTTCTCGGCGCGCTCGGGCGTGCGAACCAGCCCCTCGCGCGACGGCTCCTCGCCGATCTTGATGAGCAGTTTCTTCATCAGAGCCGCGATGGACTCTTGGTCCATCTTAGGCTGCATCACTTTCACGATCGCTTTCTTGGGTTTCATTTACTCTGCACTCACCTTCGATTCAAATCGGTTGCGGCGTGTCTCCTGGAGCCGGATCGAGTCCAGGCGCGGCCACGGGGTCCCGAAAGCGGCGTGCCAATGGCGCCGCAGCCGGTCCTCAATCACCCGAATGATATTCTCCGACGTGGGGACCAGCGTCTGGAATTCCCCCAAGTCGGCATTGACGTATTTATGATCGAAATCCCGCAGCACCTGGCCGGTCACCAGGCGATCCAAGGCCGGGATGTTCACGGCTTGACCCGACACCGGATCCACCGGACCGGCGGCGGTCACCTCCAGCACGTAGTCATGCCCATGGCCATGCGGGTTGTTGCATTTTCCGTACAGCTCGCGATTCCGCTCTTCCGAGAAACGCCCGGAATGAAGCCGGTGCGACGCAGCGAACCGGTACCGGCGCGTCACGCGCATCATCGGCGGTCTCCTGCGTAATCCACGTACAAGTCCTCGGTCTCGTAAAGCCGGACGTTGTTCAGCCGGGCGCGCGAGCCCTGGAAGTAAGGCGCCAGGCGATTCCAAATCTCCAAAGCGACGTTTTCGGCCGTGGGAACGATCTTGTCGAACGGGAGAACCTCGTAGTTGAGGAAGCGGTGATCCATCGGATCGGTGACGGTTTCCTGGATGATTTCCTTGAGCCGCTTCAGATCGAAGATCATGCCGGTGGCCGGGTCCGGGTCGCCTTCGAGCGTCACTTCCAGCACATAATTGTGGCCATGGCCGTTCGGATTGGCGGCCGCACCGTAGACCTCGCGGTTCTGTTCCGGCGTCAGCGACGGCTGGCAACAAACGTGCGACGCAGAAAATTCGGTCCTACGCGTGATCAGCATTAATCCAGACTATATGATGCTCCGGGTTCGAGCTGGGATACTCTAATATTATAGGAGAGAGCGGGACGTCGAGCACGAAAATGACTCATTCCAGAGTAGATCAGGCACTCAAGATCGCGATTGGCGGGCTGCTGGCGGCGCTCGGGTTTCTGATCGCCTACACCATGCAAGAGCACATTGTGGATGTGGGTGACCATGCCCCAAACTTCACCATCATCACCGACCGCGGGCAGCGGATCTCGCCGCGCGACTTCGGCGGGAAAGTGCTGGTGCTCAACTTTTGGGCGGCCTGGTGCCCGCCTTGTATTCAGGAGGCTCCTTCGCTGAACGAATTTGCGAAGATGGTGGCGCCGTCCGGCGTGGTGGTGCTGGGAATCAGCGTGGACCAAAACCAGAAGCAGTACGAGTCTTTCCTCAAGAAATTCCAGATTGCCTTCCCCACCGCGCGCGATCCCGAACAGAACACAACCTACCGCTACGGCACCTACAAGTTCCCGGAGAGCTATATCATCGATCGCAACGGCAAGGTGGTCCGCAAGTTCCCGGGCCTGCCGGAATCGAATGGCCACACCATTCCGTGGACCGATCCGGAACTGGTAGGCTACGTCAAATCGCTAGCGTCCTGATGAGGAAGCACGACTGGTATTCGGACACCGATCCCAAGGCGCTCAAGGTCTTTATCGATTTGCAGCGCCGCATGTCGCCGGCCGAGAAGATCGCCGGCGTTTTTCAGATGAACGAAATGATCTGGCGCACGGCGGAGGCCGTCGAGCGGAAAGCTCATCCGGAGGCGGATGACCGGGAGATTTTCCTGCGGCTGGCGGCGCGTCATCTGGATCGCGCTACCATGGAACGCGTGTACGGGTGGTATCCGCCGGATCGATGCTAGACGTCGCCCAGGGCTTCCGGCGGTTGCTGGAGGCGCTCGATCGTCTGCAAATCCAATACATGGTCGGAGGATCCCTGGCGAACTCGGCACACGGCATCTACCGCTCCACGAACCACATCGACATCGTCGCCCGTCTGTCGGAATGCGACGTCCGCCAACTTGCATCCGAACTGGCCGGAGACTTTTATGCTGACGCCGACGCCATGCTGGACGCGCTTCGCCGCGGGCGGCCGTTCAATGTGATTCACCTAGGAAGCAGCAGCAAAGTG
Source organism: Bryobacteraceae bacterium (assembly GCA_035632015.1). Classification (GTDB taxonomy): domain Bacteria; phylum Acidobacteriota; class Terriglobia; order Bryobacterales; family Bryobacteraceae; genus Palsa-89. Next base: position 12,295 of record DASQHQ010000048.1, read on the forward strand.
GACATTTTCCCTGCTTCCGACGCTTTCACCAATGCGCAAGTGGAGCGTGCCCGAGTGGAAGAGATCGTTCTGGGCGCAGGCGAGGCGGTTAAGTGCCGGGTCGCGACTCCGGAGGACACCATCCTCGCGAAGTTGATGTGGTACCGCGCGGGCGGCGAACAATCCGAGCGGCAATGGAGCGACCTGCGCGGCGTTCGTTCGGTGCAGGCGGATCGCCTCGACCGCGCGTATCTTGACGCATGGGCCAGGACTCTGCGCGTAGCTGACCTGTGGCAGCGACTCCTGAATGAGGGGACCACATGATTTCCGCGGCCGCGCTGAAGCAAATCGAAAAAGTCCTGGGACCGCGCGGCTATCTTCTGCGCCCGGAAGATCTGACGCTGTACGAGTACGATGGGGGCGTCGACAAGGCGCGGCCGGACCTGGTGGTGTTTCCGCAGTCCACCAGCGACGTGGCGGCCCTGGTGCGGATCGCCGCCCAAGAAGAGATTCCGATCGTGGGGCGCGGCGCGGGCACCGGTCTGAGCGGCGGAGCCATTCCGTGCTCGGGCGGCATCGTCATTTCATTCGCGCGGATGAACCGCATCCTCGCCGCGGATCTCGATGACGAACGCGCGCTGCTCGAACCCGGTGTCGTGAATCTGGAGATCACACAAGCGGTGGAACGCCAAGGCTACTTTTACGCGCCCGATCCTTCCAGCCAGCGCGCCTGCACCATCGGCGGCAATGTGTCGGAAAACGCCGGCGGCCCGCACACGCTGGCCTACGGCGTCACCACCAATCACGTTTTAGGACTCGAGGTGGTGCTGCCGGACGGATCGGTGGTGTCCACCGGCGGCCAGCCGCCCGACCTGCCGGGTTACGATTTGACCGGCTTGCTCACGGGTTCGGAAGGAACCATGGCGCTGGTGACCCGGATCACCGTGCGGCTGATGCGGCAGCCCGAGATGGTGAAGACGCTGCTCGCAATTTATGATCGCGTAGACGACTGCGCGGATTCGGTGGCCGAGATCACCGCGCGCGCCATCACGCCCGCCGCCATCGAGATGCTGGATGGCGTGATGCTGCGCATGGTGGAAGAGGATACGCACGCCGGCTACCCCATGGACGCAGCGGCGGTGCTGCTGATCGAGCTGGAAGGACTGAAGGAAGCGGTCGAGGAGCAGGTCCTGCAAATCGAGGACGCCTGCAAGGCCTGTCACGCGCGCGAGGTGCGGATCGCCCGCTCGGCCGCCGAGCGCGAGTTGCTGTGGAAAGGCCGCAAGAACGCCTTCGGCGCGGTGGGCCGCGTGAGCCCTTCCTACTATGTCCAGGACGGCGTGGTGCCGCGCACCAAGATTGCGCCTACGCTGCGACACATCGGCCAGGTATCGGAG
>DASQHQ010000049.1:0-90650 GCA_035632015.1 Bryobacteraceae bacterium
CTGCGAGAAGATCGTGCGGCGCGTGGAAGCGGCCGGTTGTCCGGTGATCGCGCTCACTGTCGACAACACCACCGGGCGCAACAGCGAGACCTATCTTCGCACGCGTCCCAAAGATCTGAGCCAATGCAGGACATGTCACCAAGGTGGAATCGGCCCCACCATCAAAGAGCGCAAAATGTACGACGGCATCAATATGACCGGGGTCTCCGGACAAAATCCGGGCATGACCTGGGAGTTTGTCGACCGGCTGCGCAAGGCGGTGTCGGTGAAATTGTTTATCAAAGGCATCGACACGCGCGAAGACGCGCGCCTCGCGGTCGAGCACGGTTTCGACGGCATACTGGTTTCGAATCACGGCGGCCGGTCGACGGAAACGGGGCGGTCGACCATCGAGGCCCTTCCGGAGGTGGTGGCCGAAGCAGGCAAGCGCGTTCCGGTGTTCGTGGATGGAGGCGTGCGGCGCGGAACGGACGCGTTCAAGGCGCTGGCGCTGGGGGCCAAGGCGGTAGGTATCGGGCGGCCCTTCTTGTGGGGATTGGGAGCGTTCGGACAAGCGGGGATCGACCGCGTGCTCGAGATTCTACAGGGCGAACTGAAGCTGGTGATGGGCAATTGCGGCACGCGCACCGTCGCCGATATCGACCGGTCGTACATCGCAACGCCGGACTGGCGCGCGTGAGCCAGGAATCACCCCGGCCGTCTTCCTAGAGGACCGACCCACTTTCACCGATAGAATAGTAGAGGCGGTATGCTTCTGCGCATTCATTTTTTTCCGGGTCTCTGTCTGCTTGTGCTAGGCCTCGTGCTCGAATGGCAGATCGTTGGGCGGCTTTGGCCGCGCGTCGCGAGACGACGTGCATTGCTGGGCGGCGCGGCCACGGGCGCCGTCGTGCTGTTGTTCGGATATCTGCTCGAATTCCAACGGATCGCCCTTCGCTTTCCGGTCTGGTGGGCGACTTGGGTGGATTGCGCCGCCATCATGGCGACCTTCGGGCTGCTGGCGGTTTACCTGACGCTGCTGTTGCCGCGGTATCCGGCAGGATTTCAATCCGAACGGCGGATGGTGCTTCAGGTGGCTGGAGCCAGCCTCTGCGCTGTGCCTGCCTTGGGCACGGCGTTCGGGATCGTCACGCGCAATCAGTTCCGGCTAACCGAGGTGAAAATTCCGATTCCGAATTTGCCCAAGGATCTGGATGGCCTGCGCCTGGTGCAGATCACCGACATCCACTTGAGCCCGTTTCTGAGCGAGTCGGAATTCGCACGGGCCATCGACATGGCCAACGAGACGCGAGCGCACCTGGCGCTGGTGACCGGCGACCTGATCAGCCGGCGCGGCGATCCGCTGGATGCCTGCTTGCGCCAGTTGGCTCGCGTGCGCGCCGAGGCCGGTGTGTTGGGCTGCCTCGGCAATCACGAGGTTTACACCAGAACCCAGGATTACGTCACCGCGCAGGGCCGGCGGAGCGGAATCGAGTTCCTGCGCGGCCAGGCCCGAAGGCTTCGATTCGGCGTGGCCGAGATCAACTTCGCGGGCGTGGACTATCAGAAGTTCGGCGCCCCCTATCTGCAGGACGCGGAAAAGTTGATCGCGCCCGGAGCCGTCAACATTCTTCTCTCGCATAACCCGGATGTGTTCCCCGTAGCGGCGGCGAAGGGCTACGATTTAACCATCGCGGGGCACACGCACGGCGGGCAGGTGGACGTCGAGATTCTGCACCAGCACTGGGATGTCGCGCGCTACTATACGCCGTACGTGCGCGGCTTGTACCCGGGCGGCAAATCCTCCGTGTATGTTTCGAGCGGCCTGGGAACCATCGGCGTGCCGGTGCGGCTCGGCGCGCCGCCGGAAGTTTCGCTGCTGCAACTGTGCGCTACCTGATCCTGAGCGACCTGCACGGCAATTGGGAGGCCCTCCAGGCCGTACTCGCGCAGGCGCATTCGACCTACGATCGCATTCTGTGCTGCGGCGACCTGGTGGGTTACGGAGCCGATCCCGACCGGGTCACCGAATGGGTGCGCAAGCATGCGGCGGCGGTGGTGCGCGGCAATCACGACAAGGCCTGCGCCGGGCTGGAAGACTTGGAATGGTTCAATCCGCTGGCCCAGCTTTCGGCGCTGTGGACGCGGCGTGTGATGAAGCCCGAAAATCTGGACTATCTGCGCGCGCTCGCGCCGGGGCCGGAACCGATCGACGGCTTCGAGATCCTGCACGGCTCGCCGTTGGATGAGGATGAATATTTGATTTCCGCCAGCGACGTGGCGCAAGTGGCGCCGTATCTGGACTCGGCGGTTTCCTTTTTCGGACACACGCACCTGCAGGGAGGATTCCTGTGCCATCGAAATGGAGTGAAGCGGCTGCGGAACATGGGCCCGGATTCGGTGCGCGAGGCGCTGGAAATAGAGAACGACTTGAATTACCTGGTGAATCCGGGATCCGTGGGGCAACCGCGCGATGGAGATCCGCGGGCGGCCTACGCGCTGTACGAACCGGAAGCGCGGCTGGTTACCTTTGGACGCGCGGCATACGACGTTGAGCTGGCTCAGAAGAAAATTCTGCAAGCCGGCCTGCCCGACTTGCTGGCGGCGCGGCTGGCGGCGGGCGCTTAAATCGGCCTATTTCCTGGCGGCCCGCGCCACGAACATGATCTGGTAACCGAACAAGCCCGGCAGCAGCCAGGTGGCAGCCGCCAGCATGCGGTTCAATATTCTCAAAACCAGGTTGTCGGGCGAAAGGCCCAGGATCAACTCGGCCGGGATGACGGTCTCGCGCTCTTCTACGATTGCGTAGCCGTGATCTTCGAGCAGGCGGCGGGCGGTTTTGCGCGTGAAGAACCGCAAGTGCGTCTGGTCGAGAATACCGCGCTCCTGATAGTCGAATCGCCCGAGCAGCAACAGCAAGCGGGTAGTGATGTTCGCGACGTTGGGAAGCGAGACCAGCAAGAAGCCTTCGCGTTTCAAAGCGGCGTGGCACTGCTCCAGAATTCGCTCCGGCGATTTGAGGTGCTCGAGCACGTCCAACAGCAAGATCCGGTCGAAGCGCTTGCCTTCCAACTGCTCCAGGACGGGCGCGATGCCGGTATCCAGGTCAGCCCTGAAGTAGCCCTCGAATACCGGACTGGCAGGCGCCATGCGATCGTCGATTCCGGTGACTCTGTTCCCATCCTGCACCAGCTGGGCGGCGAAGAAGCCCTCGCCGCATCCGATATCGAGCACGTCGTGATGGGAGCCGGTCATCCGCCGGGCGTAATAGTGGCTGGAATGTCTGCTCTGCTTAATCGGGTAATGAACGAAGTATTCCTGGAATTCGGGGCAGCGGCTGACGGAGCGGCAGGTTTGCTTGTAACGCCACACCGCTCGCACCACCTGGCGCGCGTACTTCAGCCCGTCGACGTAGCACAGCTCATCGCCGTAATAGGTCGGAATGGGAACTTCCCGGATCTGGAATCCCTGGTGATGGAGCTTGATGATGATTTCCGTGTCGAAGTGGAAGTCGTCGGTCATGCGGGAAAAGTCGATGTTGCGTAGCGCATGCAGATTGTAAGCGCGATAGCCGCTGTGGAACTCGGTGAGCTGGAGCCCCAAAGCGCGATTTTCCAAGACCGACAGGATCCGGTTGCCCAGGTACTTGTAGAGCGGCATGCCGCCCCGAAGCGGGCCGCCGTAGTCCCTCATCATGCGGGAGCCGAACACGGCGTCGGCCTCGCCTTGCACGATGGGATGATAGAGGTGCGAAAGAATCTCCGGCGCATATTGTCCGTCCCCGTGAAGAAGGACCACGATGTCGAAGCCTTTTTCAATAAAATACCGGTAGCCGGCTTTTTGATTTCCGCCGTAGCCGAGGTTCTTGGGGTTCGACAGGACCTGCAGCTTTTTCACTCCGCGCAGCGCTTTGATGCCCGTCGCGAGCTCATAGGTGGCATCCTGGCTGGCGTCGTCAAAGACCGCGATCTCCTCGACGTTGTTCCACACATTAGGTGTGATGCGCTTGAGGACCTTGGTGAGCGTGGTGACGGCGTTGTAGGTGACGATGAGGACCCCGATGCGCTTGCCGCCGCTATCGGCCCGGGCGCTGTCGTCCTGGAGCGCCCCGGGGCGAAACGCCGGGAGCGGCTCGAAGGGCAGCGCGTCCAGGGCGGGTTGCGTGCCTGAGGCGCCGGGCTGGGCGGCGAGGTCCATGGTCGTCTGCTCTTCTCGAACTGATTGGGCTTAGACACTTACACTCTGACATTTCGACGAATGGGGGTGCAAGTTCCGGAGGGCGGGGACGGTCAGCAGTTAAGACGGGCGGGCGCTGGCAGGCCGCGAAAGACCATTCGCAACGGACCGCGAGCAACGGAGGTTTGGGGCCGGCTTTCAGCTATACTGGGGATGAACCCACCGTTACGTTAGTAGGAGTCCTCTGGCATGTTTGATCTATTTCGCAGCCGCGCCAAGGCGGTGCGTATCCTGCTGGGCGCCATGCTCACGCTGGTTGCACTGTCGATGCTGGTGTATCTGATTCCGGGTGCGGGCGCGCCCACGGTGGACCGCAGCGATCAAATTGTCGCCGAGATCGGCAAACAGCCGGTCACCGTCCCGGAAGTGGAGCTGCAAATCCGCACCGCGCTGCAAAACGAAAAAGTTCCTCAGGAACTGGTGGACATCTACATTCCGCAAATCATCGATCAGTCCATCGCCGAGCGGGCCATGGCCTATGAAGCGCAGCGGCTGGGCTTTCAGGTATCGGATCAGGATCTGGCGAACCTGGTTCGCTCGTTGCAATTCGGCAACCTGCCTCCGGATCAATACCGGAATTACGTGGAACAGCAGTTCAACATGACGGTGGGTGATTTTGAGAACAATCTCAGGCTGAGGGCTTACCTCGAGGACCTGCAGACCATCGCGCTGGAGGGCGTGGTGGTAACACCGGTCGAGGTCGAAGCCGCCTACCGGCAGCAGAACGAAAAAATCAAGTTCGAGTACATCCTGGTGGATCCCTCCAAGATGAGCGGGGAACTGAAGCCGACCGATGCGGAACTGAAGACCTACTTCGAAAGCAACCGGGCGATGTTTCCGATGGTGGAAACACGCGACGCCCAGTTGATCGTGGTGGATCAGGCCAAGGTAGCGGAGACGATTCCGATTCCGGATTCGCAAGTGCAGAGTTACTACAATTCGCACCGCGATCAGTTCCAGACGCCTGAGCGAGTGCATGCGCGCCACATCCTGCTGAGCACCGCCGGCAAATCCGAAGCGGAAAAGCCGCAGATCAAAGCCAAGGCCGACGACCTGTTGAAGCAGCTCAGGGCGGGAGCGGATTTCGGCAAGCTGGCGGAGAAGAACTCGGAAGATCCGGGCTCGGCTTCCAAGGGCGGCGATCTGGGTTGGGTGGTGCGAGGCCAGATGGTGAAAGAGTTCGAGGACGCCACCTTCGCCTTGAAACCCAAGGAAATCAGCAATGTCATCACCACGCAATACGGCTTCCACATCATCCAGGTGCTGGAGAAGGAAGCGGCGCATCTGCGGACGCTGGAGGAGGTGAAGCCGGAGATCCTGGCGGCGTTGCGGAGTCAAACCGTCTTCGATCGCATGCAGACGTTAGCGGACCAGGCCCGCGCGGAACTGGTGAAGGCGCCGCAAAACGGCCAGCAGATCGCCGACAAACTCGGCGTGCAATTCGTCCGCGTCACCAATTTCAAGCCTGGAAATCCCATTCCCGAGCTGGGCACCGACGCGCAGACCGGCAATATGCTGGGCTCGATGACCAAGGGCGAGATCAGCCAGATTCAACAGGCCGGCAACAAGCTGGTGATCGTCGAGCTGACCAGCATCAATCCCCCGCACCCGGGAGAATTTTCGGAAGTGGCGGTGCAGGTGCGGTCGAACTATGTGGCGCAAAGAGCGTCCGCGGCCGCGGCTGAAAAAGTGAAGAAGGTGACGGAGTTGCTAAAGTCCAATGGAGGCGATCTGGCGGCCACGGCCAAGAGCGCGGGACTGGGAGTGCAAACGGCGGACTTCTTCTCACGCAGCGGCGCCGCCGAGGGCATTGGTCCAGGGCAGGTTCTCAAAGACGCTTTTGAAAAGCCGGACGGGACTCTGATTGGACCAGTGCTCATCGCCGGCCAAACCATTTTCGGCAAGGTGCTGGCGCGGCAACCGCCGGACATGTCCAAGCTGGCCGAGCAGCGCGACTCCATCGTCACGCAAATCAAGGCGCAGAAGGCGCAGGGGCGGCAGTCCCTCCTGCAGGACAGCGTGGTGACGAGCTTGATCCAGCAGGGCAAAATCAAAAAGCACCAGGATGTCATCAACCGCCTGATCGCGCGCTATCGCAGCAGCTAAGTCTGGCAGCAGCATGATTCATTGGGTGCTGGATCTTCTCCGGACTCTCACGACTCCCGAGCGCCTGATCCAATTGCTCTCTACGGTTCTGACCGGGTGGCTGGGCTACGCGGCGCTGAGCGCCATAGTTTTCGCCGAGACCGGACTGCTGGTGGGATTCGTGCTTCCGGGTGATTCCCTGCTGTTCACCATTGGCGTGGTGGCGGGCGCCGGCCAGTTGAACCTGATCGCGATGCTGGTGTTGCTGACCTGCGCCTGCCTGCTGGGCGATTGGTGCGGCTACTTGCTCGGGCGGCGCGCGGGGCCTGCCATCTTCAACCGCCCCGATTCGCGCTTCTTCAAACAGGAGCATCTGCGCCGCACCGAGGCGTTTTACGAAAAGCACGGCGGCAAGACGATCATTTACGCCAAGTTCGTGCCCATCATCCGCACCTTCGCACCCTTCGTCGCGGGCGTGGCGAAGATGCGCTACGTGCGCTTCCTGTCGTTCGATATTTTCGGGGGCGCCGGATGGGTCTGTTCCATGACAGTGCTGGGTTACCTGTTGGGCGAAGTTCCCCTGGTGAGGCGGAACTTCGAGAAGTTCGTGCTGCTGGTGATTTTTATCTCTCTGCTTCCCATCCTCAGCCACGCACTGCGGGCCAAGTTCGCGCGCAAACCGGAGCTATTGCCGGGAGACTAAGGGACACCGCAGGGTATCGTCACTTCAGCGAGTGGGTGTGGCAAGCATGCCGGGTGGGCCGCGATGACTCTGGCGATCACCTGCTCGAGCTGTTTGGAATCGATTGGTTTCGGCAGGTAGTCATCCATACCGGCGGCCAGGCAAAACTGCCGATCTCCACTCATGGCGTGGGCGGTCAGGGCAACAATGGGCAAATGCTTGAGGCCGCCGCGTTCCTTTTCGCGGATGGCCGCCGCCGCGGACAAGCCATCCATGTCCGGCATTTGAACATCCATGAACGCCAAGTCAAACTCGTGTTCATCCAACCTGGCCAGAGCTTCGCGCCCATTGCCCGCGATAACCACGCGATGCCCCAGCTTCTCGAGCATCCGGACAGCCAGTCTTTGATTGACCCGGTTGTCTTCCGCCAGCAGGATCTTCAGCGGCGGCGTGCGAACCTGTTCACGCCGCGGAGGCTTGAGCGACGCGATTTCTTCCGGACCCGTCTGCGCGTTTAGTAGTCCGCAAAGCGCCGACAAAAGCTCGGACTGCTTGACCGGTTTGATCAGGTATTGGCCGATGCCCATCTCGCGGCAGCGGGACGCAGAGCTGTGATAGTCGTCCGAGGTGAGCATCATGATGCTAACCGGCGGCAGATGCGCACTATTCCGGATCTGGTCGACCAATTGGAAGCCGTCCATCTCCGGCATGCGGCAGTCCGTGAGGATCATGTCGAAAGGCGTATCGCTGGCTGCCGCGCGCTGCATGATTTCCAGCGCCTCCCGGCCCGAGCCGGCTGACAGCGGAAGCATATCCCAGGAAGCCAGCAGCCTCTCGAGGATGCGGCGATTGGTAGCGTTATCATCCACAATCAACACGCGGAGACCCCGAATCTGCACTTTGGCGGCGGCCACCTCGTTTTCAGCGGCGCCTGTGCCCGCCTGGAATTTCGCGCTGAAACGGAAAGTTGAGCCCTGCCCCGGCTCACTCTCCACTTCGATCTCGCCGCCCATCAGGTTGACCAGCCGCTGGCTGATGGCTAAACCCAGCCCCGTGCCGCCGAAACGCCGGGTGGTCGAACTGTCGGCCTGAGAAAAGGCGTCGAAGATCAGCCCCTGCTTTTCGCTCTGAATGCCGATGCCGGTATCGGAAACCGAGAAACGAATGCGAACGCAGTTGGGACCAGACACCGCCTCGGGGAGATCGACTCGCACCAGCACCTCTCCAGCCTGGGTGAACTTGATGGCGTTCCCCACCAGGTTGAGCAACACCTGCTTGAGCCGCGCGGGATCCCCGAGCAGAAAACGGGGAACCTCCCGCGCGACGTCGTAGGCCAACTCTAGCCCCTTTTCATGAGCGCGAATCGCCAGCGAGCGCAGAGCCTCGGCCACGACCTCCCGGAGTTCGAATTCGATGCACTCGAATTCCAGTTTGCCGGCCTCGATCTTCGAAAAGTCCAGGATGTCGTTGATGACGGCCAGGAGCCCCCTGGCCGAGGCCGAGGCCATATCCAACAGTTCGCGTTGGTCCGGAGTCATTTCCGTGTCGCGCGCGAGCTCCAGTGTGCCGACCACGCCGTTGAGAGGTGTCCTGATTTCGTGGCTCATGTTGGCCAGAAATTCGCTTTTGGCTTTGCTGGCGGCCTCGGCCGCCTCGATCGCTTTCGCGAGCTCCATCTGGGCCAGCTTGCGCTCGGTGCAATCGCGACTCAGGACCATGAACCCAACCGGATTTCCGCTGCTGTCTCGTTTGAGCGAGACGGTATGCTCCACGTAGATCAGGCGTCCGTTCAGAACGATTGAAAACTCCTGTCTCCTGCGCTCCCCGGTCAAATAGACCTCGTGGAAGCCCTGTTTCAACATCTGGATGTCTTCGGGGCTAAAGAAAGCCCTAAAGTTTTTTCCTGACAGCTCAGCGCCGGACTGGACGTGATAGTACTCACCCAACCGGGTGTTCGCAAAAACGTAGTTCCCGCGCAAGTCGGTTTCGAAATATTCTTCCCCCAACTGGTTGATTAAGTCGTGCAGCCTCTTCTCGGCTCCTTCCTCGGCATGCTTATGCCAGCTCATGTCTCTGGCGAAAACGCCAAGATAGCCGGTTCCGGCCCGGCAGGTAAGGAATAGCGAAAGTTCGATGGGAATCGCATGACCGTCCCGGTGCTGGCCCATGATTTCCGCTCGCCGGTTCGGTGAAGAAGCGGCCTTCGGTTGGAGCAAATCGCGGAAGGCCTTCTCGCACACGTCCTGCTGCTCCGGAGAGACGATCAACTCGCAAAATCTCTTTCCAATGGCGTCCGCACGGGGCCACCCGAAAGTGAACTCCGCTCGCGAGTTCCAGGCGCTGATCCTCCCATCCTGATCCAATTCGAGGAATGCGTCAGGAAAGGCGTCGAGCGAATCGACCTGAATAGTCCATGACTGATCGACAGCTCTGGAGGGCTTCGGCTCTGCCAGCGCCGTATCGACATGGTCCTTCATCGGTCCCCAGAGATTGGCAAAGCAATCGAGGGCCCATCTTGCACTCTTCGGACAGGCTGGCCAGTCACAGGCGTTTCAAACGCGCTATCTTGCAGGCCCGCCACGGATTCACATCGTCGCCGCCTCGATTCTGAGAGTCAATCCACCCAGCATGAACCAAACCCGGCTCAGTTTCGCGGAATATTGCGCACGGGCGAATACCTGAACCGAGCTCAGACCAAAACACTTTAGTACTTCCGTGCCCGCCGGCGGCACCAGGCGAACCCCAAGGGCATGCTGAGGAACCGTGGGGACAGAGATGCTTCTGTTCCCGCGAGGTTGTGATGGGTCGTCGATCTTTCGTCGCCACCTTAGGACCGCGGAGCACCGAGCGGCTCCAGCACGCAGCGCGTGTTCATTTTCACGCGGGCATGCCAGCGCGTGAGTGAGTTCTACGGTTGCGCCAGCCGTTCGACCGCGGCTCGCACCACCGGATCCCTTTGGGCGTCCACTTCGTCGCCTTTCGCGACGCTCAGAGCCTGATTGAAGATCTCCTGCTTGAGGCGGCTCTGCACCCAGTCGCGCTCACGCAGCCAGTCGCTCACCGGAGGCTGAATTTCGTGCTGGCCGGCGTACACCTGGAATTCTTCCAGGATGGCCGGCGTGATTTGCAGGTTCTCCGCAACGTGGTTCTTCTGGGTGAACTCGGTGGCGAAAGAGGTGATGATTCCACTCGCGTCCAGCACCATTCGCAACTGGGTGGGCGGCGCCTCGGATACGATTGTGTCCGGACGAATGCCGCCGCCGCCGGTGACTGTCCGGCCGGAGTCAGTGTGAAACTCCTGGTTCTGCTTGGCGATTTCCAGTTGGCCGCTGGCCAGCGGTTTCTGGATGGAGCGTCCGCTGGGCGTGTAGTAGAACGCGGTAGTGAGGGCGACGGCGGTGTTGCCCGAGAGATTGAAGACGTTCTGGACCAGCCCCTTGCCGAAACTGGGCACCCCGAGAATGACCGCGCGATCGTGATCCTGCAAGGCGCCCGCGACGATCTCCGCCGCGCTGGCGGTCTTCTCATTCACCAGCACCGCCAGGCGGAATGAATAGGGCGTGGCCGTCTGCGGCGTGTCCACCTTCTGATCCTCGATGCTGCGGCCTTTCACGCTGAGGATGGTCTGACCGGGCTTGAGGAAATAGGAAACGGATTCCAGGGCGCTCTCCACGACGCCGCCGGGATTGTCGCGCAGATCGAGCACCAGACCCTGCAGCTTGCCGCCACCCAGGCTCTCGATGGCTTGCTTGAGCTGCTTGGCCGTTTGCGGATCGAACCCGTTGGCGCGAATGTAGCCGATGCCCGGCCGCAGCATGAACGCGCGATCCACGCTGGGGGCGTCCACCAGTTCCGGGTCCAGCAGGAATTGCAGCGGCCGGACGTTGCCGGGACGCCGGACGATAAGTTGCGCCTGATGCTGCCGCGCCTCGCCCAGAAAGCCGACGATCTGATCGAACTCGAGCCGCGCCAGGGCGACGTTGTTGACGGCCACGATCTCGTCGCCGGGCTGCAGGCCGGCCTTGGCCGAAGGCGTTCCCGGCATGGCTTGCAGCACAAAGACGCGGCCCGGCAGGATCGACACAATGGTGCCGAATCCCTTGCGCTCGGACTTCTCCATTTCCTTCAATTGCTCGTACTGTTCCGGATCAAAGAAGACCGAGTGGGGATCCAGCGTGCGGAGCATGCCCGGAATCGCTCCCTGATAGACCGCCTGCTCGGTGTTCACCGGATCGGCAGCGTCTTGCTGCACTACCGCGAGCGTTTCAGCGAAACGCTTCAGCGCGCTCTCCAGATCGGCAGTGGAGGGCGGCGCGGCGAACAGGAACAAGAGAGGAAGGATCATTTACCTCGAATACCGCAAACGTTTTTTGGCTGCATGCCTTTCCACGGCCAGATCGATCAGCCGGTCGATCAGCTTGGGCATCGGGAGCCCGGAGTGCTCCCACATCTTAGGGTACATGCTGATGGAGGTGAATCCGGGAATGGTGTTGATCTCGTTGATATACAGGCGGCCGCTGGCGGCTTCGAGCAAAAAGTCGACGCGCGCCATGCCTTCGCATTCGACCGCTTTGTAGCACTCCACCGCCAGGCGCTGGAGCTCGGCGGTCTGCTCCGGCGTAAGCCTGGCTGGGATCTCAGTCTTGGCTTTCTCCAGAACGTACTTGTCGTCGTAGTCGTAGAATTCCTTCGACGGGAAAATCTCGCAGGGAACCGCAGCGACCGGATCTTCGTTGCCCAGCACCGAGCATTCAAACTCCCGGCCGATGATGCCGCGCTCCACGATCAGCTTGCGATCGTACCGCGCCGCCGTTTCGAGCGCGCCCTGCAGCTCCACGCAATTGTCGGCCTTCGAGATTCCGACCGAGGAGCCGAGATTGGCCGGCTTGACGAACATCGGAAACGGAAAGCGCGCGCAGATGCCTTCCAGGCCGCCCAGCTCGCGGCTCGAAACCACCAGGTAGTCCACCACCGGCAGGCCGCGTTCCTTGGCGAGCCGCTTCATGACTTCCTTGTCCATGGAGACCGAAGAAGCGAGCACGCCCGCGCCGACGTAAGGGAGATCGGCCAGCTCCAGCAGGCCTTGCAGCGTTCCATCTTCGCCGAAAGTGCCGTGCAGGACCGGAAACACCACGTCGATTTCCGGATTCCCGTTCGGCTCGGGCACAATCGGCCGCGGGCTCCATTTGCCGTCCTTCGAGATCAGGTAGTGCAGGACCTTGTATTTTTCCGCGTCCATGGCGTCGATGATGGACTTGGCGGAGCGCAGCGACACTTCGTGCTCGCCGCTGCGTCCCCCGTAAATCACAGCCACGCGTTTCTGCATGTCTTACAGAATCCTCTTTCCCATGGCGGACATGACCAATTCGACGGCCAGGATCGCGGTCCGGTTGGCTTCGTCAATCACCGGATTCACCTCCACTACTTCCATAGACGTCATCCGGCCCGTATCGCCCAAAGTTTCCATCGCCAGGTGGGCCTCGCGATAGGTGATGCCGCCTCGGACCGGCGTGCCGACTCCGGGCGCCTCATCCGGATCCACCGCATCCATGTCGACCGAGAGGTGAAAACCGGTGGTGCCGGCCGAAGCCACTTCGATGGCCTGCTCGATGACCGAGCGCATGCCTCGCTCGTCGATGTCGCGCATCGTAAAGGCATGCACACCGGAGCGCTGGACGATGTCGCGCTCCTTTCGATCCACGGATCGGATGCCGATGAGCGCGACGTTGCCGGGGTTCACTTTGGGCGAGTAACCGAAGATCGAGGTCAGCTCGGAGGGCCCCAAGCCGACGCAGCAGGCCAGCGGCATGCCGTGGACGTTGCCGCTGGGAGTGCTGGCCGGCGTGTTCATGTCGGTGTGGGCGTCGATCCAGATCATGCCGAGCTTTTCTCCGGCCGCGCGAAAGTGCTTCGAGACGCCCGCGACGGTGCCGACGGCGGCGGAGTGATCCCCGCCCAGGATCAGCGGAAACTTGCCGGAAGCCATGACGCCGGCCACCATCTCCGCCAAGCGCGTGCAGATTTCGGTGATCTCGCGGAGGTACTTGGCCTTGGGATCGCCTTCGGCCTGGCTCTCGCGCTGGACCACCGGGATGTTGCCCAGGTCCTCGGGTTCGTAGCCGAGTTCGGCCAGCCGGCCGTTGAGATTCGCGACGCGGATCGCCGAGGGTCCCATGTCGACGCCACGCCGGCCCGCCCCGAGGTCGAGCGGCGCGCCGATGATGGCGATGTGCGAGTGCCGCATGTCAGATGTGGCGCGCGCACTCGTGCGTGCCGCGTTCAGACTCGCCAGAAAGCGCGTACAACGGAACGCCGCGGCAGCGCTTTTTGTGCGACACGAAGAGGCCGCGGCGTCCTGTGCGCTCGTGTGAACGCTTATTGAAGCGCCCGCCAGGCGTCGACACGAGTGTCGACGCGGCACGCACGAGTGCGTGCGCCACGGGGCTCACGGCCGCGTCCTGTAAAGCATTCTGGGGAACGCGATAGTTTCGCGGATATGTTCCAGGCCGCACATCCACGCCACAAAGCGTTCGACGCCCATGCCGAAGCCGCCGTGCGGGACGCTGCCGTACTTGCGGAGATCCACGTACCAGTTGAAAGCCTCTTTGGGCAGGTTGTGCTCCTCCAGCCGCTTCAGCAGCAGGTCCAGATCGTGAATGCGCTGGCCGCCGCCGATGATCTCGCCGTAGCCTTCGGGCGCGATGACGTCCACGCCGAGCGCGAGTTCCGGCCGTTCCGCGTCGGGCTGAAAGTAGAAAGCCTTCACCTGCGTGGGATAGCGGTCGACCAGGAGCGGCCGGTCCAGTCCTTCGGTGATCAAGGTTTCGTCGGCGCCGCCGAAATCGCCGCCCCACTGTATCTCGCTGCCCTTCTTTTGCAATTCGAGCACCGCGTCGTCATAGCTCATGCGTGGAAACGGAGCTTGCACGGTTTCGAGCTTGCTGGTGTCGCGCTCCAGATCGGCCAGCTCGCGGCGCCGGTTTTCGAGCACGCGCCCCACGATGTAGACCACCAGCTCTTCGGCCACTTGCTTGACGTCTTCCAAGGTCGCGTAGGCCATTTCCGGCTCGACCATCCAGAATTCGGTGAGGTGGCGGCGCGTCTTGGACTTTTCGGCTCGGAAGGTCGGGCCAAAGCAGTAGGTCTTGCCGAACGCCGCGGCAGTGGCTTCGTTATAAAGCTGGCCGGACTGCGTAAGGTAAACTTTTTCCTCGTCGAAGTAGTTCACTTCGAACAGCGTGGTTGTGCCCTCGCAAGCCGCGGGCGTGAAGATGGGCGTGTCGACCAGCGTGAAGCCGTGCGAATCGAAATAATCGCGCACCGCCTTGATCACTTCGGCGCGCACGCGGATCACGGCGTGCTGGCGCTTGCTGCGCAGCCACAGGTGCCGGTGGTCCATCAGGAAGTCGGTGCCGTGCTCCTTGGGCGTGATGGGATACGGGTCGCTCTCCGGCACCCTCTGCAGCACTTGCGCGCCCTCGATGTCCAGCTCGTAGCCGCCGGGCGCGCGCTGCTCAGCGCGAATCTTGCCGCGCACAATCAGCGACGACTCCTGCGTCAGGTTCTTCAGCTCCTCGAACAGCGCCTCGTCCAGGTTGGCCTGGACGCCCACGCATTGCATGATTCCGGTGCCGTCGCGGAGCAGTGGAAAGACGATTTTGCCGGACTTGCGGAGATTGTACAGCCAGCCGGGAATCTCCACCTGTTCGCCGGCGTGCCGGCCGGCGTCCTCGATTCGGATTCGGGCGTACGCCATCAGAGCGCCTCGAGCCTTTCAAAGATCTGCTTCACCGTATCGAGCGACTGGGGGAGTGGAAATTCAGCGTAGTCCCGCAGCTCGAGCAGCAGCGGGCACTCGGGGCGCGACTGAAGCAGGCGCATGGTCTGGCTCCAATCGATGCTGCCCCCTTCGGAGACCAGCGGCCACAGATGGCTGTCGTCCGTGCCGTTGTTGTCGTGCACATGCGTGGACCGGATACGCTCTTTCATGAGGGTGAACGCGCTGGCAACGCCTTCGTTCAGGTTGGCGTGGCCGGCATCCAGACAGAAGTTGAGCTTGAGGTGCGTGGTCTCGATGAAGTAGATCAGGCGTTCAGCGCTGGAGAGCTGGTTGGGGGTGTTTTCGAGCAGCACCTCGACGCCGCGCTCGCGGGCGAACAGATTCAGCTCTTCCAGCGCGGTGAAAGCGCTTTCCACCTTGCGCTCGTCGAACTCTTCGCCGGCAACGCCCAGATGCTGAATCAGGTAGCGAAACGGAATCGTTTCTGCGATGTCGATGGCGCGCTTGATCTCATCCAGCATATCGAGGCGTTTCGACTTGACCGGTTCCGTGAGATTGAGGTGCGCGTTCGGGCCGGACCGGCCCCACATGTCGTCGCTGTACATGGGCGAGTGCAGCGAGTGCAGCTTCAGCTCGGAATCGCGAAACCAATGGCCCAGCTCGTTGATCTGCGCGCGGTCGCGGTAATCCAGATGCTGGCGCGCGCAGAAGATCTCGACCGCCGGGATTCCGGCCTGGTGGACCTTTTCCAGCCAGACCGTCGTGAGGCGATGATTCACGAACAGATGGGTCGATAGGACGTGCTGCATCCGGTTCAGTAACCTTCCGCTTTCCCGTTGCCGCGTCCGTCGGTGGCGCCTTCCAGCCAGCCGTCTTCGCTGAGGATGGCCTCCACCCGCGCGACCACCGGATCGGTGGCTTCAAACGAGGCGACGCGATGCCCCATGGCGCGCAGGATGGCCGCGGTGTCGGGCGAGATCCCCTTCTCCAGGTACAACAGGTCAGGCATCCACTGGTGATGGAAGCGCGGCCAATCGACGGCGTCCTGAACGTTCATGTGGAAATCGACCACGTTCAGGATCACCTGCAGAACGCCGTTGATGATGCGGGCGCCGCCGGGTGCGCCGAGCGCCATAAACAGCTTGCCGTCGCGCAGCAGGATGGTGGGCGTCATGGCCGACAGCGGACGCTTGCCGGGCTGGATGGCGTTGGCTTCGCCCTGGATCAGATGATACATGTTCTCCGTGCCGGGCTTGGCGCTAAAGTCGTCCATTTCGTTGTTCAGAAGGAAACCGAGGCCTGGAACTGTGACGCCGCTGCCGTATCCGCCGTTCAGGGTGTAGGTGACCGCGACGGCGTTGCCCTCGGCGTCGACGATGTTGAAGTGCGTGGTTTCGCTGCCCTCACGGCCGGCAAGTTTGCCCGGGCCGATCTTGTCGCTGGGCGTGGCGTGTTGGGGATCGATGCTGCGGCGGCGGCTGGCGATGTAAGCCGGATCGAGCAGCTTGGTGATGGGGACCTTGTAGAAGTCGGGGTCGCCGAAGTATTGGCTGCGGTCGGCGTAGAAGCGGCGCATGACTTCGGCCACGTAATGAATCGAAGCGGCCGAGCCGGCGCCGGTTTTTTCGTAACCGGAACCCTCCAGCATTCCCAGCATCTGCAGGATGCCGGTGCCGCCCGAGCTGGGTGGAGGCGCGGTGATGATCTCGTAGCCGCGATAATGGCCGCGTAAGGGCGTCCGTTCCACAGCCTGGTATTGCTTCAGGTCTTCGAGCGTGATCAGGCCGCCATGGGCGTGCATCGCGGCCGCGAGTTTTTGCGCCGTTTCGCCCTGGTAGAAATCGCCCGCGCCGCGGTCCTGGATTCGCTTCAACGTTCTAGCCAGGTCGGGCTGAACCAATTTGCCGCCGTAATCGACGCTCAAGAAAATACGCTTCGATTCGGGGAACTGAGCGAGCTTACGAACAGTGCTGTCGCTGTGTAGCGACTGGGCCAGGGCGTAAGAGACTGGAAAACCCTCCCAGGCGAGGCGAATGGCGGGCTCCAGCAACTCCGCCCAGGCCTTGTGCCCATACTTTCGATGCGCCAGCTCGAAGCCGCGCACGGATCCCGGAACTCCGGAAGCGCGCCATCCCAGTTGGCTGTCTTTGGTGACCTCGCCGTTCGCATCCAAGTACATGTTGTGCGTGGCGGCTAGCGGCGCTTTTTCGCGAAAGTCGATGAAGGTGGTTCGGCCATCGGCGAAGCGGGCCAGCAGGAATCCGCCGCCACCCAGGTTGCCGGCAAAAGGATGCGTGACGGCCAGCGCAAACCCCACCGCGACGGCCGCATCCATGGCGTTCCCGCCGGCCTCGAGCACGGCGACGCCCACATCGGCGGCCAGCGGTTCCTGAGCCACTACCATCGCATGCCTCTCACGGACAGGCTGGCGTGCGTACGCAAGCGAGGCAGCGAGCAGCCCGCAGAGCAGGGTGCGAAATCGCATCAATTCCGATTCTAGCGTGGGTCAGCGCCGGTTAGTGTTTCCAAACCAACCTCCATGCTACTCCTCGACGAATTCGCGCAGCCGGCCCAGCGCTTGATCCCACTGTTTTGAGATCAGGTCGAGATAGCGCCGCGCGTCTTGGAGGCGTTGCTGATCCAACTGCCAGAGGCTCTCGCGCCCGTGCCGCCGGCTGCGCACCAGGTGCGCTTGCTGCATCACGCGCAGGTGTTTGGTAATAGCCTGACGAGTGATCCTGGAGCCGGCGGTGAGACCGGTGATGGACATTGGTCCGTCATCGCGGAGGCGCCAGACCAGCCGTAAGCGGTTCTCGTCGCCCAAGGCCGCGAAGAGGCTGGCGGCCCGCTTCGGCCCGCCGATGGATTTCGAGTTACGTCGCAGAGGCAAGGTATTTCTCGATCAGCTTTACAACCATGGTCCAGCCTTGTTCGTTGGCCGTGAACGCCTGGGCGCGGCGCGCGAGCGGGATTCGATCGAAGCCGGACTCGGTGACGGTCAGGCGGACGCCCTCCGGCGCCTGTTCCAGCGCGAACACGATGAGGGTAGTCGGCTCGGAGGAGTAATCGACGCCCGGCTCGACGGCGAAGGGATGCCATCGAAACGCGAACACGCGCTGGGGCTCCATTTGCTCGATGGTGATCTCGAAGGGCTTGCCCTCGTAAGGTTTCTGCGCTTTGGCTACCTCCGGATCGACGCTGGTGGGAACGATGATCCCGCGTACGCTGGCGCCCGGCGTGAACGCACCGTCGAACTTGACGCCGAACCAGGATCCAAACTGGTGCGAGTCGGCCAAAGCGCGCCAGACTCGTTGGAGCGGCGCGCGCAGCAGGATCTGTTTCTCGATACGGTCCACTGTTGTCATTAGCAACCTCCTGGTTGCATATTAGCAGGGCTGGCGCAGAAATGCAACCGTTTGGTTGCAGTATTTGGCGAGCCGCGTGTGTCGCCGATAGCGGGCGATCGACGCGGCTAGTCGAAGACGGCGGCGGGGGTCAGCTCGATCCCCAGCTCAGGAATCGCCAAGGTCGGCATCTCCGTCAGGCCGGCGTCGCAGGTGTACATGCGCCGCGAGTAGGGATCGACCAGCCAGACGTGTGGCACGCCCCAGTTGCGGTAGATTTCCAGTTTCTCGCGCAGGTCCTTGAGCTTGTCGTCGAGGGAGAGGATTTCGATGGCGACCCGCGGCGGCGTATCGGGATAACGGCCTTGCGGTTCGGTGGGGTGAAAGACGGCAACATCTGAAATGAGCTACAGGCCGGGGCGAATCTTCATCCGCAGCTCTGGGCGCGCGAACACGGGCAGCGTTTTTCGCAAGGCAACAAAAAACGCAACCAGCAAGGCTTGAGTTTTCGAGTGTAAGTTATCAGGCCGGGAGCGCTCCACGAGCTGGCCGTCCCGATATTCTTTGTCCAGGTCCGGGAAGGAGGTGGCGAGGTATTGTTCGACGGACAGCGCCGTGTCAGCGCACCCATACCCCGATAGTAACCCACTGTCAGCGGGCTCGCTTGTGCTTTGCGAGCCAGTACAGCGACGCTCCAAACAAATTCGCTCCAGCGATCACGCCGCCGATCTTGGCCGCAAACGAAAGCCGGCTGGTCACCTGGACGATAGGGAAGATCGACATCACGCAATAAAGAAGCGTGACCAGAAAACCGGAAGCTGCGGCCGCTCGCATCCACAGCGGCGGCTTTCTCAAGCCTCTAAGACCCACCATCGGGAGCGCGAACATCGCCAGATAAGCGAGTGCGTAGAACACACCCGCGGCGTTGTCCAGGATCTGAAAGGCCTCCTGCTGGCCCACGCCCGTGATGCCGAGCAAGCCCAGCACGAGGATCAACGCGCCCACGAATAGAACCGAGTTCACCGGAGTCTTGTATTTCGGATGCAGTGTCGCGAACCATTCCGGGAGCAGATGGTCCCAGCCCGCGACCATAGGCAGGCGCGTGCTTCCGGCTACGCTCAGGGTGCAGTTGCCTATCTGGCGGCCGACCAGCAACAGGATCGCGGCCGGAGCAATCCACCCCGCCCAGCGAAAGGGCCGCAAGGCGATGGTCAGGACTTGAGGAATCGGGCCCACCAGGTCGACTTGCTCGGGCGACACGAACGCCAGCACCGAGCTGGTGCCCAGGATGAACATCAGCGCGATGAGTGGCGAGGCGATCAGCACAGATCGGCCGATGTTGCGTGCGGGGTTCTTGCACTCGCCCGCCAGGATGGCGACGTATTCGAATCCGCTGAAGGCGCCCATGGCCATCTTGCTGAAGATGTTCAAGCTGAGAAGCGAAATGGCCGGCGTGGCTACAGCCAGAGGATGAAACGCGCGCGCCGCTTCGCCGCGCAGTCCGAAGAATGGAACCAGGATCAGCGTCGCGAACGCGATGATCTGTGCCAGTCCGCCGGCGCTCTGAAACCACTTGCCTACGCCGAGGCCAAGCGTCGTGACGAGCGTCAGAAAGGCGACCAGCAGGCAAGTCACCAGCACGATGAACGCCTTGTTGCTACCCAGCGCCTCGTGACCGATGGCATACGCCAGGCTGGCCGCGATCCCCAGGCCGAAGGTGGCGACGATCAGGATGACGTACAGCCACAAATTCCAGCCCACCAGGAAGCCGGCAAAGTCGTTGAAGCCGAGCTTGGCCCACTGATAGAGCCCGCCCTCGAGCGGCAGGGTTCGGTTGAGATAGATAACGGCGGCGGCCAGCGGCGCATAGAAAAGCGCCATGGCAGCCAGCCAGAACACGATCTGCTGGTTGCCGAGCTTGGCCGCCGTTCCTACCCAGCCGGTTCCGACCACGTACATGATCTGGGTGAGAACCAGATCGCCGAGCCCCAGTTCCTTGCGGAGCTCGGCGCTGTGTGTTCGGACGCTTTGAGCGGAGGCCATCGCCGCGCGGCGTGCTAAGCGGTCGCGAGCTTATCCCGGCGGCTGCGATGATACTCGGCCAGCGCAGCGTTGGCGGTGGCTATGGTGTCGAGCGCGCCGGCTACCGATTCGAGCGCACGGCCGGGGATGGCGGAGTACAACTCATCCTCGGCCAGGTCGGTGTAAACGCGGTTGCCGATGCAACCGGCGCTGGTGACAACCCCACCGCTCATCGCAGCGGGAATTGCGATGCAGGTGGGCCGGGCGAGCAGCGGCAGGTTAGGGCCGGCGCCGGCGCGAATCGCAGCTTCCTGGAGCAGCATTAGTCTTCCCGGGACAGCCGCCAGCAGCACCACGTCCGGATCGGCGGGGGTTTCCGAAAG
The DNA here is from genome assembly GCA_035632015.1 of Bryobacteraceae bacterium. Taxonomy (GTDB): domain Bacteria; phylum Acidobacteriota; class Terriglobia; order Bryobacterales; family Bryobacteraceae; genus Palsa-89. The sequence goes on from DASQHQ010000049.1 coordinate 20,512, forward strand.
GGGCGCGTAGAGGATGAACCGGGGCGTTTCCGACAACACTGGAATCCCTGGCACTTCTTCCATCTTCAGATAGCCGAGCCCGGTCATGGTTCTGAGAATATCCGGCAACTCGTGCGCGCGGCCGGCCGGCAGCTCGATCTTGTGGGTGTGCGCTCCGATCGGGCAATTGTAGTGGTCGGCGGGCTCAGTGTAGAACACGCGTCCCCGCGCGGCCAGCCGCCAGAAGCTGCAGCCGGAGGGTTCGGCGCCGGCGAATTTCTCAACGCGCTCGGGGCGCTCGCGCGCGAAACTGACGGCCACGGGGCGCTGCTTCAGCCCCAGGATCTCGCGGAACTGGCCTTCCAGTTTTTGATAGTCGGGCATAGTTGTGACTCTAACATCTTGGCGCGTGTAAGAATCGTAAGGGATGTCTTCGGCGGTCAACGCGCCCACGGCGCGGCAGTTTTTCTCGCGGCACGGTTTGCTTGCCAGGTGGCACCCGCGTTACGAATACCGGGCCGGTCAGCTCGAGATGGCGGAAGCGGTAGAGTCGGCCATGGCGGAAAAGAAGCATCTGCTGGTCGACGCCGGCACGGGCACGGGCAAGACGCTGGCGTACCTGGTGCCCGCCATTCTTTGCGGCAAGCGCGTGGTGGTTTCCACCGGGACCAAGAACCTGCAGGAACAGCTTTTCTACAAAGACATTCCGTTCCTGGAAAAACATTTCGGGCGGCCCTTGCAGGTCTGCTACATGAAGGGGCGGAACAATTTCGCCTGCCGCCAGAAGATTTACGACGCCGAGCGCGAGCCGATCCTGGCGGGGCTGGAGGAGATCGCCGATTTTCAAATCATTCGCGAGTGGGAGAAAATTACGACCACAGGCGACCGTGCGGAGATCAAGACGCTGCCGGAATCCAGTTCGGCCTGGCACAAGATCGACGCGCGGCGCGAGCTATGCAGCGGGCCGAAATGCGAGCAGTTCGAGCGCTGCTTTCTGACTCAGATGCACCAGCGCGCGCACGAGAGCGACATCATCATCGTCAATCATCATCTGTTCTTCGCCGACCTGGCGGTGAAGGACGGGGAATTCGGCGGCATTATTCCCGAGTACGCGGCGGTGGTGTTCGATGAAGCGCACGAGATTGAGGACGTCGCGGGCAAGTATTTCGGCATCCAGGTGAGCAACTACCAGTTCCAGGAGCTGGTTCGTGACACTGCGGCCGTCTCGCGCGCCAAGCAGTTCGGATCAGGAGAGCTGGACCGGATTCTCGATACGCTGGCGGACCGCGCCGAGCAGTTTTTTGCGCTGTTCGGCGAGACCGAAGGACGAATCGGGTTCAAAGGACACACCGCGTTCTTCGAGCGGCATGAGGAGACCTACGGCTACGTGCAGCGCGCTCTGGAACTCACGGCGACACACTTGCAACTGGTCAAGAACGCGCCCGACGAAGTGATCCCGCTGCACCGGCGCGCGGTGGAACTGGCCGAGCGCCTGGCGTTCTGGAGCCGCGGCGACGATCGCACGTACGTCTACTGGATCGAGCGGCGCGGGCGCGGCTGCTTCCTGCAGGCCACGCCCATCGACGTATCGCAGATCCTGCGGGAGAAGCTGTTCGACGCGCTTGATACCGTGGTGCTCACGTCGGCAACGCTCGCGGTTGGGGACAGTTTTGGATTCACCGAGAAGCGCTTGGGGATCGAGCACGCGCGCGCGCTGGTGGTGCCGAGCCATTTCGAGTATCACAAGCAGGCTCTGCTGTACGTGCCGCAGCACATGCCCGATCCGCGCTCGCCCGCCTTTCCGCGCGCCGCCGCCGAGGAGATCACGCGCATCCTGCTGCACAGCCGGGGCCGCGCGTTCGTGCTGTTCACCAGCCATCAGCAGATGCGGATGGTTTACGATCGGGTTTCACTCGAAATCGAATACCCCACGCTGCTGCAGGGCACCGGGCCGCGCAGCGCGCTGCTGGAGGAATTTCGCTCGACGCCGCACTGCGTTTTGTTTGCTACCTCTTCGTTTTGGCAGGGCGTGGACGTGCAAGGCGATCAGCTGAGCTGCGTGATCATCGATAAGCTGCCGTTTGCAGTGCCCAGCGATCCCGTAGTGGAAGCCCGGATCGAGCGGATTCGCGAAGAGGGCGGCAATCCCTTTTACGATTACCAGATCCCGCAAGCCGCGCTAGCATTGAAGCAGGGTTTCGGACGATTGATTCGCAGCAAGTCCGACCGCGGGGTGCTGGTGCTGTTGGACAACCGCATTACCAAGCAGCGCTACGGGCAGGTATTTTTCGACAGCCTGCCGGACTATCGATTCACCACATCGCTGGACGAGGTAGAGAGATTCTTCGATGTTTGAAGTTTCCGTAGAACAGACTTTCGCGGCTGGTCACGCCTTGCGCAACTACCACGGCAAGTGCGAGAACGTGCATGGCCACAACTACAAGGTGCGGATCACGGTGGCGGGCGAGCAGCTCGATTCCACCGGCCTGCTGGTCGACTTCCTGGAGATCAAACGCCTGATGGGGGCCGCGATCGACTACCTCGATCACCGCTTCATCAACGATTTGCCTCCGTTTGACGAGATCAACCCGTCGGCGGAAAACATCGCCAAGTATTTTTATGACCAGGTGCGCGAGGGCTTGAACGGCGCGGGCGCGGTGCGGATTTCCGAGGTCAAGGTTTGGGAAACCGACACCAGCTCGGCGGTTTATCGGCCCTAGCAGCGAACCAAATCCGGACGTTCGCAACGGCGCACAGGCCGCTGCCGGTAGCACGGGACAAAAGGTGCTGTCGCGGCGTTCGGTGGTACGCCATCTGGACGGTTGGGGGCCTCGGGCCTCGCGGGTTAGCGGCCGAAATACTCGGCGTTTTTCTGCGCGAAGCTGGCCCATTTCTCGGGCAGGTCGTCCAGCGCAAAGATCGCCGACACGGGGCAAACCGGCACGCAGGCGCCGCAATCGATGCACTCCACCGGATCAATGTAGATCATGTTGTGCTCGGCGAAGTTGGGCTCGTCTTTCTTGGGATGAATGCAGTCCACCGGGCAAGCGTCGATGCATGCCGTGTCCTTGGTGCCGATACAGGGTTCTGCAATAACGTAGGCCATTCACTCTCCGGAGCGCGGCCCGAGCAGGCCGCACGTGGGTAACCTTCATTATAGCGTGGGCGCGCCGGTGGGCTTGATTCTCGCGTCGAAATGCCTGATTTGGCAGCCAGATGGCAGAAATTCAGGGCTGTTTCGGCATGCTATGCTTCCCTCAGGTGGCCACTAAGACGCAAATCACGGCAGAGCAGTACCTGCGGATGACGTTCGAGCATGACGCTGAATTCGTGCATGGCGAGATCGTGGAGCGCAGCATGCCGGATTACATACACTCGACCGTTCAGTTTCTAGTCTTGCTTCGATTTGCGCCCTTGACGGGAGCGCATGGGCTTTATCCGCGGCCTGAACTGCGGCTGAAGGTTGCGCCGGAGGTCTATCGCATTCCAGATGTCTCGGTGCTGACCCAACCCCCGCAGCAAACAGTTCCGGAGGTGCCTCCGGTCGTGGTCATTGAGATCCTATCCAAAGACGACCGGCACCTGGACCTCATGCAAAAGCTCGATGAATATCGCGTCTGGGGTGTGCCCAACATCTGGGTGATCGATCCCACCACCAAGAGATTTTCGGTCTACACAGAGCGCGGGCTCGAGAACGTTTCCTCACTCGCGCTCCCCAACCATTCTTTCCAGCTCACACCCGCCGAACTGTTCAGCGAGCTGTAACGGTCGCGGGCAAGGTCACCGCGTACAATAGTTCTGATGGTTCCTAAGGTGCGCAAAGCAGTCTTCCCTGCCGCGGGATTAGGCACGCGCTTCCTGCCCGCCACGAAGGCTCAGCCCAAAGAGATGCTTCCGCTGGTGGACAAGCCGCTCATCCAGTACGGCGTGGAAGAAGCGATGCATTCCGGCATTCAAAACATCATCATCGTCACCGGGCGAGGAAAAACGGCGATCGAGGATCACTTCGACGTCGCCTTTGAGCTCGAGCAGACGCTGGAAGCCAAGCACAAGAAGGACCTGCTGAAGATCGTGCGCGACGTTTCCGACATGATCGATATCGCCTACGTCCGCCAGAAGGAAGCGCTGGGCCTGGGCCACGCAGTCCTGCGAGCCAAGGAACTGGTGGGCAACGAGCCGTTTGCTGTGATTCTTTCCGACGACGTGATCGATTCCGAGATCCCGGCGATCCGGCAACTGCTGGACGTGTACGAATTCTACGGCGCCTCCGTGATTGCCTTGATGGAAGTGCCGGGCGACGCGATCTCATCCTATGGAGCCGTGGATGCCGAGCCCGTGTCGCACAACTCGGGCAAGGACCGCCTGTTCCGGATCCGGAACCTGGTGGAGAAACCGAAACCGTCGGAAGCGCCTTCCAACCTGGCGATCATCGGGCGTTACATTCTCACCCCGGATATTTTTGCCAGCATCGAAGCCATCGAGCCCGGAAGCGGCGGCGAGATCCAGCTTACGGACGCGCTGAAGCACCTATTGCACAACCGTCCCATCTACGGCTACCGCTTCGAGGGCACGCGCTACGACGCCGGCGACAAGCTCGGGTTCCTGAAAGCCACCGTCGAGTTCGCGCTGCACCGCTACGATCTGGGTGGGCCGTTCCGCGAGTACCTGAAGCAGTTGAAGCTGTGACCCGATCGATCTTATGAGCCAACTCAAGAACAAAGTTGCAATTGTGACCGGCGGAAGCCGGGGAATCGGCAAGGCGACAGCCCAGGTTTTCGCGCGGGAAGGGGCGACCGTGGTGATCTGCGGCCGCAAGCAGAGTTCGCTGGACGAAGTGGCCAACGAGCTGAAGGGCCGGGCGGGCCGCATCGTTCCCGTGGCCTGCCATGTCGGCAAGCTGGAGGAGCTGCAGCGGATGGTGGACACCACGACGCGCGATTTCGGAAAAATCGACATCCTGGTGAATAACGCCGGAACCAACATCGCGCAGGGGCCGGGCATCGAAATGGACGACGGGCAGTTCGACAAGATGGTGGAAGTGAATCTCAAGAGCGCGTATCGCCTCACGCGGCTGGTGGCGCCGGGCATGTGCCAGCGCGGGTGGGGATCGATCATCAATGTCGCTTCCATCGCCGGCCTGCGTCCCCAGTTCCACAGCCTGCTGTACAGCATGACCAAAGCGGCGCTGATCATGATGACTCAGTCCTACGCGGTGGAGCTTGGCCCGCAGGGCGTTCGCGTCAACGCGATTGCGCCGGGCCTGATCCAGACCGTGCTGAGCGAGTATTACTGGAAAGACGAGCGTAAGTGGCAGCAGATGCTGGTGCGCCAGCCGATCAAACACCTGGGCCAGCCGGTGGAAGTGGCCGAGGTGGCGCTGCTGCTGGCCAGCGATGCTTCCTCCTATCTGACCGGCCAGACCATAGTCGTGGACGGCGGCCGCATACTATCCTCGATGTAGATGCTCTCGAAGCTGATTGTCGGCTTGCTGGCGGCCGCGACGGGCTGGGCGGGCGTCGTCACCGACGTCACCGCTGCTATCGCTCGCAACAATCTGGCCCTCGGCGATGCGATCGTGGCACGCTATCGCGCGCAGTACGGCGTCACGCCAGAGATGCTCGAGGCGCTGTCGTGGCTGGGGCGTGGGGCGCTCGCCGCCAGGCAGTTGGACCAGGCCGAAGCGTACGCCAAGCAGACCCAGGCTCTGGCCGTGCAACAGCTCCAGAGGCGGCCGCTGGATGCCGAGCCGCATCTGCCGGTGGCGCTGGGGGCGTCCATCGAAGTTCAGGCGCAGGTCCTCAACCAGCGGGGAGAGCGGAGCGAGGCGGTCGCGTTGCTGCGGCGCGAGCTCGTGGCGTATCGGGCCACTTCCATCGCCACGCGCATCCAGAAGAACATCAACCTGCTAAGCCTGGAGGGAAGGCTGGCGCCGGCTCTCGAGGAACGCGAGTTTCTGGGACCGCGGCCGCTGCCGCTCGCGGCGTTCCGGGGCAAGCCGGTGCTGCTGTTCTTCTGGGCGCACTGGTGCCCCGACTGCAAGCAGGAGGAGCCTATCCTGGCCGAGATCGAGCGCGAGTACGCCGGTAAGGGGCTGGTACTCATTGCGCCCACGCAGCGCTACGGTTATGTCGCGCGCGGCCAGGAGGCGGGGCCGGCGGAGGAGCTGAAGTACATCGACGAGGTGCGCCGGAAGTTCTATGCGGACCTGCTGAACGTGCCGGCGCCGGTGAGCGAGGCCAACTTCAAGAACTACGGCGCGAGTACCACGCCCACGCTGGTGTTGATCGACCGGCGGGGCATCGTGCGCGTCTATCATCCGGGCGCGATGACGCTGGATGAGCTGCGCGCGGCGCTGAACGGGATGGGCTGATGTGAGCTGCGTACCTGTCCGCAGACACAAAAATGGCCCCGATCGCTCGGGGCCGTTTGCATGAACCCTAAACTAGACTGCAAGCCCTCTCGGGGCGCCTGCGCCTACTTTTTCTTCTTGGCGGGCGCTTTCTTCTTTCCCTTTGCAGCCTTCTTGGTTGCGTTCTTCATCGATTGATTCTCCCTAACATCAGATTTGCGATCGTAGATCGCAGTGTGATTTATATATAAGATTGTTTGAGCCGAAAGTCAAGAAAAAAATGCACATCGGACCCGAAGAACCCCTCGAGCGAGGTCCCTCAGATCCCGCAAAACCATTTCTCCGGCCCATTGTTCGCGTGCCTAAAAATCAAAAGGCGACCCTTTTGTTGTTGCCTGCGGGCTCCGCGCGGGTTACGATCGGAGCAAATGATCTACTCGCGGCCGATGCTTCCGATCGCGCTCCTGGCGGCGATGGCCGCGCTCTCGGCCTGCCACAGCCGGCCGCGCGCCGCACCAATGGCGCCGCCCGCGCCGCAGATCCGGGCCAGCGAAACCGGCATCGCGAGCTGGTACGGTCATCCCTATCACGGCCGCGCCGCGGCCGACGGCGAGATCTACGACATGGAAAGGCTGACGGCGGCCCATCGCACGCTGCCGTTCGGAACCTGGGTGCGGGTAACCGATATCGCCAACGACAAGTCCGTGGATGTCCGCATCATCGACCGGGGTCCGTTCGTGGATGGCCGGATCATTGACTTGTCACACGCCGCCGCCGAAGCCCTCGGGTTTGTGGGCGCCGGTCTGGCCCAGGTTCGCCTGGACATCCTCTCGCTCCCCAACGAGCCGCCCGCGGAAAACTGGTTCGCGGTGCAGGCCGGCGCTTTCGCCGAGAAGGAGCGAGCCGAACGCCTGCGCGGCTCTATGCAGCGGGAATTCGGAACCGCCCGCCTGGTCCTTCGCCCGGGCACTCCAGCACTGTGGCGCGTGCTGGTGGGCCAGGTGGGGAGCGAGCCGGCGGCCAGCGCACTCGCCGAACAGGTGCGCAATAAGACCGGTACAGCCTTCGTGGTACGGCTTGACCAATCCGCCATGCAGGCCGCGGCGCCGGTCCCCACCAGCTCCCAGGAGTAACCGTCTCAGGTCTTGGCCCGAGGCGAAAATTCCGGCAAGCCACCGAAAAGTACTAAGCGCGTCCCCCCAAATGAGGTCCCGCTCTTACCCCAAATAACCGCGCGATCTAAGACGTTGAGGTGTTGCCGAAACCCTAAAGTCCCAGTAGAGTTTATGGAGGCAGCACACACTATATCAGGCGAGGATCAATCGCCGAGGAATGGAATGCTAGCGCAAGCTGAAGACATTACGCCCCGTCTGGTCGGCCAATCGCCGCGGCTCCGCAACGTCCAGCGCATGGTGGAGAAGCTGGGACGCTGCCGTTGGCCGGTACTGCTTTTGGGGGAGACCGGTACGGGAAAGGAAGTAGTCGCCCGCTCCATCCATGCCGTCAACCCATTGGGTCCCTTTGTAACCATCGACTGCTCTTCGCTGGTCGGACCGTTGATGGAAAGCGAGCTGTTCGGGCATGTCAAGGGCGCGTTCACGGGCGCGTTGGGAACTAAGACCGGTTTGATCGAAGCGGCCAACGGCGGAACGGCCTTCTTCGACGAGATCGGCGAGTTGCCGCTCGACCTGCAGGCCAAGCTGCTGCGCGTGCTCCAGGAAAAAGAGTTCCGCCCCGTGGGCTCGCTCATCCAGCGGCGTTCCGACTTCCGCGTCATCGCCGCCACCAATCGCGACCTGGCGAAGGAAGTGGAGAAGGGGACGTTCCGGCGGGACTTGTTCTACCGACTCAACGTCGTGAACATGCGCCTGGCGCCGCTGCGCGACCGCAAAGAAGACATTCCGGCCCTGATCGCGCATTTCCTGGCGCGTCACGGAAAAGGCCACACCCTGACCCAGGAAACACTGGAAGCGATGCTCTCCTACGACTGGCCGGGCAACGTTCGCGAGCTCGAGAATTGCATCCAGCACATGGTGGCCATCAACTCCGGACCGCTGCTGCATGCCAGCGAACTGCCCTCCATGCTGCAGAATCATCTCCTGGCGCGGAAAGCGCAATTCCTGTCCGTCGCCGTGGGCTCGCATCCTCTGGCGAAGCCTCCCGGCGAGGCGCCGGCCCACACGCATCGCGCTGTTCCCGAACCCGGCCGGCCTCCGATCGTGCCGCTCACTCAGATGGAGCGGCAGGCCATTTTGGAGGCGTTGGAATACACCAAGGGCGATCGCGCCATCGCCGCGAACCTCCTCGGTATCGGCCGGACCACCCTGTACCGGAAGCTCAAGGAATACCAGCTCGCCGTTTGAATCTCAGTCTTTTGACACCAGGAGCCTGATACAAAAGCGCACCTTTCGCCACTAGTGCTAGGGGTGACTGACTCAAAAGACCTCAAGCTTCTTCTGGTCGAAGACGATCTTGGAGACGAGCAACTCCTGTGCGAGGCTCTGATCGAGATCGAGGAAGTACATCGCTGGTGCAATTGGCGCAAGGCAAGCGTAGTTCAGGTGGATCACCTGGCGGATGCGCTGGACTGCCTGCGGCGGGAGCGCTTTAGTGTAGTGTTGCTCAATTTGAGCCTTCCCGACAGCCCCACGCTGCTCGACACGTTCCTGGAAGTGGCAGCCTGCTCACCAGGAACGCCTATTATCGTTCTGGCCGATGAAGCTGACGAGAATTTTGCGAACCGGCTGCTGCGGGAGGGGGCCCAGGACGTTCTGGTGAAATCGGAACTGGAGTGCGTTCCGCTGGCCCGCTCGGTGACATATGCGGTGGAGCGACAGCGCAGGCTGGAGGCGCTGGGAGTCGCGCCATTCCTCGACGAACTCACCGGAACCCTGAGCCGTGCGGGATTCTTGACGGTCGCGCGGCCTTACCTTCAGCTCGCGCTGGAGGGACACGTGGGCCTGCTCGCGGCCGGCATCGAGATCGGTGGCGCGCCCGATGAAAGCCTCGACGACCGCGAGTCCTGCGACCTGCATCTGATCCGCGCCGCCGAGGCGCTTCGGGCTGTTTTCGACGCGCCCGCCCTGATCGGCCGCCTGGGGCAGCGCCGCTTCGGGTTGATCGTAGCGGGCCTGGAAGAGAGCACGCTGGAAAGACTGCTGAATCGCGCGGCCTCGGAGATCGAAGAGACCTCCTACCACGACATTCGTCCGGCGAGAGTTCGGTTCTCCGTTCTGGAACTCAATACCGCGGACGATCTCGAAGACCTGCTCGACGCCGGCGGCGGACAATTGTCGTTCGAAGCACCCAGGCATGTGAAACCCGCTATGCTGGCGGATTGAAGATCGCGCTGGATGCGACTTATAGTGTGGGACCGAATTTGTCCGGCGTCGGCGTGTATTCACGAGAGATTCTGAAAGGGCTCGCGAGAGCGCATCCGGAAGCCCGCTTCCTGTACTGCTACCGGCCGCACCGCCTGCTCGGTTCCTTCTGCGAATCGCTTCCTTCCAACTGCGGCCGCGGACTGCTGCGAAAAAACCGGGCCCCCGACTCGGATCTCTTTCACGGGCTCAACCAGCGCATCGACTGCCGGCATCTCCGCACAGTCTCGACCTTCCACGATCTGTTCGTCCTAAGCGGAGATTACTCGACCGCCGAGTTCCGCCGCAAGTTCAGCGAGCTGGCGCGCGCGGCTGCGGAGCGCTCGGATCTGATCATCGCCGTCTCACGGTTCACCGCCGGCCAAGTGGAGCAACTTCTCAAAGTGGATCGGGGCCGGATCCGCGTGATCTGGCACGGAGTCCGCCACCCATCCGAACCGGCCAGCCAGCCGGCGCGCGAGCGGATGATCCTGTTTGTCGGCGCACTCCAGCGCCGCAAGAATGTCGCGCGGCTCGTCGAGGCTTTTGAGCAGGCCGCACCGGGTTGGCAGCTTGTGCTCGCGGGTGCGCGTGGTTTCGGTTCCGAGGAAATTCTCGCGCGCATCCAGGCTAGCTCGCGCCGGACCGACATCCAGGTGCCGGGCTACGTGCCCGACGCGCAACTGGACAGCTTGTACCGCCGCGCGTCGGTGTTTGCTTTCCCCTCTCTGGACGAGGGATTCGGGATGCCGGTGCTGGACGCCATGGCACACGGCCTCCCGGTGCTAACCTCTAACGTTTCCGCGTTGCCGGAAGTCAGCGGCGATGCGGCGCTGCTGGTGGACCCAACCGACGTGGCGTCCATCGCCGGAGGCCTGCGCGAGCTAATCGAAGACCGCGATCTGCGGGAACAGCTTGCGATACGCGGGCTGGCGCGGAGCCGCGAATTTGCCTGGGAGACCGCGGTCGAAAAGACCTGGAGTGTCTATCAGGAATGTCTGGGGAACAAACTGCAGGGCCAGCCTGAAGGCTAGCTCTTGTCTTCCTCGATGGCGATCTTCAGCGCCTTGAGAAACTTGTGATCCTGGGAGGTCAGCTTGATGCGACCCGTGGACTCGAATTTCCGCTTGGGGCGCGCTTCAGCCTGGGCTTCCGATTCTTCTTCGGCTTCATACTCTCCCGATTCGTCGCGTTTGTTGAAACCGATGGTGGCTTCCAGCACCAGGAAGACGTCATATCCTGCCCGCTTGATCTCGCCGATGGCAGCCGCGATGCGGTCGGAGTCGGAGAGCGACTCGTTGATAGCGTTGCCCAGTTCCTGCATCAACTCTTTCAGTTTTTCTTCCACGCGTCGCCCCTTTCTTTGCGGGCCACCTTCAGCATAACACTCTACCCTCTTGATGTCGGCAAAGCAACCACAGTTTCACTCAATTTTCTAAGTGTTCCACGCAGGAGGTTCCGCTCCCTCTTTCTATATCGGCACCAGGGCGTCCTGTCAATAGCAAGCGCCGAGCCGCCAATACTCCTAATCCAATTACCCTAAGAGCGAAGTCTCCGCTAGACTGAGAGTAGCAGCATGTTTTCGATGGCCAAGAAGTTCCTGGGGTACGTGATCCCCGGGATCATCCGCCCGATCCATATCCTCTGGAATCAGGTGATTGGCTTCTTTTTTATCGTATTAGCCTTGCTCCCGGTACCCTCGGCACTGCGAAATATCGGCCATGAGGGGAGCGGTCCGCGGCTCGCGCTTACCATTCCGTTCGTTCTGCTGATGGGTTGGTTTGGCGTCTCCTCATTCTGGAAGGCACGGAAAATCTCTAAATCATGATAGGATCATGACCAGCGAACTGCCGGGCCAGTACCCCTATACTCGCGGGATCTATCCCGACATGTATCGCGGCCGGCTTTGGACCATGCGCCAGTACGCCGGCTTCGGTACTGCACAGGAAAGCAACCGGCGCTACCGGTATTTGCTTTCGCAGGGCATCACCGGTCTTTCGGTCGCCTTCGACTTGCCCACGCAGATGGGAATGGATTCCGACCATCCGCTCGCCGCGGGCGAAGTAGGCCGCGTGGGAGTGGCCATCTGCTCTGTGGCCGACATGCAGCGGCTGTTCGACGGCATCAGGCTGGCGGACATCACCACCTCGATGACCATCAACTCCACCGCGTCGATTCTGTTGAGCCTGTACGTTCTGGTGGCGCGCAGCCAGGGCGCCGATCTGCGCAAGCTCTCCGGCACCATTCAAAACGACATTCTGAAGGAGTACATCGCGCGCGGCACCTACATCTATCCGCCGCGCCCGGCCATGCGCATCATCACCGATCTGTTCGCCTGGGCGGCCCGCGAGCTGCCGGAATGGAACACCATCTCGATCAGCGGCTATCACATCCGCGAGGCCGGCTCCACCGCGATCCAGGAAGTCGCGTTCACGCTGGCCAATGCTATCGCCTACATCGGCGCGGCGCTCGAAGCCGGTCTGGAGGTGGACCAGTTTGCGCCGCGCCTGTCGTTCTTTTTTAACGCACACAACAATTTTCTGGAGGAGATCGCCAAGTATCGCGCGGCGCGGCGGCTGTACGCCAGCATCATGCGCGAGCGGTTCGGCGCGAAGAACCCGCGTTCGATGATGATGCGTTTTCACGTCCAGACAGCCGGCTCCAGCCTGACGGCGCAACAACCGGACGTGAACGTGGTGCGGGTTTCGATGCAGGCGCTGGCGGCGGTCCTGGGAGGCGCGCAATCGCTGCACACCAATGGCAAGGACGAGGCGCTGGGGCTGCCCACCGAAGAATCGGCGCGCCTGGCGCTGCGCACGCAGCAGATCATCGCCTACGAGAGCGGCGTGGTGAACACCGCGGACCCCATGGGAGGCAGCACCTATATCGAGCAGCTCACCGACGATATCGAGCGCGGCGCACGCGAGTACCTCGAGCGCATCGACGCCATGGGCGGCACCCTGGCGGCTATCGAAAAGAGTTACATCCAGAATGAAATCCACAACGCGGCCTATGAATACCAGCAGTCGGTGGAGCGCGGCGCAGCGGTGGTGGTGGGCGTGAACCGGTTCAAGCAGGAGGAAGCCGACGCGCCGCGCGTGTTCCGTATCGACCCGGAGCTGGAGAAGCAGCAGGTGGCGCAATTGCGGGGACTGCGGGCCTCGCGCAGCGCCGCCGTGGTGGCTGAACGCCTGGATGCCCTGGAGCAAGCGGCCCGCTCAAGCGACAACCTGATGCCGCACATTCTGGCGTGTTCGGAGGCGTGCGCCACCGTCGGCGAAATCTCAGACCGGCTGCGCGCGGTGTTCGGCGAATACCAGGAGCGCTGACCGCGGCGATTGCGTCGTATTGAAATCGTCTAACGTTGGATTTCTTGCCGGGCTCGCCACCGCTGCCTGATTACGGCGGACGGTTCTGCCGGCGACAAACCCGGCGGCTGCCCGGGTCTCACATTCTCAAAAGGAATAGCCTATTGCAGCCTGATACGTTCGCGGTGCTACGAAGTGGGTCCCGCTGAAGGTCGACAGGAAATTGTAGAGCGCTACTTTATTTGTCAGGTTGGTCACCGTAAACCGGAGTGACATCTTGTAGCGCTCGGCGCGAAGAAGGTTGTCGGTTCCGAAGGCGATGTCAAACAGATTCCGAGGCTTCACGCGATCCGGGTTATGGTCGTTGTTTTCCATTCCAGCCTGAGGCAGCGTAAGTAGTGTCGAAGTAACAGCGGCGGTGCATACCCGCAGCGGACTCCCGAACTTCGCGCGCGCGCCGTTGCAGGCCAGGCCGATGTCCGCTTGCTGCGCCGGTGTGAGCGCCAGGGCCGCTGCCGAGTCAGGAACGCCAGTTACAACCAGCCCGCTGTCGTACCGCCAGATGAAAGTCCCCCATGGCCCGTCCTTCCCGCGTTGATACCGGAGGTTGGTGGTCTGCTGGAACGCCTGATCGTGATCGATGCGGAACACACCCGGAACCGACGCAGTGCCCTGGAAAATCAGGCCACCGACTTCAGGCGGAAAATAACGGGCTCGCGTGTGCCCGAATGTCGTGTAGGCCTGGAAGCCGTAGATGTTCACAGTGCTGAGGCGGCCGGTCAAGCCGTCCAGCTTCGAGTTATGCCAGGCGATCGGAAATGTGATGGGGGTGTTGAACAGCACGTCGAAATCATATCCGTTGTGCGTGTATTTCCAGAAGTAGTCGGCGTCGAAAAGCAGCCAATGTCCGAACTTCTGCTGTAACCCGGCGTTGAACTGATTTCGAAATCCCGGCTCGAGGGGCACACTGGCCTTGGCTCCCAAAACACTTTGCGCCAACCCTCCGCTCCCGGTCGCGCTCGAAAGCAGTAGATTCTCGTTGAAAGGCGTCTCGAAGGTTCGCGAGTAAGCGGCCCGCAGCACGGTACCGGTGCGATTCACCAGATACGAAAGGCCCAGCCGAGGTTGCGGCCCGTTCTTCGAGACCAATCCCTTGTACTGATCGTACCGAAATCCGACATTCACGCTGAAGTTTCCCCACCTGATATCGTCAGTTGCGTAGAATGCGAATTGGTTGACGTTGCCTGCGCCGTGGAAGAGGAAGTACGATCCACCTCGCGTCAAGTCGTACGGCACCAGCCCCGCGAGCAAATGTGGATTTGCCGCGTAGGCGGGATTGCTGAGGCTGCACTGGCCTGGGTCCAAAATCCCGGGTAATGCGAGCGGCTCTCCGGAAGGTCCGAGGCAGACCGGATTGAAGAGAGGATCGGTGACGCCCAGCGTGAAATTCTCCAGTAACTGGGTTTGCTGGATCTGAGTCCCAAACTTGAAATTGTGCCGCTGGTGCGACGTTGCAACGTCCGCTCTTACGCCGTAATTCGTCAGAAACCGGTTCTGCGACTCTGTGACCGGCGTGTCGGAAAACGGATCGCGGCTGCCGTAGTAGTTGACTTGATCGCGGCGCACAAACGGGTTGATGGTCAGCAGCGTCGACGAGCTGAAGATGTGTTGATAGCCGGGCGCGACGTTCCAAGTGAGCACGCGCTGTTTCTGGTCCTGGCTCAACTGGTCATAACTATTGGGAACCTGGAACCAGTTGCGGGCTAGAAAGAGATTCAGATGGAGGGCGTCGTGCCCGCTTGGCAGAAAATCAACTCGATCGAAAATGTTTTCGCTGTTTCCGATGTCGTGAAAGGGCAAGAACTCCGGCGTGTCAAGAAAATGCCCGGTACGGATGCCGTTGACGGCGATGAAGTTCCCCAGCTTGGTTGTTCCCCAGCCGAAGGTGCCGTTCTCGCCGTAGGTTCCAAAGGATCCCAAGGTTGCGCCGATGCTTCCAAACGGGCGCGATCCCAGCCCGGATTTGGTGGTTGCGTTCACGACCAGACTGGATTTGTCTCCATACTGCGCTTCGGGCGCACCGGTGATGAGCTCCATGCTTTGCACGGCGTTCGGTGGAAGCTGAGTGGAAAACACTTTACTTTGCTGATCGCTGATGGGCTGGCCGTCGATCACAAAGCTGACTTGAGCGTGATCTCCCAACGGATGAAAAAATCCGTTGGCGTCCGAGGCGGTGCCTCCGGTACTGTTGTTGATGATGCTGCTCAAGCCCGACGCGGGGTCGAACCCCGGCAGCTTCATGAACGCCGCGGAATTCGCGTCTGTATGCGCCGAGGGATCGGTGTCGATCAGGGCCAGCGACGCGTTTATTTCCACCGTCGTGGCGACCTCGGCCATCTCGAGAGTGAAGCTTAGACTGATTGGAACGGAGCTTCGCACCTCGACCGGCTCTCTTTTTGAGGCGAAGCCCGGAGCGCTGACCCGGATCTCATACATGTTCTCGGGAACATTATTGAACCGGAATGCACCGCTGTCGTCAGTGGTTACGGTCTGGCTATAGCCGGCAACAGGGTTTCGCAGCTCTATATGCGCATGCGGGATCATCATCTGATCCGGATCAAGCACGGTGCCGCTGACCGTGCCACTGTTGATGGATTGAGAGAGGAGGGAGCTCTGTATCGCGAACAAAAGCCAGGCGGGTCCCAAAAGCCAATTTCGCAGGGACACACGGGCCTCCTTGATGCTCGTTTCTGTGCACGAAACACGCCAGAACTATCTTCCAGAAAATGCGATCTTTTTGGCCTGTCGGATCTTCTATCCTGAGGGGTATACCCCTTAGCCTGGGTTATTCCCCCCAAATGTAGAAGTCTCGTGGAGAGAGTGACTTGGCCGGTTGGCAATTAACGCGAGACGGCCTCGCCAACCGCCATTCCGCAAGCCGCCAGGAACGCGGTGCCGCTGTAGACGAAATAGAGCAAGTGCAGCGGCACGGCCCGCAACGCGAAGAACAGGCCGCGGCGGCGTTCAAGGAATCGATAGAAGCGCTGGTTCAGGGCGATGACCACCGCCGCGAACGCCACCGCCGCGGGCCAATAGACCAGTGTGGTGGACAACGCGATGTACATCAGCGCCACCGAGATGCGCTGGCTCCACTGCACGTTCAGATCGTTCGGGATGTGGCGCTCGCGCAGCATCAGCAGGGTCCAAGGGATGGCCCGGTCTCGAATGTCGGATTCGAGCAGCTCCAGAAACGTCCAGCGCTTCAGGTGCTTGACCGTGAGCGACGGTTCCAGCTCAATCTTGCGGCCGGCGAGGATCAGCCGCGCGCCCAGCTCGATGTCCTCTGTAGAGGGGCGCTTGTATTTTTCGTCGAAGCCGCCGGCGGCCAGGAAGACGGATCGCCGGATCGCTCCGCAGCCGGTCCAAAACGTGCTGGCACAGCGTTTGCCTTGCTGGTGCACGAAGCAGTGCATCAGGTTCTTGTATTGCGAGACGAAATTGGACGCGGCGGGGTCATCGTCATAGGAGCCGATCAGCGCATCAAGCGTGGAGTCCTCGGCGAAGGCGTTAGCCATCCGCTCGATGGTGTCGGGTTGAATGCACACGTCGGCGTCGATGAACAGGAGAATCTCGCCCTGAGCGGACGCGGCCGCGAGGTTGCGGGCGTAAGCCGGGCCCCGGCGTTCCCGAATGGGGAGGACGCGCGCGCCTCTCTCTTGGGCCAGCTCGGGCGATTCGTCCCAGGAGCCGTCGTCCGCCACCAGGCATTCGATATCGCGGTACGTGGAGTGGCACACGGCGTCCAGGCACCGGCCGAGAGTGGCCGAGGCGTTGTAGACGGGGACGATGATCGAGATCAGCGGCGGCGCCGGCATTTCACGGGATGATCCAGCGCTCGCCTGCTTCAAAAACTTTGAATCCCACTGATGGGCGGAAGCCGAGCATGTGATCGATGAAGCGGTTGACGTCGCCGCTCTGGTTAGCAAAGGTTCCGTAGTGCATGGGAACGAGCCAGCGCGCGCGGATGTCCTCGGCCAGTTGCGCGGCTTGCGCGATGTCGAAATTCGCGGCTCCGTCGATGGGCAGCAGCGCCACCGTCACGTTGTAGGGGCGCAGGCGGCCGACAATCCCCTCGTACCAGCGGCAGTCGCCCGCATGATAGATGGTGCAACCGCCGAAGCGGATCAGGTAGCCCAGGTGCGGGTACCCGCCGAGCGGGGTCCAATCCAGTTCCGGATGAGCCGAGGGAACCGAGTAGACGCGGCCATACGGTCCTGCCTTGAAATACTCCACGCGCAAATCGGAGTCGGTGGTGGTCATCCGATCGTAAGGGATGCCGATGGAGCAGGCGTGTTCGGCCGTGCTCTTGGGAAGCACCACGCGGGAGCGCGGTGAAGCCTTCAGCATGCCCGGCAGCGTCGCCGGATCCATGTGCGAGGCGTGAGCGTGCGTACAGAGAATCATGTCCGCGTTGGTGGCCTGCTCGGCCCGCAGCGGCGATGCGAGCGTGCGAGCGCGGCCCGCCGGAGTCGAGAAGCAGGGATCGATGTAAAACACGATGCCCTGGTACTTGACCACGAAGCTGCTGTGCCCGAGCCACCACAGCGCCGGCGATTCGCCATCCGTCAGTTCGATGTCTTCGAGCAGCTCGCTGCCGCTCTTCACCGGCTCCATCATCGAGTGGCGGCCCTCTCCAGCCGGTCGCGGATGGCGTCCCAGGACGGGTCTTGCGGGGGGCGCTCGACGGCGATCCAATCCCATCCCTCGGTGTCGGCCTGGTGCAGGATTTCGTACAGCACGCCGGCATACGCGCCGGGCTCTTGCGGCATGCGGATGGATCGCGCCGCCTCCGCCGGGCACTCCCTCCACAGATACGCACCCCGGCCGCTGGATGGAAGACGGCCGCTTTCCACGAGCACTAGCGGCGTTCCCGGACTGTAGTGCCGCGCATGCATACCGGGCGCCGGATGCGCACCATCGGCCGCCGATCGCTGAACTTCGATGGGTCCGATCATTTCTTCGATCTGGGCGCGCGATATCATTCCAGGTCTCAACAATACCGCGCCCGGGGCGGCCAGCGAAAGTACGGTGGACTCGATGCCCAGCGTGGTTCGGCCGCCGTCCAGGATCATGGCGACGCGATCGCCGAGGCCCGCGCGGACGTGCTCGGCCGTGGTGGGCGAGAGTTGCGCGAAGCGATTGGCGCTGGGAGCGGCTAGCGGGAGGCCCGCCTCCTTGATCAGCGCTAGCGCAATCGGATGGGCGGGCATGCGGATACCCACCGTGTCCAGACCGGCGGTGAGGCGGTCCGGTATGTGGGGCCGCTTCGGCAAGACCAGGGTCAGCGGGCCGGGCCAGAAACGGCGCGCCAGCACTTCGGCTTTCTCCGGCCACTCGCGCACGAGGCTGCGCGCCAGCTCGATGGAATCGACGTGCACGATGAGCGGGCTGGAGGGCGGGCGTCCCTTCGCGGCGTATATTCTCTCGACCGCGGCCGCATCGAGCGCGTTTGCGCCCAGACCGTACACGGTCTCAGTCGGAAAAGCGACCAGCTCGCCCGCGCGGATCAGCGCAGCGGCGCGGCGAATTTCCCCGGCCTCACTCAGGCAGGTCCTCTTTTCCGTCTTTGCCATCCCCGGAAATCTTGCCGGTGTGCTTGTAGACCAGGAAGGCGTGCATCAAACGGTCGAGATCGCCGTCCAGTACGCGATCCACGTCGCCGATCGCGAGCTTGGTGCGATGATCCTTGATCAGGCGGTAGGGCGCGAGCACATAGCTGCGGATCTGGCTGCCGAAATTGATGTCGAGCTTGCTGTCTTCGACCTTGCTCTGCTCGGCGCGCTTCTTGTCCATCTCGAATTCGTACAAACGCGCACGCAGTTGTTTGATGGCGCTGGCGCGATTCTTGTGCTGCGAGCGCTCGTTCTGGCACTGCACCACGATGCCGGTCGGGATGTGCGTCATTCGTACGGCCGACTCGGTGCGGTTCACGTGCTGGCCGCCCGCGCCGCTGGCGCGAAATACGTCCACACGCAGATCTTCCGGCTGGATGTCGATATTGATGTCGTCTTCGATCTGCGGATAGACGAAAACCGACGCGAAGGAGGTGTGCCGGCGCGCATTGGCGTCGAAGGGCGAGATGCGCACCAGCCGATGCACGCCGATTTCCGATTGCAGCAGCCCGTAGGCGTTCTCGCCGTTGATTTCGAGCGTGGCCGACTTGATGCCGGCGCCTTCGCCCTCCAGCCGGTCCGTCACCACAGCCTGGAGGCCGTGCCGCTCGGCCCAGCGCAGATACATCCGCAGCAGCATTTCCGCCCAGTCCTGGCTTTCAGTGCCGCCGGCGCCGGGATGGATGGCCATGATGGCGCTTTTCGAGTCGTTCCGCCCCGACAGCAGCATGCCGGTCTCGAGCGTCTCCAGCCGCTCTTCGAAATGCTTGATGTCGCGCTCCAGATCGGCGGCGACGTCCTCGCCCTCGCGCGCCAGCTCGAACAGCGTATCGAGATCGGAGGTCAGCCGCGCGACTTCTTCGGCGTCCGCAATGGACTGCTCCAGCCGCTTGCGCTCCTGCATCACCTTCTGGGATTTCTCGGGCTGGTTCCAGAAATCGGGATCCGAAATCTGTTGCTCGGTTTTGGCTAGCTGGGCTTTCTTGGAGGGGGCGTCAAAGATAGCTCCGCACAGCGTCAGCCTGCCGGCGGAGCGAAGCGTACTCTCTTTCGAGTTCTTCGAGGGTCATGAAATTTTATTTTAGCAGGCCGTCCAAATCCAGCACCTGCCCCCGCTTGCCGACGTTCCAGCCTTGCGTCCGGCCGATGGCGTCCTGCTGGCCGGCGGCCTCGTGGATGTGCCCGCAATAAAAATACAGAGGCTGATGCCGCTCGATGAAATCGCGCACGGCCTGGCTGCCGAAGTGCTGGCCTTCGCGCACGCGATCGAGCCTGGTGGATTTCGGCGGCGCGTGGCAGATCAGGATCAGCGGGTCCAGCGCCGCGAACGGTTCCAGCCGCGCGGCCAGCTCCTGCTCGCTGTACTCGCCGGGCGTGTTGAACGGCGTGGGATTCGAGTAGCCCAGGCCGGCGACCGCATAGCCCGCAATCTGGATGGATTGCCCGTGGAAGTTGTGAAATCCGTATTGTTCACAGAACCGGGCGATGTCGTCCTCCGACTCGTGATTGCCGGGCAGCACATACATGCGCTCGGCTCGTTTCTGCAGGATGGGCCCCAGTTGCTCCAGGCCGCGGCCCCAATTGGCCAGATCGCCGTCGGCGAAATAGTAATCGGCCTCGGTGTCCATGAGCTTTTCGAGCGCGGCCTTGTCGCCGTGGATGTCGGAAAAGATGAGCAGCTTCATTTTGTGGATAGGCACGGCAGTCTGCGGAGACGCCCAGTACGATGATGCCAGATCGCCATGCACGTAGACCGCGCGGAGGCCCACATGCCGCGCGCCTGTGGAAGCAAGGAGTCATATCATAGCGATGCAGCATGGCCGGGGTTGGTTTAGTGCTACAATGTGACACATGAGAAAGACCTCGGTCCGCGAGCTGCACATTCACACCTCGGCACTGGTGCGCGAGGCTGCGGAAGGCGGCATTATCGTGGTCGAACGCCGGGGGGAGCCGGTGGCCGAGCTGCGCCCCCTTACGGCTCCGTCGCCCATGCCTGCGGGCAAGAAAGCCCGGATCTTCACCTGCATGCGGAAGATCTGGGATCGCATGCCGCAAGTCGGTGACAGCACGAAAATCCTGGATGTGGATCGCAGCCGTTAAGCCACGGTGTACTTCGACACATCCTATATCGCCAAGTTCTATTTTAATGAGCCCGCATCACGGCGGGTTCGCGAGCTGGTCCGCAAAGCGGACGCCATCCATTCGTCGGTATGGGCCCTGGTCGAGTTTCATGCCGTGCTGCATCGCCGCCTGCGCGAAGGCGCCACGTCGCTCCGTGACGCGCGCGAGTTGGCCGCGCGCTTCTCCGAGCACATACAGGATGGATTGTGGAACCTCGTTCCCGTGGGCGAAGCCCTGCTGCGGAGGACCAGCGCGCGGATGATTTCCGCTCCGCGGAATCTCTTCCTGCGAACCGCCGACGCGGTGCATCTCATGACGGCTTACGAGTTGGGAGAGCGCGAGGTGTGGACTAACGACCGGCACATGCTCGCGGCTGCCGCCTACTTTGGCCTTACGGGCCATTCCGTCTAGTGCGCCTGCGCAACATCGTGCGCGAGAGAGTCGCTGCCAGGATTCCGTCGCGCCGCCGGGAATACACTCGGAATCGTGCGATGTCCAAATGGAGGCCTGAAGATCACAGCCCATTCGCCTCGAATGTGCGATGACCGATCGAGAGGGAGGAATTCAACTTGCCGATTGCAGTGTTGAGGCTCGGGCGCGCGAGGAAGACAAATGAGGGCCTCCGGCTGGGCGCTGTTCGCAGGCCACCGCGAGGAGTTCCGAAAACCGATTTCGCAAAGCTGGATTTTTACGATGTCTGGCTTCCAATTCTTTCCCCGAGCCAGGAGTTGGTGACGTTCGCTTTGCGATCGCAGGACGAGCGGAGGTGGAAAACCTTCGAGCGCAAATTCCGGGCTGAGATGAACAAGCCGGATGCCGCAAGAGTCCTCGATCTGCTGGCGGCTCTCTCTCACCAGACCAATTTTTCATTAGGTTGCTACTGCGAGAAAGAGGAACGGTGCCACCGTTCGGTTCTTAGGAAGGTGCTGGCCGAGCGCGGTGCCGAATTTTAGTGACGGCTTCTGTTTGATGGCTTTTCGTCTGGCGTGGGTTGATGGCCGGAGTTTGCCAACTGACGAGCCCTGACCGGCGGCGGCGTGCGAAAATACGATTTCCCCGAATTCATGAAAAATGCGGCCAACCGGATCTCAACGGCGGACCAAGCGACGCCCGGTGTCCAGGGTTGTGTGTTCGACGGCGCGGACGGAAGCCAGATGGCGTTTTGGACCTGCCGCGAGACTGCCGTCTCCGCCGAACACGTCCACGACTACGACGAGTACATGACTGTCGTGCAGGGTTGTTACACCTTGATCCTCAATGGGGAGCGGATTTCAGTGGGAGCCGGCGAGGAGTGCTTCATCCCGCGAGGCGTGCCCCACAGCGGCGAAGTCGTGGCCGGGACCAGAACGATCCATGCATTTGGCGGGCGCCGGGCAAAACGGGCCGGAGATACGGCAGCGCTCAAGTCTTAGCTTCCGGGGACCGGCCGGTCATGGGCAAGGGCGTGCCCTGTCAGCCGCCGCTTTTTCCCGACGCGGCCTGATTGGGCTCCCACAGAACTTCGGGCACGCCCAGCACATGATTCGCCCAGCGGCTCCACACGAAAAACGCGTCACCCAGCCGGTTCAGATATTGGATCGCCTCAGGCGGGATCGGCTCCTCTCGCGCCAGCCGGACTGCCATGCGTTCGGCGCGCCGGCAGATGGTGCGGCAGGCGTGCAGTTCGACATTCAAACGCGAGCCGCCCGGCAGCACGAACGACCGCAGCGGCGCAAGCTCCGCGTTGGCCTGGTCGATCTCCTTCTCAAGCTGCTCGATCTCGACCGGCGTAATGCGGGCCTGCTTGGGATGCACGTCCTCGGCCTTGGTGGCCAAAATCGAGCCGAGGTTGAACAGCTCGTGCTGCACCCGCCGCAAGATGACCGCGAGTTGCGGCAGAGCCTCGGCCGCCGTGAGACAGGCCATGCCGGCGAATGCGTTCAGCTCATCCACGGTGCCATAGCATTCGATGCGGGCCGAATCCTTGGGAACGTGCTGCCCGCCGGCCAGATGCGTCTCGCCTTGGTCGCCGGTCCTGGTATAGATGCGGTTCAACGCGATGCGGGGCTCATCGAACTTGGGATCCCTCATGCCGATGTCCTGATAGTACAGCAGACGGCAAGTGCTGGTGTGAGCGCTCAAGTTTCTGATTTTTCTGCCGATATTCCTTGTGGATATGCCCGCCGAGACGCAAGATGCCGAAGTGGTCCTGCATCGGTTCAACAAGCTGCTGCAAGAGCTGGTGCGCGGCACCGTAAACCGTAACACGTTCCAGCCGTGGGAGATAGAGATTCTCCTGGACATCGAGGCCTGCAATCTCCGCGAAGCCGTCAAGCGCGAGACGCTGCGGCGCTACCAGAAGGCCGTGCAGCGCGCCATGGAGAAGGGCGCCCGAACACCGTTCACGCTCTCCAAGTATCTTCAAGGAAAGAAATCTGCCGTCCAAAAATCCCCGCCGGCGTAATCTTCCAGGCGTGTATGAGCTGAGACGAGGGCTGGCCGGCGCGCAGCCGGTGGCGGCTGGACATCCCGGACTTCCCTCCGCAGTTCAGCCCGTGCTTCCTGCTTGCTATCCTAAAGGCGACGAGCCAGTAAAGGAGAATCTGCATGGGCTGCGGCAGCGGAATGGTTGGTCCTCGAATCGAGGAAGAGACCAGCAAGCACAAGGTCTTCTGTGTCAAATTCCAACGGGAAATGCCCGGCCTGGAAGAAGTGCCGTTTGACAACCACCCGCTTGGCCAGCGCATCTACGAGAATGTCTCCAAGGAAGCCTGGAAGATGTGGCTGGAGCAGATGAAGATGATCATGAACGAATACCGGCTCAACCTCGGCACGCAGGAAGCCCAGGAATTTCTGCTCAAGCAAATGGAAGATTACTTCTTTGGCGAGGGCGCGGCGCTGCCGCCGGGATACGTTCCGCCCAAGGCGAAGGGCTGAGCTCAAAGCACCGGCAGCGCGGCTGCGATTTCAAAACGCAATCGCTGATGCGCGAGCCGGAGCGCGCGTTCCACTTCCCCGGGCGACGCGGCTCGGGCGAAAATGAATCCCAGATAGCTGTTTCCTTCAGGCAGCGGGACCAGTTTCTGTCCTTGCTTGGCGGTCACAATAATCTCTTCGATGCCGGGCACCAGCCGCGCGTCTTCGAGACCTTGCACATCGGCGTAGACTCCTGCGCGCGGGATGGGAATCATCATCACGCCGGCGGCGTCTGGGGGCAGCGCGATCGTTGAGACGTCCTGGCCGGCGGCGTGCCGCAGGATAAGCTCCTCCAGGCCCGGCAGCACGCGCGCGCACAGGCCGCCGATCGGCCGCGCGGCCACCTCCAGCATCCAGACGCCTTGCGCATTCACTCGCATCTCGGCGTGCACCGGACCGCGCGTCAGGCCGAGCGCCTGCACCGCCTTTTCCGTGGCACGTACAATTTCGCGCTGCGTGGAAGCAAGTTCGCGCGATGGCGTCACGTAAATCGTCTCCTCGAAGTATGGGCCGTCCAGGGGATCGGGCTTGTCGAACACCGCCAGTACGCGCAGACGGCCGTCGAGTAGAATCCCTTCCAGGGCGAACTCACGTCCCTGGATGAAGCTCTCCACTTGAATGAACCGGCTCTGTTCCTCCCGCAGGCGCGCGATGTCAGGCTCTGAGAGCAGCGCCTGGATGCGGCGGAAGGCGGCGACGAATTCCTCCGGATTGTTGGCGCGAATCACTCCACGGCTAGCCGAAAGTCCCAGCGGTTTCAGCACGCACGGATAGGCTGACGAGCGGGCCGCTCGCGCGGGACCATCCGCAATCGGAACGGGGTGAAACTCCGGCACCAGCAAACCCGCCGTGCGAAACCGCTCGCGAGAGAGAAACTTGTCGCGGCACGCCAGCACGGACTGGGGCGAATTGTACGGGATCCGCAAGCGCGCGGCGGCCAGCGCGGCGATGTACGCCGGTCGGTCGCCCACCGCGACAATTCCGTCCACGCGCGCTTCTCTTTCCAGCGTCGCGGCTGCCTCGGCGGGATCTTCAAAGCGCAGCGCGATGGCGCGATCGCCCCAGGGATCGTCCAGCACATGACAGCGGTCCGTGGCCAGCGCCAGATCGAAACCAAGGCGTGCCGCGGCGTCGGCGAAAACACGTGTCTGGTAGCCAGTGGTCGCGCCGATTAGCAACAATTTCTTCTGGTCGCTCATGTTTCCGTGGCGATGCGCCGCGCTATCGTCGAGCGCCCCCGGCAAAGTTAAGCCGGTGGCTCGCAATTGATCATCCAGGGCGTGCCGAATTGGTCGACCAGCATGCCGAAACGCACCGCCCAGAAAGTTTGCTGGAGCGGCATTTGAACCGCGCCCTTCTCCGCCAGAGCCGTGAAAATCCGCTCCGCTTCCGCCGCGTCGCCGACGTTGAGCTGCACCGAGAAACCCTGCGGCTTCTGGTAACGCTCAGACGGCGCATCGGCGCCCGACAATCTTTGGTCACCGAGGGCCAGCGTGGTATGGATGATCTTGTCGCGCCAGCCGGGTTCTGCTTGTTCGCCCAGCGGCGAATCTGAGTATTTCATCATCATGACGATCCTGCCGCCCAGGCACTCTTCGTAAAAGTGAAAGGCCGCCTCGCACTGGCCCTGGAATGTCAGATGAGGATTCAACTGCATGCTTCGATGTTAGCAACAGGAGCTTCCGGGAGAATCTGTAATGAAACCGTAACCAGCGCGTTGTACACTTGCGAAGCTGGAACCACTGAAGATCGAATCGATCCCTGGGAAAAGCGCGGGTGTGCGCATTCTCCGTCTCTGCGGAGCCTCACGCTGAAAGAGGTTTTCGATTTTCAGTCCGTCATACGCGGTCTGCACGACCCGGTCACGATCATCGATGTCGCCGGAGTGCCGTACATGGACTCCGCCTCGCTTGGGTCGGTCATCGGTTTTCATGCATCCTGCCAGCGACAGGGGCGGCGCTACGCCCTGGTAGGATTGAGCGAGCGCATCCAGACGTTGTTCAGAGTCGCGGGCGTCGCTAGAGTCCTGGTCACCTATCCTCACTCGAGGAAGCGCAGGACGTGCTGAGACGCCAGGCGGCGGCGTCCTAGCTTCCAACTATCAGGCGACGGCGGCGCGCGTTCTAAGCGGCTCGGGGCCTGCCACGCGTGCGGCGGGCTTCTTGACGGCTCGGGTCTTCGTTGTCGGACGACTCAGGAAGGCTCTCCAGCCGCGCAACTCCGCCTCGGTTCCGAGCGTCTCCAGCCAGCATTTCTGGAATTCTTCGATTCTCTTGCGCTGCTTCCGCCTCAGCCAGGCCGCGACGCCGCCGATGCCTTTGTACTGCGAAATCATGCCCCGCACCGTCTCGCAGTCATTGATGTCGCCCAGCAGTCCTTGCACCTGCTTGATCTTTTCGAGCGCCGGTTTCATCGCCGGTCCGTAGAGTGGGAGGAACAATTCCAGCGAGTAGCGGAATTTCTTCGAGACGATGCGAAACTGGTGCAGTTCCGCTGGCGAAGCCTTTTCCCTGGCGGCCCGGTCGCCGCGCTCAAAAAATTCTTCCGCGAGGCGTGGCAAGGTCTGCTGCGCGGTCCGGGCGATGCTCGCCTTGCCGGAGGGGTGGGATGCCTTGACCGCTGCCGTCTCCAGCACTACCCTCCACCGGCGCGATGATTTTCGATCCGTCCATCGCCTCAAGGCGGCCACCAGCGTACGCTCGGCTTCGTGGCGTCGCGCCTCGATCTGGAGGGGAAGATCCGCCTTCTGGGCCTGTTTGGACTTTGCCAGCAGCTGCAGGGCGATGTCGCAATTTCGCACCTCTCCCGCCAGACTTAAAGTCCGCTTGGCCTCACGGCGAATCTTACGAAACTCCTTGCCGCGAAAACAGGGCTTGAACACCCGGAGGGCCTGGGAGAACCGGCGCAACGCAACTCTCAAATCGTGAACTGCCTCGGCATCGCGCGACTTGAGGGCATGGTTGACCTCGAAGGCCAAGCGTCCCAGGCGCTTATCCGCCTGGCTGGAAGCAAAGCTGTGCGTCTCGCCGGCCGCGACTTTGTCCATCGATCCCAGTTCGCCATTATTACATGATTCCCAAGTGGCGTTGAATTCAGCCAGTTTCTCTATAATGTGAAGGTGGCGCACGCACTCGTGCGTGCTGCGTTCACACTCATGTGAACGCCCGAGGTTCAGCATGAGCGACATTACGGACCTTCTGGAGCGCTTCCGCCGCGGCGCGGAGCTGGTGGCGGTTTCCATCACCGGCGCGGCCGGCTCGGAAGTGGATTTCGTTCCCGAGCCCGGCAAATGGAGCATTCGCCAGATCGTCGCGCACCTGGCGGACGCCGAGATCGTCGGGACCATGCGGTTGCGCCAGATCATCGCCGAAGACAATCCTAAGCTGGAAGCGTTCGATCAGGATGCCTGGACCCGGAATCTGGACTACGCCCGGCGGAAACCATCCCAGTCGCTCGAAACGTTCCGCCGCATCCGCGGCGAGAATTACGAGCTGCTGAAGGAACTGCCTGAGTCCGCGTTCGAACGCGCGGGCCTGCACTCCGAGCGCGGCCGGGTGACGCTCAAGCAGTTCCTGCAAGGTTACGCGGAGCACGCCGAAAGCCACGCCGCGCAACTGCGTGCCCGCCGCGCCGAATTCAAAGCTTCCAAGGCTGGTGCCAAATGAGAATCAGATCCTGCCTGCTGCTGCTCGTTCCCGCCTGTTGGTTGCTTGCTGCCGCCACCGATTTCGAGGCGGAGGGCAAGCGCTGGTGGTCCCACATCGAATTTCTGGCGAGCGACGACCTGCAAGGCCGCAACACCGGCAGCGAAGGCCATCTCAAGGCTGCACGCTACGTGGCCGGCGAGCTCGAGCGCGCCGGGCTGAAGCCCGCGGGAACGTCCGGCTACTTTCAGCCCGTGAAATTCGACGTGATGCAGATTGTCGAGGATCAGTCCAGCCTCGCGCTGGTCCGGAATGGGAAGGTGGAGCGCCTCTCGCTCGGCGATGACGCGACGTTCAGCCTGCGCGGCGACATCCAGGAGCGCACCGAAGCCGCGGCGGTGTTCGCGGGCTACGGTTTGAAGGTACCGGAAAAGAATTACGACGACCTGGCAGGTCTGGATGTGAAAGGCAAGATCGTGGTGTACCTCGCGGGTGGCCCGTCCTCCATTCCCGGCCCGCTCAAGGCCCATTATTCTTCCGCCGGCGAGCGCTGGAAATATCTGAAGGCCGCGGGCGCCGTGGGAATCGCGAGCATACAGAATCCCAAGGCCATGGACATCCCGTGGTCGCGGGCGCGGCTCTCGCGATTCATGCCGTCTATGAGCCTGGCGGATCCGTCGCTCGACGAGAACCAGGGTCTGCGGCTGAGCGTGACCATCAATCCCGAGCGCGCCGACAAGTTTTTCCAAGGCACCAGCCACAACATCGCTGAGATTCTTGCGGACGCCGACAATGGCCGGCCGCTGCCGCATTTCGCGCTGCCCGCGGCTATTCGCGCGCACGTCCAATTGAAGAAGTGGCAGGTGGAATCCCAGAACGTGGCCGGACTGCTGGCCGGCACGGATCCGAAGCTGAAGAACGAGTACGTAGTGATGACCGCGCACCTCGATCACGTGGGCGTGGGCGAGCCGATCAACGGCGACAAGGTTTACAACGGCGCGATGGACGATGCGTCCGGTATCGCCTCCATTCTTGAGATCAGCCGGCTGCTACGCGAGTCGAACGCCAAGCTTCGCCGCTCGGTGCTGTTCGTCGCGGTCACGGGCGAGGAAAAAGGTCTGCAAGGCTCGCGCTACTTCGCCGCGCATCCGACGGTCAGCGAAAAAAGCATCGTCGCCGACATCAACCTGGATATGTTTCTGCCGCTGCATTCGCTGCGCTACATCGAAGTGCAGGGTCTCGGTGAATCCTCGCTGGGCGACGACATCCGCGCGGCAGCAAGCGCTGCCGGCGTCCAGGTGCAGGCCGACAGAGAGCCGCAACGCAATCTGTTCATCCGCAGCGATCAGTACAGCTTCATCCGTCACGGCATCCCGGCGCTGGCTTTCAAATTCGGCTACCTGCCGGGCTCGCCTGAGGAGAAACTCCACAAGGATTGGCTGCGCGACCGCTATCATGCGCCCTCGGACGACCTGAACCAGCCCGTCGACAAAACGGCGGCCGCGCAGTTCGATCAGATCATCCTGGCGCTGCTCCAGCGGGTCGCCAACGAATCGAATCGTCCGCAGTGGAAAGCGGACAGTTTCTTCCGGCGGTTCGCAGGTGACTGAGAAAACCTCGATTCTTCGAAAGCTGCACGCCGGACCAAAGATCCTCGTGCTTCCGAATGCCTGGGATGTCGCCAGCGCGCGCATTTTTGAAGCCGCGGGATTCCCGGCCCTCGGCACCACCAGCGCGGGCGTCGCGAACTCGCTCGGATACGCAGACGGCGAGCGCATTTCGCGCGACGAAATGCTGGACGTGGTGCGGCGCATCGCGCGCGCGGTTTCGATCCCGGTGACCGCGGACGTCGAATCCGGATACGGCGACCCGGTCAGCACGGCACAAGCGGTGGTGGACGCAGGTGCGGCTGGTTTGAACCTCGAAGATACGACCGGCGAACACCCCGACTCACTGACCCCGCTCGCCGCTCAGGTCAAAACGATCGAGACCATTCGCTCTAAGACCGATCTGGTGATCAACGCACGAACCGATGTCTTTCTCGCGTCCATCGGGGATCCGGCAACTCGTCTCGAAAGCGCCATCCAACGCCTGAACGCCTATCGCCAGGCAGGCGCGGACTGCCTGTTCGCGCCGGGTGTTCGCGATGCTGAGACCATCGGCAAACTGGCGCGCGCCGTTCACGGCCCGCTCAACATTCTGGCGACGGTTGGGACCCCGCCCATCGCCGAACTGGAGCGATTGGGTGTGGCGCGCGTGAGCATTGGATCGGGAGCCATGCGTGCCGGCATGGGGCTCACCCAGCGCATCGCACAGGAACTGCTGGAACGCGGCACCTACTCGTCCTTCACCGGCGGCGCGCTGCCCTACGCCGACGCCAACCGGCTGTTCGAGTAGCTCGCGCGATTTATGTCCATCGTTGATCTGCTCTTTGGCAAGCCCCTCGCCAACTACGAGGAAGGCGAACAGCGGCTCGGCACATTAACCGGCATCGGCGTCTTCGGCCTGGACGCGCTCAGCTCCGCGGCTTATGGTCCGGAGGCCGCGCTCACGCTGCTGCTTCCGCTGGGCGCGCTCAGCGTACAGTACGTCGTGCCCATCAGCTTCAGCATTATCGCGCTGCTGATCGTGGTCTACATTTCTTATCTCCAAACCATCTCCGCGTATCCGGGCGGAGGCGGTTCCTACACGGTGGCCCGCGAGAACCTCGGGCAGCGCACCGCGCTGCTGGCTGCCGCAGCGCTGATCGTCGACTACATCCTGGTGGTCGCGGTCGGCATCTCGGCCGGAGTAGGCGCGCTGGTATCCGCGGTGCCCAGCCTGCTGCCGCACACGCTAGTGCTCTGTCTGGGCATCCTGGCCATCATCGCGCTGATCAATCTTCGGGGACTGCGCGAAACCGGCAACCTCTTCATGCTGCCGACCTACCTCTTCATCGCCTGCCTGCTCGGCTCCATTGCACTCGGTCTGATCAAAACGCTGCTCAGCGGCGGGCAGCCCGCTCCGGTTGTGCCTCCGCATACGCTCGAATCCGGCGCGGGCGCAGGTGCGGCGGGCGCATGGCTGCTTCTGAAATCCTTCTCCAGCGGATGCACCGCGATGACCGGCGTGGAAGCGGTCAGCAACGGCGTCAAGGCGTTCCGCGAGCCGCGTGTCGAGTCGGCGCGGCGCACTCTCTCGGCCATCATCGGCATTCTGATCCTGATGCTTGCGGGCATCGCGTGGCTGGCGCGCGTTTACCACGTCGGCGCAACGGATCCCGGGCAGCCCGGTTACGAGAGCCTTCTGTCCCAGCTCATCGGCGCGGTCGCCGGTAAGGGCATCTTCTACTACGTTGCGATCGGTTCCATTCTCGCGGTGCTGGCTCTTTCCGCCAACACTGCGTTCGCCGATTTTCCGCGCCTCTGCCAGATCGTCGCCGACGACGGATACCTCCCGCACGCCTTCGCAGCTCGCGGACGCCGGCTGGTTTTCTCGTACGGCATCTTCGTCCTGACCTTCCTGGCGGGCTTATTGCTGGTCATATTCGGCGGCGTGACGGATCGCCTGATCCCTCTGTTCGCGGTCGGCGCGTTCCTCGCGTTTACTTTGTCGCAGGCCGGCATGGTGGTGCATTGGAAACGTACCGGAGGAGCCGGCGCGGCGCGAAGCATGCTGATCAACGGCGTCGGCGCCATCGTGACCGCGATCACGGTGGGAGTGGTTCTGACCGCCAAGTTCGTCGAAGGCGCCTGGATGACGGTTCTGCTCATCCCATCCCTGCTGGCAGTCATGATCCTCGTTCGCCGCCATTATCTGGCTGTCCAAAGAGAGGTTGAGCTGGACGCCCCGCTGAATTTGACGCATCTCGAGCCGCCCATCGTAGTGGTGCCCATTCAGGGCTGGACGAAGATCGCCGAAAAAGGCCTGCGCTTCGCTCTCAACCTGTCCCCCGAGGTGCACGTGCTGCAAGTCAAGATCGGCGAGGACGCCGGAGACCTTCGCGATCATTGGACGGAACTGGTGGAAAAGCCCGCTCTCGAGCTGGGCGTTCCGGTGCCCAAGCTCACAGTAGTAGAGTCTCCCTATCGGCAGATTTTTGGTCCCATTCTGAATTTCGTCGGCGAACTGGAACAGAAAAATCCGGACCGCTACATCGCGGTGCTGATCCCGGAGCTGGTAGAGCGCCATTGGTATCACTACTTTTTGCACAACCAGCGCGGGGCGATCCTGAAGGCGCTGCTGTTTCTGAAAGGCAACCAGCGCCTCTCGGTGATCGACGTTCCCTGGTACGTGGAGGCTTGAGGGTACGCGAGGTCCCGTGGCTCGCGCGGCTAAGCATCCCGGCCTGGGGCATCGCACGGAGTCCGTGCTAGAGTTCAATGAAGGGATTGTAGTATGCGGTTCCGCGGCATCGCCCTTATCCTGCTTTGCATCGGAGCCATCGGCGTGCGCGCGCAGACGGATGCGAGCGGCTCGCCGCGGTTTCGCGCCGACAGCACGCTGGTGCTGGTTCCGGTGGCCGTCACCGACGCGGCCAACCGCTATGTCCTCGGCCTGGAGAAAGGGAACTTCAAACTCACCGAAGACGGGACCGAGCAGACCATCGCGCACTTCTCGGCCGAAGATGCGCCGCTGTCGGTAGGCTTGATCGTGGATGTGAGCGGAAGCATCGGAGCGAAGCTCGCCACCTCGCGGCAAGCGGTGCGCGAGTTTCTCAAGACGCTCAACGCCGGCGATGAGGCTTTCCTGGTGGAATGCAGCGACCAGGCCGAACTGACGCTCCGCTTCACCCAAGACACTGGTGTGATTGAGCAGAAGCTGGGCGCCGCAACCTCCGGCGGGCTCACCGCGTTGCTGGACGCGGTGCATCTGGGGCTGCAAGAGATGAAGAACGCGAAGAATCCTCGCAAGGCGCTTTTGATTATTTCCGATGGCGGAGAGAACAATAGCCAGTTCACCTCCAAACAGATTGAAGGTCTGGTGCGGGAGGCCGATGTCCAGATCTACGCGATGGGCGTATTCGAGCCGATCACGATCGCGCTCTCGGTCGCGGAAATCGGAGGACCCAGAGTGCTGTCCGAGATTTCGGAGCAGACCGGCGGCCGGGCGCTGGCCGCGCCCAATCTAAAGGAGCTGCCGGGCATCGCGGCCAGGATCGGTCTCGAGTTGCGAAACCAATATGTCCTGGCTTACTCGCCGACCAATCGAACTCGGGATGGCGCGTATCGCAAGGTGCAGGTCAAGCTGCTCCCGCCGCCCGAGCTGCCGCCTCTCAAGGCTCGCTGGCGGCTTGGCTACTACGCGCCTAGCGAGTAATTCTGGATTGCCAGCGCGTCGCGACGCGGGCGCTCAGCAGCGGTAGCCGGAAAGATGCTTGCTGAGCGCTGCCGAGGCTCGCAGATGCTTCCAACGAAGTGTGGTGATGGCGTAAATAGCGGCGGTCATTCGTCCGGTTTTCGCATCGATCACCGGGTGTTGCCGTTCGTAGATCGTGGGAACTGCCAGGACTCCGCTGTGAGGGTCGATCGGAAGGCCCGCTTCTAGAACCGCGGCCTCGTACGACTCCCAAGTTGCCGCGCATTCGGGTTGCAGCTCTTGCTTTTTCCGGCAGAGCCTTGGTTGCGGATGCCCCACGCGGCTGCTACCTGTGTCCCACTGAGTGCACGCCATGGACCGCCGTTCCATGAGCGGGCGTGCCCATGCGGCCGGGAGTGCCGGTGTAGATCGGACTCCGCGGCAGTCCGACGGCGCCGGGATAGCGGTACGGACCGCGATACGTACTGCCGCCCAATAGCGGCGATCGAGCCGGGCTGTAGCGGAAAAACGGTATCGGATACAGGCCGAAGGTGCTGCCCATCCGGAGTCCCAGCGGATCGAGCATCGTCATGCCCAGCGGGCTCCCCAGGTACGTGCTGTAGCCGGAAAGAGGCGTGTAGGTGTAACTGGGAAGAGGCGTGTAGCCGGCCGAAGGAAGATAGCTGGACATTCCCAGCGCCTGCAGCACCGCATCAGGATTATTTTGCCAGGCATCCATCAGTCCAGCCAGATCGGAAGTCTGCGCCGCCTCGGAATTATTCTGGGCGATCGAGCCGTTGCGCGCGGTGTCCCACTGATCCAGGCCGTCGGTAGTTCCGATGTCGAACTTGCGCGCCTCGAGCCCCCCCTTCCAGAAAGGAAGCACATAACCGGCCTGGATGGAAATCGACGCGGACCCGTGCGTGGCTTCGGCCTCGCCCTTTTCCACGCGCACCTCCGCCGGCACGGAATCGAACCGGTAGCGACCCTGTTTTTGAATCCGGATTTGATAATCCTGGTAGACCAACGTGACCGGAGCATTCAGCGATGCTTCCGCGGCGTCCAGAATCAAGGCGCCGGTGAGAAACTCCACCTGCGTGTCCGCCAGCCGGTTCGAGATCATGCGAATCGCGGTGTCTTCGCCGATGCGGAGAAAGGAGCCGGGCGCCAGCAGCACTTCCGCGCGGCCATCCCGGGTGCGCAACTCGGAGCCGTCTCGCATTTGCTCGAATTTGCCGGCCCTCGGTTCGATCGGTTGGCCGTCCAGCAGAACCGCGCCTTCCGACAAGTGAATCAGGCCCGCCCGAGCCGATATGACGGGCTGCGCCGTGAGCGGTATGCCCAGAAGTGCAGCCAGCGAAAGGGAAAAAAGAAGCCGACGGTTCAGCATAGCCAAGACCCTCGTCCAAGAATCCTCTCTTTCGAAACGGCTGTCAAGCCTAATGGCGGCGCGCGCGGTGCGCTCTGACCTCGGGTGCCTGCCCGGCCGTGTACCCTGAAGCATGGAATGGTTCGAAGACAAAGATTTCTGGCGCGAGTTGTATCCCTACATGTTTCCGCCCGAGCGCATGGAGGCGGCGCCCGAACAAGTGGGTCAGATCATCGAGCTGGTAGGGTTCCAAGGGCGCGCGGTGCTCGACCTTTGCTGCGGGCCCGGACGGCATGCAGTCGAGTTCGCGCGGCTTGGCTGGGAGGTCACCGGCGTGGACCGGACTGAGTTTTTGTTGGATCGCGCGCGGGAGCGGGCGGCCGAGGCCCGTGTCGCAGTGGAGTGGGTCCGGCAAGACATGCGCCAGTTCCGCCGTCCCGCGGCCTTCGATCTGGCGTGCAGCCTGTTCACTTCCTTTGGATATTTCGCGAAAGAAGAGGACGATCTGCGAGTGCTGCGGAACGTGTGCGAAGGCTTGAAGGCCGGAGGCGTGTTCGTGCTGGAGATGTTCGGCAAGGAGCGGCTGGCCCGAGTCTGGCAGAGCGCACAATGCACGGATTATCCGGATGGTGCGACAGTTCTGCAGCGGCCGCAATTGCGAGACGATTGGACCCGCATCCACAATGAATGGACCTTGCTCAAGGACGGCCGTGCGCAAACCTTTCGCTTTGAGCACACCGTCTATTCCGGGCGCGAATTGAAGGACCGTCTGCTCGCGTGCGGTTTTCCGGAGGTGCGCCTGTTCGGAGATCTGCAAGGAGCGCCCTATGGCCTGGATGCAGCGCGATTGGTCGCGGTGGCACGCAAGGCGGCTTAACCAGCCTCGACGGCCAGATGCGCCAAACGCCGCCGCAACGACTCGTAAGCGCGAAACAGCAGCGACTTCAAAGCGGAGAGCGAGCAGTTCAGCACTGCGGCGATCTCCGCGTAATCCATCCCCTCATACTTGTGCAGCAGCACGGCGGCCAACTGCTTGGGCGGGAGCGACGCCACCGCGGCCCGCACCTCGCCGGCGCGATGATCGGCCACCAGCCGCTGGTCGATTCTCGGAGCGCCGTCCACAACCTCGATCTGGCGCGCATTCGCTACGGCCTGGTCCAGCCGCAAATGGCCCGCTTCCCGGCGCGTGTCCCTTCGCCAGTTCAGCGCCACGTTGGTGGCGATGCGAAAAAGCCAGGTGGCAAACTTCGCGTCCGGCTGGTAATTCCTCCGCGAGCGGTACACGCGCAGGAAGACGTCCTGAGCCAGCTCTTCAGCGATGGCCCGGTTGCGAGTCATCCGGTACAGGTGATTGATGACGCCAGCGCGATTTCGTTCCAGCAGAGTTTCGAAGCTCGACAAATCGCCCGAGGAGAGCTTCAACATCAAAGCCGTGTCGGGATCGAGGACCCATTCAGCCACTATGCAGAATTCAACGCGCCCAGCCCGAGAGCCGTTACGCTTCCGCTTGTAAGGTTTGGTAAACGCGGCGACCGGAATAGCCCGCGTGCCGGTCAGCCCGGCTGCGTCTGATGTTCGGGGAGGACTGCGTACCCGCTGGGCGGAGGATACAGCCCATACAACAGATTCAATCGCCGGCGCAGATAGCGGCTGGGCAGTTGGCGCGGGCCCGTGTCCACGTCGATGTCGCAGCAGATGCCGTGCAGGTACAGGGTGAGCGTATCGATGAACGATTGCCGCGCATAGTCGCGGAAGAGCTTGGTTTCTTTTCGAATGTTGCTTTGCCGGCGCAGCAGAGCCTGTTTGTTCTGCCAGCTCTCCTCATCCACTTCGCCGTGCACGCCGGCGCGCAGCTCCTCGCGCAGCAGAGTACAGTACTGCGATTGCGCTTCCTCGGCCCACAGGCCGCCCGCCAGCGTCGCGAGGACATGATAGAAGCGGTAGTGATATTCCGAAACATCCTGGCCCTTCAAAGCGAAGACCAGGACCTCTTCGTTGTCGAAGCGGACTTGTGTGGCCCAGGACAACCGGTTTTCCGGAGGTTTTTCGGTGCAGACGAACTCGTCTGCGCGGACGTTACCTTTCTCCTTGCCGTCCCCTCGTTCCAGGTACGGCACCAGCATGATGGAAACTTTCGGCAGCAGCGCGGAGATCGCAGGCGGCAGCGCCGCAATGGGCTCTTCCAGGTATTCCTTCAGATCGTCTTCGCTGAGCGGCACCGAGGCGCAGAAGTAGGAAAACGTGTTGCTGAGCGGAATCATCTCGCTACGGAACTGCTCCGCGAATTGGCCTACGCTCAGTTTGGAAAGATCGGGTTGAGCGGACATCTGGGGGGGATATTCTGACTAGATTCTAGCATGGCTGGTTGCAGCGCCCCGCGCACGGCAGCCCGCGCCCCGAGCCCATGTCGCAGGCCGGGCCACGCTCCCAACGCTTTCCGTGCCGGGGCCGGAACCTTGGGTAGACTAGAGGTAGTGGCGCGCAGAGTCCTAATATCAGCCGGTGAAATGTCAGGCGATCTCTACGCGGCGGGATTGGTGGACGCGCTCCGCCGGCGCAACCCGGATCTGGAGTTCTTCGGATGCGCGGGGCCTCGCATGCAGCAGGCTGGCGTCCGCGCCGTTGTGGATTCCCGCAGCATCGCCGTAGTCGGACTGGTGGAGGTGATCACCCACATCCCACGCGTCTATCGCGAGTACCGCAAGCTGGTGGCGGCGGCCAGGGAAACGCGGCCGGATATCGCCATCCTGACCGACAGTCCGGATTTCCACTTACGGCTGGCGCGGCAACTCAAGAAGTTGAACATTCCTGTGATCTACCTGGTGGCGCCACAGGTCTGGGCCTGGCGAAAAGGCCGTCTGCCGCTGATGCGCCGGACCATCGATCGCCTGCTGTGCATCTTCCCGTTCGAGCCGGAGTTTTTTGCTAAGAACGGGATCGAGGCCACGTACATCGGCCATCCGTTGACGCGCCTGGTGCGGGCCTCGGCGAACCGCGAGGAATTGCGACGCCGTTATGGCGTAAGTGCCGGCGCTCCCCTGGTCGCCTTGCTTCCCGGCAGCCGGGAAGGCGAAGCGGCGCGCCATTTGCCGGTCCTGCTCGAAACCGTCGAGGGAATCCGCGCCGGGCATGGCACGCCCGAACCCCGCTTTATCTTGGCCGTTCCCCCTGGTACTGTGCCTGCGGAATCAATTTTTTGGGAACGAATTTCCAAGGCATCCATCCAAGTAGTCGAAGGGGAGACCTGGGATGTCCTCGCCTGCGCTGATCTGGCGCTCGCGGCCAGCGGAACTGTGACCATCGAGGCCAGCCTGCTGGGAACCCCCCTGATCGCGTTTTATCGAGTCAACAATTTGAGCTGGTGGATGGGCCGACATCTGGTGCAAGTGCCGTTCTACTCCATGGTCAACCTGGTGGCGGGCCGGCGCATCGTGCCGGAGCTCATCCAGAACGATTTGACGGCCGCGCGCCTTGCGGACGAAGCGCTTTCTTTGCTCGCCGATCCCGCTGCGCGCGAGACCATGCGAAGGGAGTTGCGCGGGGTAGCGGAGGGACTCGCGGGGCCGGAAGATCCCATGGAACTGGCCGCGTCCCTGGTGGAAAAAAATTTGACGGGCGCGCCTGACCGGACGTCCCGGCTGCAACCGGACACCCTTACACCGGTGGTGCGAGCTTAGTTTCAGAGAGGAACTGGTACATGTTTGGTAAGACACTGGTCGCGGCGCTGGCAATGGCGTCCTTGCTCGCGGCGCAGGATCGGGGCGCGAAGCGCGGTCGAATCGATGTCGACAACTACGCCATCGACGCCGAGGTGAACCCGCGCACCCAGGCTCTGACGGCCACGGTGAAGGTCCGCTTCACTCCGCTGGACTCCGACATTTCTACGCTGACTTTCGAGTTGAACGGCGCGCTCAACCTCGCGCGCGTGGCCGACGAAACCGGCCGCCAGATTCCCGCATCGCGATCGCAGGATTACACTGTCAGCCTGAACCTTCCCGCTCCCCTCACCAAGGGCAAGGCTACCACTTTCACCTTTAGCTACGATGGCCGGCTCACCGGGCAGGAGGATTCGCCGGTCTACGGCATCAAGTTCGCCGCCATCCAGAACGATTTTGCCTACCTGATGTATCCCGCCCGCTGGTTCCCGGTGAACGACTACACGGTGGACCGCTACACGGCGGATCTGAAGATCACCGTTCCCAACGGCTTCAAAGTGGTCGCCAGCGGCCTGGAGCACTCCGAACCGGTGGGCGCCGACAGAATCGCCTACAGTTTCCAGTACACCAAGCCTTCCTTTCCCGGCAGCATCGCCGTGGTCCAAGGCGAGCCCGCGCGCGTCAGTTCGCAAGGCGTGACCACGTCGACCTATTTCCGCCAGAAGCAATCCATGGCCAACGCGTATGGCGAGGAGACCGGAAAGATCATGACCTTTCTGACCAGCGTGTACGGCCTGGCGCCGCAGGCCAACCTGACGCTGGTGGAAACCGAAGACGGCACGCCCAACGGTTTCTCGGCGCCCGGAGTGATTTTTCTCTCGCCCAAGGGCATCGGGAATCAGGTGGCCTCGCGTCTGCTCGCCAATCAGCTCGCGCGGCAGTGGTGGGAAACGCTGGTGTCGCCCATCAGCCGCGACCATATGTGGCTGGAGAACGGAAACGCACGCTACGCCGAGCTGCTCTGGGATGAGCACAATAGCGGACCCGGGGCTCTCGAACAGGATATTCACGACACCTACGTGGAAGCCCTCACGGTGGACAATCCGCCGCTCATTCAGGCCTCCCGCCTGGAAGACTACTCGCCCGAGTATTGGGCCACGACCGCCGCGAAAGGCGCGGCCATTCTCAACATGCTGCGCAATATCATCGGCACCGATAATTTCTCCAAGCTGATGGCCGGCTTTAGCGGGCAGCACGAGTGGCAATCGGTGAGCACGGCGGATTTCCGCGCGGCCGCGGAGAAACTTTACGGCCAGAGCTTGCAGTATTTTTTCGTGCAGTGGATCGAATCCAGCGGCGCGCCCGAGTTTCGTCTGGAATACACGGTGTTCCGGACGCAGAAGGGCTTCCGCGTGATGGGCAAGATCTCGCAGGATCTGGACACGTTCCATATGCCGGTGGATCTCAAGATCGAGACCGAAGGGAATCCTGAGAGCAAGCGCATTGAGGTCGTCGGGACCTCGTCGGAATTCAATGTTGACACTTTCGGGAAGCCGAAATCGGTGAGCATCGATCCGGGCGGCGCGGTGCTGCGCTGGAGTCCGGGCATGCGCGTCGAAGTAGCCATCAAGCGCGGCGAGCAGTATGTGGCCATCGGCGAATTTGCAGAGGCCATCAAAGAGTATCAGAAGGCGATCGAGGTGAATCACTCCAGCTCGCTGGCGCATTATCGCGTGGCGGAAGTGTTTTTCCTCCAGAACAGCTTCCAGTCGGCTGCCAATGAATACCGCGAGGCGCTAAACGGAGATCTGACGCCCAAGTGGACCGAAGTATGGGCCCACATCCGGCTCGGAAATATCTTCGACGTCTCCGGCCAGCGCGACCGCGCCGTGAACGAATACAATCAGGCCATCCGCACGCGAGACAACACCGAGGGCGCGCAGGAAGAAGCGGCCAAATACCTGAAGCAGCCCTACGAGCGGAAGCACAGCAACGTTTGACGAGGCCGCGCCGTGCCGGCCGTTACTGAGCCGCGAGCTTGGGCGTGAGATACCACTTCAGCACTCCGTGCGGCTCTGCTGAGAATCGCTCCAGCTCGAGGCACGCCAGGCCGGCTTTTTTGAAATCGATCTGCAAACCCGGGCAGCCCAGCAAATAGGCTGTGAGGCCGCTGAACAGCGGTTCATGGCCGGCCAGCAAAACGCCCGACTCGTTCTTATGAACCCGGATTTCTTCCCACACCGCGTCGGGCCCCGCGCCCGGCTCCAGGGCCGGACTGCGAACCAGTTCGCCCGCGTATTCGAGCACTTCGGCCGCGAGCTGAGCGGTCTGCAAGGCGCGCCGGTACGGGCTGGTCAGGATGAGCGTGGGCTGCACACCCGCGGATCGGGCGGCGCGCAGAACGATTCTGAGTTTCTTCTTGCCCTCGGCGGTGAGCCCTCGCTCCGAATCGGCCTGGCCAGCCTGCCCGTCTTCCGCGATGCCGTGCCGGAGAAGGTAGATCTCCATTCCTGGTAGCCTACTTTCTTGAAGCCTTATCTGGATCGAGCGGCGTTTTACTTGACGTGCGGCTCGCTCATCTCCATTTTATTCTCGATCGCTGCCTCGCAGATCCTGCTGGGGCTCGCACTCGCCGCCTTGCTGTTGTCCTCCGAGAAGCTGCGCTTCCCGCCCATTAAGCTTCCGCTGGCGCTGTTCATCGCCGGCACTGTGATCTCGCTGCTGGCATCGGGGCACATGCGGGACGGCACTCCACAGATCCGGAAACTGGTGCTGTTTGTGATTCCGCTGCTGGTCTACAGCACGTTTCGGAAGGTGTCGGAGATTCGCGCCGCGGTCTTGATCTGGGCGCTAGTGGCGAGTCTGTCGGCGATTCGAAGCCTCTTCCAGTTCTGGCAAAAGTATCAGGAAGCCGCCGAATCGCACCAGAACTTCTACGACTTTTATGTCGGATCGCGCATCACCGGCTTCATGAGCCATTGGATGACTTTCGGCGGCGAGGAAATGATCGTGCTGCTGCTGCTGGCCTCCTATCTGTTTTTTTCGAAGCAGCGGAGGTGGAAGACGGCCGGATGGATCGCCGCCGCGCTTCTGGCGGTCTCGATGGTGCTCGGATTCACGCGCAGCATCTTTCTGCTGGGATTCCCAGCCGGACTGTTGTACCTGCTTTGGTTCTGGCACAAGTGGCTGGTCGCGGCCGCGCCGGCGGCTGCGGTTCTGCTCTTCCTGGTGGCGCCGGCCTCCTTGAAGGAGCGGGTGATTTCCAGCGTGCAACCGCACGGCGAAACCGATTCC
The DNA here is from genome assembly GCA_035632015.1 of Bryobacteraceae bacterium. GTDB lineage: Bacteria > Acidobacteriota > Terriglobia > Bryobacterales > Bryobacteraceae > Palsa-89. The sequence continues at coordinate 61,495 of DASQHQ010000049.1, forward strand.
AATCTGCATCGCGCCATCACGCGCGAAACCGGATTCGCCATGATCCGCGCGCATCCCTGGTTGGGATTGGGACCCGAGCAGATCAAGGCGCAGTTCGACCAGTGGGTTCCGCCGGACATTGCCCATCCCCTGCCGGAAGGCTGGTACGGGCATCTGCACAACATCTACCTGCAATACGCGGCCGAGCGCGGGGTTCCGACCATGCTCGTCCTGCTGTGGCTGATCGCAAAAGTTGTCTTTGACTTCGGCAAGGCGTTGGGAGGCAAGCTCGCAGCCACAGAGGCGCGATTCGTTCTGCATGGAGCCATCGCGGCGATCCTGGCGATTCTGGCCGAAGGCTTTCTGGAATACAATCTCGGCGACAGCGAGGTGCTGACGCTGTTCCTGGCAGTGGTGGCCTTCGGCTACATCGCGCGCGAAGCCGCCGATGTGGCGGTCTGACGTGTCGGCACTGCAAGGCCGCGAGATTGTGCTGGTGGGCGGTGCGGGCGGACTGGGATCCGCCACCGCGAAATTGCTGGCGGCCGAAAGTGCGCGCGTGGTGATCAGCTCGCGCAGCCACGGCATCCGCGCGGACATTACGGAAGCGGCGGATCGGAAAGCGCTGCTCGACTCCGTCCCTAATCTGTACGGGCTGGTCATCCTGGCCGGCATACCCGCGCGCGGCGAAGGCGAAGAGGTGATGCGTCTCTCGCATCAGGTGAACTACGAAGGTCCAATTCTGCTCGCGCGCGAAGCGGCCGGGCGGATGAAGGCGCGAGGCACGGCCGGCGCCATCGTGCTGTTCGCCAGCATGCAGGCGGTGGCGTTGTTTCCCGGCTTGACGGCTTATGCGGGCGAGAAGGCCGCGCTGCTGCACTCCGCCCGGATCCTGGCCAAAGAGTGCCGCGGTCCCGCCAACATTCGCGTCAACGTGATTGCGCCGGGCGTGATGCAGGCCGGAATGGCGCAGGCCAGCATCGCGTCGGGCAAGTACGACCGCTATCTCGCGGATGGCGTCATTCCGCGCTTCGGAAGCGCTGCCGATGTCGCGCGCGCCGTAAGATTTCTGCTCGAGCCGGATAATTACATCACCGGACAGGTGCTCTCGGTAGATGGAGGAATAACCCTGTAGAGGCGCCGCTGGCCCCGGCGGGCCGGGACCACCGGCCATGGCCGCAACTTGGCACAATAGGCAGCAGGGGTAAGAAGCGCAGGTTGAGTCACCGAACTGGGAGGTAACTATGCGCAAACATTTCTCTGCGATGCTGCTGCTGGCGAACTTGTGCTGGCCGGCGCACGCGATCGAGCAGCGTCACGGCATTCTGGTGGGCGAGGTCCGCAAGGTGGATTCCGCCACCAAGACAGTTGTTGTCAAACTGGCCGACGGCACTGAACACACCTTTCACTTCGTGAAGCGAACCGCCGTCCACGGCGCGCAAGACACCGCGGCCGGCGCCCAGGATGCATTCCATGGTTTGAAAGAGGGCAGCCAGGTCGCGGTGCACTACACGGCGAAGGGGACCGAAGAGACCGCCGAAGAAGTCGACAACGTCGGCAAGGATGGACTGAAGGCTACCGAAGCCACCGTCACGCACTTCGATCGCGGCGCCAAAACCATGGCGGTGAAGACCGCCGACGGAACTGAACAGACATTCAAGCTGACCGACAAAGCCGCACGGGATGCCGGCCAGGACATCGCGCAGGGAACCGAGAAGTCCACCAAGGTGACCGTGTATTACACCGAGGATGCGGGCCACAAGGTTGCCCACTTCTTCAAGAAAGTCATTTAAGCGCCTGTGGGAAGTATCGAAGCAGCGGCGTAAGGATGCCACGCGATGAGCGCCACACTGCTTAAGGCATTGCTCGCGTTGTTGCCAACCTCTATGTTGTTTTCTGGCTCGGCCATCTTATTCTTTCGAGACAAGAGGGTCTGCTCTTTCGTGCAACTCCTCGGCGCCGGATCGCTAGTGGTGGTGGTCCTCACACATATCTTCGAAGCACTCCACCTGTTTCCTGGAATGCAGTGGGGGCTCAGGCACAGCGCTGGTCATTATCTCGATTTGTGGAGTGCCGTTCTCGGTTTAACGTTACTTCCCGCGGGATACCTGCTTCGCAAGATTGTCAACCCAAAGTAGCCTTTAGCGCGGCCGGTGAAGTGCTGGCAGGGCCGCGCCAGGTCGAGCCCGCGCCGCTACTGTGGCTTGTAGGCGATGCAGTCGATCTCGACCTTCATCTTCGGATGGGGCAGCTTCGCTTCCACGGTGGTACGCGCCGGGCGCATCTCACCGAAGAACTCGGCGTACACTTCGTTCATGGCGGCGAAGTCCTGAATGTTCGACAGGAAGACGGAACACTTCACGATGTCGGCAATCCCGGCGCCGGCCTGTTCGAGAATCGCGCGGACGTTTTCGAGCGTCACCTGCGTCTCGTGCCGGACATCGCCGAACGACACTTGATTGGTGGCCGGGTCCACTGGCCCCTGCCCGGAAACGAAGATGAAATCCCCAGCCCGGATGAACGGCGAATAGTGGCCGCGCGGCTTGGGAATCATTGCATGGTGTGGTGATGCTCGGGCTTTTTCTTGCGGGAGCGGCGGGGCCGGTCGCCCACATTGCCGGATGCGGCCGGTTTGCGTGAGCGCCGGATCGGCTTGGGCTTCACCGGCGGAGGATTCGGCTCCAACAGGGACGGCTGGCCCTCCACGATCGGCTGCGGCTCGTCTTCCTCCTCGATCTCGTGATGTTCCCCAGCCGGCGGCTCGGGTATGGCCGGCGGATAGAATTCCGCGCCCAGGTAAACCACTAAGCCCTTCTCCTCATCCGGCTCGACGCGCACCACCAGCTTGTCCTGCGCGTAGTTGAGGAACTCGGAAAACTCCTGGAAGCCGTAGGCCGCGGGCGAGAAATTGGGAACTTCGGCTTGCACCCAGGCAGCCAGGTCGTCGGCGGCAGCGCCGTTCTCCATTTCGAGGCGGTGCGTTTCGAGCACATCGCGCAGCGGCGGCAGGGCTTCTTCCGGCTTGGGCGTCGGCCGTTCCGGCTGCGCCGACGTCTTTCGCTCGATGATGTAGCGGCCGCCCTGGCCGCTGACGTTAACGAAGTCCGACTTCTTCAACTTTTCGACAAAGTCGGAGAAGCTGCTCGCGCCATAGGCCTTCTCGGTGAAGGCCGAATCGAGCTGGAGCATGGTGGACTTCAGCAAGCCGAGCTGCGGCTGGACCGCGCGCCGCTCGAGTACCTGCAGGGCGCGCTCGACCAGCGGCATGGCTTGCGCCAGATCCAGCGGGGCGGGACGGCTGCGATGCCCGCCCTGCGGGCGTTCGCGTGACTGCTGGCCGCCTTGCGGCTGCGGGCGGTCACGGCGCTCGGGCCGGTCCGTTTCCGACAGCAGCGATTCGTAGCTTACGAACTCGTGACAATTCTGCTGCAGGATGGTGCTGGTGAACGCTTTGCCGCCCACCACGAACACGGTTTTCCCGTACTCCTTCAGCTTGTTCACCAGCGGAATGAAATCGCTGTCGCCGCTGATGATGGCGAAGGCGTTGACGTGGGGATGGGTGAAGGCCATCTCCAAAGCGTCCAGCGCGAGATTGATGTCCCCGCCGTTCTTGTCGCCGCGCGGCGAGGGCAGGCGCTGCACCATTTGGACGGCGTTCTCGGCCATCGACCGGGCGGAGGCCTCCTGGCGGCCCCAGTTGGCGTAGGCGAATTTGGCGACCAGGTCGCCCCGCTCCTTGAGCGCGTCCAGCGCCAGCGATACGTCAAACTCGCGCCGGAGTGTGGATTTTACGCCGATCTCGATGTTGTCGTAATCGACGAATACGGCGATGTTCAGTTTTTCTTGCATTCTTTCTTCTTTAGGTTAGTTAGTCAATTTCACAGGCTCGAGCCTGTGGGTCACGGGCACTCCAGTGCCTGTGTTTCGGCTTCACGCGGTCTGTTTTACCGAGGACCGGATGAAGTCTACGATCTCTTCGAGCGAGGCTCCGGGCTGGAATACAGCCGCGACGCCCAGCTTCTTCAGCTCTCGGGCGTCCTCGTCCGGAATTATACCGCCAACCGTCACCAGAACGTCGTCCATGCCCTTTTCCCGCAACAGTTCCATGACGCGCGGAACGATCGCGTTGTGCGCACCCGAGAGGATGGACAATCCGATGACTTGGACGTCCTCCTGCAAGGCCGCGTTCACGATCATCTCCGGCGTCTGGCGCAGGCCGGTGTAAATCACTTCCATGCCCGCGTCGCGGAGCGCCCGTGCGATCACTTTCGCACCCCGGTCGTGGCCGTCCAAACCGGGTTTGGCGACCAGCACCCGGATACGATCCATATGGTTTCAGTTTAACACTGGTCCCTGGCCGATTCAGATCACGCTGGTTTCAGTGTAGGTGCCGAAGGCGTCGCGGAAGGTGTCGCAAATCTCGCCCAGCGTGGCGTAGGCGCGGACCGCATCCAGAATGAACGGCATGGTGTTCTCCCGGCCCTCGGCGGCGTGGCGCAGATGGTCCAGGGAGTTTTGGACCTTCGCATTGTCACGGCGCGATTTCAGTTTGGCGAGTTTCTCGAGCTGGTGTTGCTGAGCGGTCTCGTCGATTTGCAGCAGCTCGATGGGCTCCTCGTTCTCTTCCACGAATGCGTTGACGCCAACGATCTTCTGCTCGCCGGTTTCGATGGAGTGCTGGTACTCGTAGCTGGCGTTGGCGATCTCGGTCTGCGGGAAGCCGCGCTCGATGGCCGGAATCATGCCGCCCATCTCGTCGATGCGCCGGATATAGTCGTTGGCTCGCTTCTCCATTTCGGCCGTCAGGCTTTCGATAAAATAACTGCCGCCCAGGGGATCGGCCACCGCGGGCGCTTCGCTTTCGTAAGCGATCACCTGCTGCGTCCGCAGCGCGATGGTGACGGCGTGCTCGCTCGGCAGCGCATAGGCCTCATCGAGCGAGTTGGTGTGCAGCGATTGCGTTCCGCCCAGCACCGCCGCCAGCGCTTGCAGCGTGGTGCGCACAATGTTGTTGTAAGGCTGCTGCCAGGTGAGCGAGCAACCGGCGGTTTGCGCGTGCGTGCGGAGCTTCCAGCTTCGTTCGTCGCCGGCGCCGTAGCGGTAGCGCATCACCTCCGCCCAGATCTTGCGTGCGGCGCGATACTTGGCGATCTCTTCGAAGAAGTCGTTGTGCGAATTGAAAAAGAAGCTCAGCCGAGGCGCGAAGCTATCCACGGGAAGCCCGCGCTCCATAGCCCAGTCGACATATTCGATGCCGTCGCGCAGCGTGAAGGCCAGCTCCTGCACCGCCGTCGATCCCGCCTCGCGGATATGATAGCCGCTGATCGAGATCGGATTGAAGCGCGGGACGCGTTGCGTGGAATACTCGATCACGTCTGTGACCAGCCGCATCGAGGGGCGCGGCGGGAAAATGTACTCCTTCTGCGCGATGTACTCCTTCAAGATGTCGTTCTGCAGCGTGCCCGAAACGCGCGACCAATCCACGCCCTGTTTTTCGGCCACCGCCAGGTACATGGCCCAAATGACCGGCGCAGGCGAGTTGATGGTCATCGAGACCGTGACCTCGCCGAGCGGGATCTCACGGAAAAGAATCTCCATGTCCTCCAGCGAGCTGATGGAGACGCCGCACTTTCCGACTTCGCCGGCCGAGGTCGCGTGGTCGGCATCATAGCCCATGAGCGTGGGCAGGTCGAACGCCACCGACAGGCCGGTCTGGCCCTGGCTCAGCAGATAACGGTAACGCTGGTTGGTTTCCTCGGGCGTGGCGAAGCCGGAGAACTGGCGCATGGTCCAGAGCCTGCCGCGGTACATCGATTCGTGGATGCCCCGCGTGTAGGGGAACTGGCCGGGCGCGGGGAGTTCCAGGCCGCGCATGTCTTCAGGACCGTAGACCGGTTCCACCGGGATTCCGCTGAGCGTCTTGCGCGCAGGGGTTGCGGGCGCACCGGTAAGCTGGGCCATCAACTTCATTGTAGGAGGTAGCCGGCGATGCGCGCCAGACCATCGCCCGCCCGGACTAAGGAGTTCACCCCAACAACGTTACGCACCGAGACAGTACAAATTCGGTACGCCAGAACTATTTTTCTCAGCAGCCGGGCCTAGTAAGCTTGGGTGCATCGGCGAAAGGCTGCCGCATCCCCCAGGGTGCGCGACATCCCGCCCGCCTGGCAAATGACTCAGGCGCTGAAAATGTCAGGGTGCCCGCGGTGTAAGAAATGATCGAGATTCTATTGGTGGAAGACAATCCTGGAGACGCGCTCCTGGTGAAGGAATCCTTTAGCGGCCGCTACGTGGCGCGAGTCACTGTCGCCACGGACGGCGAAGAGGCGCTCGGCGTGCTATTCCAACCGGACTACCGGCCGGATCTCATCCTGCTGGATCTGAGCGTGCCCAAGTTGAACGGGCATCAGTTGCTGAAGCGTATCCGCCGGAAAATCGCCGCGACGGTCCCCATCGTGATCCTCAGCGCCTCCGGGAACCCGGACGATATCGCCTCGACCTACGCCAACGGAGCCAACGCCTATGTGGAAAAGCCCACCGATCCGGACCAGCTCCTGAGGGCAATACAGGCTGTCGGACGGCTTTGGATCGAGCCGCTCTGCCGGCCGTTTGCCTGAATCGCCAGGCTGAAGGCCGTCGTCCGCCGGCCGGTGAGATAATGATCGCCATGCATCGTTACGCCAGGCTTTTGCTGTCGCTGGCGGCGGCAACAGCCCAGGAGGCGCCCCAGCGAGCGACAGTTGCGTTTCGCTTGGTGGTGGATTGCGGCGCCAAGGGAGCTCCCGGTCCCATGCGAACAGAAGCATGGACCTTTTGCCTGTCGCGATAGGTCATCGCCAGCGAGGGCGATATCCAGTCGGCGGAATTGGGAGCGGGCTCGGCGGTGGTGGTTACATTGACGGAAAAAGCCGCCAAAAGGATGCTGGAGATCACGAGTCGGAGCATCTGCCATCGTATTGGAGCGGTAATGAACGGGCGGCTGGTGACCGTCCCGATGATTGTGGCGCCGGTCTCCGGTCGCTTCACCGTCGCGGAGCATCTTACGGCGCGGGAGGCGGATGATCTGGTGCGCGCGTTGAATCGACAAGCGCGCGAGCGTTAGGCACCGCGGCCGGCCGCTTCGTTAGATAATCCTAAGGGATGAACCGCCGCCGATTTTTGTATCATGCCCTGGCCGCGCTGCCGGCCACGCCCGCCATTTCCGCGCAATCTCTAAACCTCGAAGAGGCCACGCTGGCCGATCTCGACCAGGGCTTTCGCTCGGGCCGCTTCACCTCGCGCGCGGTCACCGAGTGGTACCTGGCGCGCATCGACGGGCTCGACAAGAAGGGGCCGCGCGTCAACGCCATCCTCGAGCTCAATCCGGATGCGCCGTCCATCGCGGACGCGCTGGATCGCGAGCGCAGCGCCAAGGGCCCGCGCGGGCCGTTGCACGGCATCCCGATCCTGATCAAGGACAACATCGAGACGGCCGACCGCATGAGCACCACCGCCGGTTCGCTCGCCTTGGCCGGTTCCATCGCGGAGCGGGATGCCTTCATCGTCCAGCGTCTGCGAGCGGCCGGCGCTGTGATCCTGGGAAAAACCAACCTGAGCGAATGGGCCAACTTCCGGTCCACGCATTCGGTGAGCGGCTGGAGCGGGCGCGGCGGGCTGACGCACAATCCCTACGCACTGGATCGCAATCCTTCCGGATCGAGTTCCGGATCCGGCGCGGCCGCCGCAGCGAATTTTTGCGCGCTCGCGGTGGGCACCGAGACGGACGGATCGGTCACTGCGCCCTCCTCGGTGAACTCGCTGGTGGGCATCAAGCCTACTGTGGGACTGCTGGGGCGCTCGGGCATCATTCCGATCTCGCACAGTCAGGACACGCCTGGCCCGATGGCTCGCACGGTGCGCGACGCCGCCATTCTGTTGGGCGCCATGACCGGCCTCGATCCCCGCGATCCCGCCACCAAGGCCGCGGAAGGCAAGGCCCTAAACGACTACACCAGGTTCCTCGATCCGCGCGGGCTCAAGGGAGCGAGGCTGGGCGTCGAACGCAAATTCTTCGGCGGGAACGCCGCCACCGATCACATCCTGGAAGAGTGCCTTTCGCTGATGAAGCGCGAAGGCGCACAACTGGTGGATCCCGCCAACCTGCCGTCGCACGGGCAATACGATGACGACGAGTTCCAGGTGCTGCTGTACGAATTCAAGGCCGATCTGAACGCGTACCTGAGCGGGCTAAAGCTGCGCGTCCGGTCGCTGGCCGACCTCATCGCCTTCAACCGCGAGCATCGCCGCCAGGAGATGCCTTACTTCGAACAGGAGATCTTCGAGAAGGCGCAGGCAAAAGGCCCGCTCACCGAACCGGCGTACCGCGACGCCCGCGCCAGGTGCGTGAAGCTGTCGCGCGCCCAGGGCATCGACGCGGTGATCTCACAAAACAAGCTGGATGCGATCGTCGCGCCCACCACCGTCCCGGCGCCGTTCAACGACCTGGTGTTGGGCGATGGCAACTGGCCGTCCTGTACGACGCCCGCGGCGGTCGCCGGATATCCGCACATCACGGTTCCGGCCGGATTCGTGCGCGGTTTGCCGGTCGGCATTTCATTCTTCGGACCCGCCTGGAGCGAGCCGGTGCTGCTGAAGCTCGCGTACAGTTTCGAGCAGGCCAGCAAAGCCCGCCGCCCGCCGCGATTTGCGCCGACCGCCGATTTGAACGGGTGACCCTCGGAGCATCTCCAGTTCCGTCGACACAGGCACCGCGCTCGGATCTATTCTGGAAGCATGCCGACGACGATTCAGATCCGGAACGTGCCTGATCTGCTGCATCGGAGAATAAAATCGCGAGCCGCCCGGGACGGCCTGTCGATCTCGGAATTCCTGCCCGGGGAGATTGGGCGCGCGGCCGAGCGTCCCACGCCCAACGAATTGGCGAGGCGCCTGGCGAGCCGGGTTGCCGTCAAGTCCAAGATCTCTCCGGCCGAAATCCCGAGAGAGTACCGAGGCCGGTGAGTTTGCGCCATGTCCAAGGAAATCCGCAATTCTCTGCTGCTGGCGCTGGTGATCATTCTGGTCGGACTGGCGGTCTGGACTTTGCTGCCGCTGCCGGCTCCCAAGGCCAACGACCTGGGCTACATCTCGGCCTGCCCGTTCGCGCCCTGGAGCAGCCTGGCGCTGCTGATCGCGGCAGGGGTTGTTTGGGCCATCCGCCAGTACCTGGTGACGCGCGCCGACTGAACGCCCTCGCGCCGTACGTTGACGGCCGCCTGCGCGCAACGCTACCATGCCGGTCATGCGCGAAGCTGTGATTGTAGATGCGGTTCGAACGCCGGTGGGCCGCCGCGACGGCGCTCTCAAGGGCTGGCACCCGGTGGATCTGCTGGCTCATACGCTGAAGGCCGCGGTGCAGCGCAACAAGCTGGACCCGGCGCTCATCGAGGACGTGGTCGCGGGCTGCGTCGGGCAAGTGGGCGAGCAAGCGTACAACGTCGCTCGCAACGCTGTGCTGGCCGCAGGGTTTCCGGAGTCGGTGCCCGGTACTACGGTCGACCGGCAGTGCGGCTCCAGCCAGCAGGCCGCGCACTTCGTCGCACAAGGCGTGCTGGCCGGAAGCTACGACATCGCGATCGCCTGCGGCGTCGAGTGCATGACCCGCGTGCCGATGGGCTCCAACGGCGCCAACGGCCCCGGGAAACCGTTCGGGCCGGCGGTGGCGCGGCGCTACAACAACGTCGCGTTCCATCAGGGCATCGGCGCCGAGATGATGGCCGAGCGCTGGAAGCTCAGCCGCGCCGAGCTGGACGCCTTCAGCCTGGAGAGCCACCAGAAGGCCGCGCGCGCCACCGAAGAGGGCCGCTTCTGCAACGAGATTACGCCGCTTCCCATCGAAACCGACAACGGCCCCGTGCACCTGACTCGCGACGAAGGCTTTCGCGCCAACGCCAGCCTCGAAAAAATGGCGGCGCTGAAGCCCGCGTTCAAACCCGGCGGCGTGATCACGGCGGGCAATTCGTCGCAGATCAGCGACGGGGCGGCGGCGCTGCTGATTATGGAGCGCAGTGTGGCCGAGCGGCTGAAGCTGCGCCCGCTGGCGCGCTTCGTTGCGTTTGCGCTGGCCGCTGAAGATCCGGTCATTATGTTGTCCGCGCCCATTCCCGCAACGCGCAAAGCTTTGCAGCGGGCCGGCCTGTCGCTCGATGGCATCGATCTGTTCGAGGTGAACGAGGCGTTCGCCAGCGTCCCATTGGCCTGGCTCAAAGAATTGCACGCCGATCCCGCCAAGCTGAACGTCAACGGCGGCGCGGTGGCGCTCGGGCATCCGCTGGGAGCGAGCGGCGCGCGGCTGATGACGACGCTGGTCCACGAGCTCCAGCGCACCGGCGGCCGTTACGGTCTACAGACCATGTGCGAAGGCGGCGGCATGGCCAACGCCACGCTGATCGAACGCCTCTGATTCCAGCGGCCCACGCGCCGAGCGCGCCACTCTCGTCCGGATCTAAAATGAAGCATGGCGTGGCGATTTCGAGCCGCGTTGTTTGTCTTGGCGCTCGCCCAGGCGGCCCAGCCGGACGAGCTTGCGCCTGGAAAATTCCTGGTGGCCAGCAAAGAGCTGGGCGACCCGAATTTCGCCGAGTCGGTCGTGCTGCTGTTGCAATACGACGCCGGCAAGGGCGCCATGGGCCTCATCATCAACCGGCGAACCGACGTTCCTCTTTCCCGCCTGTTCGAGGACTTCAAGGAAGCCAAGGGGCGCTCTGATTCGGTCTACCTGGGCGGCCCGGTGGAGTTGAGCAACGTGCTCGCGCTGCTCCGGTCGGCTGCCAAACCCGAAGACGCTAAGCTTGTGTTCGGCGATGTGTACCTGGTCACGAGCAAGGATCTGCTGCAAAAGACACTCGCCTCCAAGGTAGAAGCGGCTCGTTTCCACGCCTATGTCGGTTACGCCGGGTGGGGGCCGGGACAACTGGAGCGCGAGATCGCGCTGGGCGCATGGAAAATTCTGCCCGCCGAAGCGGGCATCGTGTTCCACGCCGATCCGGACTCGGTGTGGAAGCGGCTGATCAGCCGGACTGAGACGCAGATCGCGCGGGCGGACCGCTATTCCGAGCGCAACGTCGCGATCGGATCCACTTTCGTGGCTCGCCGCGCCGGCAGGTAGCAGGCCGCGACCGGGACACCCCGCATCAGCAACGACGCCCAGGATCCCTCGCAGCATTGCATTACTGGCGAATCAGCCCGAGATGGGAAGACCAGTGCGAATCCTTGGAACTCGCGAGCCGATCGGTTCTAGCGAACTGAAGCCAGCTTCTACTTGTACGCGGCGATCCCGGTCACCCGCTCGCCGATCACCAGCGTGTGGATGTGATCGGTACCCTCGTAGGTCTTCACCGTTTCCAGGTTGCACATGTGGCGCATGATCGGGTACTCGTCCATGATGCCGTTGCCGCCCAGCAGGTCGCGGCTCGCACGCGCGCATTCCAGCGCCATGCGGACGTTGTTGCGCTTCAGCATTGAGATGTGATGCGGCTCGATCTTGCCCTGATCCTTGACCCGGCCGGCATGCAGCGCCAGCAGTTGCGCCTTGGTGATCTCGGTGACCATGTCGGCCAGCTTTTCCTGCACCAGTTGGTGGCTGGCGATGGGCTTGTCGTCAAACTGCTTGCGGAGGATGGAGTACTGGCGCGCGGTCTCGTAGCAGTCCATCGCCGCCCCGATGACGCCCCAGCCGATTCCGTAGCGCGCCTGACTGAGACAACTCAGCGGCCCCTTCAAGCCCTTGGCGCACGGCAGCATCGCCGAGTTGGGCAAGCGGCAATCGGACAGCGACAGGCTGGAGGTCACCGACATGCGCATCGACATTTTTCCGTGCAGCTCGGAAGCCGAAAATCCACGCGTGTCTTTTTCCACCAGGAACCCGCGGATGCCTTCCTCCGCGCGCGCCCAGATGATCGCCACATCGGCCAGGTTGCCATTGGTGATCCAGGTCTTCTCGCCGTTCAGGATCCAATCGCCGCCGTCTTTTTTCGCGCGCGCCAGCATGCCGGCGGGATTCGATCCGAAGCCCGGCTCGGTCAGCCCGAAGCATCCGATCGCTTCGCCGGCGCGCAGCTTGGGGAGCCATCGCTCCTTCTGTTCGTCGGAGCCGTAGGTCAGGATCGGATACATCACCAGCGCGCCCTGCACCGACGCGAAGCTGCGCAGGCCGGAATCGCCGCGCTCCAGCTCCTGCATCAGCAGGCCATACTCGACATTGCTCATGCCGGCGCAGCCGTAGCCTTCGAGGTTCGCTCCCAGGAATCCGAGGCGCCCCAGCTCCGGAATCAGGTCCTTCGGGAAGCGGCCCTCGCGGAAGCAGTCGCGCACGATGGGAACGACGCGGTCTTCCACAAACTGCCGCGCGGTCTGGCGGACCATCCGCTCCTGTTCGGAAAAAAGAGAATCGATGAGAAAGTAATCGACGCCTGAGAATCGAGCCATTTTTTTATTGTATGCGGGCGGGCGCGGCGGCGTGGTCCGATGAATGGCTCCGCGCTGGTGGGGTCGCGTCGATTTCGATCAGGACTCCGAGAACAGCAGAATCGCCAGATCCTGGCTCCCGCTGTCGCCAGTGATCAGGTCCGCTGTGCCGTCGTTGTCCAGATCCGACGCGGCCAAAGACACCGGCGCCTTGCCCGTCAGATAGGCGCCCGCAGCCGTGAAGGCGCCCGAACCGTTGCCCCGGTACAGGCTCACCGAAGCACCCTTTGTGCTGGCGATGGCGGCATCCAGGTATCCATCGCCGTTGAAATCGGCCAGCACCACTGCGTCCGTGCCACTGACCGGCGCCGCCGGTTGCAGCGCCAGATTCGCCGCGCCGTCGTTGAGTAGCGCCACCAGCCCCGCGTCCGTCATCACCACCGCATCCAACGCGCCGTCATTGTTGACGTCTCCCGCTGCCAGCGCCGCCGCAGTGGTACCCACCGCCAGCGCGTTCGCCAGATTTAGTCCGCCCTGGCCGTCACCCAGTAACACTTGCACAGTGCCGGACGCGCTATCGCTCACCAGCAGATCGTCCGCCCCATCCCCGTTGAAATCTCCGTTCACCATCGCGAACGGCGACGCGCCGATCGTGGCCGTCGCGCCCGGTTGAAATTGCTGACCATCCCAGGCGAAGATCATGATCGCGCCGGAGAATACCACCGCAACCCGAGGAACTCCGTCGCCCGCGTTGAACGACGCGAGCGCCACCGCGCCGGTACCCACGCTGCTCACTTGCTGCACCCCCGGATTGCTCGAAAGCAGCGCGGTGATCGTCCCGGCGCCCTGGTTGAGAACCAGCACGTCGTTGAGGCCGTCTCCATCCACGTCCATTTTCGCCAGCGCCACCGGCTGCGCTCCCGCGCCCAGGTCCAGCGTGGAGCCGACATTACACGCGCCCGACGCGCAGTTCAGGATCGTCAGACTATCGCCTGGGTTGTTCGCCACGTACACTGCGGATCCATCCGCCAGCACCTGCTGCACCGCCGTTTTCAGCGGCACCAGCGTCGGGCTGGCGGCGAAATCGTCAGGCTGGCGATCCACCGTGGTCGAGGTGCTGGCGCTGGCCATGTTCGGTTTTCCGGTGCTGTCCGACCAGCTCACGGTGGCCGTGTTCGTGTACACCCCCGCAGCGCTGGCCGTGGCGGGTACACTCAGGGTTTGACTCGCTCCCGCCGCCAGCATGCCCAGGCTGAACGTCAGCGGCCCGGGCAACGCGAGCTCCGGCCGGCTATCGGGCGAGTCCAGGACAGTCACGGCCACTGCGGCCGCGGCGCCGTTATTCGTCACCTTGATCGAGTAGTTGAATTGGTCACCGCGCATGGGGTTCCCCGCAGAAACCGCCTGGGAGGTTTTCTGGATGCTGAGAGTCGCGCCGGCAAGATCCGTGAAGTGGACAAGAAGAGAATCGCCTTTGAGCTCGAAAAAGTTGGGACCGGCGCCGGCATACGACGCCTGTGCCGCACCGGCAGTGACAGGCAGATCCTTGGACATAGTATTCCCGGTAGCCCACAAGCCGCCCGATCCGTCAGAGCGAGGCCCCAGAGTTGATCATCCTGAGAACCTCCAAAATAGCTGCTATATACAAGCCGGGAGGCTATGGGATCGATCACCACAACGAAACCATCGCCATATTCGAAGTAATTTGCTTGTCCGCCGTCACCGCCAAATTTTCTTTGCAAGGCATTCGGAGTCACGAGAAAATTCAAAGAATCCGTAAAGCCGACGACATAGACCAGCCCCAACGAATCGATTCCGATCCCCAGACCCAAATCGTTCTGCGCGCCGCCCAAGTAAGTGGAATACAACAGCGCGGAGCCGTCGGCGCTGACATGCGTGGCAAAAGCATCGCCAAGAAGTTGCTCAATTAGGAAGGGTTCAATGTAGTATCCGGAATAGGTGGTCTGGACCACATGACTGGTAATTGGAAAATCCTGCGAGCTGGTCGAACCAGTGGCCCACACCGATCCGTCGGAAGCGACGGCCAGTGCCGTCACCATGTCATCACCGGACGCTCCTAAGTAGGTCGAGTAAATCAGAGCTGAACCCGAGCTGTTCAGCTTGGTTATAAAGCCATCGCCGGTAGTAAAGAAGATGTTCTGGCGCTCATTGCCTCCGAACCTGGTCCGAACGGCGCCCGGCGTGACAGGGAAGTCATAGGACAACGTAAAGCCGCCCACGTACACGTTTTGCGAGCGATCAATGGCGATCGCAAGGCCGAATTCATCCGAGCTGCCGCCCAAATAGGTTGCAAAGACCAATTGTGAGCCGGCGGGGTTGAGTTTGGCGACAAAAGCGTCGCCGCTGACGAACCACGGTTGCAGAACGCTTTGAACCCCTTTGCAGCCCGGTTTACTGATCTGCCCGCCCATGCCGCGAAAAGACGTCTGATAGGCGCCCGGGGTCACGGGAAAGTTCTTAGACAATGTGTAGCCTGTGATGTAGGCGTTTCCCGCGGAGTCGACCGCGATCGATGACGCTAGGTCGTCCAAACTCCCTCCGATGTAAGTGGAGTAAACGAGCTGCGAGCCCGAGGGACTCAGTTTCGTGATGAACCCGTCTCCGGCCTGCTCACAGGCAGTGCCGCCGCCGCCGCCGGCAAACGCCTTCTGGTATGAGCCGGAGGTGACGGGAAAATCCGTCGATTGCGTCATGCCGGTAACATAGGCATTTCCCGACGCGTCCACGGCGATGGAAGTGCTGACATCAATTTGCGCTCCGCCCAAGTAAGTCATGTAAGTGAGTTTACCGGCGGCACTGAACTTGGCAACAAAGGCGTCGGTATGGCCCGTCGCGCTAGCCTGGAACGCGGCAGCCACGATGGGCAGGTTAGTGGACCTGGTGAGTCCCGCGAGGTAGACATTGCCCTGTGGATCGGTCGCAATTCCGCGAGCAGTGTCGTCCCCGCTGCCTCCGACAAAGGATGAATAGCTGAGCGTGGGATCAATCACTAAGTCGCGAGAACGGTCGTATTCCCCCACGTGGAAGCGCACGCGGTGTCTGCCGATCAGTGCGAATCGCCCATCCACGCGCACACGTTGGCCGCCGGCCTCTTGATAGACAAGCGGCGCATTCCAGCGCACCTGCGTCGCCAACACCAGGTTGCCCGCGGCATCCACGCGCATCGTGGGCGTACCATTCAGTTGGAGCTCGATCCGGTTTGGATCCGAGCCGGGATGCAGCACAAAATCGTACTCCACGGTGCCGGCCGCCCCGTGGTAGACCAGATCGATTCCTGGATAGAGACCCTTCACTCGCACCTCGCCATAGTTCGAGACGTTGGTGCGCCACCGGCGCGGAGCGTTCCCGAGGAAATAGTTGGTACGAGATTGCAGAAGATCCCCGCCCTCTACTCGTGCGTCGCGTCGCGCGTTGACGAACTTGGTCCGGAGCGACATCTTGTAGCCCGAATCTGTCCAGGTCATCAGATTCTGACGCGCATCAACGTGGAACAAATAGCCAGCGCCCCTGGTGATATAACGGCGGGGCAGCTCCATTCTGTCCTCCTCCTCGAACCGAAGCGGCAGGTGGCCAAACCAGCTCACTTGAGGCGTCGCGGCTCGCATTGCGAGGACCGGGAGGATGGCAACAGGAATGCGAATGAAGAACCTCATCGGCGCCGATTGTACCATTGCGGACATCTAGCGGAACGTTGAAGGACGTCCGAAATCTGCGCTGCGCTGGGGCCCCGCCTTGACCAGGGCAGCCGGACCGGTTTGCGCTACTGCTGCTCGGGTGAGGAGCGACGGCGACGGTCGCGCGCGGGAAAAGTCAGACGCGGCGCAGCACGCGGAACGGCAATGTGATGATCGCGGCCACCAGCTCGAGCACGCCGCCCACCGCGATGCCAATCAGCCGGAAGGGCAGCAACAACAGCCATACAATCGGGTATAGGAAGAGAGCCGCCAGAGCTAGAGGCCAGCACAGCACGAACAGAATGCACCAGAGCAGGAAACCGATCACGGGAAGCCTCCATTCACGACTATGCTGGCTGAGTTGGGGATGTCTTCATTGGTCGGGCCGCCGGGATTTGAACCCGGGACCTCTTGCACCCCAAGCAAGCGCGCTAGCCAGGCTGCGCCACGGCCCGATCACATCCATTCTAACGTAGCGCTCGCGGCTGCCCCCACCTCCCCGCCTTGGCTCCCGCGTAAACCAGGCTTGCGAGGGCCCTTCCACCCCGCGGCTGGCTTATGCCGCCCGCTTCCAGAATCTGGTGAAACCGCGTTCGGCTCGCTAAGCCGGTTTCGTTACCCGTTCCTCATTGCCAGCATTTCGCTTCGAGCATCGGGCCAGCGACTGTTGCAGCGCCGAAAAGGTCACCGGCTTGGAGACGTAATCGTCCATGCCCGCTGCCAGGCAACGTTCGCGATCCCCGATCATGGCGTGCGCGGTCATCGCAATGATCGGGATGTGGCCGCCGGCGCTCAGTTCCTTCTCGCGGATGCGCCGGGTAGCGTCGAAGCCGTCCAGTTTCGGCATCTGTACGTCCATCAGGATCAAGTCGGCGCCGCCTTGGTCCCATTTGGCCACCGCCTCTTCGCCGTTGGCCGCCACCGTGATCCGGTGCCCCATTTTTTCCAACATTGCCACCGCCAGCTTCTGGTTCACCAGATTGTCCTCCGCGACCAGGACGGATAAGGAATGCCGGCCGGCCACCGCACCCTCCCAAGCGAACTGGGAAGGGGTCTTGGGTGGCGCCGCGCCCAGCGCCCTGCGAATCATGTTGAGTAATTCGCCCGGCTTCACTGGTTTGACCAGGTAGGTGTCCACGCCCAGTTGACGGCACCGGCCGGCGCTGGAGGTCTGGTCGGAAGACGTGAGCATCAGAATGGTGGCGCTGCGTAACGCTTGATGCAGGCGAACACGCTGGATCACTTCCAGACCGCCCATGCCCGGCATCTGCTCGTCCAGCAGAATCAGATCATAGGGCCTTCCCTGCGCCGCCGCTTCCTCCAGCCTTTCCAGTCCCGCGGGGCCGGACTCCGCCTCCTCCGGCTGCATTCCCCAGCGCCGTGTCATCTCGCGCAGAATGCGCCGGTTGGTAGCGTTGTCGTCAATGATGAGCACGGGCAGCCCCGGGAGATCCACTGGTGTGACCGCCGCTCGAGGCTCTGTCGCGACCCCCATCCAGACCGTGAAGAAGAACGTCGAGCCCTTCCCCGGCGCGCTCTCCAGCCACATGTTTCCTTCCATGAGCTGCACGATCCGTTTCGAAATCGCCAGGCCCAACCCGCTGCCTCCGTAGTGCCGGGTGGTGGATGAGTCGGCTTGTACGAAAGGCTGAAACAGCTTGTCCTGTTTTTCGGCCGGAATCCCGATGCCCGTATCGCTCACCGAGAACAAAAGCCTCACACCTGTCTTGGCCCCGCCCTGCAACTTCACTCTTGCCACGATTTCGCCCGACTCGGAGAACTTGATGGCGTTCCCAATCAGGTTCAGAAGAACCTGCCTCAAGCGCGTCGAATCCCCTACCAGATCCGGCGGCACGTCCGGCGCGATATCGAAGGCGAGCTCCAGTCCCTTCTTGTGAGCCGGCACCGCCAGGCTCTTCATGGCGTCTCCCACCAGCTCGCCCAAATTGAACGCAACCGGATCCATAACGATCTTGTCGGCTTCGATCTTGGAGTAATCCAGGATGTCGTTCAGGATCACCAGCAGGGAATCCGCCGAGGACTTCACCATGCCGAGAAACTCGCGCTGCTCCGGTGTCAACTCGGTGGCCAGCGCCAGTTCGGTCATCCCCAGGATGCCGTTCATGGGAGTCCGGATCTCATGACTCATGTTGGCCAGAAACACGCTCTTGGCTTTGTTGGCGGCTTCGGCGCCCTGCTTGGCCTCGGCCAGCGCCTTTTCGTACAGCTTGCGCGCCGTGCAATCCCGGATGCTGCTCGCAAAACCGATGGGCTGGCCGTTCTTGTTCCGCTTCAGCCAGATGGACAGCTCGTTGTAACGGCCGGATTTGAATTCGTGCTCGAACCCTTTCACCGGTTCTCCGGTTTTGTAAACGCGCTGGTAAGCTTCCCTCAAAGCCGCGCTCCGGTCCCGAGCGAAGAAGTCCTTGTAACTCCGGCCCACTACCTCGTCGCGGGTGCGATTGAACAGCCGGCAGTAGGCGTCGTTCACAAAGACATAATTCCCGCGCAGATCCACTTCGCTGTATGCGTCCTCGAGATTGTCCAGGATGTTGCGGCTTCGTTCCTCGCTCTCGCGAAGTTGCTCCAGAACCAGTTTGAGCTCCGTGAAGTCGTGGACGAATGCGATGAAGTGGTGGCTGCCGCCGCACTGGATCGGCGAAACGACTAACTTGGCAGGGAAGGTGTGTCCATCGCGGTGCAAAAGCTTGGTCTCGATCCGTTCGTTGAGCATTGGGCTCGCGCCGGACCGAAGGAAATCGCGAACGGCTTGCTCATGGAATTCATGCAGGCTGGGAGGGACCAGCATCAGGGCGGGCCGGTGCAGCACTTCGGAGCGCGCCCAGCCGAAGGTTCTCTCCGCCTGCCCATTGAAGTCGACGATCAGCCCCGACGAATCGGTTTCGACAAAGGCGTCCAAAGAGGACTCGATCACTCCGCGGAGCCGCTGCTCGAGGCTCTCCGGAGTGCGTTCGCCGCGACTCGCTGGACCCGCGCCGGATACCGGCGTGCTTTCCTGTGGCGTCTGGAATCCCATCCTCTGTGACGGAGTGGCGGGCCGCTCAGCGGCGGCACTATCCGCCTCCTCCTCTATCGGCGGGTCAACGGGATTTCTGTAAGCCATCTGAACAGACTATGGAATGTGCTCGCTCAGGACCCGGTGACGGCCTGGCCGCGAAGTTTTCGGACTTAAGGGCTTCTGCCGCGACAAGCTGGGACCGGCGCAAGCGGAAATGACGATCGAAATGCGTCTCCTGCGGCGCGATGAGACACGCGACACTGGAAGGTAGATGACCGGCTCGATTCTCCAAATCAACGTTTCCCCAGGCGGACTTCCCAAGCGGCCGATCGAGGAAGCGATCGTGACCGTGGAAGGGATTCGCGGCGATTCCTGGGCGCATCCGCAATTTCACGGCGGCCCGAACCGGGCGCTGCTCGTGATCACTTCGGAAGGCCTCGCGGAGCTGGCGGTGCAGGGCTACCCGCTCGATCACGGCGCGTTGGGGGAGAACCTCACCACGCTCGGTCTGGATCGCCGCCAGATGCGGCTGGGTCAGCGCTACCGAGCCGGCGGCGCGGTCTTCGAGCTCACCAAGATCCGCGTGCCTTGCGGCCAGCTCGACAGGTACGGTCCCGGCATCCAGCAAGCGCTCTACGATCAGCAGGTGAAGTCCGGCGACCCTGCGGCGGCGCGCTGGGGGTTGAGCGGATTCTACGCCCGAGTGCTCCAGCCGGGTGTAATTCGCCCCCACGATATAATCACGCTAGTGGAGCAAGTGGTCTAATTGCCGATGCACGGATTTGGGGCAACCATTTTGTGGAGCCGCGCGGGCAGGCGCGCCGGTCTGCGGTAGTGCTCGCATGGCCAGTCCGCTCGAAACTGTCGCGTTCCGCCAGCCCCGGCGCGCACAAAACGAGTTAGCCGCCATCACCATCGGCCTTCCCGCCGCGGTGCAAAGCGATGTCGAGACGCTGCTCGCTTCGGCCGCGGATCCCGACGCGGCCATTCACTATCTGCACAGCCTGAAGCAGCAAAAGCTCGAGGCCTTCTCGAAACTGGCGCTCTCGCGGCGGCATCTTCAGTACCTGATCGCGGTATTTTCCTACAGCCGCTTCCTGTCCGAAGAGATGCTGCAGAATCCGCAATGGGTGGAGCAGCTCGCGGATCTGGAGCGCTCGCTCACGGCCGGCGACTACAAGAAGCGGCTGACTTCATTCCTGAAGGGCCAGCGGCACAAGACTCCGGAAGCCCTCTCGCTGGCTCTGTTCCGAAGGCAACAGATCCTGCGCATTCTGCTGCGCGATGCCCTCGGCTTGTGCGCGTTGTCGGAGACGACCGAAGAGCTGTCGAACCTGGCCGACTCGATTCTGGACGTCAGCTACAAACGCATCCGCTCCGCGTTGATCGAGCGGCACGGCGTCCCGCGCTATGTCGACGAGAAAGGCCACTCGCGCGAGTGCGGCATGTCGGTGATCGCACTCGGAAAATTGGGCGGGCGCGAGCTCAACTACAGCTCCGACATCGATCTCATGTTCGTATACGCGGCCACCGGCGAAACCGACGGCGCGAATCTCATTTCGAACAAGGAGTTTTATAAAAAAGTCGCCAACCAGTACACCGAGCTGCTTTCGACCTATACGGCCGAGGGCTTGTGCTATCGCGTCGACTTGCGGCTGCGCCCGGACGGCAGCCTGGGCGAGGTATGCATCTCGCTCGACGGCGCCAACAACTACTATCGGACTCGCGCGCGCGATTGGGAGCTGCAGATGCTCATCAAGGCGCGGGTCGCGGCCGGGGATGGCGAAGCGGGCAGAGAACTGCTGCGCTCGGTGGAGCCGCTCATCTATTCCACTACGCTCGACTTTTCAGCGGTGGAAGCCGTGTCGGTTACGCGCGAGCGCATCAGCGAGAAGCTGAACCGGCGAAGGCTTTCCAAAGCGGCGTTTGACATCAAACTCGCGCCCGGCGGAATCCGCGATATCGAATTTCTGGTGCAGTGCTTGCAGCGCTTGTGGGGCGGCCAGGTCCCGTGGGTGCGCCACGGCGGAACCATGCTGGCTCTGGCGCGGCTCAGCGACAAGGACCTGCTGTCGGCGGCCGAGTACGCGCGCCTGATTTCGGCGTATCGTTTCCTGCGCAATCTCGAGCACCGGTTGCAATTCGCGGACGACCGCCAGACCCATACCCTGCCGTCGGCGCCGCGCGATCTCGATCTTCTGGCCAGAAAAATGCCCGTGGCGCAACTCGGCAGCGCGCCCTCCGGCGAGAAGCTGCTGCATGAATTGAACGCTCACTTGGAAGCGGTGCAGGAGATCTACGAGCGCGTCATTCACAGCCAGCGGCCTACCTACTACAACCTGCCTCCCGCATCGGCGGCGGAGGTGGAGACGCCACCGACTATTGAGCCGGTGTCGAGCAACCTGCTCCGGTTTCTGGATCAGTGCGCCCCCGAACTCGCGCGCCTGGTTTCAAAAACCGAGCTCCGGCGTGGCGCGGGCGCGTTCGAGCACTTCCTGGAAAAAGTAGTGAAGAACGAGCGCTGGCTCGCGCTGCTGAACTCCAACGCGGCCATCGCCAGATACACGCTCGACATTTTCGAGCATAGCCCCTATTTCGCCGAGGAATTGATCCGCATTCCGGAGCTGATGGAAGAGCTGGGACGCCTGCCGGGCACCAGCGCTAATTCCTATTCCGAGGCGGCGCTCCAGTTCGACGATATTTCCGCCTTGCGGCGATTCTTCCGCCGCGAAATGTTTCGAATCCAGGCGGCCAGCATGTGCCTGCGCGTACCGGTTTTCGAAACGCTCGCGATCACCTCCGACCTGGCGGATGCCGCCATCGCCGCGTGCTATCGCATGGCGCTTGACCAGATGGTGGTGCTGGAGCCGCCTCCCGCGGCCGCACGCCAGCCGGGCCAGCGGCTCATGGTCGTAGCGCTGGGCCGCCTGGGGATGCGCGAATTCGATCTGGCTTCGGATGCCGATCTGGTGTTCGTCCTGCCCGACGAGGACCATCACGAACACCTGTTCTGGACCCGGGTGGCGGAACGGCTGATCGACCTGCTCACCGCCTACACGGGTGCGGGTCTGATGTTCACCGTCGATACACGGCTGCGACCCAACGGCGGCGCCGGCGCGCTGGTGCAATCGGAAGCGTCGTACAAGGAATATTTCGCCAAGAACGCGGAAGCTTGGGAAGGCATCGCTTACTTGAAGTCTCGAGCCGTGGCGGGCGACCTGGATCGCGCCACGCGCTTCCTGACTGAATTGCAGCAGGTGGACTGGCGACGATACGGCCAGAGCGGGCGCTCCAAGAAAGATCTGCGGCAAATGCGCCTGCGCCTCGAGAAAGAGCAGGGCGCCGGGCATCCGCTCAAGGCCGGCCTGGGCGGTTTCTATGATATCGACTTTTCCCTGCTTTACCTGCGGCTAAAAAGCGCCGGTATCTTTTACAAGGTTCTGAACACGCCGGCGCGCATCAACATTATTGAAGCCATGGGTCATCTGGATCGCGCCGACGCCGAGTTCCTGCGTGACGCCGCCACGTTTTATCGGGCCGTGGATCACGGCCTGCGCGTGTACTCCGGCCACACCGAGGGCAGCCTGCCTAACTCGGAGGCGCAACTGGCGGTGGTGACGGAGCTGGTGCATCGCTGGACGCCGGAGCATCTGACGGGCCAGCCGCTGAAATCGGAGCTGCCGAAAATCCAGAACCGGACACGCGAAATTTTCGATCGGTTGTTCTCCTAATCGGCGGCGCGCCGGTGCGCTTACGCAGGCACCGGCCGCTCCTCGAGCAGCGCGACAATGCGATGGCGCAATTCCTCGGTGAGACGCGCCCGATCGCGATCGGTAGCCTGGTTGGTCGGAATCGGATCGCCGATGCGCATGGTCACGGCGCCGGGCCGAATGTGGCCGGAACCGTAGGGCAGCACCTCGCGAGTGCCGTGGAGGCAAATCGGCACCAGCGGCACGCCGGCGCGAACCGCAATGAACGCCGCGCCTTCTTTGAACGCGCCAAGCTCGCCTTGGCGCGAGCGGCCGCCTTCCGGGAAAACGATCAGCGAAACGCCGCAATCGCGCACCACCTGCGCGGCCAGGCTCATGGTTTTTACCGCCGCTCGGGCGTCACCACGCGGAACGCGGATGTGGCCGGCCCGCGCGAGATGCCATCCCAGAAACGGAATTTGAAACAATCCGCGCTTGGCTAGAAACCGGAACTGCACCGGGATGTTGGCGAGCACCACGGGCGTGTCCATGTAACTCAGATGATTGGATACGAAGACGTAGCTGCCGTCCTTGGAAATTTTTCCCAGCCCTTCCACTTTCACCTTGACGCCGCCGACCCACAGCAGAACTCGCGCCCATCCCCGGGCCAGCGCCGCCTGCTTCTTTTTTTCGGGATCGAACAGCGACACCAGCAAGCTGATGGAGCCGAACACGATGGTGGCGAGGATGATGAGCGGATCGGTGAGGAGGAGTGCGCGCAGGGCCGACACTGGTTTTATTGTACGAGCAGCGCTCGCGCCTCGCCCACCACGAAGAGCGAGCCGGTGACAAACGCGACATCGCCCGGCTCCATTTTCCGCAGCAGCGCCACGGCTTCGCCGACCCGGTGCGTGATGGTGGCACCCGGAGCGGGAATGTGCTCCGGCGGCATGGCGCGCGAATTGGCCGGAGCCGTAAGGATCACACGCTGGGCGAGGGGGAACAGTATTCCAGCCATTTCCGCGACGCTTTTGTCGCTCATCACGCCGTATACGATCCAGATCCGCCGCCCGGAATAAAAGTGCTGGATGTAGTGTGCCAGCGCGCGCGTTCCGGCCGGATTGTGGGCGCCATCCAGAATGATCTCAGGCCGCTGCGAAATGCGTTCCAGCCTTCCGGGCCAGCACGTGGCGGCGATTCCCGCCGGTGATACCGCGAGTGCATGCAGCGCGATGGCGGCGGTGCGCGCGTTCTCCACCTGATGCCGGCCCGCGAGCGGGCACACGATATCCTGACCGCGCAGGCGAAAGCGGCTGCCGCGGGCCTCCAGCGCGAGCTCGCTGATGGCCCAGTCGCGCGACAACGTGTAGGGCCCCTTGGCGTGCGCGCGCAGGACCATCTCGGCCTCCATCGGCTGCTCAGCGAACACGGCGGGCGCGCCGGGCTTCAAAATGCCGGCCTTTTCGGCCGCAATCTGCGCCAGCGTTGGTCCGAGAAAAAACTGATGATCGAAATCGATCGGCGTCACAACGCACAGCTCCGGCGCAACAACGTTGGTCGCATCCAGGCGGCCGCCCAGGCCCACTTCCAGCACCACCAGGTCCGGGCTCTCGCGCGCGTATAACAGGAAAGCCATGGCGGTCACGGTCTCGAAGTAAGTCGGATGCAAGTCCAAATCGCCTTCTTCCAACATGCGCTCGGCCGTCTCGTGAACCTCGGTGAAGAGCTCGGCGAAGCGTTCCGGACTGATGGGCTGGCCGGCGATCTGGATGCGTTCGGTTGGTTCCACCAGGTGTGGGGACGTGTAAAGCCCGGTGCGCAAGCCGGCGGCGCGCAGGCCGGCTTCGATCATGGCGCAAGTGGATCCTTTCCCGTTCGTACCGGCCACGTGAATCCAGCGGCCCGCGCGCTGCGGATGGCCCAGAGCGTCGAGCAAGCGCGTCATGCGCTCCAACCCGAACTTGGCGGTCGGAATCTCGTTGCCGAGCGAGTAGAGAAACTTCACCGACTCGGCGTAGTTCATGCCCCGGCCGCCTTGCTACGGACGAAGATCGCGTGGCCCGCCAGCGACAGCAGGATTGTGCCTCCCGTGACCTTGAGCTCGAACAGCCAGACCGACGCTACGTCAGGCGGAGGAATCACGGCCAGCAGCACCCCGGCCGCTGCAATCGTGGCTCCTGCAGTTCCCGCCCAGCGCTGGCCGAACTTGAAGCCGCTGCCAAACATATAAACGAGCGGCAGGAGGGTGGCGATCACAACCATGTCCACCAGGATCTGGTAGCCGGCGCGCAAGTTCTCGCCGAGCTGCGTGGCCAGCAATAAAAGCGTCGAAAGTGCGAGCTGCGCCAGGATGGAGATGTGGGGCGTGCGCCAGCGCGGGTGCAGCTTCGCAAAGATGGGTGGAAGATAGTGGTCGATTCCGAGAGCAAACGGCAAGCGCGTGTTGGCTGCGATATAAGTACTCAGTTGCCCGACGAAGCCGATCACGATCAAGAACGCAAAACACGGCGATAGCCAGGTGGCGCCGAATCGCGTGGCAGCGATATCGCCCGCCTGCGCGAGTCCGGTCAGCGGGCTGACACGGTCCGGCGGCAACAGCGCCAGCAGGGCCGCTGTCCCGGAAATGTAAAACGCCGCGCAGCCAATGCCGCCAATCCAAGCGGCTCTGGGGATGTTCTTATCGGGATTGTAGATCTCGCCGCCCAGGATGGGCGCCAGCTCTAGCCCTGTCAGCGCCAGCGCGATCTGCGACCAAAAGTTGAGGCGGCTCCAGCTAGCCTCCGGGAAAAAATGAAACGCCGTCGCCGATCCGTAGCGCCAGGCGACCAGCACTCCGAAGCCGCACAACAGGGCCAGGATGGCATACGTAGATGCGCCGCCCAGAACGACGGGCCATTTCCCCACTCGCAGACCGATCAGATTCGCCAGGAACGCGAGCCACAGCGCGCCCAGCGTGACCGGTATCGCGTAGGCCGGCGTCTCGGCGTACTTGATCGCATGCGGCCCGAACATGTAGCTCGCCATCGTGACACCCGAGAGCACGAGCGTCGGAAAAAAAAGAATGTTGCTGATGAAGTACAGCCAGGCGCAAAGAAATCCGTGCCACTCGCCGAAGGCCTGCTTGGTCCAGACATAAATTCCCCCTTCGTCCGGGAATCGCGCTGAGAGGGAGGAGACCACGAGCGCCGAGGGAAGAAAAAAAGCCAAAGCCGCAAGCAGCCACAGCGTAAGCGTCCCAGGGCCGGCGTGCGCCGCAGCGGCCAGCCATCGGACCCCGGCCACCGCGGAGATATTGAAAAGAACCAGATGCCAGAGCCGAAGCTCCCGCCGCAGCGCGGGCTGCCTGCCGGTCATGTTGCCTGAGGACCGCACGAAGTCATGTTTTCACGCCCATCGTACACTATGGACGAGGGCTCTTTATGGCGACCACCTCGAAACTGCTGACTTACGAAGAGTGGCTCAAGCTGCCGGAAGCGGAGGGCATTGAGGAAGTCGTAAACGGCGAAATCCAAAAAATGCCTCCGAACAAGTGGAACCATGCCCGGATTGTCGAAATGCTGGCGCATCTGCTCAGAGCGCAGCTCGATCCGGAGGCGGTCTACGTAGTGACTTCTGTCTTTGGCTTGATCATCCGCCGCGAGCCGCTGACCACGCGCGTGCCGGACTTGGCTGTCTTCACGGTCGCCGAACTTGTGGAAAGGGATGGATACGTCGTTTCTGCTCCCGATCTCATTGTTGAAGTTCTGTCGGCGGGCAACACTCGCGCGGAGCGCATCGGGAAGCTGAAGGACTACGAGAGCCTGGGCGTACCCGAAGTATGGGTGCTATCGCCCGAGGCGCAGACTGTGGAAGCGCTGCAGTTCGCAGATAGACGTCTCGTCACCACCGCCGTGCTCAAAGAAGGAGGTCTGGCGCCACTTCACTTTCCCGACGCTGCCATCGACATCGCCGCGATTTGGCCGAAGTAGATTGCGACGCTCACGCTGGGGTGCGGTGGCGCCGGAGGAACGATCACCCGGCGTCGTCGTCCACCACAGCCTGGTCCAGCCACTCGCGATCGACTTCAGTCCGGGAGCGCGAACGCCAGGTATTCGCCCGAATAATTTCCTCCGCTGACGGCCACAACGATGTACTGCTTGCCGTCCAGCATGTAGGTCATCGGCGATCCGCTCTGGGGCGCCGGCATCCAGAGTGCTCCGACCTCCCGTCCAGTGGCCTTGTCGTAAGCCCGCAGCATCGCGCCGCGCGGCCGTCCCGGCGGAGAAGTGATTTGCGGGTCGCCCATGACGACCAGCGTCTTGGTAACCATCAATCCCACACCCGACGTGCCCGGCTGGCCGGTCTTCGGAATGTTCAGACCCTTGAGCGCGGGATGGTTGCGGATGTTATCCGGGGTGTCCCCGTGCGGCACCTGCCACAGGATTTCGCCCTTGTCCAGGCTGATGGCCGAGATGATCCCGTAGGGCGGTTTGACGATGGGCAGCCCTTGCACGTTGAGGCCGCCGCCCCCGCCGCCGCCACCCGCGGGAGGCGGATTCGTCCCCCCGGGCGTAGTGGGCGGAGGAGGGGGCACGGGAGTTCCAGCTTGACGCCGCGTTCCATCGGCGGCGCAGCAGTCGCCCGGTCCCAGCACTACCTGAAATCGGCGCCCAGCGATTCCAGAGACGTATCGAATATCCGAGAATCCCGTAGGAGGCGCCACCAGCGACCGGGGCGTGACGGCCGTGTTTCCAGCCTGCGCGTACACGATGTGCGTTTCCGGATCATAGGCCGAGCCGGGCCAGTTCGTCGCCGTGCCCGCGCCCAGCGCGCCGAGCAAGCCGTTGACGTCGCCAAGGACGGCTGGAGTGAACGGCGAAGCCTCCACTTTGTAGCGCTTCAGAACCTCGAGCGCCTGCGCCCGCAGCTCGGGCGTGAAATCAATCAAGTCATCGGGCACCTTCAGATAGTTGCGCGCATAGGCCGGCGGCTTGGTCGGAAACGGCTGCGTCGGCGAGGTCTTCTCACCCGGCACGTTCGACTGGGGCACCGGGCGCTCTTCGATCGGCCACACCGGCTGTCCCGTCACGCGATCGAAGACGTAGAGGAATCCCTGCTTGCTCGGCTGCGCCACGGCTTTGATCGCCCGGCCATTGACGTTGATGTCCGCCAGCAGCGGCGCCGACGAGATATCGAAATTCCAGATCGGATGGTGCACCAGTTGAAAATGCCACTTGCGCTGCCCGGTCTTCAGATCCACGCACACCAGGCTTTCGGCAAACAGGTTGTTTCCCGGCCGATGCCCGCCGTAGTAATCCGACGTGGGCGTTTCGACCGGCAGGTACGCTAACCCCAGGTCCTCATCCACGGTGATCTGCGTCCAGACTCCGGCATTGCCGTTGACGGCCCACGAATCGTTCTCCCAGGTATTGATGCCATACTCGCCCGGTCTGGGGATGGTATTAAACTGCCAAAGTTTCTTTCCGGTCCGGACATCATAGGCGCGCACCAGACCCTTGGTGTTGTTGTGGGTGGGGACGGTCGCGCCTTCCCGCATAGATGATCCGATGATCACCACGTCCTTGGCGATAGCAGGCGTCGAATGGATCCCGATCTCACCGCTTTCCAAGTCGATTTGCTGATCGTTGCCCTTTACGACGCCAACCTTGAGATCGATGAGTCCGTTGGTCCCGAATGAGTTGATCATCGCGCCGGTTTTGGCGTTGAGCTCCACCAGCCGGTAGCCCGTGGTCACGTATACGATGCGGTCATCCCCACGGCCATCGGACCAGTACGACACTCCGCGGCCCGAGAGCTGCCGTGGCGAGTTCGCCGCGCGCTTGCCTTCTCGCATGTCGTGCACCCATAGAAGCTCCCCGGTCTTGGCGTCCAGCGCGATCACGGATCGCCGCGTGCCGCCCGTGGTATAGATGACCCCGTTCACCATCAGCGGCGTTCCTTCCAGTTTGTACTCGGGGAAAGGCCCCAGGTTGTCCGTTTTGAACCGCCATGCCACTTCCAACTTATTAAAGTTGGATGCGTTGATCTGATCCAGCGGCCGGTACCGGCTGCCCCTTATGTCGGCTGTGTACGAGGCCCACTCCGTATCCTTCGCGTGCCATTCGCTCGTTCCTCCGCGCGGTTGAGCCGCCGCGCCTGGAGCGATGCAACCCAGTCCGCCAATTACCAGGAAAACCGTCCACAACGGAGTACTCGCTCCGATATTCATCCGATGCATCCTTCTCATCTTCGGACCTCCTTGAACCCTCTTCACTCATTCGGGCATGCCATGGGCTCGGGAAGGAATTATAGAACGCGCCCGCGCCAAGCACAACCCCCGGCATCGACATG
>DASQHQ010000050.1:0-3877 GCA_035632015.1 Bryobacteraceae bacterium
CGCTGTAGCTGGCGCCTTCGTCCAGCAGCAGGATGATCCGCATCCGGACCGCGACGCTGGCTGGAAGATTGCGACGCCGCAAATGCGATTGCAGTTCGCCCCGTTGAGTGGGCGTCAGGGTAATGCGAGAACGCAACGTCACAATCATATGACGTTGCTCTGGATAGTAAAGAGTACTTACAGACAGCCCACTAGCTCAGTAAGTGCCGCCCTTAGTTGAACTTCTGAAATTTGAGGCGGCCCATGCACCTCGGACTCGCTACTTTTGTGCGAGAAAGTAAGCCTTTCGACACAATTCGGCGGTACTCTCATTCGATGAGTGCTGGACGAGTTTTTGCAGTTAATGGTTCGCGCCCTTGTCGGATCGCATAATTTGCGGGATTGCCGACGGCCACAGTCGCTTCATTCGCGTTCTATGACCTCCAGGCGTTCAACCTGGTAGCTCAGAACTGCCTAAGGTAGGATGGTTCAGACAAGAGTTCACGGCAGTAGCTATGACTCCGGAACGGTGGCGGCAAGTCGAGGAGTTGTACCATGCGGCGCAGGAGCATGGAAGCTCGGTGTTGGCGGGGGCTGATCCCGAGCTACGCGGTGAGGTGGAGAAGCTGCTGGCGCAAGAAGGCTCGCTTCTGGACCATCCCGCCTGGGAGATGCTGCAGCCGAGGCCTGGAGCGCGGCTCGGCCACTACGAAATTGTTTCGAAGCTCGGCCAGGGTGGCATGGGCGAAGTGTACCGCGCCAAGGACACCAAGCTCGGCCGCGAAGTGGCGATCAAGGTGCTTCCGCACCATTTGGCTGGGGACCCGGAGCGTCTCGCAAGGTTCGAACGCGAAGCGAAGGTGCTGGCGGCCCTCAATCATCCGAACATCGCGGCGATCTATGGTGTCGAAGAGCGCGCCATCGTGATGGAGTTGGTTGAGGGTGAGACGCTGAAAGGGCCGCTGCCGGTGGAGACCGCTCTCAACTACGCGCGGCAGATCGCCGAAGCGCTGGAGGCGGCGCACGACAAAGGCATCACACATCGCGATCTCAAGCCAGCCAATGTCAAGGTAACTCCTCAGGGTTTGGTCAAGGTTCTGGACTTCGGTTTGGCCGCAATGACGCCGACCGGCGCGGGGTCCGGCGATCCTACCAATTCACCTACTCTGACTGTCCACGCGACCGAAGCCGGCGCGATCATGGGCAGCCCCGCATACATGTCGCCGGAACAAGCTTCGGGTAGGGCGGTGGACAAGCGCGCGGATGTCTGGTCGTTCGGGGTAGTGTTGTGGGAGCTGCTGACGGGCAAGCGGCTATTCGGCGGCGAAACGGCGTCACACACGCTCACCAATGTGCTGAGCGCAGAGATTGATTTCAGCCAGCTGCCTCCCGGAACTCCGGCGCCGGTTCGGGGGCTGCTACGGCGGTGCTTGGACCGCGACGCGAGGCGTCGTCTGCGCGACATCGGCGAAGCGCGCGTGACGCTGGAGAGTCCCCGGCAAGCCGAGCTGGCCACCCCGCCCTCACCATCGCGAGCCGGCTGGTTGTGGCCCACGGTCGCGGGTCTGCTGCTCGCCATGCTCGCGGTGGGTTACGTGGCTTATCGGCGCGCCACCGCAGAAACGCGCGTTCTGCGCATGTCTGTGCTTCCTCCGGAAAAGGCCATTGCAGACATCGTGGCGGTGTCGCCGGACGGCCGGCGCATCGTCTTCGTCGGCGCCCTAGAAGGCCAGAACGAGCTGTGGATTCGCGAGTTGGACTCGCTGTCAGCCCGGCCCTTGGAGGGCACCGAGAATGCCACCTATCCCTTTTGGTCGCCTGACAGCGGCGCGATTGGTTTCTTTGAAGGCGGTAAGCTCAAGCGGATCGCTGTCGCGGGCGGCCCGGTCTTGACTTTGTGCGACGCCCTCAGCGGGCGGGGCGGGTCGTGGAATCAGAATGGCGTCATCGTGTTTAGCCCCAGCATCGGAACCGGCATTTACCGCGTCGCGGCCGCGGGCGGAGAAGCCACGCCCGTAACCGAAGTGAGCTACGCTTCCGGAGAGAACGCGCATCGCATGCCCTGGTTCCTTCCCGATGGCCACCACTTTCTCTATACGGCCCGGAACAACGATCCGGAAAGAGACACGATCAACATCGCCGACCTCGACTCGAAAGAGCGCCGCAAGGTCCAGACGGCGAGTTCGAACGCTAGCTACTCGCCGCCGGGGTATTTGTTGTTCCTGCGGGGCGCGACCTTGATGGCGCAGCCGTTTGATGCTTCGAGCGCTCAGACCAAGGGAGAACCGCTTGCGATAGTGGAGCAAGTTCGGTTTGACTCGCTCAACCGGACAGGCCGGTTCTCGGTTTCTCGAAATGGCGTTCTTGCATACGCATCCGGTTCGATGACTATCGGCTTCACGGGCGGCTCGGTAGGCCGCGCGCAACTTACCTGGTTTGATCGATCCGGGAAGGTGACCGGTACGGTGGGCCAACCAGGAGCGATCTCTTGGCCGTCGATTTCGCCAGACGGGCGCTCCGTGGTGTTCGATCGAGTTGACCAGAACGGCCAATCCAACATCTGGCTGTACGACCAGGCTCGTCGCACCGAGTCCCGATTTACCTTTGATTCAGCTTCGAGTGCGTATCCTATCTGGTCTCCGGATGGCAGCCACATCGCTTACAGTTCAGCCCATCCAATCGGGGCCGTGGTGTTTCTGAAACCTGTAGGCGGAGCCGGTGATGGCGAAATCCTGGATCCGTCAACCACGCCGGCTCGACCAACCGACTGGTCGCGAGACGGCCGTTACGTTATCGCCCAGGTTCTGGACCCTAAAAGGAATTCCGATGTTTGGGTGATGCCTCAGTTCGGCGATCGCAAGGCATTCCCGTATCTGCATGCCGACTACAACGAACAGTTTGGCAAGCTCTCGCCCGGTGGAAAGTGGCTGGCCTACACGTCGAATGAGACCAAGCGGGATGAAGTTTATGTCCAGACATTCCCGAGCCCCGGCGGTAAATGGCAGGTTTCTACGAATGGGGGCACGCGTCCGGTGTGGAGCCGGAATGGCAAGGAACTGTTTTTCATAGACCCGGGGCGGAAGGTAATGGCGGTCGAGGTCAGAGGTGGGGCGAAGTTCGAGGCCGGCATCCCAAAGACCCTTTTCGCCACGCGTTTTGCGGTTGGCGGCAGCACCTGGTTCGATGTTAGCGACGACGGCCGCTTCTTGATTCCTAATGAAGTGGAAGAGCCGAGCACCTCGCCGATCAGCGTGGTGATCAACTGGACGGCGGGATTGAAGAGGTAGCATCAAGTGGCGAAGATGGAGGTTCCTCACTAACCCTCGCGCGAGACAAGTATCACCAATAGTCCGCCAATGGCGCTTGCGGAAGCTATCGGACTAACGCCGACGTACTCACAAAGCAGCCCTCGCGGCCTGCATTACCAGTCTAAGCCGTCGAATGTTTAGACCGGCGTGCTTAAAAGGGTCCAAAAACCGCGAGACCAACCCACTGATCTCACAGAGGATCGCAGGCAGAATGCAGTCCGTGGGAAAACACAACCTTTCGGCACGGGCTTCCGGCTATCGGGTACTTACCCGGCCATCCGTATTCCTTGGACCCTCAACCCCCTCGACAGGCTGCTACATTGATGGCGTGGAACCTGCCTCGACAACACCCCCTGAAGTGGTTTTCCAGACGTCCCCGCGCCGCTCGGGAATGGAGCACATCAAGGGCAAACAGGATTTGAGCCAGTTGCCAGAGGAGGATGCCCGGATCGTCGGCTACTGGCAAAAAAGAAATCCTGATTCAGAAAGCCTTACGCAGCTTTGCCGGAAGGACACTACCTTTGGGCGCGCCACGCAAGGCAGCGGTGGAAGCAATGTTGATCAAGTTGCCCCGCTTGCGCTCCTTGAAT
>DASQHQ010000051.1:0-13651 GCA_035632015.1 Bryobacteraceae bacterium
AGAAAAGTCGTGGAGTAGCTCGTGGTCACATTCGTGATCGCAATGGTGTCGAAATCGTAACCGTTTGGCTTGGTGGTGCCCAGCGGGCCGGCCGTCGCGACCGAATTGGCCGCCGTTACTCCCGCCTGCGTCCCGTTCAAATACGACACCCCTGCCAGCGCGGAGGCGTCCGCGAACGTCTGCAATTCGTTTTTCGTGATGAACATTCTGCCCACATCGAACGTCAGGCCCAGCATGCCGACGATCACGAACATAGAAACCGTCAGCAGCATCAGGCTGAAGCCTTGTTCTCCCGGCTTCCTCACGACCGGCCGCCGCTGGCATTCCGCCCTTGGTCTACAATCCATGACTCTGCCCTCCACAAACCTCATGATGTTTCAGACATCCCCATTCTATACTTTTGTTGAGAACTTCCATCACACTTAAATAATAAACTAGGATAAAATAGGGATAAATACTGAGGATTTATCTAAGGTTTTCCTCTGAGAACCGGCTCAGCTATGCTCTCCGAATGCTGCCGGCCGATTCTCTCATTGCGGCAGTGGCTGCCAACGGATTTTCATCTGTCCTCTATAGCAAATACCCGATGGCGCACCAGATCAAACCGGCGAACCTGAACGTCCCGGATCGCTCCAACGGGCGATCGGCATCACTCCTTTTTCCGATGCGCCAATACCCACCACCGGGGCATCTTGGAGTAAGGAGTCTTATGGCAAACGAACTTGTGAGTCTTTCTAACGAACTAGCTAGCGCGGTGGAGCGGACCGCCGCTGGCCTGGTGGCCGTGCAGGCCAGGCCCCGCATCGGCACCAGCGGAGTCATCTGGCGGCCGAACCGGATTCTCACCGCCAGTGAAGGGATCCGGTTCGAGGAAGGCATCCGCGTCCTGCTCCCCGACGGCCGCAACGCCGAGGCCCGGCTGCGCGGACGCGATGCCGGCACGGACCTGGCGCTGGTCGAGGCGGACACGGCTGGTTTCAGCCCGCTCGATTTCGCCTCCGACGCGGCATTGAAGGTGGGCCACCTGGTGCTGGCGGTGGGACGGACTGCCTCTACCGGTCCCATAGCTTCGTTCGGGATCATCAGCGGCGTCTCCGGAGAATGGAAAACGTGGCGGGGCGGCCGGCTGAACCCGTTCGTACGGCTGGATATCTCCGTTTACGCCACTTCTTCCGGCGGCGCCGTAGTCGATCCGGAAGGCCGCGTCATCGGGCTCGTTTCGATTGGATTGTCCCGAAGCTCCGTGCTGGCGGTGACGCGCACCACCATCGATCAGGTCGCGCAGCGGCTCGAAAACCAGGGCTATGTGAGCCGCGGCTTCCTGGGAATCGCGCTGCAGCCGGTAGCGCTTCCCGAAGAGCTGAAGAAAAGACTCCAGCTCGAGCAGAACCACGGAATCATGCTGCTCGGCCTCGAACCGGATGGCCCGGCGGCCCTGGGCGGCCTGATCCTGGGCGACATTCTGCTGACTGCCGGCGGCCGGACTCTGGCCAGTGCGGACGATCTCGCGGATCTTCTGGATCGCACCGCCGCGGGCGACACCGTGAACTTTCGCGTCCTGCGCGCGGGAGCCGTGAGAGAGGCGGAGATCCGTATCGGAGAACGGCCGCGAAGGAGAAAATAACATGCTAGGGGACGCGTTCGGAGAAGTGGCCGAGAAACTCCGCCGCTCCACGGTCCGGGTGATGGGAGCGCGGCGTCATCTCGGCTCGGGCGTCGTCTCGACTGAAGGTCGAATTGTGACCAATGCGCACGTGGTAAGCTCGGGCGGATTCGAGGTCGAACTGTGGAACGGCCGGCGTGTCGCGGCGCAGATCGAAAAGAGCGACCGGCGTCGGGATCTGGCTGTGCTACAGGTCGAATGCGATGGGCTGGCGCACGCGGCCTGGGGCGACTCCGACGCGCTTCGCCCGGGTGAATTAGTCATCGCAGTGGGCAGTCCATTCGGATTTGCCGGCGCGGTGAGCACCGGGGTTTTTCACAACGGAGGTGTTCTACCGGGCACGTCGCAGCCCTGGCTGGTGAGCAACGTCCGGCTGGCGCCGGGGAATTCGGGAGGCCCGTTAGCCAACGCCCGAGGCGAGGTGGTGGGTATCAACACGATGATCGCCGGCGGGCTGGCGTTGTCGGTTCCCTCCAAGTCTGTGGCGCGCTTTCTGGCGACGGACGGCGGGGCTCGGCCAGAGCTGGGCGTCACCGTTCGTCCGGTGCGCCTCAATCCCCGCGGCGTGCAATTGGGATTCCTGGTTCTGGAGGTCCTTCCCCGATCGGCCGCCGAGCGTGCGTCCCTGATGCCCGGCGATGTGCTGCTGAGCGCGGGCCAGACTTCATTCCACTCAGTTGACGACTTCCAGCACGCGCTGGACACCAGCCCTGGGGGACGGCTGGAGATCGAATTTCGCCGGGGCGCAAGCCAGCGCACGCGCCGGGTGGTGGCGCGGCTGGATCACCCCTCGCCGAGGGCCGCTTGATCCGCGTCGCCGTCGCTTCGAGGTCCAGTATCGTTCGCGCGGGACTGGAAAGCATCGTTCGTTCCAGCGAATCGTTGGAGCTGGTGGGCGCGCTGGAGTGGCGGTTGCTGCGCTCCGCCGAGTTAGATGCCGACGTCCTGCTCGTAGACGCCGGAGAGCCGCAGCCGGATTACTTGCGGGCAATGGCGGAGGAGCTCTCGCTGCCGGTGGTGTTGCTGGTCGAGTCTCCCGACATGGCGCTGACGAACGCTGCGCTGCGCGCGGGTATTCGGGCTATTCTCCCGGCCGACGCGACGCCTCAAGCGATTGAAGGAGCCATTCAAGCGGTCTACGCGGGTTTAGTCGTCGTCACGCCTGGATCCCTGCCCATGGCAGTGCGGGAAGCGCCTCCTATCGCTGAAGCCTTAACCGAGCCGCTGAGCGATCGCGAGCTGGAAGTGCTCGAGGCGCTGGTGGAGGGACTCAGCAACAAGCTCATCGCACACCGCCTGGAAATATCCGAACACACCGTGAAAACGCATGTCGCTTCCATTCTTACGAAATTCGGCGCGTCCAGCCGGACCGAAGCTGTTTCGATGGCGATCCGGCGCCGGCTTGTGATGCTGTGAACCCTTAGTGAACCTGGCCGCTTGCGGTGGCGCGCGTTTTCCGCGAGCGATCAGGCGGTGCGGCTCAAACTGCGGCTGAGCGCGTCTCCGGTCAGCAGCGAGCGTCGCACTGCCAGCCATTCCTGCGTCATCCCAAGCCATAGCTCGAAGGGCCAGGCGAAGAAGTGGTTCCGGATGCGCCAATGCAGCGGCCTGCGAACGAATCCAAGCAGTTGTCGCAGCACGGCGGATCTAGACTTCCGGCGTACCTTGTTGATCTGGTTGGCGAGCAGGAAATAGGAAATGCTTCTTTGTAACGTGGTGAAAGACTCGCCCTCGAGCCACGGCAGCCGGTTTTGACCAAGGTCGATCCCGGCCCATTCCGCGAGCGATTCCGGCTCCCTCAGGCCGAGTTCCTGCAGCTCCGGCCAGATCGGAATTCCCGGATAGGCGGTGAAGACGTTCGGTGAGAAGGTGACATTGTCAAACCGCTCTGCGATGTCGCCCATAACGCGTAGCGTTTCGCGCCGGTGCGATTCCTGTTCGCCCGGGTAGCCAAAGATCAAGTTGAACGTCGCGCGAATCCCGGCGCGCCGGCATTTTCGCGCCGCCTCGTACATATCCGGAATGTGTTGGTGCGCCTTTTTCATTTTGCGCAAGATTTCCGGTGAAGCCGATTCGGTCCCGAAGCCGATGTGGGTGACGCCGCTCGCGGCCAGCAGCTCTACTTCTTGGTCGCTCATGCGGCATAGCAGGTCGGTCGACGCTTGAAATGTCCAGCGAAATCGGACGCCCTCGCGCAGGAAGCCGCGTGCAATCGCGATCGCCCGGCGTAGGTCCACCAGAAAATTGGAATCGATCAGCGCCACTTGCTCGAGATGATGCTTTCTAACCAGGTTTGTAACCTCCTCGACCACCTGCTCCGCGCCATAGGGATTGAAGCGACGATTGTAGAAGACTGTATCGGTGCAGTAAGTGCAGGCATAAGGGCAGCCGATGCTGGTTCCGTAGGGCAGCTTTCGCTCCCCGCTTGAACACTCATAAGCGTCCCAATCCACGAGGTCATAAGCCGGGGGCGGAAGCTCGGAAATCGGCGTGGCCGGCCGGTCTGTATTCTGGACCACGCGGCCTTCGCGTTTGAACCAGCATCCCGGGACCAGATCCAGGGCGTGGCCCCGTTCCAGGCGCCGCAAAATTTCAACTAATGTTAGCTCACCTTGATGCCGGACCACGATGTCCACGTAATCTTCCCGAAGCGTTTGAAGGCTCATCAGGCTGGGATGCCACCCGCCATAAATGATCGGAAGGTCAGGCCGCAGGCTGCGCACCAGGCGGCTGGCTTGAATGGCATCCTGGATCATCGGACCCGTAAGCAACGAAACGCCAAAGCACAGGCTGTCGCGGATCTCGCGGGCGATGCTGGCGGCATAGTCGCGGTCCAGCGCCCCGTCGATGATCCTGGGATTGTACCCGGCTGCTCGAAGCGATCCCGCGAGGCTCAACAAGCCGAGCGGCGGCCCCAGCAATTTGCCCGCATAGGGTGGTAGAAACAGAACTACGTCGCGTGAAGGCATGGGTGTCGCTGAGGAGCCAAAAGGGAGACGCGATTCCTAGTCGCACCGCCACACAAGAATTTGACCTATCGACGGTGGCCGCCGGTCGTGAAATTTTTGTAAACAAATTGCAGACCCGGCCTGCTTGCGCCCGGCCGGCTCTATAATTCATAGTGGATGCGCCCGCCCGAGCAGGTGAGCGATTCCTAGAGGTTTCTGGTGCCATCCAAGGGTAAAAAAATCGTTTTCTTCTTCCCCGCGTTCTCGAGCAAGGAAGCCACCGCTCCTCTCGGCATTCTGGCCGTGGCGACACCGCTGCTCGAAGCCGGCTATGAATGCCGGCTGATTGATTCCACCATCACGCCGCACTTCAAGAAACGGGTGCTGGAAGAACTCGACGGTGCGCTCTGCCTGGCGGTGTCGCTGGTTACCGGCCCCATGATTAAGGAGACCGTGGACATTGCCCGGGAGGCCAAGCGCCTTTACCCGAAGGTTCCGGTAGTGCTGGGAGGCTGGCACCCATCGCTTCTGCCCGATCAAACCCTGGCGAACCAGTACGTCGATGTAGTCGTGATCGGTCAAGGCGAAGACTCATTCCTGGAAGTGGTGCAGCATATCGAAGCGGGCGAATCTCTCCAGGGCATCCGCGGCGTGGGCTACAAGCAAGACGGCCGGTTGGTTTTGAATCCTCCGCGCGAACTGAGGCCGATTCGCGATTTGCCGCCCAAGGCTTACGAGCTGGCCGATTTCGACGCTTACGAACGCGTTTGCGGGAGCCGCTGGGCCATGTACGCCACCAGCCTGGCCTGTCCCTACAATTGCTCTTACTGCACCAACGCGAAAGTGTACGGCCGGAAGTGGAATGCTCTCCCGCCCGAGCAGGCCGCCGAAGAAATGACGGACCTGGTGAACCGCTACCACCTGGATTGCGTTTGGATCGCCGACGACAATTTCATGGTGGACAAGGAACACGCGCTCGGGCTCGCGGAGGGATTGATCCGCCGGAATTTCCCGTGCGAGTGGTACGTGCAGGCTTCCACCAATTTAGTCATCCGCTGCACCGCCGACGAGCTGAAGTTGATGCGCCGCGCCGGGCTGACGCAGATTTCGCACGGCGCCGAGTCGGGCTCGCCTAAGATGATGCGCCTGATGAACAAGGATTTTCAGAAACTCGAGAATGTCTATCTGGCCGCCGAGAAATGCTACCAGGCCGGCATCCGGCCTTCCTTCAACGTCATCTTCGGATTCCCGGGAGAAGGCGACGAGGAGCGCCGCGAATCCATCCGGCTGGTGATGAACATCTGCCGGCGCTACCCTGGCGCGGAGTTCTGGACGAATCTCTTTACGCCCTATCCGGGCGCTCCCATCATGGAACGCGCCTTCGAGTTGGGCATCAAGGTTCCAACGACCTTGGAAGGCTGGGTGGACTTCTTCCCGCGCTACACGCGGCTTCCGTGGCACAGCGACGCCAAGCACAACGAAATCCAAACCATGCGCGAGTATCTCCGCGTCGCCTTCAACCGTGTTCCGATCGCCAAACAACGGCAGCATCCAATCAGCCGCGCGGTTCACAAGATGATCAGCTTGCCGGCGCGCTGGCGCCTGGATCACGGTTTTTACAAGTATCCGGTCGAACTGCGGCTGAAGGATGCGGCCAACCGTCTGTTCCAACCACCTGAAGCGCGAGTCGACCCACACCCCCTGGCTGAACCGGCAACGTGCTGATCCTCCTCACTCACGCCAACCATCTTTACTTCGACGCCAAGCAGGTGCGGAAGATGCAGCCCTACCCGCCGCTGCAAACCCTGATCGCGGCGGCCATGCTCAGAGAGAGCGGTCACGAGGTGGCGTTCTTCGACACCACATTTGATTGTGGCTTCGAAGCTGCGCTGGCGAAGCACAGGCCCGATCTGGTCGTGGTCTGCGAGGACCATTTCAATTTCCTCACCAAGATGTGCCTGCTGAAGAACCGCGAGTTCGCGTTCGCGCTGGCGAAGGCCGCGCAGGCGCCGGCCGTGGTCGCAAGTTCCGACGCGGCCGATCAGGTTGAAGAGTATCTGGACGCCGGCTTCAGCCGGGTGATTCTGGGAGAGGTGGAGACCACGCTGCTCGCGCTGGCGTCGGGCCGCGAATCCGATTGGAGCGCCATTCCAGGTTTGGCTTTCCGGGACCGCAGCGGTGTCCGTTACACGGCCCCGCGACAACCCATGAAGAATCTGGACCTGCTCCCGCAGCCCGCCTGGGATT
Organism: Bryobacteraceae bacterium; assembly: GCA_035632015.1. Lineage (GTDB taxonomy): Bacteria > Acidobacteriota > Terriglobia > Bryobacterales > Bryobacteraceae > Palsa-89. The sequence goes on from DASQHQ010000051.1 coordinate 6,859, forward strand.
TGGTGGACGTGGATCGATACCGTCAAGCCTGGTGCGGCGCGCATGGCCACTTCTCGCTAAACATGATCTCCAGCCGCGGTTGCCCCTACCGCTGCAATTGGTGCGCGAAGCCCGTGTACGGCAACACGTATCACTTCCGCTCGCCGCAGTTGACGGCTGAAGAGATGCTGCGCCTCAAGACCGACTTCCGGCCTGATGGCCTGTGGTTCGCCGATGATATCTTCGGACTTTCGCCGCGCTGGACCCACCAGTTCGCCGATGCCGTAGAGCAGTCCGGCGCGCAGGTGCCGTTCAAGATGCAGTCGCGCTGCGATCTGATGACGCGCGAAACCGTGGGTGCGCTGCGCCGGGCGGGCTGCGCCGAAGTGTGGATGGGCGTCGAGTCCGGCTCGCAGCGCATTCTGGACGCCATGGAGAAGGGCACGCGCGTCGAGCATATCTATGAGGCGCGCGAAAACCTGCGCCGCCATGGCATTCGCGCTGGGTTCTTTTTGCAGTTCGGCTACCTGGGCGAAACCTCGGAAGACATCCAGCAGACCATCCGCATGGTCCGGGAAACCAGGCCTGACGACATCGGCGTTTCGGTATCTTATCCGCTGCCGCGCACGAAGTTCTACGGCCTGGTGGCGAATCAGCTCGGCGCGAAACCGAACTGGTCGGAGAGCGGCGATCTCGCGATGATGTTCCGCGGCGCGCATTCCAGCGAGTACTACCGCGAACTGGCGGACTCCTTGCATTCGGAAGTGAAGTCATGGACCTCCTCCTGACACACGGCTACTTCCTCGAGGAGGATCCGAAGGAGCTGCAGATCGTAAAGCCGTACGCGCCGCTCGGCATCCTGTATCTGTCCTCGCACCTGCGCGCCCGCGGCTTCGAGGTGGAGATTTACGACTCGACTTTCGGTTCGCGCCGGGAACTGTTTGGCATCCTGGAGCACGGGCCGCCTTCCACGATCGGCATCTACGGCAACTTGATGACGCGCCGCAATGTGCTGGAGATTGCCGCGCGGGCTCGCGAGTGCGGCTGGCGGGTAATTCTCGGAGGCCCGGAGCCGGTCAACTATGCGGCGGAGTATCTGGAGGCCGGCGCGGACGTGGTGGTGCAAGGCGAGGGCGAGCTGGTGCTGGAGGAGTTGCTGGCCGCCGGAACGGACCGAGCCTCGCTGGCCGGTATCCACGGCATCGTCTTTCGGAACTCCGAAGGCTGCGTGATTCGAACTGAACCCGCCGCGCAAATCTCGAATCTGGACGCGCAGCCCTGGCCCGATCGCGAGCGCATCGACCTGGCGCGCTACCTTGCGGCCTGGCGCGAACGCCACGGCGTCGGCTCCGTTTCGCTCATCACCGCGCGCGGTTGTCCGTACCACTGCCGCTGGTGCAGCCACTCGACCTTCGGAAAAACGCATCGCCGCCGCTCCCCGCAGTCCGTCGCGAGTGAAGCCGAGTGGATCATGAACCGCTACCAGCCCGAGATGCTGTGGTACGCCGATGACGTTTTCACCATCCATCCGGGCTGGCTGTTGCAGTACGCCCAAGAAATGCGGCAGCGCTCGCTGCGCGTTCCATTCGAATGCATCACGCGCGCGGATCGCTTGAACGCCCGAGTCGCCGAAACGCTCGCGGAGTTGGGATGTTTCCGCGTGTGGATCGGATCGGAAAGCGGATCGCAGCGTGTTCTCGACGCGATGGAGCGCGGGGTCAAAGTGGAGCAAGTCCGGCAAGCCGTCGCCTGGTGCAAAGCTGGAGGCATGCAAACCGGCATGTTTCTGATGTGGGGTTATGAGGGCGAAGACCTGGCCGACATCGAAGCCACCGTCGAGCACGTAAAAGCCTGCCGGCCGGATGTCTACCTCACGACGATTTCTTATCCCATCCAGGGAACGCCGTATTACGAAGAAGTCGCGGACAAGCTGGTACGCGTGGGCGGCTGGAGTGACAGCACCGATCGCGATTTCAAAGTTCGCGGCCGCCACTCGCGCCAGTTCTATAGATTTGCGGATGAGCTTTTGAAAGCTGAGATGGCCGCGGACAGCATGCGCAGTTCGGCGGCGCGTGAAGGTCTCCGGGCTTCGTACAGCGAGGTCGAGGCATGAGTGTGACCCCGTTCGACCAGCTGGCCCAGAGCTACGACGCCGTTTGGACCAATTCGACGCGCGGCCGCGCGCAACGGGACGCCGTCTGGCGCGAGATCGACGGTTTATTCCACGCCGTTGACCGGGTCCTCGACCTGGGCTGCGGCACGGGAGAAGACGCGCTGCATCTGGCGTCCCAGGGCGTCCGGGTGCACGCCATCGACGCATCGCCTGAAATGGTGCGCCAGGCCGGCGCGCGCGGCGTCAACGCGCAACTTCTCCGCATCGAAGATCTCGGCCGCCTGGAAGGGCCATACGATGGCGCGATCTCCAACTTCGGCGCGCTCAATTGCATCCAGGATCTGGCAGCCGTTGGCGCCGATCTCGCCCGCTTAATTCGTCCCGGCGGGTGGCTCGCGATTTCCTGGATGCCGCCACTGTGCTGGGCCGAAATTCTGCGGATCGACTTCCGCCGTCTGCGCCGGCAAGCCGGGTGGCGGGGCATCCCCGTGTACTATCCGTCGTCGCGCAGCGTAACGCGCGCTTTCGCCCAATTCGCGCTCCAACGCCGCCGCTCCATCGCCTGGGGTGACCATCGCTTCTTCCTTTTTCAACGGAAGTAACCATGCAAGCCACGGCGCGCCACCGATTCCTGGATGACTACGCGAAAATCCGCCGGGCCGAAGGCCGCGGGTCGGACGATCCGGCCTACTATCTCGCCCTTCCCTACCGCGACCTGAGCGGCCGCAATTCGGCGCAATGGGCCATTCGCGCCCGAAGCTACGCCTACCTCGAAGAACACGTATTGGGAAGCGCGCCGCTCGACATTCTGGATGTGGGCGCGGGCAACTGCTGGATGTCCTACCGCCTGGCGCTGCGCGGGCATCGTCCGCTGGCACTCGACATATTCGCCGATCCACGAGACGGCCTGGGCGCGGCCCGGCACTATCCAGCGCGCTTTCCGGTCGTGGAAGCGGAGTTCGATCGCTTGCCGTTTCCCGGCGGCCGCTTCGATCTGCTCGTTTACAACTCATCCATCCATTACTCGACGGATTACCGCCGCACGTTTTCCGAAGCGCGCCGCGTCCTGCGGCCGCACGGCCGCGTCGTGATTCTCGACTCGCCGATTTACCGCAAGCGCCAGCACGGCGAGTGGATGCGCGCCGAGCGCCATCAGCAGTTCGAAAAAGTTTACGGCTTCCGGTCCGACAACATCCCCAGCATCGAATTCTTCGACGACCTGATGCTCCAGGAACTGGCCGGAGACCTCGGAATTTCCTGGGAGATCCATCGGCCCTGGCTCGGCCTGGCTTGGCATTTGCGCCCGTGGAAGGCGCACCTGCTCGGCAGGCGCCCGCCGTCTCGCTTCTGGATTCTGGTAGCGAGGTTCCGGCAGCCATGATCCTCTTCCTGCACCCCCGCGCCACCCGGCCCAAGAACCGTCGCTTTCCACTTTCGATTCTGGCGATCGCAGCGGTGGTGGAAGGCAAAGAGGACTACGCCATCGTGGATGGCAATGTCGACCCCAATCCCGGCCAGACGCTGGACCGCATTATGGCCGAGACGCCAGCCGATTTATTGGCCGTCTCCGTCATGCCCGGCCCGCAGATGGTGGCGGCGATCCCATTGTGCCGGGAGTTTCGCAAGAAATATCCCACAATTCCTATTGTTTGGGGCGGATATTTTCCGTCGGTTTACCCCGACGCTGCGCTAAATGCATCCTATGTGGACTATGTCGTACGCGGACAGGGCGAAGACACGTTTCTCGATCTGCTCGGCGCGCTCCGCGAGCACGGTGAGCGCTCCGCCGGACTCCAGCCGAACGGCGCCCGCTCTGCGGCGGCGCCGTCACACATCCAGGGCTTGTCCTACAAGGATCAGTTCGGTTTGCATGTGCACAACCCGGAGCGTCCCATGCGCTCTCCCGGCGATTTTCCGTGGTTTCCCTATCACCGTTTACGAGACCCCGAGAAATATATTCTTCCGACCTTTCTCGGCTCGCGCACCGTAGTGCATCAGACCAGCTTCGGCTGCCCGTTCCGCTGCAAGTTCTGCGGCGTCGTTCCCGTTTCGGGCGGCCGTGAGAAGATGGAGCCGCCCGAACGGACCGCGGCCATCCTCGGCCATCTTCAGCAACGCTATGCGATCAATGCCGTTCAGTTTTACGACAACAATTTCTTTCTGCGCGAGGACCATGCCCGCGAGCTGGCCGACCGTCTCACTCCGCTGAAGCTGCGCTGGTGGACCGAAGGCCGCGTCGACACCGTGCTGCGCTATTCCGACGCCACCCTGCGAGCGCTGCGCCGCGCGGGCGCGACCATGATCTTCTTCGGCGCGGAGTCCGGCTCCGACTGGGTTTTGAAGCAGATGAACAAGCAGATCACCAGCCAGCAGATTCTCGATCTGGCAGCGCGCATCCGCGAGTTCGATATCGTGCCGGAGTTCGCTTTCATTCTCGGAAACCCGCAGGAGCCCGACCGCGAAACGCGCGAGACCATCGCCTTCATCCGCAAAGTCAAGCGCATCAACCCCGAGGCGGAAATCGTCGTGCAACACTACATCCCGACCCCGCATCCCGACGGGATGTACGGCGAGGTGGAAGCGCAGATTCAATTTCCCCAAACGCCTGAGGAGTGGGCCACCGACCGCTGGTACAAGTTCACCACGCGCATCGATCCGCATCTTCCCTGGCTGCCTCGCCGGATCAAGCGGCGCATCGACGCCTTCGAGCTGGTGGTGAATTCGCGCTGGCCGACCATTCAGGATATTCACCTGCCCAGGTGGGGCCGCGCGCTGCTCAGCTCGCTGTCGAGCTGGCGTTACGCGCTGGGTGTTTATGATTATCCGCTGGAGCTTCGCTGGGCGCAGAAAGTTGTGAACCTGCGCAAGCCGCGATTGGAGAGCCTGTAAATGCTGGTCCCGGCGAGCGAAGGCTATCGGATCTGGGCGCCCACGTATGATGACGGCCCGAATCCGCTGGTCGCGATCGAATCGCGCGTGCTGGGCCGTTTCCTTTGGGACTTGCGCGGGAAACGCGTCCTGGACGTGGCTTGCGGGACCGGGCGGTGGGCCCGGCACGCTCGAACCCGCGGCGCGACGGTGCTCGCGGTCGACCGCTGCCGCGAGATGCTGGACCGCTGTCACGCGCCCGCAGCGCTCGCGGACGCCCAGGCGATTCCGGCCCCTGCGGAGTGGGCCGACGTCACCATTTGCGCCTTGGCGTTGGGCTATCTGGAATCGCCCATGCGCGAATTCGTTCGTGTAACCCGCCGCGGCGGCTCCATCTTCGTTTCGGACGTGCATCCGAAAGCACTGGATCGCAAGTGGACGCACTCGTTCCGGAACGGCGCAGAGGTTTACCAAATCGAGCATCGCCGCTACAGCCTTCGGGCATTGCTCCAAACCGATGGTCTGCGCCTGATCGGTTATGCGGAGGCGCGCTTCGCCGCGCCGGAGCTGGAAATCTTTCGCCGGGCCGGCAAAGAATCGTCGTTTCAGGAAATGCGCGAAGTTCCCGCCGTATACGCCGCACATTGGATTAAGCTATGACGGCTGAACCGCCGCGCCCGGCGATCGAGCAACTGCCCATACTGATCCTGTACCCGCACTCCCGCTGCAATTGCCGCTGCGTGATGTGCGACATCTGGAAGACCGACCAGGCCGAGGAAATCAGCGCCGCCGAATTGGAACGCCACTCCGCGGACCTGGAGCTGCTCAAGACGCGCTGGGTCGTGTTCTCGGGCGGCGAGCCGCTGATGCACTCGGATCTATTCCGGCTCGCGGCGACGCTTCGCCGGCGAAGAATCCGGACCACGCTCCTCAGCACGGGCCTGCTGCTCGAACGCTACGCGCAGAGGATTGTCGAGAATCTGGATGATGTCATCGTGTCGCTCGACGGCCCGCCGGAAATTCACGACCGCATCCGCCGCACGCCGCGCGCCTACGATCTGCTGGCGGCGGGCGTGGCCGCGCTCAAGGACCGCGATCCCCGGTTTCCGGTCGCCGCCAGGTCCACCGTCCAGCGCCTGAATCACGCGCATCTCTGCAGGACCGTGGCGGCGGCCAAAAAGCTCGGGCTGGAGTCCATTTCATTTCTCGCGGCCGACGTTACTTCCACCGCTTTTAATCGCACCCAGGTTTGGCCGCCGGAGCGCCAAAACGAGGTGGCGCTGGCTCAGGACGAAATTCCGGCGCTCGAATCGCAAATCGAGGCGTTGATCCGGGCCCACGATCCGTTCGTGCTGGAGACGCCGGAGAAGCTGCACCGGATCGTGCGCCACTTCCAGGCGCATCTCGGTCTGGAAGAATTCCGCGCGCCACGCTGCAACGCGCCCTGGGTATCGGCCGTCGTCGAATCCGACGGCACCGTCCGCCCCTGCTTCTTCCACCCGCCGATCGGCAACGCGCGCTGCACTTCGCTCGCCGAGGTTTTAAATGGCGCACCCGCGCGCGAGTTCCGGGCGCGACTCGACGTAGCGCAGGATCCTACTTGCCGGCGCTGTGTCTGCTCGCTGTACCTTCCCGAAACGCATTGACTTCGGCCCAGGATTTCAGGATTCCGATGTAGAGCGAATGAATCCAGGCCGGGTCACCGATCAACTAGAGAGGGCGGCGCTGCTTTCCTTTCGTCCGGCCCACTTTTTAACGATCGCGCAGACCGTGTCTGTGAAACTCGCAAGATCAACCGGCTTCCGAATGTATTCAGATGCGCCCAAGGCCAGG
>DASQHQ010000052.1:0-16191 GCA_035632015.1 Bryobacteraceae bacterium
CCCGTGAAGGGCTAGCCCCCACCTCTAATGAACACTAGAGGCCGCACAATCCCAGTCATGCACTCTCTCGTCGACGCCAGATGGGATAGGTTGTAATCTCCGCTGCAAACCCAGAGTTCACATTGGAATGTTTGGCTCCCCGGCATGGATTCGAACCACGATTCACGGCTCCAAAGGCCGCTGTCCTACCATTAGACGACCGGGGATTTCAAGGAGTGACTACGCACCAGTTTAGCATCCCGTTCCCGTCTCGCAGCGCGCAGCTTAGGCTCGCGGCCAGATGTCAAGCTGAAACCCAACATCGTTCTGCACATCCGCGCGTACCGCTCCGGAAGAACACCCGGTCGGGACCTGTCCGCGCTCGAGCAAGGCCGCGACCGAAGCCCCAGACGCCCCGGCATGACTTTATCGCTGCTTATGCGGTGACGATGGAGGGCAGTCATGGTGGTTCCCATTTCGCAGGCGCACGGACACACCGTGGTCGAGACTCCCCGTGACGTTGGTCTGCCAAAAGTAAGCTGCATCGCGTGCCAGGTCGCGACGTCGGACTACGCCCGCGATGGATCTGGAACGATCCGGCCCTCCAGGGCTCCTGGCTCGTGGCAAGATATCTGAAGCATGCGAATCCGAATCAAGAAGCTGCACGCCGACGCTATTCTGCCGGGCTACGCGCACGGCCCCGAAGAGGACGCGGGTCTCGACTTGCGCGCGATCGAGCGGGTCGTTCTTTCGCCGGGCGTTGCGCGGGGCGTCCCCACCGGCATCGCCATCGAACTCCCGCCCGGTCACGAGGCCCAGGTGCGGCCCCGCAGCGGCTTGGCCCTGAAACATTCCGTCACGGTGAATTTTGGGACCATCGATCCCGGATACCGCGGCGAAATCCGAGTGGTCATGTTCAACCTCGGCCGCGCCGACTACACGGTCGAAAAAGGCGACCGCATCGCGCAACTCATCGTCTCGCCCTACGAGGCTGTTCAATGGGAAGAGGGGGAGCTCGGCGATTCATTTCGCGGCGCGGGCGGATTCGGCTCTTCCGGGCGATAGAGGCCGGGTGGCGCGGGTTTCGTTTCTCGCAGCCGCATCCGCGCAACCATGTCGCCGCGCTCGAAGGAAACACCATCCTTGAAATACGCCGTTTACCGAGGCGATCGAGAAATCGCCACGGCGGGGCAGTCTTTGAAAGAAGCAGAGGCCGCGGAAGGCGGCGGCGCTCCGTCCGGGACGCCCCTCGGATAACGCCCCTCCACATCGGGGATCCGGGAGCGCTACCATGGATGTGTAGCTATGATCATTCGAAAACCGTCCGATCTTCGCTATTCCCAGGTCACGCCCAAGCAGGCCTACCTGAACCGCCGACGCTTTCTGGCCGGCTCCGTCGCACTGGCCGCCTTTCCGGGCGCGCGACAGGCCCAGGCCGTCACCAAGCTCCCCGGCGTCACCAGAAGTCCTCTGAGCATCACCAACGAGAGCGTCACTCCTCTTGACGCCATCACGCATTACAACAACTTCTACGAGTTCGGCACCGACAAGGAAGACCCCTCGCGCAACGCTCAGAAGTTCGTCACGTCGCCGTGGACGGTGCGCGTGGACGGTGAGGTGGCCAAGCCGCTCACACTGGACTTAGACGCCATTTTCAAACTCGCGCCGCTCCAGGAATACATCTACCGCCATCGCTGCGTCGAAGCCTGGTCGATGGTGGTTCCTTGGATCGGATTACCGCTGAGCGCCGTGCTCAAGAAAGTCGAGCCGACCTCCAAAGCCAAGTACGTCGCGTTCGAGAGTTACTTCGACCGCAGGCAGATGCCGCAAGGCATGTGGGCCGGCATCCCGTTCCCGTACGTCGAAGGTCTGCGCATGGACGAAGCCATGAATTCGCTGACGCTGCTGGCGGTTGGGCTCTACGGCGAGACCTTGCCCAATCAGGACGGTGCGCCCCTCCGTCTGGTGGTGCCGTGGAAGTATGGCTTCAAAGGCATCAAGTCGATCGTGCGCATCCGCATGGTCGAAAGACAACCGCCCACCACCTGGAACCTCGCCACACCGCAGGAGTACGGTTTCTACTCCAACGTGAATCCCGAAGTCGATCATCCGCGCTGGAGCCAGGCTACGGAGCGCCGCATCGGCGAGTTCTTCAAGCGCAAAACCCTCATGTTCAACGGCTACGGCGACCACGTGGCGAGTCTGTACGCGGGCATGGACCTTCGCAAGAATTACTGAGGTGTCGCAGGCCACGGCAGCGACCCGGCGCAGACCGTTGCCCCGCAGCCGTGCACTGTGCGCCGCCCGCAACCTGGCATGAACCGGATTCTCTCCAGCCGTTGGACCAAAGTCGCGCTCTTCTTACTCTGCCTGACGCCGCTGGCTCTATTCGGCTGGCGTCTGCAAGCGCTGGCTCGCCGCGGATGGCAGGGCTACGATCCGAACCTCACGGCCGACCCCATCGCCTTCATCACCCACTTCACCGGCGACTGGACCATACGCTTCCTGCTCATCACGCTCAGCATCACGCCGCTTCGCAAGCTCCTGCATCTGCCCAAGCTGGCGCGCTACCGCCGGATGCTCGGCCTGTTCGCGTTCTTCTACGGCTGCCTGCACCTGATGACCTGGCTGTGGCTGGACAAATTCTTCAACCTGCACGAAATGATCAAGGACGTCATCAAGCGTCGCTTCATCACCGTCGGGATGACGGCCTTTGCGCTCATGCTCCCGCTGGCTTTGACGTCCACCGCGGGCTGGGTGCGGCGGCTCGGCTTCGAGCGCTGGCAGCGCATCCACCGCCTGATCTATTTCAGCGTGCTGGCTGGCGTGATCCACTACTACTGGCTGGTGAAATCCGACGTGCGGCTGCCGCTGATGTATGGCGGGATTCTGGCGGTGCTGATGGCTTATCGCCTGACGGTTTGGCTGCGCAGCGCACCGCGGCGCGCGCCGGCGAAAACTACCACTCCGAGTACGGCGTTCCTTCGAGACTGATCTTGTCGGAGCCGCTCCGAATGTCGAAGATGCCCGGCTGCGTCTGATTCACGGTGTTGGACGCGTCCTCGGGAATGATCTTCCAGGAATCGGCGCTGCCGGTCATTGGATCCACTGGAACCTGCCGCAGATATCCATCGCTCACCAGGTCCTGCAGGGTCTGCGGAGCCTTCTGCTTGTCGTAGGTGTATTCGTCGATCACGGTCCGCATTGTGAACAGGTTGTTCTTCAGCACGCTCTCCTTAGCCCGCAGAATGGAGCGCGTGTAAATCGGAATGGCCACCGACATCAACACCGCGATGATCGCCATCACGATCATCAACTCCACAAACGTAAACCCCCGGCGCGTGGCGCACGCACTCCTGCGTGCCGCGTTCACACTCGTGTGAACGCCTCGGGAAGCAGCCCGAGAGTGCTCCATCCGTCCCCGCAACCGAGCCAGCCAGTCCATCACCATTCCGAATACGCCGTCCCATCGCGAGCCTTGTCGAAGCTCTTGGTATACACATCAAAGACGTTCTGCCCGCCCCAGGCCTGGGCCTTGGGATCGTCCTTCGTGCTGCGCTTCCCCCAATCGTAGGAATTGGTCATGGGGTCCTTGGGAATGCGCCGCAGATAATGGATCTTCTTGTCCACCGAGCCGGTCGCCTTCACGCCTTCCACCAGTTGCTCCAGGCTCTCGGGGTAGTTGTCGCTGTCCAGCTTGGCCGGTCCGATCTTTCCCGAATCCATATCGTCCTTGAATTTGTCGATGGCGTTGCGGATCTGCTCCAGCCCGCGCACCAGGTCGCGCTCTTTGTCGCGCTGCACTTTGTAGCGCGCCAGCGGAACGGCCATGGCAGACAGCAGCATGAGAATGGTGAAAGCCACAATCAGCTCCACCAGGGTCATGCCGCGCTGTCGAGTGCGTCGCATGGTTTCCTACTGCACGGTAACGGTCACCGACGGCGCGGCGGCGCTGATGGGCTGCTGCTTGGAGTCGCGCAGGCTTATTTCACTGACGGTGACGGCGCCGGTTCCCTTGCCGATCGCGGCAAACGTAAATTGCATGAGCGGGCCCGAGCCATTCACGCCCGGCGCTCCCGTCGTGCGGCTCATCTCGATGGACGCCTCGCCGGCGTCGTTGCGGATATCCAGGCTGGGCGGACTGATGCCGCCGTTCTGCCCGAGAAGGCCGGACGGCGTGACCTGATTCAACCGCAGGATCTTGGGATCCCATTTGACTCGGATCGGCACGGCCCATAAATCTGACGCGTTGTCGACTTGCAGCGTTACCACCACCGCAGACGAGACCGCGACCTGCACCGGAGACGGGCTGAAAGAAAGCCTCGTTGCGCCACCCGGAACGGCAGGCGCCGTCGGGGCGGGAGCCAGGGCGGCGGCCGCAGCCTGGGGAAGAGGCGCGGCCGGGCTAGCAGGCGCCGGACCTCCGGGTGCAGCCGGCGCTTCTTCCTTCCGCGGGCCGTAGCTCAATTTCACGGTCTGGTCGGTTCCGGCCGCGATGCCTCGCAGGTCCAGCCCGGTGACATCCGGCACCCGCACGATGTGCGGGATCAGCGCGATCAGAAGCTCTCCGCGCGTCTTATCTTTTTCGGTGGACCCAAACAAATACTTGCCCAGGACCGGAATATTGACCAGGCCCGGTATGCCGTTGATCGTGGTAGTGTCCTGATCCTGCATCAGGCCGCCCAGCAGACTGACCTCGCCGTCGCGCAACCGGATGTCCGCCTCGTTCTTGCGTTGCGAGATCACGGGTTGATCCAGCCCGCCGAGATTGACCGTCCGGCTTACATTCGAAATGTCCACCGCTACGTGCAGCGTCACTTCGTCGGTTCCATGAACGTGCGGAGTGATGGTGATGTTCACGCCGGTATCGACGAACTGGAACTGCGTGCTCACCAGCGGGCTGACGCCGACGGTCCCGATGCCAGGTTGGAAACTGCCGGTGGCGTAGGGCACACGGTCGCCGATCTTCAGGTCCACCTTCTGCCCGTCCGACACGCGGACTTCGGGCGATTGCATCACACGCGTGGTGTTGTCGGACATAACGGCTTGCAGCAAGGAGCCCGGCAGCGTGGTTGAAAAATCGGCGCTGGAAATGTGTCCCAGATTGTTCAGCCCAATGGCGCTGCTCGAGCCCGTGGTCGGGGTCGTGGTCGTTCCGCCAGTCGTCGCAGTCCCTCCCGTCGATGTGCCTCCCCCTCCAATGGTGATCGGACTGCGTGGCGTGAACGCGAAGGGCACCGACAGCCCCTGAGCGCCGCCCGAAACCAGCCCCGCCGCCAGCGTCCGCGTGCGGTTGCTGTTCGCCTCCATCACGATGAGATCCACCACCACTTCCGACTTGGGCTTGTCGAAGTCGTGCAGCAGCTTCTCTACCAGCGCCACTTTGTCCACCGTGTCACGCACCACAATCGCGTTCTGAGCGTTGAAGGTAAACATGCGGCGCACATCGCTGACCGATCGTGTCGTGGTTACGATCTCCTGGAACTCCTGCACCGAAGTGGGATTCTTCAGATAAAACACCTTCACCACCTCGTCTTCGTAGTCGCGACGCTTGGTGACGTTGTCTTCGGTAACGAAAATGGCGTTGGAGCTCACCGGCTTCCAGAAGGTCTTCGTCAGCAGCCCAATGTAGTCCAGCGCCTGATCCAGAGTGACGTTGTTCAGATCCAGGTTCGAATTCCTGCCGGGCTGCATTTGCGGATCGAACAGCACATTGATTCCCGCCAGCTTCCCCACAGTCTCATACAGCACCCGCAGCGGCTGGTTGTTCATTTTCAGTTGCGGAATGATGTTGGTGATCGGCTTCAGCTCGGGAACCGGCTGCAGCGACTCGATCATAGCGAGGCTGTCCTGGCGAGCCTTGTCGGCCGACGATACCGGCGCTTGCCCTTTCTTTTTCTGATCCAAAGCCTCCGCGGTACGCTTCAACCCCTGCATCGCGACCGCCGACCCGGGATCGACGCTGAAGGCTTTCTGAAATTCCACCAGGGCCTGTTCGAGCTGGCCATCCCGCTCCAGCCGCGTGCCCGCCTCGACGTGTATTTGCGAAGCCTGAAAGCGCAGGCGGCGCGCCCCCAACTGATACCCGGCATCCTGCGGGTCCTGGCTTATGGCCTGCTCATAGTAATCCAGCGCCTTGTCGTAGTCACGGCGGGCCTCGGCGTCGCGCGCCATGGCGACCAGCTTGTCGGCCTTCCGGGTGCGAGCGTTCAAGCCGCCGACGGGGAGCAGAAGCAGCACTGCCGCGAACGTCGCTAAACCTCGTAATCTGTTGCAAACAATCATTTTAGTCCTTCAAAACCCCGTATGATAAAATGAATGGCACCAGCCGATACAGCTACCACATAAACGGTTGACGCTAGGGGCTTTCCCAGCGTTGAGTACAAAAAGCTTGAACCCTTGGAACCGAAGATCAAAGTGTTGAGTGACAATCGTCACGCCGGGCACAGTTACCACCTGTTCGAGCGCTTCGAGGCCGGTCTGGCCCTGACGGGGACGGAAGTCAAGGCGGCCAAGAGCGGCAGGGTTCAGTTGAAGGACAGCTTCGCGGAGGTCCAGGGCAACGAGGCTTGGTTGCTGAACGCCCACATCAGCCAGTATTCGCACGGCAACCGGGAGAATCACGAGCCCACCCGCCGCCGAAAGCTCCTGCTGCACCGCGCGGAAATCGACAAGCTGCTCGGGAAGACGCGGGAGAAAGGTCTCACGCTGATCCCGACCAAGATGTACCTGAAGAACGGACGGATTAAATTGGAATTAGCCGTCGCTAAGGGCAAAAAGCTGCACGACAAGCGCGAATCCGAACGCCAGCGCGAGATGGAGGCTGAAGCCCGCGCCGCCATCGGACGAAGACGTAGCTGACGAATCACCGAGAAACGGGGAGGAAATGGAGATCAAAATCGAGAACAAGCCACTTTCCGAGGCGGAGTGCGACGCAATCGCCGTGCTGGGATTCGAAGGCGGGCCGCCATCGGGTCCGGCCGGCGATCAAGTCAAGGAACTCTACGATAGCGGCGAGTTCACCGGGGAGGCGCTTGCTACGGCAGTGCTGCACCGTCCCGGCGGGCTGAAGGCCAAGCGGTTGGTTCTGGCCGGCGGCGGCCAGCGCGCGCGCTTCGACTCCGCCGAGTTGCGAAAACTCTCCGGCGCCGTGCTGCGCTCGCTTAAAGGCAAGGGCGCTCGCAGCATCGTGCTGGCGCTGGACGAGCCCTTCCGCTCGGACGAGTTCACGGCTGCGGCTGTGGAAGGCGCTCTGCTGGCCGATCTGGAGGCGGACCAATACAAGACCGACCCCAAGAAGGACGAGAAGCGCGTCGATTGGTTCGCCGTGCTCGGCGGCTCCCAGGCGGCGGTGGATCGCGGGCGCATCCTGGCGGAGTCCCAAAACTTCAGCCGCAGGCTCGCCAATGAGCCGCCCAACGTCCTCACTCCCACGCGCCTGGCCGACCGCGCGCGCGAAATGGCCACCGGGCTGGGGCTGGAATTCGAAGTGCTCGATCAGGACCGCATGCGCCAGCTAGGCATGGGCGCGCTGCTGGGCGTGGCGCAAGGCAGCGCCGAGCCGCCCGCGCTGATCGTGGTGCGATACAGGCCCGCCGCCGCGCCGGCCTCCCGAGATCACCTGGGCCTGATCGGCAAAGGCGTGACCTTCGACACCGGAGGCATCTCCATCAAACCCGCTGAAGGCATGGAGAAGATGCGCTATGACATGGCGGGCGGCGCGGCCGTGCTGGGAGCGATGCGAGCCATTGCGCAGCTCAAGCCGGCCATTCCCGTCACGGCGTTCGTCCCCGCGGTGGAAAACATGCCAGGCAGCCGCGCGCAGCGGCCCGGCGACATCGTCACCACGCTGTCCGGCAAGACCGTCGAAGTCCTTAACACCGACGCCGAGGGACGCATGATCCTGATCGATACGCTGACCTACGCGCAGCGGCTCGGCTGCACGCATCTGGTGGATGCCGCCACGCTGACCGGCGCCATTGTGGTTGCGCTGGGCGCCGTGAACGTCGGCGCGTTCACCAACAACCAGGCCTTCCTTGATAAGCTGCTGGCTGCCGCCAAGACGGAAGGCGAAAAGATGTGGCCGATGCCGATGGACGAAGAATACAAAGAACAGCTCAAGAGTTCGTTCGCCGATCTGCATAATATCGGCGGGCGGCCCGCCGGATCGGTCACCGCGGCCATCTTTCTACGCGATTTCGCCGGCGACACGCCTTGGGTGCATCTGGATATCGCGGGCACGGCCTGGCTGGACGATGCCAAACCGTACATGGGCAAAGGCGCGTCCGGCGTCGGCGTGCGCACCTTCGCGCAATTGGCTCAGAGCTGGTAAGGCGCTACTTACGCTCGGAGTTGATCTGCACCAGCTCGCTTTCGACGGCGGGCTTTTTGGGCGGCGTGAGCAGCGACCGCGGCAGCTTCGAAAAATAGACCAGACGCTCGATTCGTGGCAGCCAGCGGCGCACCGTGCGGCCATGCAGCAGAAGGCTTCCGGCCGCCAGCAGCGGATGCGGAATCGTGGTGCAGCAGCGCGCGCAAACATCGATCTCGTTGGCCCGGCCCGCGGCGTGTAATGCCCGCATGCGCCGCATTTCGTCCGAATGCCAGATTTCGGCCAGCGGCCGGCTGGCGATGTTGCCGATGGGCGCACCATCCATCATGTAGCTTTGGCAGCACGGCCAGGCGTCGCCGTTCTGCTTTACATACACCGGCCCGCGCCACAGGTAGTGGCAAGGATACCGCCAGTCCTCCGCCGGATGTCGCGCTTCGGGCTGCAAAAGATTGGTTTCGTCTTCCTTGATGCGCACTTCATCGATGCCCGGGACTGCGTTCCAGAAGCGGACGAAGTCGTTCACCTCGCCGGCGTTGCGCTGCATCCGGATCATCTGCACCACCACGTGAATTTTCGCGCGGCGTTCGTGTTTCATGCGGGCGAAGCGTACGAAGTTGGCGCGAACTTTTTCGAAGCTGGCGCCCTTGCGGTAGTATTCGTAGGATTCCTTGGTGGCGCCGTCGAAGCTGAGCGTGATGTGCTCGAGCGGCGTGTCGAGCAGCCGCGCGCAGGTCTTCTCGTCCAGAAAGGTGCCGTTGGTTGAAAGCAGGGTCGAGATGTTGTGTCGCGCGCAGTACTCGATGCGGTCGAAGATCTTGCGGTCCATGAACGGCTCGCCCAGCCCGATCAGCATCATGTGCTCGGCGCTCGCGCCCGATTCCTGAACCAGCCGCGTGAAGATCTCGTCGGCCATGTCCTCTTTGGGCTGTTTGTGATTCTCGCGCGGGCACATGGGGCAATACAGGTTGCATTTGGCCGTGGTTTCGACGATGTACTCCACCGGCAGCGCGTCCATGACGGGCTGGCGGCGCAAGTAACCCCACAGCAGTTTGGCACGGTTCCAGGCACGCATCGGCAGCAGCCTCCATTGTACCCGCTGCCGTGGCGCGCGCACTCGTGCGTGCCGCGTCGCGACTCATCGCGACGCCTGTCGCCGACGAGCGTTCAGAGGAGTGTGAACGCGGCACGCAAGAGTGGGTACGCCACAGCTCGCCGGCCGGTCGCACCCTAGCGGTGACGCAGCGATCTTCCGCCCGTTCCTCCATCCCTGGCGAAGGCGCATGATGGGAGAGGAGCGCGATGAACGTAACCCTCACCGGCGCAAGTGGCTTTCTCGGACACCTGGTGGTCGAGAAGTTGCTCGCCGCCGGACACCAGGTCCAAGCACTGGGAAGAAAGCGCGCCGCGAATATTCCGGCCCAGGTCGCGTTTTCGCAGTGGGACGCCTTGGCCGAGCCTCCAGCAGCCAGCTTGGCTGGAGCCGGCGCTGTGATTCATCTGGCGGGCGAGCCGGTCGCACAGCGCTGGACGCCAGCAGCGAAAGCCCGGATCCGCAGCAGCCGGGTGGACAGCACGCGCCGCATCGTCGACGCGCTCTCGAAGGAGCCGCAACGTCCGCGCGTCCTGGTGTGCGCGTCTGCCATCGGTTTCTACGGTCCGCGGGGCGATGAGGCGCTCACGGAGACTTCCGCTCCCAGCGGCTCGGATTTCCTTGCGCGCCTGGCGATCGAGTGGGAAGGCGCCGCCGGCTTGGCGGAGGCGTTGGGCATTCGCGTGGTCCAGCTTCGCCTGGGCGTGGTGCTGGGCCGCGGCGGCGCACTGGCGAAAATGCTGCCACCCTTCCGGTTCGGCGCAGGCGGGCGCCTCGGTTCCGGCCGCCAGTGGATGTCCTGGATTCACATCCAGGATGCGGTCCGACTGGTTCTGTTCGCCATGGAGAACGCCTCGCTGCGCGGCCCGGTGAACGCGACCGCGCCCAATCCAGTCACCAACGCTGAGTTCACTCGCCAACTCGCCTCGGCCCTGCACCGGCCGGCCCTCTTTCCTGTCCCTGGGTTCGCGCTCCGGCTGCTGTTGGGCGAGATGTCCCAAATCCTCCTGACCGGCCAGAGGGTGCTCCCCAAGGCCGCGGAAGCAGCGGGCTTCGAATTTCAATACCCCGAGCTGCGGACCGCCCTCGCCAGCATTCTATCGGGCGCTCCCTGAGGCACAATAGAGGTATGCGCTACCTGCTGGTCCTGGCCGGCGCGGCCGGATTGTTTGCAGCGTCGGAAATGAGCCTCACGGTCGAAAAGTTGAAGGCCTTCATGGCCTCGGTCGTTCAACTGAAGCAGCCGGACGCGAAAGTAGCCGAGTACTTGCACCACGTGAAGATGGTCGAGAAACTCGACGATCGGACCGTCGAGGACTTGCAGAGTCAAGGGCTGGGAGCTAAGACGGTGGCGGCGCTCCGAGAACTGGTGGAAGCTTCCGCCAATCTTCCGCAAGCCGCCCCCCCTCCGCCCAAACCCGTCATCGTTCCGCCCGCGCCGCCGGACTCAATCGAGCAGGGAAAAATCCTGGATGAGGCGCGCGAATACGTGATGAACTACACCAAGAGCCTGCCGAATTTCATTTGCGTCCAGGTGACGCGGCGGCAAGTGGATCCATCCGGCAAGGGCACCACATGGTACAACGAGGATACGATCACCGCCAAGCTGACCTATGACGGCCAGCGTGAAGACTACGAAGTGATCCTTAAGAATAACCAGCCGGTGACCAACGTCACAATGCAACAACTCGGCGGCACAGTGTCCGAAGGCGAATTCGGGACATTGACAAAGGAGATCTTTGAACCGGAGAGCCGTGCCCGTTTCGAATGGGACCATTGGGCGACGCTGCGCGGCCGGCGAGCTTACGTGTTCGCCTATGATATTTCTCAGCCTTTTTCCAGATACCGCATCGAAGCCGTCGACACCAAACAGGCCATTGTTCCGGCCTATCGAGGTCTGATCTACGTGGATCGGGATACCAAGATGGTCACCAAGGTGACGCTGAACCCGTATAATGTTCCGTCCGATTTTCCAATTCAAGAAGTGCACGTTTCGCTGGATTACGATTTCGCCAAAATTGGAGACGGCGATTACATGCTGCCGTTGAAGGCGGTCCTGACATCGCGAGCTTCGCGCTACGCGACCAAGAACGAAATCGAGTTTCGGCTGTACCGCAAGTTCGAGACGGGCAGCACCATCAAGTTCGACACGCCCGAACCGCTGCCCGACGATCAGACTAAAGAAAAGCCGGCGGACGACGGCAAGGCCAAGAAGCAGTAGCAACGCCGGGCGCTGGAGCTGCGAACGCCGAAGCGCGGCGTCACGGCTGTGTGCGAGGGTGGGTCGCAGCCGGTTGGACGCCAAGCGCTGACACGAGTGTCAGCGCGGCACGCACGAGTGCGTGCGCCACAGCCGGAGCGCCTGCTCGAAGGATCTGGGCGCCGGGCGGGCGCCAGCGCTGGAGCATCCGCTCGGAGGCGAACCCGGCGAAGATGCTCACATGCGGGATGCCGCACGCGGACGCGACGTGGCCGCCGGCCGAATCGTATCCCACGTAGAGGCGGCTGCGCGCGATGTGCTCCGCGAAACCGGCGAATGAGCCATCCCACATTTCGATGCCGGGACCGGTTTTCGCCACGGCGCGCTCCACACGCTCAGCTTCTTCGCCGCCCGCGCCTTTGTCGATCAGAACCGGGCGCGGCAGATTCGCCAGCAGTTCTTCCTCGAACGGATCGGCGACGCGCTTGTCAGGATTTTCGCCGACTCCAAAGCTGACTGTGGTCGTGAAGCGCCGCGCCTCGAGGCCGGTGCAGATGTACGGGCGCGCCTGATCGACGCGAAATGTTCCATCGGCCCACTGCGCGGCAAGCACTGGGAGAGGCTGGTCACGCTCGGCGCCATAGGCGCGGCTTTCGAAGAAGTAGTAGTCGTCCTCGGCGCAGACAGGAAGCAACCCGAGCTGCGTCAAGCGCGAGTCGGGATCGATCACGATGCTGGCCGGCTGTGAGACGGCTGCCCGAAGTTCCGGCCAGATCGAAAGCCGGTCGTCCAGGGTTCCACTCCGGCCGTAGGAGATCGCAAGATGCTGTAAGCGGGGATCGGCCCGGAAAAGCTCCCAACCTTTTTGTGGCCCGGCGAACCAGATTCGCGCCTCGGGAAAGCGCTGTTTGGCTGCGTCGAGCAGTACGCTGGTGATCGCGACATCGGCCCCCAGCGTGACGCGGGAAAGCACGAATACATCCCGGACTTTGGCCGGATCGCGATCGAAGACGCGCGGGCGGCGTACTCGCAGGTAACGCGCCAGCAGATGCTCGGCGTGCAGCTCCGGAATGCGCCGCGCGATCACTTTCGAGAACAGCCCGGCGTAGACTTCGCACAGACGCGGCTCGAACAGGTCGCCCAGGCGCTCCACCACGATGCGGAACAACGCGCGATCGCCGCCGGCCAGCAACTCGCTGAGCAAGCGGTCGGGCCACGGCCTGCCCCCCAGACAATGTTCGAGCAGATCTTGCGCGAGGCTGTCAGCGGAGGTACTTGCCAACCAGAAGCTCCAACTTCTTTCGAGTGACCGCGGGCACGGTTTTGGGATCCGTGATCAACGCGTGCGCGAGAGCCGATCCGCACTTGCACTTCCGTTCAGCCGGCATGTTCGCGACGGCTGCTGCCACGACCTTGCAGGCATTCTCCGCGTTGCGGTTCAGATTCGCGAGAATGTCGGTGACGGTGACTACGTCGTGTTCTTCGTGCCAGCAGTCGTAATCGGTGACCATCGCGACCGTGACGTAGCAGATCTCGGCTTCGCGCGCGAGCTTGGCTTCCTGGAGATTGGTCATGCCGATGACGTCCATGCCCCAACTGCGATAGACGTTGGACTCGGCCTTGGTGGAAAAGGCCGGCCCTTCCATGCAGAGATAAGTGCCGCCTTGAACCGCATCGACTTGCACTTGCTGGCAGGCGCGATGCACCACGGCGGAGAGTTGCGGGCACACCGGATCGGCGAAGCTGATGTGCGCCACCAGGCCATCGCCGAAAAAAGTCGAGGTCCGCGCCTTCGTGCGGTCGAAAAACTGGTCCGGTATGACGAAATCGAGCGGCCGGTGCTCTTCCTTGAGCGAGCCCACCGCGCTCAGCGAAACAATCCGCTCGACCCCCAGCACCTTCATGCCCCAGATATTGGCGCGAAAATTCAGCTCCGAGGGTGAGATCCGGTGGCCGCGGCCGTGCCGCGCCAGGAAGGCCACTCTCTTGCCAGTCAAGGTGCCCAGCACATAGTTGTCCGACGGGCTCCCGAACGGCGTGGCGATAGCGGCTTCTTCCTCCGCCTCGAATCCGGGCATCGCATAGAGTCCGCTGCCGCCGATTATGCCGATGTCTGCTTTCATTCTTGAATCAGCTCCAGTAGCACGCCTCCGGCCGAGCCGGGATGCACGAACACGTAGACCTGCCCGCCGGCGCCCGCGCGGGGCTCGTTCAACAGGCGCGCGCCCGCCGCCTTCAGCTTCTGAATGACGCCTTCCAGGTCCGGCACTTTGAGCGCGACATGATGCAGCCCTTCCCCGCGCTTCGCGATGAATTTCGCGATCGCCGAGTCCGGCCCGGCCGCTTCGAGCAGCTCGATGCGCGGCCCGTCTAGCGGCAGCATCGCCACGTTCACCTGTTCCTGCGCCACCGTCTCGCGCGCCATCGCCGTCATGCCGAGCTGGCCTTCATAGAACTTGAGCGCGTCGTCCAACGATTTTACAGCGATCCCCAGATGATCCAGGGACCACTTCCCCGGCGCCGCCCCGAGTGCCGGCCGCTTGCCCAAGCTGCGAATCGCCGCCAGCAGCTCCGCGATCCCCCGGCCTTCCGTGGCCACCGTCCGGACAATCGGCCGCACCCATCCGCTCTCCTGCAGCTCCCGCTCGATGCGGTCCGCGCCGGCATGATCGGCCTTGTTGATCACGAAGATATCCGCAACTTCGAGCAGGCCGGCCTTGATGGCCTGCACATCGTCGCCCATCCCAGGCACCAGCACCAGCACCGTGATCTGCGCCAGCCGCGCGATCTCCACCTCGTCCTGCCCGACCCCCACGGTCTCGATCAGCACGTAATCTTTGCCCGCCGCGTCCAGCAGCCGCACCAGGCCCGCGGTGGCGCGCGCCAGTCCGCCCACCGCGCCGCGCGTCGCCATCGAACGGATGAAGATCCCCGGATCGGCGTGATGGCCCTGCATGCGTATCCGGTCGCCCAGGATCGCGCCCCCGGTCTTGATGCTGGTCGGATCCACCGCCAGGATCCCGATCGTCCGGTTCTCCGCGCGCAGCGCGCGTGCCAGCGCATCCACCAGCGTGCTCTTGCCCGCTCCCGGCGGCCCCGTGATCCCGATCACCGTCGCGTGGCCGCCTTCGGCCGCCAGTTCGCGCTCGAGCGCCCGCGCCTCCGCCGTGCGGTTCTCGATCGCCGTCGCCGCGCGCGCCAGGGCGCGAACGTCGCCTTCGACAATCTTGCGTGCCCAGTCCCGCATCAGCTTTTCAGCAATTGCCGCGCGATCACCAGCCGCTGGATGTCGCTCGTGCCTTCGCCGATCGTGCAGAGCTTCACGTCGCGATAAAACTTCTCGGCCGGATAGTCCTTGATGAACCCGTAGCCGCCGTGGACCTGCAGCGCTTCGTTCGCGATATCGACCGCCGCCTCGGAGGCAAACAGCTTGGCCATGGCCGACTCCTTGGTGACCCGCTGGCCCTGGTTCAGCATCCAGCCGGCGCGATAGTTGAGCAGGCGCGACGCGTCGATCGCGGTGGCCATATCCACCAGCTTGTGCTGTATGGCCTGGAACTCGGAGATCGGACGGCCGAATTGCTGCCGCAGTTTCGAATACCGCAGCGCCGCGTCGTAGGCGCCCTGCGCCATCCCGATCGCCAGCGCCGCGATCGAAATGCGCCCGCCGTCCAGCACCTTGAGACTATCGACGAAGCCTTCGCCCTCCCGGCCCAGAAGCTGGGAAGCCGGCAGCCGGCAGTTCTGGAAGATCACCTCTCCGGTGGCGCTCGCCCGCAGGCCGAGCTTGTTCTCCTTCTTGCCCAGCCGGAATCCCGGCGTGTCTTTTTCGATGATGAAGGCCGAGATGCCGTGCTGCGCCCCGGCGCGCTCGGTCACCGCCATCGCGACACAGACGTCGGCGTGATGCGCGTTGGTGGTGAAGGTTTTCGACCCGTTCAGCACCCAGCATTCTCCGTCCCGCGCCGCCGTCGTGCGCGTCCCTGCGGCGTCCGAGCCGGCCTCCGGCTCCGTCAGCGACCAGCAGCCGATCCATTCCCCCGATGCCAGCCGTGGAATGTAGCGCCGCCGCTGCTCGTCGTTGCCCATCTTGAATATGTGATTCGAGCAGAGCGATGTGTGGGCCGCCACGATGATCCCCACCGACCCGTCCACCCGTGAAAGCTCTTCGATGATGATCGAGTAATCGATGTAACCGAGGCCCGCGCCGCCCAGCTCTTCCGGAAAAATCGCGCCCATGTAGCCGAGTTTCCCCAGCCTCTGGATCACTTCCAGCGGAAAGATCTGCTGCTCGTCCCACTCCATGACGTGCGGAGCGATCTCCGCTTCGGCAAATTCCCGGACCTCTTTGCGGAGTTGGATCTGCTCGGGGGTGTAGTCAAAGGTCACGGTCCCGTTAAACGATCTCCTCTTTTACCGCGTCCCACCGCAGCGTCCGCTGCTGCCGGTAGCTGTCCACCGCCATCCGGCAGGCGATCGAAACCCGGAACCCCACGTCGAACGGACAGTTCGTTTCCTTCCCGCTGCGTATGCAGTCGAGAAAATTCTGCATGTGCGCGTGCGGCGGCGTGGTCGTGCGGCCCACCATCT
>DASQHQ010000053.1:0-17690 GCA_035632015.1 Bryobacteraceae bacterium
CCGGTAAGAAAACGGCGGCTTAGCCCGATTGTCGTCAGCCCTCGGCTCCGAGCAGAAGCCTGCGGCCCAATCCTCGAAAATGACGCCCCTTGGATGCCGTCGAGGCCCAACACCCGGGGCGGCTACCTAATCAATTAGGCAGCGTATGCAAACTGCTGATTGGCAGTTATGAGTTTCCGATCGTTTTACGGGAGCTCGGAACCCGGCACGCCTTTCCACGACGATTCAATCCCGTCGAATCCGTTGCGCCCCCTCTCTGTAATCAATGATAACATCCGGCTCTGCGGCTCACCGGCCTCCTAAGCCAGCGCGCGGCGCGGAACTAGCCGGAGGCCGCGGGCGATGGGCGGAACAGAACGGCGCCTGCGACGAAGCGGCCAATCCTCAAGAGACTATTCGAGCCGCCAATCCGGTATGAGCAATATCGGCTGCCGAGCACTGAGGGTGGCGTGTCTCACAGTGGTCCTTTCATAGGCTGCGAATCGGAACGCCCAGCCGACGTCCGTTCAGCTTCAGACCCGTCGCCTGGCCACGAGCGTGCTGTTGATTGAGGCCTTAGGCGGCGGATGGAGCGCGGCGCAATTGCCGAGTGGCCAGACCCGGCGGCCAGTGCGAGGGGGGCAAGATTCCGAAGGCGCCGCTGCGTTAGATCCTGCGGTCCGCTACTGGTAATTCACGCTCAGATGGTAACTATCATCGTAACTGAATGTGCCGTAGTCAAGGCCGGGAGCGTTGAAGAGGCTCCAGGACGGGTTCTCGACCGTCAATCCTCCGGCCAGGGGCGACTCCGACGTCGGAGGAATCTGCAGCAAGACATAGGACGGAATGGTCATCTGTCCCGCTTCGACCGCCGCCGCACAGAGGAAGGCGGTATCCACACCGTTCGCCAGACCGCTGCCCGCGACGATCACCTGCGTCCCGGGAGCGCCACCGGTCCACTGGATTAAGAGGTCTTGCGTGCGATCGAGTGGCTGCGTAATGTCCGGGATATTGGTCCATATAAAATGCTCGGACGGCACATCGATGGCTCCGCTGAAGTTACCGACGTCCTTACCGCCCGCGTCGGTGACGGTGTAGTGACCGGGGTCGAAGAAGTTGCCCGGCGTGGTGTTGCCGAAAGTAACGCTGGGGTAATCGAAGAGGTTGCCTACGGTTCGCTTCACGATGTTGCGGGATCCGCTCGGCCCCTGCACGACGATTGGTGTGCCCGCATCCAGAGCTATGGATTTCAGTGGAACAATTGTAACCGGATTACCGTTCACGTCTGCGGAACCGGGCCCGTTCGCGCCCGGCCATCCACCGATGGAGCAGACATTCTCAGGATAGATGGTCTCAGGCGTAATCGCGGACGCGGGCAGGTCCGGGTAGCGGATGAATGTGGCAGAGCCACCGTCCTGCTTCGTGGTGGCGAGTACACCCTTATTATTCACACGCATGGCGATGCTGCGGCCGATCCCGACATGGCCCAAGGAGACCCCGGTTTGATTGGCCAAGGTATCGGTCAGTTCGGGCGGCAGGATCGAAGCCGTTGGCTGGCAAGCGGCGCCGCTGGGGTCGACCGAGATGACCGCCAGGTTACTCACGGTCTTGCCGATCTGCACTGCCACGGGCATGTAGCAGCCAGCAACTCCGTCGGGCACGGTGAAGCGGATGACGTCCCACGCTGCGATACCCGGCGGCACCTGGTAATTTGGATCGATACCGTCGCAGCAGGTGCCGCGGCCGGCCGACACCAGAGTGGCCGGCTGAAAACCCACATAAATTTTGAACGGGGTGCTGGGAACGTCCGTGACGCCACTCTGCGTCTCATCGCTGGACACCGCACCCAGACCGGTGCCGTTGATCAGAACATCCTGTCCGGGCATTACGCTCTGCGTTGTCGTGTTCAGCGTATTGCTTCCGTCTGCATTTACGTTGAAGGCCAGCGCGGGGCCCAACGCCACGGGGTAATTAGTCGTGAAGATGCCGAACTCGGCGTCTACCACGTTGATGTCCTTCGACGCCGTGAGGCCGTTGTTGTTGACGGTGATCGTGCCGGCGCCGAGCGGCGTGCCGGATGGGAGGATCGCGCCCACTTCATTGGGCTTCACGTATACCATGATGCAATCGACGACGGCGCCTGACACCGCGGCCTGGACGGTGACGCCGCCTAAGCCGCCGGTTGTGGGCAGGGGGAATGTCGCCGTCTGAGCATCCACGCCGACGCCCGGACCCGTGACGGCGAAAAGGACGCCCTGCGCGAGGTTGGTGGGCTGACGACTGGCAGCGTTTACAACGCTCTTAATGGTGATCTGGGCCGACACTGTTCCAGCCAGGAGAAAAGCGCAAAGAAGTGATTTGAACAGCTGAAGGCTCATGGGTCTCCTAAGGTAAGAAAGGCCTGATGTGTTATGAGGGCAAAGCGCAGATTCGTTGGACATTCTTTAAGATATCCTTTCTTGGCGCTCCCTTGCATGGAGTGCTCTTGTCGGCCGGATCCACGAGAAACACGATTTCGCCGTTCAAGCTGATCCCCAACCGCCATGCTAGAGATCAGTTTGAGATCGCGGCTTGCCCGCGTTGTTGGCGTCGAGCCGGCTGAGGGCGACCAGCACAAGACGAGAGGATCTACTGGTGGAGGCGGCGGGAGTTGATCCGGCGTCCGCGAGAGCCCGCCCTCAAAAGAACCAGGTGCGTTTCCGGCTCGACAATTATCTGCGGCCACCCTAGAAGCCGGCCAGAAAGCGGGGGCTTAACACGCTTGAACCTCGGCCCTCGGCTCCGTGCGAAAGCGCGGGGAGGGGCAAGCGCGCCGCCGGGGGCGCAGGGCGGACGGGCCTGGTGTGGCGCTGGCGGCGGGTGCAGCGCCGCGCGAACCGCCCGCGGCGGTGCGAGCCTGAGCGGGTTCAAACCGCTATCCACCGTTTATCATGGGAAAAAGCGATGCCCACCGTCATCCCTACGCCGGGCGTGCGGGAAGAAAAGCAGGACCAGCTCGCGCCGCTCTACCGCGTCGTGCTCCTGGATGACGACGAGCACACCTACGATTACGTCGTCGAGATGCTTCAAAAACTCTTCGCTTTGTCGGAAAGCGACGCCTGGAGCCGGGCCGTGGAGGTGGACAGCACCGGCCGGACCGTGGTCATGACCTGCGAGCTGCCCCAAGCTGAATTCGGGCGGGACCAGATCCAGGCCTATGGGGCCGACTGGCGGATGCCGCAGTCCAAGGGTTCGATGTCGGCAATCGTGGAACCCGCCGGAAATTGATTTCGTATTGCCGTTTGTTGCGTGCTAAGCTAATTTTCATCGGACCAATCCCCTGGTCATCTCGATAGGGAGAGTACTATGTTTCGTCAAACAGTCGTCGCTACCTTCGCTCTCGGTGCTCTGGCGGTTTCGCTGGCAGCCCAGAGCAAGCCGAATTTCAGTGGAAGCTGGACCCTGAATGTGTCCAAGAGCGAATTCGGCCCGATCCCGGGCCCCACCACCCGCACCGATGTCATCGCGCAAAACGATTCGGCGTTGAAGGACGCGGTCACGCAGGACGGGCCGCAAGGCAATAACACCGGAACCATAAACTACGACCTGGGTGGAAAGGAAACCACCAACCAGGTTGGGCCACTGAGCGTGGCGTCGACGGTCGCCTGGGAGGGCGCCAATCTGATCGTCAATTCAAAAGCCAATTTCCAGGGCACCGATGTGGCGTTGAAGGCCGTGTGGACGTTGTCGCCCGACGGCAAGACCATGACGCAGGATACTCATTTCAACGCCGGCGGGTTGGGCGAATTCGATCAGAAGATGGTGTTCGAAAAGAACGGTGGCGGCGCGGTTGCGAGCGCGGGGACGGCAGCGCCATCCGCCGCTACCAACGGCGGGCATCCCAACTACAGCGGAACCTGGAAGCTGAACGTCGAGAAGTCCGACTTCGGGCCGCTCCCTCCATCCAACAGCCGCACCGATGTGATCGTACACAACGATCCGAACCTGAAACAGCAAACCACCGACGATGGCGCTCAGGGCAAGCAGGAGTACACGCTCAACATGACCACGGATGGCAAAGAAGCAACCAACAACACGGGTGACGTCGAAGTAAAGAACACAGCGAGTTGGGAAGGCGCCAACCTGGTGGTCGGCACCAAGCTGAGCGTTCAGGGCACCGATATCGCAGTGAAGTCCACTTGGCTGCTGTCGCCCGACGGGAAGACACTGACTCAGAATGCGCATATTGCCGCGGGCGCACTCGGGGAACTCGACCAGAAGATGGTGTTCGAGAAACAGTAGTCGTTTCGCGCGCTACGCGCTTTCAGCTAGCGCGGCGTGGGGAAGGTCTTGGAGATGTGGTCGTGCCAGGTCAGCGTTTCTTCGTCGACCAGGGCCCACAGCAGGCCGAGTCCTCCGGCCGCCAGGCTCAGGAATCCCGCCGCGGCGCGCGACATCCGCTGGCGACGGCCGGGCGTTTGTCCATCGAAGTTGATCAGCGCCAGATGCGCCCAGCGCATACCGGGCGAATCCGTCTCGGCGAAGCACCACAGCAGCCTGTAGAGGGCGATGAGGGCGGCGACAACCGCGATAAACAAGGGCGCGGTTTTGGCATTCAGGACGATTTGCCCGCCCGCTAGGTAGAACACCAGGCCGAACAGCGCCAGCGAGATTAGAACCACGCTTCCGTCCAGAGCGGCCGCGATCATCCGGTGGGCTGTCACCGCGACTGGCGCGTCACAATAGATCGCGCCTTCCGGCACTCTCGCAGACCGAGCACGGGGTGAGAACTCCAGGTTCTGCTGGCCGGCGATCACTTTGCGGGGGCGTTGCCGGGAAGGCGATGAAGCGGATTTCCGCGTGGCCGGCTCGACCGAACCTGGCGGCGCGATGCTTTCAAACGGCACCACGCGCGGAAACTCGCGGGAGGTGAACAACGACGGCTGGTAGGTGGCCGGCCTGGCTTCGGGCGCTGGACTGGCGATGGTGGGGCGCCCCGGCGCCGCCCGCTCGCTCATCTCGTGCTGCAGCGCCGGGGCAGCGGCCGTGCGCATGTACGGAGGCGTCATGCGCAAGCGGCGCCCGCAGCGGCGGCAGCGATGATCGTCCTCGCTATTCGAGGTCTGACAGTATCGGCATTCCATCACATTTTTCCCGTTGTGCGGATTTTTCCCAGTGTGCTCATGCGGCCCGCTTGCGGCCAGTTCCGAAGCCGTGTTACGGTTCTCGGTTTGAGGCCGTCATCTCTCGCTTTTCCGGGCCGACTCTCCCCACCGTTGCCTGAAACAGGGGCTATCTTTCTTCGTAACATATTTACCCGAAAATGTCACGAACTTTTTTTGCGCCTCCGCGCCGGTTTTTGGGGCCTGATCCCGATGCTGCTGGCCGCCTGGCCGGGATTCGCGCAACCCAATCCGCCGCAGTTCATTCCACCTCCGCCGCCGGTGGAACAGCCCAACGCCGCCAATCCGGAACAGCGCGTGAAGGTGCCGCGACCCAACGCTCCCGCGGCCGATGAGGTCTTCGTGGACGCCGAAACACAAGAGGCCGAGGGATCGCTGCGCCACTTGCGGGGGCACGTGCGCCTGGAGATGAGCGACAAGAAACTCGAAGCCGACGAGATGGACTACGACGCCGACACGGGCGATGCCGAAGTGCGCGGCCATGTCCGTTACGAAAACTTCATCGACGGCACCAAACTGAACTGCGACCACGGCAAATACAACGTCAACACCGAGACCGGGGTCTTCTACGACGTGAACGGCACTTCGCCGGCCAAGGTGGTGGCGCGCCCGGGCATCCTGACCACTACCAATCCGTTCTACTTCGAAGGCAAGTGGGCCGAGCGCCAGGAAGACCGTTACGTCGTTCACGAAGGGTATGTGACGGACTGCAAAGTTCCCAAGCCCTGGTGGCGGCTGACGGCTCCCAGGTTCGACATCATCCCGTACGACCGCGCCGTTGCGTACCACGCGGTGTTTCATCTCGCGAAGCTGCCGCTTTTCTACGCGCCGAAATATTACAAATCGCTGAAAAAGGTGCCCCGGCAGAGCGGCTTCATGACGCCCAACATCGGCCGCAGCTCGCTCTATGGCGGGATGCTGGGCCTGGCGTATTACTGGGCCATCAATCGCAGCTATGACACGTTCTACCGGATTCAATACTTCACCTCGCGCGGGTTTGCCCACACCTACGACCTCAGGGGAAAAGTGACCCCCGGCACGGATTTCAACCTCAACTTGTATGGCGTGAACGATCGTGGCATTCCAATCGGCAATGGGCAGGTTCAAAAGCAGGGCGGTCTGCAGCTCACCTTCGACGGCAAGTCGACCCTGGGCGACGGATGGGAGGCCCGCACGGAAATCAATTACCTGAGCTCCTTCCTTTTCCGGCAAGCGTTCACGCAGTCGTTCCATGAGGCCATCTATTCGGAGTCTCATTCCATCGGATACGTCACCAAGCACTGGTCCAGTTTCGCCTTCACCGCCTCGGCGGACCGCCAGGAGGAATTTCAAAGCATCGCCCCGGACGATAAGATGGTCATTCGCAAATTGCCGGAGTTTGATTTTCTTAGCCGTGACCGGCAGATCGCCGGTGGGCCGTTGCCCATATACTTTTCCTTCGATAGCAGCGCCGGCTTCTTCGACCGGACGCAGCCCACTTTTCAGACGCGCCAGTTCGTGAATCGCGTGGATGTGTACCCGCACCTGACATCCGCTTTTCATTGGGCCGGGTTCAGTTTCGCGGCCGGTTTCTCCCTTCGGGAGACGGAGTACGGTTCCAGCGTGCTGAACACGCAACTCAACGGAGCGGACGTTCTGCGCAACGCGCGGGAAGTGCGGCTGGAGATCCGGCCGCCCTCGCTCGAGCGGATCTACAAATCGCCCAAATGGCTAGGCGGCGAGAAATTGAAGCACGTGATCGAGCCGCGCGTGGAATACCGGCTGGTGGATGGTATCGACAATTTCGACCGCATCATCCGCTTCGACGAAACCGATATCATGACCAACACCAATCAGCTGACGGTGGCTGTGGCCAACCGGCTGTTCGTCAAGGACAAAGATGGCAACGTGAACGAAGAGCTCACCTGGGAGGTCTCGCAAAGCCGCTATTTCGATCCCACCTTTGGCGGCAGCGTGATTCCGGGCCAGCGCAACGTTGTGGACAGCACCGAGGAACTGGACGGTTTTGCGTTTCTGGACGGTCCGCGCAACTACTCGCCGGTAGTGTCCTCGCTGCGATTTCAGCATAAGGTCGGCTTCGAGTGGCGGGTGGACTACGATCCGCTGCTCGGGCACATCAGCAACAGCGCGTTTAACGGAAACATCCGCTTCTCGAAATACTTCATCACCCTGGGCCACACCCAGGTGCGAACCGATCCCACGGTGGCCCCGAATTCGAACCAGATCAACGGGCTGATCGGCTACGGCCAGCAGAACCGCAAGGGCTGGAACGCCGCGTTCAGCATGTACTACGACTACAAGCGGGACGTTCTGGTTTTTATGACTACGCAGTTGACGTACAACACGGATTGCTGCGGCATCAGCGTCGAGTACCGGCGGTTCAATATAGGCGCGCGGGACGACACGCAGTACCGGATGGCGTTCGCGGTGTCCAACGTCGGATCGTTTGGGACATTGCGGAAACAGGAGAGAATCTTCTAGGGCCGCCTGCTGGTAAAAGCGGCCGTTTCAGCAAGCCACCCGGTGGGCCGGATCCGGCTATTGCGCCATCTCGATGAGCTCCAGCGAGAGCCCATCGAGATCCTGAATCATGATGGCGCGCGCGCTGCCGAACGCGTACGGCCCTTTCAATATCGGGACTCCAGTTGCTTTGAGATGCGCGATGACGGCGTCCAGATCCGGATAGGCCAGCGCCACGTGATCCACCACCTGGCCGCGCGAAGGCGTGAGCGGCTGATCGTGCCCCGGGCCGCACCGTCCGTCGCGACACTGCCGCGTGTACCAGGCCCAACCGCCATTGGCGAATCGCACCGTTCCGATCGGAATCCGAAGCTGGCCCTGGGGCATGAAGCTGGGATAGCCGACTTCGCCGATCGGCACGTCGCAGGGATCCCAACGCTCGCGCGCGACCATCTCGCCGGTCTTGCTATCGCGCGACGGCGGCAGTTGCATGCCGAGGTGTTCCACGTACCAGTTCGCGGCGCAAAGGGGCCGCTCATGCCAATAGTGATTGTGAGCCCAGAAATTGTCCTCCGATGCCGAGTTGAACTCCACCAGCATGCCGTCCGGATCCACCAGGTAACCGAAGTCCTGATTGCCTGGCCGCGTTGGCGGGGGAGTTTTCTTTTCCCGTTCCGTCCTCTCGCGCAACTGGGTCAAGGTGAGCAACTGGTCTCCTTGCGGCGCCAGCGCCGACCGGATCACGCCTTGCTTGTCGTCCGGGCTGGAGTAGACGGGCAAGAACTGGAAGGCCTGGGGATCGAGCTTGGTCAAACGGTCCACCAGCCCCGCCGTGTCGGTCACACCCGACCCAAAAGTCCAGAACGCGCTCTGCGGGACGGAGCGATGGAGCTTGCGGTCGAATGCGCCGGGAGCCTGGCGGGCGACTTTGGTGTAGAGCAAGTAGA
Source organism: Bryobacteraceae bacterium (assembly GCA_035632015.1). GTDB lineage: Bacteria > Acidobacteriota > Terriglobia > Bryobacterales > Bryobacteraceae > Palsa-89. Next base: position 8,549 of record DASQHQ010000053.1, read on the forward strand.
GGTCCGAGCCCTGAAACGCGGGAAACCCCGCTACGGTGGTCTTCTTGCCGGCCGGCCAGTATTTCGAGTACCACTCCCGCGACTTCTCGGGATCGACGGAATTGATGTGAATGTGATGGAAGCGCGGAGCCGGCAACGCCGCTGAACGGCCGGATCGAGCCTTGTACTCCTTGGCGAAGCCGTTGCGAAGATTCGTGAGTGCGAAGCTGCCGTCAGGACGGGCCGAAAGCTTGAGGGCGTAAGCCGGCATGTGCGCGGCGGTCTCATCCAGATTGGCGACGAACTGCTCGGGCGCATTCATATCCGGGCCGCCATTCGCAGAAGCTTCCTGGAACGCCGGATTCGGGGGCCGCGCGACCGAATAGTGCAGTTGCCAAATGTCTTCGAGCCCGGCCGAGGACTTCAGCGTGCTCCAGGTCTCGTGAGAATTCCCCTTCCTGGGGCCGTTGTTTATGATCGCTACGCGGGGGCGCAGCGCGTGAACGATCACGGGCGGTCCGGATAGCGCGAGGCCGTGATGGGTCGTCAGATAAACGTCCACGGTGCCGAGCCGGTTGCTGGGGCAGACCAGGTCGCGCTCCCTGTTCCACGTCAAATCGCCGAGATCCAGCATGCGGAAGCGCCCCAGGCTGACGACCATCCCCACCGACCGGAGGTTTTCCGTCTTGTCCTCCGGGTGCGCCGCAAATTCCGAGCAAAGCGGGTTCGGCGCTCCGGCTCCCGGCAGAGGATTCCTCAGCATTGCGCCCTGTGCGGTTACGATTTGCACGTCCAGACCCTGGATGGGAACCTTGTCGCCGGGCTGCACTACGATATGCCGGCCGCGGTCCCGTGCTTCGGCATACGACGCGTCCAATCGTTGCACCGCGGCCTGATAGTTCGGTGACGGGACGACGCCTTCGCCCGGCAGCCGGGGCCCATGATCGACAAAGTTGCGAACCGGAATCCTGTCAGCCACGTCTTTGGCTCCGCCCACGTGGTCGGCGTCGTAGTGGGTGATAAGGAGATAGTCAATGCGCGTGAGGCCGGCATCTTTCGCGGTCGCGGCGATCCGATCGGCATCTCTCGCGCCGGGGTTGCCGGCATCCACCAAGAGCGACTCGCCGGAGGGCGAAATAAGCAGGGTCGCTTGCCCGCCTTCCACATCGATGAAGTAGATATCCAGCGAACGCTCCCGCTGCGCCGGAGCACGGTCTTGCCCCGCAGCGGAAAGAACGCCAACCAGCAAGAAGCACCACTTTCTCACGACCTGCCCCCTTTCACGAACTCTCTCTCACCGCGAGCATTTGGCGCGAATCTTGCGGTCGCGGCCGTAGCGAGATGATCCCGCTCTGCCGCAATCGGACATTCCCACGCGCTCCAGGCTTTCTCTGTGCGGCTCCGGCCAGATTCAGGCTACGTCTGGTAAGTATAACTTCACCAAAGATCTATACGGATATATTTGTTATCAGCGACTTGGATTTTGTTGTGAGCGGCCGGCGGACCGACCATGGCTGCACTTCGGGGCGCTGGGAGGCTGAGCCGATCCGGCCAACCTCTCACCGGGCGCCGCACTTCTTTGCGGCGGGAACGTTACTCGACGCACAGCGGTTCGGCTTGCTGGCCGACGTGATCGCAACGACGCGTTGGCCGGTGGGGCACGATACCTTAATCCAGAATCGCGGCGATACGAGGAGATCCGTTGCTCCGACTAGGATCGCGGCGTGTGGGGACCGGCGAATTCCTTGGACGCTTAGGCTACTGCATCCGGGCGGTTCCTGAAATCACCACATTGCCTCCACCGGTCGTGCTGGTCTGCAACATTTGAATTCCCGAACCTCCGTCAACCACCACGATCGCCTGCTTGACGGAGACGCCAACATCCAGGCTGACCGATGTGCTCCCGGTCCCATCTGGGTTGACGGTGTAGGTCCCGGTGAGCGACCCACTTAGAGGGTTGGGACCTGCCGAACCGACTATGGTGTAGGACCCGGTTATATTTCCAGCTCCGTCCAAATTGAAGACGCCGAAAATGGCGCTAGGACCGTTGTTGGCATCTGGCCATTGATTCAGCAGATAGCCGTACGAACCGGCGGGCGAGGTGCCCTGCGCCGACTGAATCCGGCCCGTTCCGCTAATCACTTGTCCCGGTTTTGTCAGGCTTCCGCCATTGACGATGAGTTGAAGCCCGGTACCTCCGTCCGTGACGGCCACTGATGCCGCCATAGTGGCTCCAATATCAAAAGTGAGATTGGCGGAGTTCGAGCCATCCGGATTGCCGGCATAGGTTCCGGTCAGTGTCCCGGTCATTACGGGATTCTTCGAAACGATTGTGTACGATCCGCTAATGTTTCCGGCCCCATCGAAATTCACCACGCCGAGTAATGCCGACACGTTGTTCGAGTTCGGATCTTTCCACTGATTCAGGAGAATGCCATAAGACCCGTTCGGCGAAGTGACCTGAGCCGAGGCCGACCAGAGCTTGTTGGCGGGTGTCAAGTAAGCAAAGCAGAGTGCCAGGGCACAGGCGAGAGCCGGCGCAGGCAACCAGCGGCGCAGCACGCTACTGCGAATTTTCATAGGATTCCTCCAAACTTGAAGAAAATTGTAACTTCCTGTCTCTACAGGCGACATTTTTCGCTCAAATGTATCTAGCTGAGGCAAGAAAATTTGTTGCGAGCACTGGACGAGCAAACCTGCTAGACTGAACGGAAACATTTAAGTGTCAGTAAGTTAACGGTTTCCAGGATGTCGGCCTCAGGGGACATCACGCGTTTGCTGGCAGAGTGGAGCGGCGGGAACCAATCGGCGCTCGACCAGCTGGTGCCGATGGTGTACGACGAACTTCGCCGCCTCGCATCGCATTACATGCAAGGCGAACAAGCCGGCCACGTGCTTCAAACCACGGCGCTGGTGCATGAAGCCTACTTACGCCTCATCGCTCGGCAGCAAGTGAGCGTTCAGACCAGAACTCAGTTCTTCGCAGTGGCTGCCCAGGTGATGCGTCGCGTGCTGGTGGATTACGCCCGCGGCCGGGATCGTGCAAAACGAGGCAGTGGCGCCGCGACACTGGCCTTGGATGACGTCGCCGTGCTTTCCGACGATCGAGCCGAGGAACTCATCGCGATCAACTCTGCGTTGGACGGATTGACGGCACTCGATGCCCGCAAGGGAAAAGTGTTCGAGCTGCGCTATTTCGGCGGTATGTCGGTAGAAGAGGTGGCGCAGATTTTGAGCGTATCGACGGTTACAGTCGCACGCGACTGGAGAATGGCGAAAATCTGGTTGCGACGCGAGATTGCGCCGCCAACCCAATATGCAACCTGAGCGCTGGGTGCAAATCGAAGAAATCGTCCAATCGGCGATCGATTGCGAGCCCGGCAACCGTCCGGCCCTGCTCGATTCGGCTTGTGGCAGTGATAGCGAACTGCGTCGCGAGGTCGAATCGTTGCTGGCCTTGCATGAGAACAGCGGCTTCACCGGGTCTTCCGCTTTAGACGACGGGATTAAGGTGCTGGAACAGCTTAAGGGGAGACTTGACGAAGGCCGCAGGATCGGGGCTTACGGCTTAATTCGGGAGATCGGCCGCGGCGGAATGGGAACGGTGTACCTGGCGGCTCGAGCCGACGAAACGTTCCAGAAGCTGGTGGCGATCAAGATCATCCGGCGGGGGCTGGATACAGAAGATATCATTCAGCGATTTCGCAGCGAGCGCCAGATCCTGGCGACGCTCGATCATCCGAACATCACGCGTCTGTTGGATGGGGGGACGACCGATGACGGCTTGCCTTACTTTGTCATGGAATACATCGAGGGCGAGCCGATAGACAAGTACTGCGACGAGCGCAGCCTGAACGTCACGGAACGACTGAGGATCTTTCAGTTCGTTTGCTCCGCCGTGCGCTATGCGCACCAGAACCTGGTGGTCCATCGCGACATCAAACCGGGCAATGTGCTGGTGACGAAGGAAGGCGTGCCCAGGCTGCTGGACTTCGGGATTGCCAAGCTGCTTGCTCCGGGCGCTGCGGCGGAAACGACGCTTACTGACGCACGCCCCCTCACACCGGAGTACGCGAGTCCGGAGCAGATCCGGGGCGAACCAATCACGACAGCGAGCGATGTGTACTCGTTGGGTGTGTTGTTGTATGAGCTGTTGACAGGCAAGCGGCCGCATCGGCTGGCCGACGGAGCTTCGGGCGAGAGGGAACGGGGCGTCTGGGCGAGTGAACCCACACCACCAAGCGTGGCGGCTGGGTCTACGCTAGGCCGCCGGCTGCGTGGCGATATCGACAAGATGGTTCTGATGGCCATGCGCCAGGAGCCGCAGCGGCGCTACAGCTCGGTGGAACAATTCTCCGAGGACATCCGGCGTCACCTGGACGGGCTACCGGTGATTGCGCGCGCAGACACGCTCACCTACCGGACGACGAAATTCGTAGCGCGACACAAGGCCGGTGTCACTGCGGCGGCGCTGCTGCTTCTTACCCTGTCTGCGGGAATCGTGGCCACCGCGTGGCAAGCACGCGTGGCGCGGCTGGAAACCGCCAAAGCGCAGCGCATCAACGCTTTCCTCCAGGAAATGCTGAGTTCTTCCAGCCCCGGCTATGATTCACCGAGTGCCCGTAAGGATCCGGACATGCGGATTTCAGAGGTCGTGGCCGCATCCGCCCGGCGCGCTGAAACGGAGCTGGCAGACCAGCCCGAGGTTCTGGCCGAAATACAGCGCACCATCGGCGCGGCCTATTACGCGCAGGGCCATTATGAGCAGGCCGAACAGATTCTCCGAGCGTCACTCAAGAAATACGCAGCGCTGTTCGGCGACAGCAGTCCTCAGACCGTGGAGACCGCGAACGCGCTAGCCAATGTGTTGCTGCAAAAAGGCAACGCCGCCGAGGCGGAAGCACTGTTTCGAAAAAACATCGATATCGAGCGCAGGGAAGCGCAGCGCGGCCATCCGGACGTCCGGGCGATGGCCCACGCCCTGGGCGACTATGGATCAATGCTGGACCTGCGCGACGACAAATCTGCCGGAGCGTACCTTCGCGAAGCCTTACAGTACGCTTCCAGGCTCACCGGCAAGGACCGTGCGTTCGTTGCGATGATCGAAAACGATCTGAGCAATGTGGCCACGCGCGAAGGTGATCTAAAGGAAGCCGAGCGGCTAGAACGTGAGGCCATCGATGAGTACCGAAAGCTTCCCGAGGGCACTTACGCAGAAATGGGCGCGGCCCTCTCGAACCTGGGCAATATTCTGATCACACAAGGCAAATATAAGGAGGCCGAGCCGTTCGTCCGCGAGAGCCTGGAGCTCCGCAAAAAGGTGCTGGGCGATTCGCATCAGGACACGGCCAAGAGCCTGTACCGGTTGTCCGAACTGCTCTACTCGATGGGAGATTATGGCGGCGCCGAGAAGGCAGCCAGAGAATCGATTGCTGTCTTCCGGCGAGCGCTCACGCAGCCCCTGGAGAGCGTCAATTTTTCGTCGCCGCTGCGGGAGCTGGGCTTGATTTTGAACAAGACCGGCCGCACCCGCGAGGCAGAGAGTTATCTGCGCCAGTCCCTCGCCATCCGCAGGCATCTCCTGTCCCCCGGAAGTCAACTGATCGCTAACACGGAAGCGACTCTGGGCGAATGTCTGATCGCGCAGAAACGTTACGCCGAGGCGGAGCCGTTTCTGTTGGAGAGCTATCAGATCGTCCTTAAGTCGACCGGGGGCGTGCAGGACTCGCGCATCGCGGAACCTCGCCAGCGGCTCAAGTCTCTTTATGAGGCCTGGCACAAACCCGAGAAGGCAGTTTCTTATTAAGACCATGCTCTTTCCCTGACGTTCGCGGTTTACTGATTCAAACCGGAGCAGGCGCCCCCCGGAACAATTCATTTGACTTTGGTAACCGCCAAATCGGAAATTGAGATCGGTCGAGGCGAGTCAGAAGTCCGCCTCTAACCTACTTAGAAGGCTAAACCTGCTGGCGCGCCGAGGAGATCGCCACTCCAGCCGGAGCGATGGCTTGATCCAACAAGACCGTGAACTGGCGAGTCTTATGCTCCAGCTTGTCTTTCAGCTCGGTGAACTGATGTTCCACACCGTCCAGTTGATCCGCCAGATGCAGGCAGGCCAGGACGGCGGCGCGCGTGGCGTCGATGTGGCCGGAGCGGGAGGCGATCTCCGACATCAGCGTGTCCACTTTTTGGGCCAGTTTTTCGACGCGGCCAGGATCCTCGCTAGCGACGAGCGAGTAGTTCTGGTTGAAGATGGTCACCCGGACCGGTTCCGTGCCAAGCATGCTTTAGCTTGGCACTTTTGCCGAAGTTAACGCAAGCCGAGCCGGGCCGGACGCCCGCCGCGCCGGTGGGGGGCTTCTGCCGGTGGGCGCCCCTCAGGTGGCGCTGAGCAACTCCATCTGGCCGAGCAGCTTTTCGATCCGGGTGCGGACCTGCTTGCGCTCGGAGCGAAGCTCGTCCAGTTCCGTGCGGGCGGCGTCGCGCTCGGCCACGGCCGCGGTCAGTTGTTCCTGGAGCGATTCATTCTCGGATCGCAGATGATTGACGAGCTCAACGGCTCGCGTGATGCGCTCTTCCAAATTGTCGAGCGAATCCATTTCTCTCTCTGGCTGGACAGCGTTCATGTGTTTTTAGGATTGCGCGTGCGCGGCTTTGGCAGTCGCCACTAGCGCGGCGAATGCGGTTTCATCGCTGGCGGCTAGGTCCGCCAGAATTTTACGATTGAGTTCGACGCCGGATTTTTTCAGACCGCTGATGAACTTGCTATAGGAAATGTCCGCGGCGCGGCAAGCCGCTCCGATGCGGACAATCCAGAGCGAACGGAAATCGCGCTTCTTGCGCCGTCTTCCGACGTAGCCGTACCGCAGCGCCTTCTCCACGGCTTCCTGCGCGGCGCGATTCAGCTTGCTCTTGGTGAGAAAAAAGCCCGACGCCCGGGCCAGCGTCTTATGACGATAAGCCCTTCGCTTGGGACCTCGTTTGACTCGTGGCACGTTTCGCTCCTTAGCATTTGGTTCGACCGGCGATTACGGCACGTGCGGCGCCGTTTCACTCGGTTTCCGTACTCAGTACGGGATCATTCTTCGCAGCTTGGCCTGGTCGGCCGGATCAGCGACTTCGGCATGCTTCAACTTCCGCTTGCGCGAGCGCGGCTTGGACGTCAAGATGTGGCGGGCAAAGGAATGGTGGCGGACCACTTTCCCGGTCCCGGTCTTCTTGAACCGTTTAGACGCACCCTTATGTGTCTTCAGCTTGGGCATTGATTTTTTCCAGGATTAGACTGCGACTTCCCCAGTCTAACACAGGCGGATACCATCAAAACCTTCCAACCTGTCTTCCGTTGTCGTGACCTGGCGTGCCGGCCGCGGAGCGAATGAGACCTCTATTCCGTCCTCCGGTTGCGTTGCGCCGCTTCGTCTAAAGGAAGCAGCTATTGGCTACGATAGAAACTTGGGACAACGTTTGCGATTCATAATGTCAGGAGCGGCTGGTTTCATCGGTTCGCACTTGTGCGACCGTTTGATTGCCGAAGGTCATTCGGTGCTGGGCCTGGACAACTTCAGGACCGGGTCGGCGCGGAATCTCGATCACCTCAAGGGCAATCCGGCTTTCGAATTTCGCGAATGGGATGTGTGCCAGCCCCTAGCAATCGATGGCCCCGTGCACGGCGTCTTACATGTAGCCTCGCTGGCCAGCCCGAAAGACTATTTCGAGCACCCCATCGAGACGCTGGACGTTGGTTCGACAGGAACCAAGAACATGCTGGAAGTCGCGCGCCAGCATCAGGCGCGTTTCCTGGTCACCTCCACTTCGGAGTGCTACGGCGATCCGCTGGTGCATCCTCAAGTGGAGACGTACTGGGGCCATGTGAATCCGGTCGGGTTGCGGTCCTGTTATGACGAAAGCAAGCGCTACGCCGAGGCGCTTACCATGGCCTACCATCGCGTGCACGGGCTGGCTACCAACATCGCTCGCATCTTCAATACTTATGGGCCGCGCATGCAATTGGACGACGGCCGCGTGGTGCCGGCCTTCATCGATCAGGCGCTCAAGCAGGAGCCGCTCACCATCTTCGGAGACGGCTCGCAGACCCGCAGCTTCTGCTACGTGCGCGACCTGGTGGACGGGCTTTACCGGCTGGCGTTTTCGGACGAACGGTATCCAGTGAACCTGGGCAATCCGCAGGAAATGACCATCCTGGAGTTCGCGGAGCGGATCCGGCGGATCACCGGCACTCGCGCACCGCTCGAGTTCAAGCCGCTGCCGGAGGACGATCCGAAGCGCCGCCAGCCCGACATCTCCAAGGCCAAACGCGTCCTGGGTTGGGAGCCGAAGGTCGGTCTGGAAGAGGGATTGAGGGAGACCATCGCTTATTTCCAGCAGGCCGGTTCGCCGGCTCTAGCTGGCCACTAGGCTGGGGGCCAGTCGCGGCTCCACCCAGACCTTCGAGGCAGCGCCCCGGCCAAGCTGCACAGACTTTGCATTGATGCGCAGCGTGACCGTGTCGTCGTAGTTGGAAGCCAGCATGCGAACCGTGGCGCCCGGATGGATCCCGAGCCCGTTCAGATATTCGAGCAAGCGCCGGTCGCGCTCGAAGACGCTGACCACGGTGGCTTCGGCGCCGGACGGGATTTCATCCAGCGGCTTCCAGCCCCGATCGCGCCGGTCCTGCGGCGTGTCGCGCTCCACGCGGTTGCCGTGCGGGCAAGCCTCGCCCGTGCCGAGCCGTTCCGCCAGGTGCCGCTCGAAATCGGCCGAGACCGCGTGCTCCAGTTGCTCGGCTTCATCGTGAACCTTGTACCACTCCATCCCAAAGATCTCGGTCAGCATGCGCTCGATCAAGTGATGCCGGTTGAGCAGACGGTTGGCGATGTCCCGGCCGGCGGGCGTCAGCGAGATCTGGCCATCGCGGCCGACCCGAATCAGAGCATCCCGCTTGAGCCGCTTGATCGCCATGGTCACGGCCGGCGCGGAGACCTTCAGCCAGCGCGCCAGCGTCGCGGCGATGACCGGTTCGCCCTCGCTTTCGGCCTCCGCAATGGTCTTGAGATAGTTCTCCTTGGAGATGGTAATTTTCACGCCAACCAGAATTGTATCGTGGGCAAGGTAACGGGGGGCGGACGGCGGACGCCCTGCTTTAGTACGTTAATTACTATGTCCC
>DASQHQ010000054.1:0-1574 GCA_035632015.1 Bryobacteraceae bacterium
CCCAGCGGCGACGGAACGATTGTCGGAGCGGCCGGCGTAGCCACCAACATCACCGAACGAGAGCAAGCGGAAACGGCGCTGCGCGACTCGGAAGAGCGTCTCCGCTTGGCGGTGCACGCCGCGGACATGGGCGTCTGGGAATGGGACGCAGCCACCGACCGCAGCACCTGGGACGCAGGACTGCACCGCATCATGGGAGTCCCGTCGGACGAGTTCGACGGGCGAACCGAGACGCTGGCGAGGCTCATTCACCCGGAGGATCGCGAGAAATTCCTGACCTCCATTGAGCAAGCCGCGCGGATGGGCGAATTGTACCAGCTCGACTTTCGCGTGGTCCGGCCCGACGGAAGGATGGCCTGGATCGCGGACCGCGGCCGGCCAGAATTCGATCCTTCCGGGAAGCTGCTGCGGTTTCGCGGCGTGGCACGTGACGTGACGAAGCAGCGTGAACTCAGCGAGCAACTCGAGCGAGCGCAGAAGATGGAAGCGATCGGGCAACTCGCCGGAGGCATTGCGCATGACTTCAACAACTTGCTGATGGTGATTCGCGGCAACATGGAACTGGTACGCGAGAAGGCCGCTGGAAATCCGGGCAGCGAGCGCACTATCAGTGCAGTGTTGCAGGCGGCGGACCGCGCCGCGGCCATCACGCGGCAACTGCTGGCGTTCAGCCGGCGGCAGGTGTTGCAGCCCAAAATTGTCGAGCTCGGAAGCATCGTCAGCGAAACGGCGGGGCTGCTGCGGCGAGTGATCGGCCCGGCGATTCAACTCGAGCTGCAAATGCCGGCTGATCCGTTGTACGCTCGCGTGGATGCCAGCCAGCTCGACCAGGTGGTGGTGAATCTGGTCATCAACGCGCGCGATGCCATGCCCGAGGGCGGTCGCGTGACGCTGCGCGTCGACCGCGCAGCAGCGGAATCGGAAAGCGTGCGGCGAGTGCGCTTCCCGCAAATGCCGGAAGCCGATTACGTGCGTCTGACTGTGAGCGACACCGGCACCGGAATGGACGCGGCCACGCAAGCGCACATCTTCGAGCCGTTCTTTACCACCAAAGAACTCGGCAAAGGCACCGGGCTCGGATTGGCCACGGTGTACGGCATCGTGAAGCAGAGCGACGGGTGGATTTGGGTAGATTCTGAACCCGGAAAAGGCGCGAGCTTTGAAGTTTATCTGCCGGAGGTGGCCGCGCCGCAGCAGGCCGAAGCGCCGCCACGCGCGCGCTCGTCCGAACTGCGCGGCACGGAAACGCTGGTCGTCGTGGACGACGAAGAGGACATTCTGGAGCTGGCCACGGGCTATCTCTCCAGCCTGGGTTATCAGGTTATCGCCGCGAGTTCCGGTGATCAGGCGCTGGAAAAAATCGGCGCGCATGCGGGCCCGATTGACGCGCTGATTACAGACGCGCAGATGCCCGGCACGCCGGGACTGCGGCTGGCGCAGACGGTACGAGCGACGCGGCCAGACATTAAGGTGCTGTACATTTCCGGGTACGCCGAAGATTCGGGCATACCGGGGCGCCTGCCACGAGCGGACGAAGACTTCCTGCAAAAGCCGTTTGAGCTGTCGGAGCTGGC
>DASQHQ010000055.1:0-38768 GCA_035632015.1 Bryobacteraceae bacterium
GGCTGGACCCGGGTCGGCGCCCGCGCTCTCGGGTCCGACGCGCAGCAGGCCGCCTTCGTCCACGCGCGCCATGGATCCGCCGCCTGCGCCGACCGTGTGGATGTCGAGCATCGGCACGCGTACCGGGAAGCCGTCGATGGAAGCTTCCATGGTTTCGCGCGGGATGCCGTCGCACAGGCTTACGTCGGTGGAAGTGCCGCCCATGTCGAAGCCGAGAATCCTGGGGAAGCCCGAGCGCCGTCCCGCTTCGAGCGCGCCGATGACACCGCCGGCCGGTCCCGACAGCACGGTGCGGATCGCGTGCCGCCGCGCCTCGCGAGTCGACATGAAGCCGCCGTTCGATTGCATGATCGAGATGGCGTGCCGGCGGCCGCGCTCCAGCTCGCCCAGATAGCGGTCCATCAGCGGGCCGACGTAGGCGTTGATCAGCGTGGTGGAAGTGCGCTCGTATTCGCGAAATTCCGGACACACGTCGTGCGAGCAGCACAGGTAGCCCAGGCCTTCCAGCGCGCGCGCGGCGGCCTTCTCGTTGCCCGCGTTACGGTAGGCGTGCAGGAAGCAGATCGCGATGGATTCGACGCGCGTGCGCCGCAGACGGGCCTTCAGACGCGCGAGTTCGCTCGGCCGCGGCCTCTGGCCGATGGTGCCGTCGAACCAGGCGCGCTCGCGCACGCCGAAGCACATCGCGCGCGGGATGATCGGCACTCGCAGCTTCGGAGTCAGATTGTACAACTCCGGCCGATTCTGGCGGCCGATGTGGATCACGTCTTCGAAGCCGGCCGTGGTGACCAGCGCCGTCCGCACGCCCTTGCGCTCGAGCAGCGCGTTGGTGGCCACTGTCGAGCCGTGGATCACTTCGGCCTGCCGCGACGCCGCCGCCTGCGCCAGCCCGGCCAGGATCACGCTGGCGGGCGAGCCTGGATTGGAGCGCAGCTTGAAAGTTTCCAGCGCGCCGCTGTCGTGGTAGACGACGAAGTCGGTGAAGGTCCCGCCGGCGTCGATTCCTATTCGCATTCGGCTGGCTCGTGACGGGATCTGCGGCGAAGCATCGCGATAAGACATCATAGCTAATAGGTGATTCGACTCGCTAAAGTCAGCAAGACATTCCAAGGCAAACGGCAGGTCACGGCGCTCGACGGCATCGATCTCGAGATTGGCCGCGGCGAGATGGTTTCCATCATCGGCCCGTCGGGCTCGGGGAAATCGACGCTGCTGAACCTGATCGGCGGTTTGGACACCGCGACTTCGGGCGAGATCGAGATCGACGGCCAGCGGCTCAGCGGTCTTTCCGACGATGAGCTGACGCGGCTGCGCCGCGACAAGATCGGATTCATCTTTCAGTTTTTCAATTTGCTTCCGACGCTGAGTTGCGTCGAGAATGTCTCGATTCCGCTGCATCTGCGCGGGTGGCCGAAGAAGCGGATCGAGGAGCGCGCGCGCGAGCTGTTGGAACTGGTGGGGCTCGCGCACCGCGTGCAGCATCTGCCGGATGAGCTGTCGGGCGGCGAGCGGCAGCGCTGCGCCATCGCACGCGCGCTCTCGGTTTATCCGCCGGTCCTGCTGGCGGACGAGCCGACCGGAAACCTCGACACGCACACTGGCGCGGAAATCCTGAAGCTGATTCGCGATTTGCACCAGCGGCTCGGGTCTACCGTGCTGATCGTTACGCACGACATCCACGTGGCCGAAAGCTGCGCGCGCGTGGTGGCGCTATGCGACGGCCGGATTGAGGAAGACCGCGCGGGGAAGCTGGGCGTGGCATCGTTGGGTGTCAAGTCATGATGGGGAACTTTGTGGCACACGCACTCGTGCGTGCCGCGTCGGCACCGTGCCGACGCTCGGTCTTGGTCGTGCTCGCCCATTGCGTTCACACGAGTGTGAACGCGTCGCGCACGCGTGCGCACGCCACTCTCTATGATCCTGCTGAAGCTCATTAGCTGGCCGTACGTCCGCAAACATCTGCTGCGCTGGCTGCTCACGGTGGCCGGCATCGTGCTGGGCGTCGCCGTGTTCGTGGGGATGCACACCGCCAACCAGTCGGTGCTGTACGCGTTTCGCCAGACGGTGGACCGAATCGCAGGCACCACGCAGCTCCAGATTTCCGCCGGCGAAACCGGATTCGATGAGAACGTCCTCGATCGCGTCCAGGCGCTTCCCGAAGTCCGCGTAGCGGTGCCGGTGATCGAGGCCGTGGTCGGCACCACGCTGCAAGACCAGGGCAACGTTCTGATCCTGGGAGTCGACATGACGGGCGACCGCAGCCTGCGCGACTACGACCTGGAAAGCGGCGACCAGGCCATTGTGGACGATCCGCTGGTCTTTCTGGCGCAGCCCGATTCGCTCATCGTCACCGATGCCTTTGCGCGCGAGAACGGGCTCGGCATCGGCAGCCAGGTTCCCATGCGCACCATGGAGGGGGAAAAGCGCTTCACGGTTCGCGGCATTATGAAGTCCGGCGGCCTGGCTAGCGCGTTCGGAGGCAATCTGGCCGTGATGGACGTTTACGCGGCGCAGAAAGTGTTCGGGCGCGGGCGCCGCTTCGACCGCATCGATCTGGCGGTGAAAGAAGGCTCCAGCGTCGACGAGGTGCGGCGAAAACTGGCGACGCTGCTGGGGGCGGGCTTTCAAGTGGAAGCGCCGTCGGCGCGCGGCCAACAATTCGAGTCCATCTCGCGCATCTATTCTCTGACCGCCGACATCACCAGTGCCTTTGCGCTGTTCATTGGAATGTTCATCATATACAACACATTCCAGATCGCCGTGACGCAGCGCCGCGCCGAGATCGGAATCTTGCGAGCGCTGGGCGCGACACGCCGCCAGATTCGGACCATTTTCCTGGGCGAAAGCGCCGTGGCGGGCCTGCTTGGATCGCTCGCGGGCCTCGGGCTCGGCATCGCGATCGCGCGCGCGATGACCGGCTACATCGGTTCGCTGCTCGGCGAGGTGTACGGAATCGCCGAGCGCGCCACTGAGATCTCCACCGATCCGAAGCTCATGCTTTTTGCCGTGGCGCTGGGCCTGATCACGAGTGTTGTGGCGGCCTTCCTGCCGGCCCGCAGCGCGGCGCGCGTGGATCCGGTGCAGGCGCTGCAAAAAGGGAAGTACCAGCAGTTGAGCGCGGGCGAGAATCGTGCGCGGCGCCGCGCCGCGTTCGTCCTGGCCGTGCTCGCGTTCGCTTGCGCGCTGCTGAAACGCTATTGGGTCCTGGCCTATGCGGCGGATGCGCTGGCGGTGGCCGCGGCGCTGCTGCTCACGCCCACGCTCGCGCTCCTGGTGGCGAGAATGTTGCGCCCGATTCTCCGATGGCTGCGGCCGGTGGAAGGCACGCTGGCCGCCGACAGCCTGCTGCAAGCGCCTCGCCGTACTTCGGGCGCGGTGGCGGCGCTGATGCTCTCGCTGGCCCTGGTGGTGGCCCTGGGCGGCCTTACACGCGCCAGTTACGATTCGATCTTCACCTGGCTGCGCGTCGCGCTCAATCCCGACCTGTTCGTGACGCCCTCGGAAAGCCTCACCGAGCGCAGCTTCCGTTTTCCGGAATCGATGGGCCTCGCGCTGCGCGCCATTCCCGGCATCGCCGAAGTGCAAGGCGTGCGCGACGCCCGCATCGAAGTTCGTGGTGCGCCGATCATATTCGTCGCCACCGACGTTGCGGCCTTGGTGCGGCGAGCCAACGTCCCGCCGGTAGCCGGAGACCCGAACCGCATGTATCAGGAGACCGCCGCGGGCAGAGCCGTGCTCGCCTCAGAAAACTTTGCCCTGCTGCGCGGTGCGAAACTCGGCGACGTCATCGACATTCCGTCGCCGCGCGGAATCCTGCGCTTGCCGATCGCGGGCATCGTCACCGATTACTCGGATCAGGAAGGCAGCATCCTGATGGATCGCAGCCTGTTCAAGCGCTACTGGAATGACGACACCGTGAATGTTTTTCGCGTCTATCTCGCGCCCGGCGCCTCGGACGCGGAGGTGAAGCGGCGCATCCTCGAAAAATTCAGCGCCCAGCGGCGTCTGTTCGTGCTGACCAACGGCGAGGTTCGAAAGTACATTTTACGGCTCACCGATCAATGGTTCGGCATCACCTATGTGCAGATCGCGGTAGCGGTCCTGGTGGCGGTGCTCGGCATCGTCAACACGCTGACCGTTTCCATTACCGACCGCCGCCGCGAGCTGGGCGTCCTGCAGGCCGTGGGCGGACTGCGAAATCAGATCCGGCGAACCGTGTGGCTGGAAGCGCTCGCCATAGGAGCCGTCGGCTTGATCCTGGGCCTGGCATTCGGCGCGCTGCAGCTCTACTTCAGTTTGAAAATCGTGGCGGAGGACATCGCTGGGCTGCGTCTGGCGTACGAATATCCGTATCAGATCTCGCTGGCGCTCCTGCCGGTGATCTTAGCTGTCGCGTTCATCTCCGCGTTGGGGCCCGCTGAATCCGTAGTGCGCGGCTCGCTCGTCGAAGCGCTCGAATATGAATAAACGGGTACGGATTCCTGGTCTCTGGTTGTGCCTGGCCAGCGTGGCAGTGGCCCAGGACGCGCGCCAGATCGTGGCCGAATCCCAAGCCCGGTCGCGATCCAAGTCGCAGCAGTACGAAGGGACGCTGGAAGTAACCGGCGCGTCCAACAAGATCAGCCTGAAGCGCTGGACCTACCAGCGTCTCGGCTCCTACGGCGCGAGCAAGGCCATCCTGCGCTTCACCGCGCCGCCCGAGGTGAAAGGCGTCGCGCTGCTGATCGTCAATCATCCCGATCGCGCTTCCGACCAGTGGATGTGGACGCCCGCTATCGAGCGCGACCGCCGCATCGCGCTGCAGGATCGCTCCACGCGCTTCTTCGGCACCGACTTCAGCTTCGAGGACCTGGAAGAACGCGACGTCAACCAGTTCGACTACAAGCTTGCCGGCGAAGACGCCATCGACGGCGCGGCCTGTTGGAAGATCGAATCCAAGCCCAAAGAATCGAAATCGTCGCAGTACACTTCGTCTCTGCTTTGGATCCGCAAAGACAACTACGTCGCGGTCCAGATCGAGAATTACAACAAGGAAAAACTGATCCGGCGCCTGCACTATGCCGACATCGAGAAAGTGGACGGCATCTGGACGCCGCGCAGCATCGAAGTGTACGATCCCGGACGCCAGAGCCACACCATTCTGAAACTCGAGAAGCTCCAATACAACCTGCCCTTGAAGGAGGACGATTTCACCCTCGAGGCGCTGCGGCGTGGCTAGAGTCGCGCGGGCATGCTGGCCCGCGTTGGCTTTTTGCTTTTCGGCCGGTGCGCAGAATTTCAGCCAGCGCGGATTTGTGGAAATATCGCTGACGCAGTATCCGGAAGCCGCACCCAACGACAGCGGTCACCTGGTGGGCGAAAGCCGGCTGCGTTATGAGGCTTCTTACAAGCTGCGGCCGTGGCTCGAATTCTCAGGCTCGATTGACGCGAGCTTCGATACGCACCAGCAAGTGGAGCGCGCGCTGCACCTGGATTGGCACGACCGTTCGCTGCGCCGGCCGGCGCTGTCCGTGCGCGACCTCAACGCCACGCTGAGCCAAGGCAAGCTGACCGCCGAGTTCGGAAAACAGTTCATCCGCTGGGGCAAGGCCGACATTCTGAATCCTACCGATCGTTTCGCACCCAAGGATTTTCTGAGCGTCACCGATCCGGGATTTCTCGCGGTTGCCGCCGCGCGAATCATCTACGACACCGGGACAGACTCGATCGACCTGGTGTGGCAGCCGCGTTTCTCGCCCAGCCGCACGCCACTGCTGAACCAGCGCTGGACCGTGATTCCGCCCGAGCTGGCGGGCATTCCATTGCTCGATCTGGGTTCCGAATTTCCAGGCCGCTCTTCGTTCGGCGGGCGCTGGAATCATACCGGCGCGGGCTACGAGTTTTCGGGCAGCTTTTACGACGGCTTCAACTATCTGCCCATCTTTCAGGCCACGCCCAATTCCTCGAGCACCGCCATCGACTTCCGCCGCCAGTATCCGGCGCTCCGGCTGTATGGGGCAGACGCGGCCATTCCCCTGCGCTGGTTCATCGCCAAGACCGAGGCAGCCTACTACACCTCGCCCGACCGCCGGCAGGACGAGTACGTGATTTATGTCCTGCAACTCGAGCGGCAAATCAAGGAGCTGTCGCTGGTGGCCGGCTATGCGGGCGACGCTGTGACCTCGCGCAGCGGAACGGCGCAGTTTTCGCCCGAGCGGGGCTTCGCGCGGGCGGTGCTGGCGCATGCCCAATACGCCATCGATTCAAGACGGTCGCTGGCCGTCGATGCGGCCGTGCGTCAGAACGGCCAAGGAACCTGGCTGCGTTCAGCATTCTCCCAAAGCTTCGGCCAGCACTGGCGCGTCACTGCCGGCTTCACCGTGATTCGCGGCGATGCCAGCGATTTTCTGGGCCAATACCACCGCAATTCCTTCGGCCTGCTGGCGCTGCGTTACAGCTTCTAGTCGTGGCGCAGGCTCTCGGCGTGCCGCGTTTGGCACTCTTCAGAAAACGAGCACAACGGAACGCCGCGGCAGTGTTTTACTCCCTTCAAGGAGGACGGCGCCGCGTTCTGGCGCTCGTGCCAACGCTTGGACCTCGCATTCCCGAGTCGTCGCAGCCAATTCGCGCAGACCAAATTCACCCCACGCAATTTCTTCCTCGCGCTCGTCCGGCCCCAAACGAGGCATAGAATTCGTGACGGACCGTTCCACCTCTGCCTTCGACCGGACTCCGCTCACACCCCCTTCAACGCCTCGTACACCTGCTCGACGTGCCCGTCCGGCTTCACCTTACGGAAGATCTTCTTGAGCTTGCCATCCTTGCCGATCAGGAACGTGCTGCGCTCGATCCCCATGTACTTCCTGCCGTACATGCTCTTCTCCACCCAGGCGCCGTAGGCCTCGGCCACGGCGTGATCCACGTCGGCGAGCAGCGTGAAGGGCAGGTCGAACTTGTCCTTGAACTTGGACTGCGCGGCCGATTTATCCGGCGAAACACCCACGATCACCGTGTCCGCCTTCGCGAATTTTTTGGAGTGATCGCGGAACTCGCAGGATTCCCGCGTGCAGCCGGGCGTGTCCGCCTTGGGATAGAAATAGAGCACGACGTTCTTGCCCTTGAGAGTGGCCAGGTTGAACGGCTGGCCCTGGTCGTCCGTGGCATGAATCGCCGGCGCCGGATCGCCTTCCTTGAGAGCTTTGGACATGAGATTATTTTAACGGCCCGGAAGCTGCGGCGCGCCCCAAAGAAATTGTAGACTGAAATGTTACTTCACTGTGGAGGATTCTCGCATGCGGAATTGGATGCTAGGTGCCGGGATGGGCGGGTTGTTGCTGGCGGGATGGGTGTCGGCGGCGGACAAACCGGATCCGGCCAAGGGCAAGGAGGTCTTCGAGCAGTGTTCGGTCTGCCACAACACCGACACCGACGAGAAGAAGATCGGCCCGTCGCTCAAGGGGCTGTTCAAGCACCCCACTCTGAAGAACGGCAAGAAGGTCACCGAAGAGAACGTCAAGGCCATGATCAACGCCGGCGGAAACGGCATGCCGTCTTACGCGGACCTGCTCTCGGAGCCGGAAAAAACCAACGTCATCGCGTATCTGAAGACGCTGTAACGGTCGCGCTCTCGCGGGTCTCTTTAGGACGGCGCTTGGGACGAGCACGAGCCGGGGGTGCGGGAATGGCCGCAGCCGGGCATGCTAGAGTAGCTTTGTAGGCTCCTTCCGGAAAAGTCCCCATCGTCTAGCCCGGCCTAGGACACCGCCCTTTCACGGCGATAACGGGGGTTCGAATCCCCCTGGGGACGCCATCCCTGTCCGCCCTCTTGAAGATGAGAAGAACCGGCAACGCTGCCCAGCGTGCAAATGCACCGACGTTTTTCGCTATCTTGTCGGTTTGGCGCTCAGATCGTGGGCGCCGAAGCTAATCGCAAACAGCCCGCCGGGACCACCCGCATATACAGTGTTCGGGGCTTGTGGGTCGAGCGCCAGCAAACGGACGCGAGCCGGACCGCCAGGGATCGGCGTCCAGGTCTCTCCGCCATCCGTGCTTGTGGCTGCTCCGGTATCAGTCCCGACATACAGCGTGCTGGTGTTTTGCGGATTGATCGCGACAGCATAGGCATAAACATGGGTTGACAAAGACAAGTTCCGCCAGCTTGTTCCCCCGTCAATGCTCTTGAACAGACCGTTCAGCGCGGCTGCGTACACCGTGCTCGTATTTTGCGGGTCAACCGCCAGCGCGTTAGGGATAGATCCCTTCGCCAGCCCGGTGTTGCTCCAGCTTGTTCCTCCGTCCGTGCTCTTGAACAGCGCACCACCACGCAGTCCCGCATATAGAGTGCCGGGATTTTCCGGATCAATCGCCAGGGCGCCCACAGAGGGTACGAACACCCCGCTGGGCAGTCCGGAGTTCGCGGCGTACCAACTGGTTCCCCCGTCCGTGCTCTTGTACACACCCTTGTACCAAGTGCCCGCGTAAAGCGTGCTGGGGCTTTGTGGATCAATCACTATGGCGGAAAGGCAACCGAAACCCGCCAGCGTATCCATCCAGTTCAGTCCTCCATCTGCGCTTTTGAATATCCCTGATGTCGAACCGCTTCCACACTCAATGTCCCCGGTCCCTCCATACACGATGCCCGGAGTCTGTGGATCAATCGCCAGTGCGACGACCCCGTCTCCAAGACTGGCGCTGGCCGCCAGCCAACTCACTCCCGAGTCAGTGCTCTTGAAGACGTTGGAGCGATCGGTTCCCACGTACACTATGCCGGAGGTCTGCGGATCAATCGCGATGGAAGAAACTGAAATCGCCCGCAGCCCGGAATTGGTCTGGCTCCAGCTTGCTCCCCCATCCGCGCTCTGGAACACACCGCTCGAAGTTGCTAGGTATAGCGCGTCCGAATTTTGCGGGTCAATTGTCAACGGGTTAGACCCCAGCGTCAGCAACCCCTGCCACATCCCGGAACTCACCGCGTTCCAGGTTGCTCCGGCATCGGTGCTCTTGAATATGCTGATCGGACTTGTCGCGTACAGCGTATTCGCTTGTTGTGGGTCAATCACCACGCCGGAGATACAGCATGACCTGATGTTGTTACCGGTCGGCATCCCTGAGTTCGCAGGGTTCCAGCTTGCTCCGCCATCCGTGCTCTTGAACGCGCCGCAGCACATTTTCGTGACGTATAGCGTGTTCGGGTTCTGCAGGTCAATCGTGAGTCCCCCAGGCGCGAACGAGTCAGGGTTGGTCGACGGCAGTCCCGAGCCCGTCTCATTCCAGCTTGCTCCCCCGTCCGTGCTTTTGAACACCGTCGCTACCGAACGATGAGCGCTGTCCGCGCCCTGAGCAGTCGCGTACAACGTGCTGGAGTCTTGCGGATCGATCACTAAGGCGGCACAATAGAGATCGCTGCCGAGAAATCCAGAATTGAGCATCGACCAGCTTGCTCCCCCATCCGTGCTCTTGAATAGGTCGCGCGCGGGTTTCAGAGGGCTACCAACCACCGCATATAGCGTGTCCCTGTTTTGTGGGTCGATCGCCAGGAAACCCACGCAGCAATCCGCCGCCAGACCGGAGTCCGCCTCGTTCCAGTTCGCTCCGCCGTTGGCGCTCTTGAACACTTTGGTTGTGGCAAAATCGTCATCCGGATGGCCCACAGCCAAGGCGTAGAGAGTGGTTGGGTTCTGTGGATCAATGACCAGGCTGCCGACTATCCACCCAATCAGGCCGGCATTACTCCAGCTTGCCCCGCTGTCGTGGCTCTTGAACAAGCCGACACGAGTTCCCGCGTAAACCGTGGCAGGATTTTGAGGATCAATTGCCAGGAATCCGACGGCCCCGCCCTCGGGTCCGACGTTGGTCCACTGGTTGTCTCCCGCCCAAACGCGCGCCGCGGCGAAGATGGCCAGCAACACCATCCAAACAGCTCCTCGGTTCGCTCGCCTTACCTCCCGCCCCTCGGACCCTTGATTGAAAGTCACGCTAAGCCCTGCAACCCTGACCGCAAGTATCCGTTCTTGGCCCTTCCGTCAGTACATTCTACACTGCGAGACTACTCCTCGGAATCCAGACAAGGCCGAAAAGTGTTTGGAGCCTTTCGGCACGTCCCACCTATTGCGGTCGCCAAAGGAGAATCCTGCCTGCGAACGGCGCGCCGAAAGGAAACTATTTTGCGACGCCCTGGGTGGTAAGATATTTTCACTTTGCCGAGGAGGACCTCCGTCATGAAACTGAACTATGTAATTAAGTTTGTTGGTGATATGGATCGCGCCGTGACGTTTTATCGCGACGTACTAGGTTTGCCTCTGAAGTTCCAGTCCCCTGGCTGGAGCGAATTTGCAACCGGCGAAACGACGTTAGCATTACATCCAGCCTCCCAGAAGAATCCTGCCGGAACTGTAGAGTTGGGCTTCGTGGTTCCCGATCTTCAGAAATACCATGAGGATATGATTGCCAGAGGCGTGCAATTCACTATGCCACCGACCAAACAAGATTTTGGGGGCTTACTGGCGCAATTCGCCGACTCGGAAGGCGGACATTGCAGCGTCGCCGGACAATAGCTGTGCCGGAAAGAAATCTTTTTCGCACGGAGGGCGTCGGCAACCGGAGGGCATAACTGTGAGAAAGGCCGTGGCCCACCCTGGGAACGCCACTTTGCGCGCTCGGCCTCGCTGCCACCGTAACGCGGCGAATGTGAGCCCCGTCACAGAATTAAGACCCGTTGTGATATTCTGGCTTGTCTGCCGATCTCCTAACCATGCCTGATCTACTGGCTCGCAAACCGCTCGACATGATTCGGACGGAAGCCGAGGACACCAGCGAACACTCTCTCAAGCGCGCCCTCGGACCGACCAACCTGGTCGCGCTCGGCATCGGCGCCATCATCGGAACCGGCATCTTCGTGCTCACCGGTTCGATAGCCGCGCAAAACTCGGGACCGGCCATTGTGCTTTCGTTCATCATGGCCGGCATCGGCTGTGCGTTCGCCGGGCTGTGCTACGCCGAATTCGCCTCGCTGATTCCGATCGCCGGCTCGGCCTATACCTACGGCTACGCGACGCTGGGCGAAATCTTCGCCTGGATCATCGGTTGGGATTTGATCCTTGAATACGCGTTCGGCGCCGCGACGGTGGCCTCGGGTTGGAGCGCGAATGTGGTGCAATTGCTGGCGCGCCTCGGGATCACGCTGCCGCCCGAGTGGATCGCGACACCTGGCACGCTGTTGGTCAAGTACCAGGATTTCTGGCAGCCCGCGACCTCCCTGCCGGCCAATGTCAACCCGGCCGCGCTACCGCATGCGACCGCGCTCTTCAACCTGGTTGCTTTTTTCTCCATCGCGCTAGTGACCACCATTCTCGTGATCGGCATCCGCGAATCAGCGGCGCTGAACACCTTCATCGTGTTCGTGAAGGTCGGCACCGTGCTGATTTTCATCGCGATCGCGGCGGGCTACGTCTTCCAGCACCTTTCGATCGCGCAAGCCAATTGGAAGCCGTTTATTCCGCCCAATTCGGGAACATTCGGCGAGTACGGCTGGTCCGGTGTGCTGCGCGGCGCGGGCAAAATCTTTTTCGCGTACATAGGATTCGACGCCGTTTCGACGGCCGCGCAGGAAGCGCGCAACCCGCAAAAGGACATGCCTGTCGGCATCCTCGGCTCGCTTACGCTCTGCACCATTCTGTACATCGTGACGTCTGCGCTGCTCACCGGAGTGGTCAGCTACACGCGGCTCAACGTCGGCGCGCCCATCGCGCTGGGGATGGCGGAAACCGGCGTACGCTGGGGCGAATACCTGGTGCTCATCGGAACCATCATGGGTCTCAGCACGGTGATGCTGGTGATGCTGCTGGGGCAATCGCGCGTGTTTTACTCGATGTCGCGCGACGGCTTGCTGTGGAGTTGGGCGGGCGCCATCCATCCGCGTTTTCGCACGCCCTGGATTTCCTCCATCGTGGTCGGCGTCTTCGTGGCGATGCTGCCGGCGCTGTTTCCGATTAACGTTCTGAACGACCTCACCAGCATCGGAACGCTGCTGGCGTTCGTCATCGTTTGCGCCGGCGTGTGGGTGCTGCGCAAGCGCCGTCCGGACCTGCATCGTCCGTTCAAAACGCCGCTGGTGCCATTGGTGCCGATCCTCGGAATTGTGTGCTCGCTGCTGCTGATGGCCGGCTTGCCCGGCAGCGCCTGGCTGCGGCTGCTCGCCTGGCTGATCATCGGCATGGTGATTTACTTTACCTACGGCCGGAAGAACAGCCGCGTGCAGCAGCACTTGATGGCTCGCAAGGCAGCGGACTAGCGCGCTCTTTATTCGAGCGCCACCGGCCGATCGAACACCACATCCAGCGTTGCGCCGTGGCGCAGCTCGACCTCCTTGCCGCGCGTCAGCAGCACGGTCGCAAGCCCCACGGCTGCCCCGGCGCCGGACCCGATCCCCGCGCCCGTCCAACTGCGGTCCGCTAAGCCTCCGATCGCCGCGCCGCTGCCCGCCAGGATGGCGATGCGTTCCGCGTCTTTGCCCACATCCGAGCCCGCTTTCACTATGCCTTCCTTCCCGGCCACCTTCTGACCATTCTGCTCGGCATCCACGGAACTCACGTGTGGGGAAAACCTGAACACCTGGCCGTTTGCGAGCGTGAGCGACTCCAGGCGAATTCCCAACTGGGCCCGGCCTTTTACGAGCCCGCTGCGTTTGGCCTGCGAAACCACGCCCTGCACGTAGCTGCCGGACGGCACGATGATCTGCCCGCCTGCGCTGATGGGCGAGGCGGTCCGCAGATAAACATAGTCGCCTTCCTGTGCGGTCCGCGTGTTGAGGGAGTTTTCCATGCGGAGCAAAACGTGCGCGCCTTGTGGAATTTCGGCGGCGCTGCCGCTGGCCGCCAGCGCGACCGGAATTAGGCACGAGGAAAGAATCGCCGAACGAGCCATAACATGCTCCTACCCGATAGTAACCCCGTTCCCCGAGCAGGGTTGCTCTTCGCGCCCGGCAATCCGTCCGTAAAGGTCGATCCGATTCGTGGCGCACGCACTCCACTCCTGCGCGCCTCGTCGCGACTCATCGCGACGCTTGGCGCCGACGAGCGTTCACACGAGCGCCTAGCGCGGCACGCAGGAGTGCGTCGCAGGAGTGCGTGCGCCACAGTTCGCCGCCGGTCACCCCCCTAGGGCTGACGCAGCGATCTTCTGCAAGTACCGGAGGCTTAGTTAGAATGGCTACTGGGAGGACCCATGGCGCGCATCCCAGGAGTCGAACCCAACCAGGCCGGCCTGTTCACCCGGTTCCTGTACTGGAGGACCAGGCGCAAAATCGGGCGCGTCGTCCTGCCGTCCAAAATAACCGCGCATCAGCCTCGGTTACTCACCGCGGTCGGCCAGATGGAGATGGGCCAGCACGCGGTGCACAGCGTCGACGCCAGGTTGAAGGCTCTGGCCGAAATCCAGGCCGCCGTCAGGATCGGTTGCCCGTTTTGAATCGACATCGGGTCTGCCGTGGGCAGGCGCTCGGGTGTTTCTGAAAAGCAATTGCTGGCGCTGGCCGAATTCGAGACCTCGGCCGAATTTACGCCGCTCGAGAAACTGGTTATGCGCTACGCCCTCGCCATGACCAACACGCCGGTCGAGGTGTCTGACGAGCTGTTTCAAGCGCTCCAGGAGAATTTCGACGCACGCCAGTTGGTCGAGTTGACCTCCGCCATCGCCTGGGAAAACTACCGCGCCCGCTTCTACCACGCCTTCGGCATCGAGTCCGAAGGTTTTTACAAAGGTGCGCTCTGCCTCCTGCCCCAAAACCATGCCGGCTCGACAGCGCGCCCGTAGTTAGTCCCCGGCCTGCCGGAGCTTCTCGCTCCGGCGCAGTCGATTGACAATGAAAATGATCACAAGCGATATGGGCACGCCAATCGCAGCTTCCAGAAAAGGCGCGAAGACGAGCCCAACATAGCCGAACTCCTGCGGCTTGAAAGCGTAGGAGGCATAGATCATCCACGCGTGACCCAGTGAGAAAACCACCCCGAGAGTCAGAGCTGCAAGGGCGCGGCCGCCCTTTCGAGTGAAAAAATAGACGCCAACAAACGGGGAAACCACGGCGGCCAGCAATATCAGATTGAAAATAACGTGAAACGAAGGATTACCGCCGCCATAGCGCGCCGAATAGAGTACGGAGGGGATCACCAGCGCTACAGACAGAAAACAGCCGATTGCCAGAACGTAGAAAGCCTCCCGGCTTCGCATAGAGTTCCTAGAATACCTGTTCTGTTCACCCCGGCGATTCCCCTGAGCCGCCGCGCAATTCTCACCTAGGGACTATAAGGTTTTCGTACCCCGGGGCCGATACAGAGGTTTGAGGGTAGTGGCAGCATGCGTCTGATACCTCACGCCTCGATTGAACGAAAGGCCGATCGCATCGCCGATCCCATCGAGCGGTTGCGTTACTTGAAGCGCCGCGTACGGCCCGAGAGGGAAGCGCTGCCGCGCCAAAGCCGCCAGAAGCTGCCGCTCGCCGGCCTTCTGCTGGTGCTCGCCGTGCTGGTAAGCCCGGGCTTTGAGGCGTCCAGCCGAACCGAGAGTCTGATGCTCGACCCGATCCCGCACCCTGCGGCCCCCGGCGCCGACGCGCTCCCCAACGTCTGGCTGGTGGACAAGTCGAACGACTTTGAGACGTACAGCAACGGCCTGAGAATCGACGACCGCTACGCCGTTTCGAACGAAAGCCGGCTGTTTTATCCGGTGTATGAGCGCTCCGCCATCCAGGCGGATCAGCCCGAGTGGCGCTCGGAGCCCGCCGGCATCGTATACCACACCACCGAGAGCGATCAGGTGCATTTTGACGAAGAGCAAAACGGAGCGCTGAAGCGCATCGGCAAGCAGGTTCTCATCTTCGTGCGCGAGAAGCGCTGCTATCACTTCTTGATTGACCGCTTCGGACAGGTGTTCCGCGTGGTCCAGGAATCGGACGTAGCCAACCACGCCGGCAACTCGATCTGGGCGGACGACAAGCTGATCTACGTGAGCCTGAACCGCAGCTTTTTCGGTGTCGCGTTCGAGACCCAGACCCAGCGCGGCCAGGACCTGCCGTCCGCCAATCCGGCGCAGATTCACGCCGCGCGCATCTTGACCGAGATGCTGCGAAGCAAATATCACATACCGGCCTCCAACTGCGTCACGCACGCGCAGGTTTCGGTGAACCCCGACAACCTGCTGGTCGGCTATCACACCGATTGGGCCGGAAACTTCCCGTTTCTGGAAGTGGGGCTGAGCGACAACTATAGCGCGCCGCCCGCCAGCATCTACGCTTTCGGATTCGAATACGACCCGGTGTTCGTGCACGCCACCGGAGTTCGTCTCTGGCAAGGGCTGACGCTGGCCGAAGACCAGCTGCGCACCGAAGCCGCCGAGCGCGGAATTCCCGTGGCTCAATACCGGTCCCTGCTTCGGAAGAAATTCAGAGAGGTATTGGCGACGCTCAAGGCCGCGAGCGGCGCCCAGGAAGGCGATCATGCCACAGAGTGACAATGCGAAGCATTCCGCGATCGGAGTGGATGTCGGGACCAGCCGCATCTGCCTGGCGCAGCGCTTGGGCGAAACGTTTCACTACGAAACCCAACTCAACGCCTTCATCACTGTTCCGTTCTCTAACATTACCAAGGACGTTCTGGAGAAGGAGAAGGTGCCGCATACCGTGACCGGCGCTGAAATCGTGGTGCATGGCAACGAGTCGGGGCGCTTCGCCGATTTGCTGAATGTCGAGACGCGCCGCACCATGGACAAAGGCGTGCTGAATCCGGTCGAGCCGGCCAGCCTGGAGATGTTGCGGAAGATTCTGGAGTCGCTGGTGGATCCAGTCGAGCAGCCGCGCAAGCTGTATTTCACGGTTCCAGCGGCGCCGCTCGGCGCTGAGGACAATCTCACTTATCACGAAGCCACCCTGCGCCAGTTCTTCAGCGAGATGGGTTACAAAGTGAAGAGCATCAACGAAGGGCTGGCGGTGATCTATTCCGAACTCGAGAGCTCCAACTACACCGGCATCGGCATCAGTTGCGGCGGCGGGCTGTGCAACGTATGCGTGGCCTATCTTTCCGTCCCGGTGCTGAGCTTCTCCATTCCCAAAGCCGGCGACTATATCGATACCAGCGCGGCCACCATCACCGGCGAGCGCGCTAATCGCGTTCGCATCGCCAAAGAGGATTCGTTTCACTTCAATGGCTTTTACGCCGAAAAAATGCAGCAGGTTCTGGCGGTGTACTACGACGAGATGATCCAGTCCCTGGTGCAGGGGATCAAGCAGGCCGTTTCCAGCTCGCGCAATCTGCCCAAGTCCGGCCGGCCCCTTCCCATCGTGCTGAGCGGCGGGACGGCGCTGCCCCAGGGCTTCCGGGAGCGTTTTGAGAAAATCCTGCGGGAAGCGGAAGTGCCGCTGGAAACCACCGAAATCCGTATGGCAGCCGATCCCGTGCACGCCTCAGCCAAAGGCGCTCTGATCGCCGCGCTGGCGGATGCGTAGGCCTCCCCAACAAGACTCCGGTAGCTGGTCCCATTGCTCTTGAAAGCGGAGCCACAACCGGCGCGTGCTACCATGAAAATTAGTCGAACAAAACCCTCGAGTTCCACGTCTAGAGTACGGTAGGGAGCTGTCCCAAAGTGAAGCCTAAGTGGAAGATACTGATCGTCATCAGCTTGATCGTGCTGGTGAGCGGCGGCGTCTTCGGCAGCATCAAGCTGAATCAGCGCGGCGTGGTCACCGTGCAGGCCGGCAGGGCCGCTCGCGAGGATCTGACCGCCACCGTGACCGCCTCGGGCGAGATCAAGCCCAAGAACTACATCACGCTGGGCGCCAACACGTTAGGCGCTGCGCCCATCACCAACATCCTGGTGCGCGAGGGCGACCGGGTTAGAAAGGGGCAGGTGGTTGCAGAGCTGCAATCTGTCCAGGCCAATGCGGACGTGACGGCGCAGAAAGCCGCCATTGCGACCGCGCTCGCCGATTCGGCCGCGGCCGAGGCCAACATCACCTCCATGCAAGACGGCGTCCGAACCGCGCAGGCCACGCTGGAGCGGAACAAGGCCGAGCTGCAACGCACCAAGCTGAATCTGGACCGCGCCACCGAGCTGTACAGTTCCAAACTGATCGCCAAGCAGGATTTTGATCAGAAGAAGGCCGAATACGACACCGCGGTCGCCGCCATGGGCGAGGCCGAGGCTCGCCTGGCGCAGACCAAGGCGCAGGAGGCTCAAGCCCGGCAGCAACAGACCTCGGCTCAGAAGCGCATCGCGCAGATGCAGGCGCAATTGGACCGGTTTGCCGACGTGCTCGAAAAATACTACGTTCGCGCTCCGCTGGATGGCGTCGTCACCAACCTTCCGGTGCGTGTCGGCGAGACCGTGGTTCCCGGTCTTCAGAATTCCGCCGCCAGCACCATCATGACTATCGCCGATATGTCGCTCATCACCGCCGAAGTGAAGGTGGATGAGACCGACATCGTAAACGTGAAACTGGATCAGCAGGCCGACGTCACCATCGACGCCATGCCCAACCAGACTTTCAAGGGCCACGTGGTGGAGATCGGCAACACCGCGATTCTGCGCTCCACTGGTTTAGCCGCTTCGTCCAGCACGGTCGCAAACCAGGAGGCCAAGGACTTCAAGGTAGTAGTTGCGCTCGAAAATCCGCCCGGGGACATTCGCCCGGGCCTTTCCTGTACCGGAAAGATCGTCACCGCCACTCGCCAGCACGCGCTCACGATTCCCATTCAGGCGCTGACGGTGCGGCAACGCGGGGAGCTCGAGCCCTCCAAATCGAACCTGGGCGTGCAGGCTGCGGCCAAGATCGATCCCGCCGCTGAGAAGGCCAAGAAGCAAGAACTGCAAGGTGTCTTTGTGCTCGAAAACGGTAAGGCCGAATTCCGCCAGGTTGCCACCGGGATCACCGGCGATACCGACATCGAGGTCCTGAGCGGGCTCAAGGAAGGCGACCAGATTGTCACCGGGACTTACAAGGTGATCCGCAGCTTGCGGAACTTCGCTAAAGTCAAAGTAGACAACAAACCACTCGCCATCAGGCCGGAGAGCTAACAGCACAGCATGGCGTCAGCGACACAGGAGCTCGTCCATCGGGGCGAGACCTTAAAGCGCGAAGGCATCGTCATCCGCACCTACGATCTGTGGAAGACGTACGTCATGGGCGATCAGGAGATCCATGCCGTGTCGGGTGTGGACATCGAGATTCGCCGCGGCGAGTACGTGGCCATCATGGGCCCCTCCGGATCGGGAAAGTCGACCCTGATGAACCTGATCGGCTGCCTGGATACGCCCACCAAGGGTCTGTACTATTTGAACGGCAACCTGGTGAGCGACATGCAGGATGACGAGCTGGCCCAAATCCGCAACAAAGAGATCGGGTTCGTTTTTCAGACCTTCAACCTGCTGGCGCGCGCCAGCGCGCTGCACAACGTCGAGCTGCCGCTGATCTACGCCGGAATCCCGGCCGCCGCGCGCATCGAGAAAGCCAAGGCGGCCTTGAAGGCGGTGGATCTGGAATCACGCATGCATCACAGGCCCAACGAGCTTTCCGGCGGCCAGCGCCAGCGCGTGGCCGTGGCCCGCGCGCTGGTGAACCATCCCTCCATCCTGCTCGCCGACGAGCCCACCGGGGCGCTCGACACCGTCACCGGCAACGAAATCATGGGCCTGTTCGAGCAGCTCTGGCAGCAGGGCAACACCATCGTCCTGGTGACGCATGAAGCCGACATCGCCATGCGCGCCCACCGCGTCATTTATATCCGCGACGGCAAAGTCGAAAAAGACGAAAAGGTCCGGTAGTTCGGTAGGCCGGCCACCCAAGTCGCGTGACGTGACACGCCCGTGACATGACCGTGAAGCAGCCATGAACCCACACTCGTAGAATAGAAATGATTTGAGCTGGGCAGCCGGCCGAAAGATCCTGTTCTTACTGGCGGCAGCGACGCTGATTCCGGTCTGCGCGCTGGGCTGGCTGGGCGTACGCATCCTGGCGCAAGACCGCGACGTAGAGCGCCAGCGCCGCCGGGAGAGCCTCGAAAATTCCGCCAGCCGGCTGGCGTTAGCGATTGAGCGCCGCCTGGGGGACATCGAGGAGCAGCTCGCGCACGGTTCCGGCATGCGCCTCACCGTGGCGGGCCTTGAACCCGATGCGGGCACTGTGCTCCTTTACCTACCGCAGCCGCCTGCAACTGCAGAACGATCGCCGGTCTTTTCCACCGCGGAAGTTCTGGAGTTCCGACGGCAGGATCTTGCGGGCGCGGCGGCGGCGTACGTGAGGCTGGCAGACTCAGCCGATGTCGGGACGCGCGCCGCTGCCCTGGTCTTTCTCGGCCGCGTACTCCGCAAACAAGGCGACCGTGCGGGAGCGCTTCAGGTCTACGATCGGCTCCAGAAACTGGGAGCAGTAGCCGTCCAGGAACAGCCCTCGGAGCTGATCGCGCGGCAGGCGCGTTGCCGGGTTTTCGAAGAATCCGGTGATGCAGTACCACTACGCAGAGAAGTCTCCGCGTTGTCCGACTCGCTGTATACCAAGAGCTGGAGCATCGACCGAGCCACTTTCGATTTCTATCGCGACCTGGTCGAGCACTGGGGCGGGCCTTCTCCGGAAGCGGAAGATGTCGCACGGACCGAGGCGGCCAATGCGCTGTGGCGCTCCTGGCGGGCCAGCGACCTTCCGCCTCGCGGCCGGCGCATTTTCCGCGACGGCACGATTCCCGTGCTGGCTCTCTGGGCAGGAGGGCCGGATCGTCCGGTTGCCAAGTTGGTTGCGCCCTCCGAGCTCGAATCCTGGCTTGAGCGGTTGTCAGGCAGCCAGCGGCTGGCCGTCTCGATTTACGATGGCGACGGCCGGATATTCACCGGCTCGCAACACGCCGGCGCCGTCGCCCTCAATCCCAGTGAAACCCGCCTTCCCTTCACACTGAACGTGGCATCGCTGGACCTTGCAGACGGCAATGACTATCGAATGCGCCGGCTGACGCTTGTCGGCGGCCTCTTGCTGCTGTTTACGCTGATGCTTGCGGCCGCTTACGGACTCTATCGCGCCACTTCGCGCGAACTGGACTTGGCCCGACAACAGTCCGATTTCGTCTCAGCGGTTTCACACGAGTTCCGCACACCTCTTACTTCCATGCGCCACTTGACCGACTTGCTCGTGTCTCGCGACATATCCAGTGAACAACGGAAGGCGGAATACTATCGAATCCTGGCCAACGAGACCGAGCGGCTGCACCGCATGGTGGAGAGCCTCTTGAGCTTCGGCCGGATGGAAGCGGGGGCGTACGTGTGGCGCTTGCAATCCGCGGACGTGCGCGAGTTAGTGATTGCAATCGCCAACGAATTTCGCGGCGATCCGCAGGCCGCGGGCCGGGACCTGGTCTGCGACATCCAAGACGGATTGCCGCCCATCCACGCTGACCGCGAGGCTTTGTCACGCGCCTTATGGAATCTGCTGGAGAATGCCGCGAAGTATTCCGCGCCAGGCACCCCCATCCGCGTCTTCGCCCGGCGCAAGGGCGAGTCGATTCTGTTGGGCGTGGAAGATCGCGGTTGCGGCATTCCGCCGGACGAGCAGGAGAAAGTTTTTCAAAGGTTCACCCGCGGGGCTGACGCCAAGCGGGCGGGCATTCGCGGCGTCGGGATGGGGCTCGCGCTGGTGAAACGCATCTTGGAAGGTCACGGCGGCTCGGTGCATCTCCGGAGCGAGCCGGGCGAGGGCAGCACGTTCACCTTGGAACTACCATGTCACGGATCTTGATTGTGGAGGACGACCCGGCGATCGCCGTGGCGTTGGAGGACGACCTGCGGCTGGAGGGCTACTCGGTCGAGGTGGTGCGCGACGGAGAATCAGCCTCCCAGCGCGCGCGCCAGGCGCCGTTCGACCTGATCCTGCTGGACGTGATGCTGCCTAAGAAAGATGGATTCGACGTGTGCCGCGAACTGCGCCGGGCCGGCATCGCGTCCATGATCCTGCTGCTCACCGCGCGCACGCAGGAGACAGACAAGGTGCTCGGACTCGATCTCGGCGCGGACGACTATATCACCAAACCCTACAGCCCAAAGGAACTGCGCGCCAGAATTCGCGCCCTGCTGCGGCGGACCAAGACTGAGGACACCGGGCAGGAGGTCATCAGGTTCGGTGATTGCGAGCTGGATCTCCGGCGCGCCGAACTTCGTCGTGCTGGAAAACCCGTGGCCACGACACCGCTGGAATTTAAGTTGCTGCGTCTGTTCGCCGGCCGGCCAGGGCGCGTGCTCACCAGGAGCCTGCTGATCGACGACGTATGGGGCAAAGAAACCGCGATCACGGAGCGCGTTGTGGACAACCAGATCGCCAATTTGAGGAAGAAAATCGAGCCCACACCGGCCGAACCGCGGTATCTGAAGAGCGTGCGCGGGATCGGATATCGATTCGATCCCGAAGAGATTACCGAACCATGACACAAGCGTGGAGTGGGCCTGAAGGCCTGTAGCTAATCTCGATGCTGGAGGTCAACCGATGAAACGAATCGTGATCGGAATGCTGGCCGTGGCGCTCGCGGCAGTGGCGCAAAAGAACGACCAGGGCGAGCGGTTGCTCAAGGCCGCAATGAACGCTGAGCTGGTGAACGGCGATCTGAAAGCGGCGATCGAGCAGTACAAGACCATCGCTTCAAAATACGCGAGTGATCACACGGTGGCCGCCCAGGCCCTGATCCACATGGCGGAGTGCCATCAGAAGATGGGCGACACTGAGGCGCGGAAAGTTTACGAGCAGGTGGTGCGGGAGTACGCGGACCAGAAGGAGGCGGTGGCGCTGGCGCGGGCGAAGCTAGGTAAGGCGCCGGGCGCCGTCAACTCCGGCATGTTTTCCCGCGAGGTCTGGAGCCTGCCGGAAATGCGAGAGGCATGCAGCATGGTTTCTCGCGATGGACGATATCTGCCGTACATCGACTGGAGCGAGCACGGGGACCTCTTCCTGCACGATTTTTCCTCGGACACAAACCGCCGCCTGACCAACACGGGCACAGACCATGTGCTGGGCCCCAAAGTCGAGCAGTTCGCCGACGACGTGGTCAGCTTCTCCAGAGATGGCAAACAATTGGCGTACTCCTGGCTTCGGGGGGACATCAATCGCTACGAGTTGCGCCTCATGGATCTGCGCGGCGACGGCATTCCTCCGTCCCGATTGCTATTCGACAACCCGGATATTCAGTACCTTGCCCCCACCGACTGGTCGCCGGACGGGAAGCTGATTGCCGTGAAAATTCAACGGGCCGACAAGACCGGCCAGATCGGGCTGGTGTCGGTTACGGACGGCGCACTACGTGTTCTGAAATCGGTCGACTGGCGTGGCCCTACCCGGCTGGGGTTTTCGGGGGACGGGAAGTACCTGGCTTACGATCGGCCACCCGCCGACAATACAGAGCAGCGCAATGTCTTCCTGCTTGCCACCGACGGAAGCCGCGAAATTCCCGCTGCGGCCAGCCCCAGCCAGGACACTGTCGTGGGCTGGTCTAACGATGGCAAGCGTCTCCTCTTCACCAGCGACCGGAGCGGTTCCGCTGGATTGTGGAGCGTGCTATTCGCAGATGGAAAGATCGCGGGATCGCCCGAACTGCTGAAGCCCGACATCGGGCAGATCTTGGGTCTTGGGGTGACCGACGCCGGCAAGCTGTACGCGGTCGTGAATCCGATTCCTTCTGGAACGTCGGATGTATACGTAGCGACGATTGATTTCGCCGCTGGCAAACTGCTATCGCCGCCGGCCTTGGCTGCGCAGACTTATGTGGGGAATAACAAGTCGCCAGCCTGGTCTCCGGATGGCAAGAACCTGGCTTTCGCCTCCTGGCGGAACTCTGCCGGACCAGGCCACTTTGTCATCGGGATTCGGTCCATGGAGACAGGCTTGGTAAGAGAGGTGTCGCCGTCCCCAGGATTCGACGCTCTTTCTGCACTGACCTGGGTGCCCGATGGCTCTGCCTGGGTCGTCCGCGGGGGGGACACTAAGGGGCGATATGGGATCTTCCGAGTGGACGCGAAGACCGGACAGTCCTCGATCCTCGTGACACAAGGGGAGCGGGAGACGATTGGACCCCTTGGCATTTCGCCAGATGGAAAGAAGCTGTATTACTCATCGAATCACTTCGAAGCCCGCTACGCACTCGAGTCGCAGAACAGTTTCATTATGGAGAAGGACCTTGCGACCGCAACCGAGAAGGAACTGCTTCGAACTCAAAACGCCGGGTACGGGCCATTATTATCGCCGGACGGCCAATACATCATGGTTATCACCGAGCGTTACGGACCCTCCCCGGCCGTGTCCATTGTCCCGACCGCCGGAGGGGAGCTTCGGAAACTGGCGGAGGCGATCGGGATCGCGCAGGGCTGGGCTGCGGATAGCAGCGCCATTTACGACATCCGGAAGTCCGGCGAACTGTGGCGCCTCCCAGTTGACGGGAGTAAACCGCAGAAGCTGAATCTGAAATGGCAAGGCAATAACCCAATGGGCCCGTTCCGTGTGCACCCTGATGGCCGCCAGATCGCCATTGGCACACCGGCCGCCCGGAACGGAACGCAGGTCTGGGTGCTAGAGAATTTCCTCCCCGCGGTCAAGGGCACGAACTAGATGCTACTGCTGGCCGCGATTGCGATTCCTGTGGGGCTGGACCTCTACTTGCCGGCCCCGGAGGACAATCCCCTCACGCCCGAGAAAATCTCGCTCGGGCGCGAGCTGTTTTTCGACAAGCGCCTTTCGCGCGATGGATCGGTCTCCTGTTCGACTTGTCACGATCCCGAAAGAGCGTTCTCGGACGGACGTTCCATGGCGGTGGGCGTGTTCGGCCGCGTGGGCAGGCGGAACGCTCCCGCGCTGATCAACCGCGGCTACGGGCACTTATTCTTCTGGGACGGGCGTGTTTCTACACTGGAGGAGCAAGTGCTGAAGCCGATTCAGGACTCAAATGAGATGGACCTGACGCTACCTGAAGCGGCCGCCCGCACTGGGGTGCCCGCCGAGGAAATCTCCCGCGCTCTCGCCAGCTTCGTCCGCTCGATCCTCTCCGGCGGCTCGCCCTTCGATCGTTTCATCAATGGCGAGCGCGCCGCGCTTTCGGCCGAGGAGCAGGCCGGGCTTCAACTCTTCCGCGGCAAAGCAAACTGCGTCGCTTGCCATGTCGGGCCCAACTTCACCGACGAGCGCCTGCATAACACGGGCATCGCCTGGCGCGACGGCCGCCTGACCGACGACGGCGCAGGCCACGGCGATTTCAAAACGCCGACGCTGCGGGAAATCGCGCGCACCTCACCCTACATGCACGACGGAAGCTTCGCCAGTCTTGAGGACGTCATCTATTATTACGACCGGGGCGGCAACCGCAATCCCGGCCTCGACCCGGAGCTTCAGCCTTTGCATCTTTCCCAAGCAGAGAAGCAGAGTCTTCTCGCGTTCCTCCGCTCATTGAGCGGACGCATTCGCGATGGACAGTGAGGCCACGGCTTAGTGCACCGCGGAATCGCGCTTGCCCGGGTGCATCCTTCGCATCAGAAACATCAGCGGGATAACAGCCAGAAAAGTGTAGGCCAGGAAGCGAAAATCTTCCAGGAACGCGAGCATCGAGGCTTGCCGCTGCACCATGCCATAGACGAATTGCTGCGCCTGTTCGGCCGCATGCACGGCATCTGCGCCTTTCGACAGGAACATCTGCTTGGCGGCTTCGAGCGTGGCTTGATAGCCGCTATCGAGCGGCGAAAGATGTTCCACCAGCCGGGCCTGATGGAATTGCTCGCGCCGCGCCAGCAGCGTCGTCGAGAGCGCGATGCCGCTGCTTCCGCCGATGTTCCGCGCTAAATTGATCAGACCCGTCGCGTAGCTGGTATTTTGCTTGGCGATGAAGTAAAACGCCATGGTGTTGATGGGCACAAACAGAAGCGCCAGGCCAAGGCTCTGCACGATGCGCGCCTCCACCGCGTGCCGGAAATCGACGTCCAGATTGAAGTGCGACATCTGGAAAAGCCCGAACGCCGATACCAGCAGGCCGAAGATGACTAGCCAGCGCGCCTCGACCTTTGACATCAGGAAGCCAACCACCGGCATCATGACCATGATCGCCAGCCCGCCCGGCGAGAGCGCCATGCCGCTCTGCATCGCCGTGTAGCCGAGCAGCGTTTGCAGGAACAACGGCAGCGCCACCGTGCTGCCGTACAATACGAAGCCCAGGATGAACATGGTCAGGGTCGAGATCGCGAAGTTGCGCTCCTTGAGCAGATGCAGATCCACCACCGGATCCTTCTGGCGCAGTTCCCAACCAACCACCGATATCAGCGCCACGGCCGCAATCACGGCGGCGGCGACGATTCCGCTCGAGGAAAACCAGTCGTTGCGCTGTCCCTCGTCGAGCATGATTTCCAGCGCTGCGAGGCCGGTCGCCAGCAAGCCCAGACCGATGTAGTCGATTCGCAGGCCCCGGCCAAGCGTCTTGCGAATCAGATACGGCGGATCGAAAATGAGCACCGAGGTCAGCAGCAGCGAGCAGATGCCGACCGGAATGTTGATCAGGAAAATCCAGCGCCAGGTGAAATTGTCGGTGATCCAGCCGCCCAGCGTCGGACCAACCACCGGCGCGAACACCACGCCCATGCCGTAGACCGCCATCGCCATGCCTTGTTTTTCGCGTGGGAACGTTTCGCGCAGGATGGCTTGGGAAATGGGCTGCAACGCGCCGCCGCCGAGGCCTTGCAGCACGCGAAAAACGATCAGCGCAGTCAGGCTGGGAGCCAGGCCGCACATCGCCGAACTCAGCGTGAACAGCAGCACACACGACATGTAGAAGCGCTTCCGGCCGAACAAGCTCGAAAACCAGCCGCTGAGCGGCAGCACGATCGCGTTGGCCACCAGATACGCGGTGAGCACCCAGGTGGCTTCATCCACGCTGGCGGACAGGCTGCCCGCGATGTGCGGCAGCGAGACGTTGGCCACGCTGGTGTCCAGCACTTCCATGAAAGTGGCCAGCATCACCGTGCCGGCGATCACCCAGGGGTTCACGTCGCGGCGTTCGAAGACGGCAATATCCAGTACTTGCGTCTGCATCGATTGTTCCCGCGCTGACTTACTTGGTGTAGATGGTGGCGTCCACGTTCATCCCGGGCCGCAGGCTCTGGTTGCCCCCGGGAATCGGATCGAGAACAATCTTCACCGGGATGCGCTGCACAACTTTGACGTAGTTCCCGGTGGCGTTCTCCGGAGGCAGCAGGCTCATACGCGTGCCGGTGGCGCCGGCGATCGAATCCACATGCCCGCCGTAAGTCCGGCCGCTGAGATCGGCCTTCACCTCGGCTCTCTGCCCCGCGTGGACAGCAGCCAATTGCGTCTCCTTGAAGTTGGCCGTCACCCAGACATCTTGCAGCGGAATGATCATCATCAGGCCCTGGCCGGGCTGCACGATCTGTCCCACTTCGACCGACTTTTTGGTTACAACGCCATCCAGCGGCGCCGTAATCGTGGTGTAGCTCAGGTTCAACTCGGCGGCTTCAAGGTTGGCGAGCGCTTGAGCGGTGTTCGCTTCCGCGGAGGCGACGTCGGCGGTGCGGACATTCACCTGCTGCTGGTTGGCTTTAGCTTCGGCGACCGCCGCGCGCGCTTGCGCCACGCGAGCCTGGGCGCTCAGCATGCCAGCCCGTTTCGTGTCCGCATCCTGGGTGGCGCCCGTCAGTTTATCCTTCGCCGCCTGCAATTCGCTCTCGGTGACACGCGCGGCGGCGACGTAGGAGTCATATTGGAGGCGCGAAATCTCGGCCTTATCCACCAGCGGTTTCATCCGATTCAAATCGGCCTGGGCGCGGTCGTTGTTGGCTTGCGCCGTGTTGACGTTCGCGCGGGCCCACGCGACGTCGG
Organism: Bryobacteraceae bacterium; assembly: GCA_035632015.1. Lineage (GTDB taxonomy): Bacteria > Acidobacteriota > Terriglobia > Bryobacterales > Bryobacteraceae > Palsa-89. Next base: position 26,858 of record DASQHQ010000055.1, read on the forward strand.
TGGTGGACGCGCGCTGGTAGTCCAGCCGGGCCTGCTCGAAGGCCGCTTCCTCCGCGCTCAACTGCGCTTCAGCTCCGGAGGCGCCGCTGGCCGTTGTCTCGCGCGTCAGCGGGACATTCACGCTAGCCCCTTTGGCCTGGCTCTCGGCCGCCGCCAGCCCCGCGCGAGCCTGGTCGAGCTTGGCTTGATAGTCACGCGGATCGATGCGGACCAGCACTTGCCCCTGCTTGACCGCCTGGTTGTCGTTCACCAGGACTTCCGAAACGTTGCCCGGGATTTTCGGCGAAACCGGATCGATGTGACCATCCACCTGCGCGTCGTCGGTCGAGACGTGGCCCAGCGAGCTCAGCCAGAAGAACAATCCGGCCCCAACCAGAAGCAGCAGGACAACTGCAATCATCAGTTTTCGAAGCAGCCCGGTGCGTTTCGGTTCCTGCGACCGCACGATTTCGCTCGAACGCCGGTCGCGGGCGGCGGCCTTCACCTCGGAGTCGATCTCGTAGTCCAGAGTTTGCCCTTCCATCGGTCGATCCTCACTTGGCATAAAGAGATTCCATTTGACCCGTGGCGCGCGCCAGATCGGCGCGGGCCTGGTTGTAGCGGTACAAGGCCGCAATCTGGTTGTCGTTGGCGCGCGACAGTTCATCCTGGGCCGTAATCACCTCGATGTTGTTCGCCACGCCGGCCTGAAATCGGTCGCGCGCCTGCACCACCTCTTGCCGGGCCAGATCGACGCCTTCATTGGCGACTTCGACCTCGCTGCGGGCCGATTCCAGTTGCACCACCGCGCTCTTCACTTCGAGCGCAATGCGGCTGCGCAAGTCTTCCTGCTGTTGCTCGAGTTTCTTCAATTCGAGGTCGGCCGCCGCCGTCTGGGCCTGGATCCGGCCGCTGGTGAACAGCGGAACCTCCAGATTCGCGGCGTAGTCATAAGTCGGAATCATCGTGGTCGGAGTCAAACCCTGCAAAGTCCAGGAAGCGGTGAGCGAGAGCTTGGGGAGCCGTTGATCCCGCGCTTCTCTCTTTTGTAACTCGGCGGACCGCATTTGCGAAGCCAGCGCCTTCGTCTCCGGCCGTTGCGCGACGGCTCGCTCGATGGTCTCATCGGCCGTGTACTCCGGCGTGTGAAAGAACTCCGACTCGTCGGCCAGCTCGACGGATTGATGCGGGTCCAGGTTCAGCAGCCGCGCCAGGCCGTAGAGCGAAGTTTTGAGCTGCGTTTCTGCGTCGATCACGCGCTGGCGTTCGTTCTTGTATTGTACGTTGGCCCGCAGCGTATCGATGCCGGTCCCGGCGCCGTTTTTCTGCATGTCGCTGGCCTGGTCGAACAGCGCCTGCGCGAGTTCCTCGCGCGAGTGTGCAGCGCGCACATCCGCCGCCGCCCGCAAGCTCCCCAGATACTGCGACACCACCAATTGCACGTTCTCCTCTCGAATCGCCTGATCTTGCGCCCGCGCACCGCTCACGTTTTCTTTAGATGCTTGCCAACGCCTCCAGGCTGTTAAATCGAAAATCGGCATCGAGCCGTTGGGACCCGCCTGGATCACCCAGAACGGTCCAATGTGGCCGGGCAGACCCGGAAAGCCCCGTCCGAAGGCTGCTTCGAGGTTGGCCCGGCGGACTGTCTGGGAAGCGTCCAAGTTAACCTGCGGCAGCAGACCAGAGCGCCCAACAGTCTGGTTCTCCAGGCTCTCGGCAATATTCAGATTCGCGATCTGTACTTCCGGATTCTGCTTGAGCGCCAGCTGAACGGCATCCCTCAGGGTCAGCCGCAAAGGCGGCGGGTCGGCGGCGCGAGCCAGGCCTGCCGCCAGCAGCAACACCAGAGACTGCGTCAGAATTCCGCGCCAAGGCCGCGACCGTTTTCCCGTTATATCGGCCACGATGGAATCCGTCAGCGGCCCGGCACTGCGGAAAAACGCGCCCTCCCGGAAAAGCTTGGTAAGTACTCTTTTTCCCTCCTCATCGATGAACAGCGTTTGCGTGAGGTCGACCACTAACGCTTTGCGGTTCCCCATGGAAATCGCCGTGCTCCAGGCGCCCTCTAACTCCTTGGCCCACGCGCCCACCAGCTTTCCCTCGACTTGAAAAGTCAGGGCGGCCGGGTCATCGTGCATCGTGATCTTCAACATCTGCCTTGGATCTCCCAGCGATTAGAAGCAGGCACAAGACCGAAGTTTCTCGTATATTTATCAATAGCTTGTGGGCCAACGACCCTCGCGTATTGCCGAAATATCGGCCTGTGCCGAAAGATCGGCGGCGGTGGTTGGAAAGCCAGTGCCCTGGGCTAGTATCCAATGGGCCTGGGAACAATCGAGCGAGCCCGGTGTCTACATAGACGTGTTCGAGCAATCCACCGTCGTGAATAAGTCAGACGGTCGCTGCTTGAGTTTCCTCGCTTCGCTAAGTGGCGAGTTACTGGTTGTAAGTCTGTTAGTAATTATGCCGCTTGGTTACAACGAGCACTTACCGGACTTTCACTGGAAAGATGTGGTAGTCGGCCCGCCATTGAAACAGGTAAAACAGAAACCCGCTCCGGTGCGGACAGCGAGCGGCGTGTCGCGCGCAGCGTCGACGCGTAAAGTGTTTGTGTTTACGCAAGCTCCGGCATCTCACAACGCTCCGGTCAGCACGCAGGTGGACTATACTCCGGATGCGCCCCCGGTTCTCTATGCCGCCGACGGCCCGGACGGAACCGGGCCCGCGTTGTTCATCAAGTGGCCCGAACATGCCGTGATTGTTCGCCCTCCCGCAGAAGGTCCCGAACGTCCGAGGCCAGCTCCCCGACTGGTGCGCGTGAGCCAAGGCGTGCAGATGGCCAGGCTGATCAAGAAAGTGCTGCCGATCTATCCGCCCTTGGCGAAGTCGGCTCGCGTGTCGGGCGCGGTGCATTTGATCGGAATCATCGCCAAGGATGGCACGATTCGAAATCTGCAACTGGTCAGCGGGCATCCTCTGTTAACCAGCGCGGCGATGGAGGCGGTGCGGCAATGGGTTTATCAGCCGACGCTGCTAAGTGGCGAACCGGTGGAAGTAATCGCCCCAATCGAAGTGAATTTCACTTTAGGTCAGTGAGTAAGTTCTTACCCCGCCGATGTAAGAAGCGGAGTAACAGATACAGCGCTGCGAACAGCGCCACGGCAAACAAAAGAAACTGCCAGGCGTGGTGTTCCAGATAGGGAAGCGTGGCTTTGCCCAGGCGCGATCCGAGCCAGGCCAGAAAAAAATAGCGCGGAATGCGGGCCACCGTCAGAACCACCGTGAACCGTACCGGACTCACTTCCAGCGCGCCCGCGGCGATCACGAACAGCTTGAGCGGCAGCGGGACCACCACCAGCGCCGGCACGAAGACGGTCAGCAATCCGTACTCGGCGAACCAGGCCCGCAGACGCGCGCCGCGACCTTCAGAAGTGTAGCGGCGCAGAAATTCCTCGCCGCCTCTTCGTGCGATGTAAAACAGCAGCAGGGCGCCGATAATGGATCCGACCGTGCCTGCCGCCGCCGCTTGATAACCCTGCTTGGGATCCAATACCGCCACCAGCACCACCAGCGCATCGACGCCGGCCACCACCGGGATCCCCGCCGAATCGACGATGGATAGCAAAAGCACGCCGATCGGCCCCCACGACACCAGCAGTTGAATGAACCTAGACAGTGGCGCTCCGATTCACTTCAGCATCGCCAAAAGCTCTGCTTCGTCCAGCACTGGAATCCCCAGTTGGCCGGCCTTGTCGAGCTTCGACCCGGGATCGGCGCCGGCCACCACGTAGTCGGTCTTTTTGCTCACCGATCCGGTTACTTTTCCGCCGCCGGATTCGATCCGCTGCTTGGCTTCCTCGCGCGAAAGGTTGGGCAGCGTTCCCGTGAGCACAAAGACTTTTCCCGACAGTGCGCCGCCCTTTTTTCTTCGGATCGCGTGCTCGAACGTCAGCCCCGCTTGCCGCAGCCGTTCCACCAGCTCGCGATTCCGCCGCTCGTGAAAGAACTTTCGAATGCTGGCCGCGACTTTCGGTCCCACTTCCTCCGCCTGCTGCAAGGTCTCTTCATCCGCCGTCAGGATGGCGTCCAGACTGCCGAACGTGTCGGCCAGAATCTGCGCGGTCCTCTCGCCCACGAACGGAATCCCCAGCCCGTTCAGCACGCGCGGCAGCGGCTGCTTGCGGCTGGCGTCGATGTTGCGCAAAATCTTTTCAGCGGACTTCTGACCCATGCGCTCCAGTTCGAGCAACTGCTCCAGCGTCAACTCGTAGATGTCCGCGACATTTTTCACCAGCCCGCGCGTAACAAGCTGGTCCACCAGCACGTCGCCCATGCCGTCAATGTCCATCACGCCGCGCGCCGCGAAATGCAGAACGGATTGCTGCAGCCGCGCCGGGCAGTTGGTGTTGATGCAGCGGCTGGCCGCTTCGCCTTCCTCGCGCACCACCTCGCCACCGCACACCGGACAGTGCCTGGGCATGCGAAAGGGCCGCCGCTCGTGCCCCTGCCCCACCACCCGCACCACTTTGGGGATCACGTCGCCGCTGCGCTCCACCAGTACGCGATCGCCGATCTCGACTCCCAGCCGTCCGATCTCATCTTCGTTGTGCAGCGAAGCCCGCGCCACCGTCACGCCTCCGATGTTCACTGGCTTTAGAAAAGCCACCGGGGTCAGCGCCCCGGTCCGGCCCACGTACACCTGAATGTCTTCGATGGCCGTCTCCGCCTGGTGGGCCGCGAATTTGAACGCCACCGCCCAGCGCGGCGCTTTGGCCGTCCAACCCAGCGCGGCCTGCTGCTGCACCGAATTCACCTTTAGGACCACGCCGTCGATCTCATACGGCAGCGACTCGCGCTTGGTCTCCCAATGCCGGTAGAACTCGAGCACCTCCTCCAGCCCCGCGCACCTGGCCTTATACGGGTTGACTTTGAAGCCCATTTTCTCCAGCGTCTGCAGCGCTTCCCATTGCGTGTCGAAGTAAAACTGGCCGTTCACCAGCAGAAAGTAAGCGAAGTAGTCGAGCTGCCGCGACGCCGTCACCGTGGGCTCCAGCGCGCGCAGTGCGCCTGCGGCCGCGTTCCGGGGATTGGCGAACACCGGAAGCTGCTCCTGCTCGCGCTCCGCATTCAGTTTTTCGAAAGCCTTGCGCGGCATGATCACCTCGCCGCGGGCTTCGAAGGCGTGCAGTCCGGACCGGGTGCGCAGCGGCAGCGACCGGATGGTGCGCGCGTTTTCAGTCACATCCTCGCCCACCAGGCCATCGCCGCGCGTGATCGCCTGCTTCATTCGCCCGTCGTCATAATGCACGGCCATCGACAATCCATCCAGCTTCAGCTCGGCCACGTACTCGAACGGCTCGTCGCCCAGCAGGTTGCGCACGCGCCGGTCAAACTCGCGCATTTCTTCCTCGTTCAGCGCGTTGTCCAGGCTCAGCATGGGCGAGCTGTGCCGCACTTTGACGAAGCCCTCGCGCGCCTTGCCTCCCACGCGCTGGGTGGGCGAGTCGGGCGTGATCAGCTCCGTATGCTCGGCCTCCAGTTGCTGCAGGCGCCGCATGAGACCGTCATACTCGGCGTCGGAGATTTCCGGCTGATCCAGGACGTAGTACAGGTACTCGTGATGCCGCAGTGATTCGCGCAGCTCTTCGATTTCTTTTTCTACGTTCTTCAGGCGCATCTATTATAATTAGGTTACTATTGCGACCTACCGGCAATCGTTTCTGATTTACAATCCTTTCGCGGGCGGGCTGAGGCGCCGGTCGCATGCGCTCGGCCGCTGCATCGAGCTGCTTGCCTCGCAGGGTGTCTCCGTCCAGTCGATTCCCACGCCCGGACCCAAGGCCGCCGCCGAACTGGCCCGCAGAATCGCAGATAGCGGAGCGGATTTGATTCTGGTGGCCGGAGGCGACGGAACCATCAACGAAGTGGTCAACGGCATCGCCGGCTCCAAGATCCCACTGGGCATCCTGCCCGCCGGCACCGCCAACGTGCTCGCGAACGAGCTCGGTCTCGGCAACCGCTTGGAGCGTGCCGCGGCGGCGTTTGCTTCCTGGATTCCGGAACGAATCGCCGTGGGCCTGCTCTCCACCGCCATGGGCGATGAGCCGCGCTATTTTCTGCTGATGGCGGGCGCCGGACTCGACGCCGCCATCGTGTATCACATGAGCCCGGCGATCAAGAACACACTTGGCAAGGCGGCTTATTGGGTCGATGGCCTGGCCCAATTCGGCCGGCGCCTGCCCCAGTTCAGCGTCGAAACCGAAGGCCGCGTCTATCGATCCAGCTTCGCGCTGGTGAGTCGCGTGCGCAACTACGGCGGCGATCTCGAGATCGCGCCCACCATCTCGCTGCTCGACGACGAGTTCGAAGTGGTGCTGTTCGAAGGCGCAACTTCGCTGCCGTATGTGAAGTATATTCTCGGCGTGCTGGCCGGCCGCATTCACGCCCTGCGCGGCGTCACCATTCTTCGCACTCGCAAAGTTCTGCTATCGGGCGCCGAAAGCGGCCAGGTGTATGTCCAGGTGGATGGCGAGTCCGCGGGCGTAGTTCCTGCCACCGTTGAGCTGGTGCCGAATGCGCTGACCTTGCTGGTGCCGCCGGGATTTCGAGCCAGGCGCCCCGCGCGCGCCGAAGACGCCGCATGGACAACCTCACCCACACGCTGACCGGCCTGGCCTTGAGCCGCGCCGGCCTCGATCGCTGGTATTCCCGGGCCCCGCTGCTGCTGATCCTCTCCGCTAACGTTCCCGATATCGACATCGTTTCATCCTTCCACGGCTCGTTGAGTTACTTCGAGGCGCACCGCGGGATCACGCACTCCATCGCGATGCTGCCGGTGATGGCGCTGCTTCCGGTGGTCTTGGTCTGCGCCATCGGCCGCAGCCTGCGCGGCTGGCTGGCGGCATGGTGCCTCTCGATGCTTGGCGTGGCGAGCCATCTCCTGCTCGATTGGACCAACGCCTACGGAATCCGCTTCCTGGAGCCCTTCTCCGATCGCTGGTTCCGCCTGGATCTCAACAACCTGATCGATCTCTGGATCTGGGGCGTTCTCTTTCTCGCCTGGCTCGGGCCGCTGCTCGGCCGGCTGGTCAGCTCCGAGATCGGCGCTCAATCCGGATCCGGCCGCGGGCTGGCCTGGTTCGCGCTCTCGTTCATCCTGGTGTACGATTTCGGCCGCGGCCTCGCGCACCAGCGCGCCATCGAAACCTTAACCTCGCGCGTCTACCAAGGCGGCCCACCCATTCGCGCCGCGGCCTTCCCGGTTTCGTTGGCGAATCCGCTCGAGTGGTCGGGCTGGGTCGAACGCCCCGAGTTCGTGATGCACTTCCCCATGAACCTGCGCGAGGAATTCGATCCCGCCGCGGGAACCATCATCTACAAGGCCGAGCCCGGTCCGGCCATCGAAGCCGCGCGCCAGGCGCCGCCCGTCGAGAAGTTTCTCGAGTTCGCGCAGTTCCCCCTGTGGCGCGTGACTCCGATGTCCGCGCCCGAGGGAGCACGCCGCGTCGAATTGCGCGACTGGCGTTTTCCGTTCACCGCCAGCGCCACGGTCGACTCGCTCAACCGCGTGCTCGCGTCGTCCTTCCACTATTGACGCCGTAGCGCACGCACTCGTGCGTGCCGCGTTCACACTCGTGTGAACGCCCGGCGTGGCTCCCTAGATCGTCTCCAGCTCTTCCTCCAGCAGTTGCTTCTGATACAAATCGGCGTAGTAACCGCCCTGCGCGATCAGCTCGGCGTGGCTGCCTTGCTCGACGATCTCGCCGTGCTCGATGACGAAGATCTGATCCGCGCCCCGCACCGTGGAAACGCGATGCGAGATAAGAATGGTGGTTCGTCCGCGCATCACGCCGGCCAGGCCGGTGAGGATGCGCTCTTCGGTGAGCGTGTCCACGCTGGACAGCGCATCATCCAGGATCAGAATGCGCGGCTGCCGCAGAATGGCGCGCGCGATGGCCACGCGCTGTTTCTGCCCGCCCGACAGCGTCAGGCCGCGCTCGCCGATCATGGTCCGATAGCCGTCCGGGAAGCTCGAAATGTCCGGCCCCAGCCCCGCCAGGTCGGCCGCACGGCGGATCTCGTCTTGGCTCGCGCCTTCCACGCCCCAGGCGATGTTGTCGGCCAGCGTCGCGCTGAACAAGAAGGTCTCCTGCGGCACGAATCCGATCTGCCGCCGCAGCCATTCCGGATTGAGCTCGCGCACGTTCACGTCATCCAGGAAAAGCACGCCGCGCGTCGGATCCATCAGCCGCGGAATCAGGCTGACCAGCGTGCTTTTTCCACTGCCCGTGTGTCCCACCAGCGCCACCGTGGCGCCCGCCGGTATCTCCAGATCGATGTTCCGCAGCGCGATTCCCGTGGGATACTTCACTTCCACATCTTCGAATCGCAGGCCGCCCGCCACCTCTTCGAGCCGCGTCCAATCGTTCCCCGCCGGGCCCGCCACCGGACCCGTGATACTCGGTATCTGGTGCAGCAGCTCCATGATCCGGCCCCAGGACGCCGTTCCGCGCTGCATCAAATTCACCACCCACCCCAGCGCGATCATGGGCCACACCAGCATGCCCATGTACGTGTTGAACATCACGAAGCTGCCCAGCGAAAGCCGGTGTTCCAGCAACTGGTAGCCGCCCGCGAACAGCACGATCAGAAATCCCAGCGCAATGAGCGCCTGCAGCAGCGGCATGAACAGCGCGGAGATCCGCGCCAGCCGGATGTTCTCGCCCACGTAGTCGCGATTGAGCAGCTCGAACTGCCGCAGCTCCGCCTGCTCTTGCGCATAGGCTCGAATCACGCGCACGCCCGACAGGTTCTCCTGCACGCGGCTGCTGATGTCGGAAAACATTTTCTGGATCGATTCGAACCGTTCGTGAATACGGCTTCCGAAAGCGATCACCACCAGGCTGATCGCCGGCGCCGGAATCAAGCAAATCAGCGTCAGTTGCCAGTTGGTCGCCAGCATGACGGCGATGGCGAACACCGAGAGGAACGTGGTCTCGGTCCAGTACATCAGTCCGGGCCCGAGCATCATGCGTACCGCGTTCAGATCGTTGGTGGCGCGCGCCATGATGTCGCCGGTGCGATACTTCGCGTAGAAATCCGACGACAGGCCCACCAGGTGCGAGAACAGATCGTTGCGCAGCTCGTATTCGATGTCGCGCGACATGCCGATCAGGATCACGCGCATCCAATATTGGAAGATGCCCTTGATGGCGGACAGGCCGATCAGCAGCGCGGCGAATTCGAAAAGCAGGCTGATGCGGAATCCGCGCGTCAGCGAGTCGATTCCGGCGCGAATCACCAGCGGCAGCGAGGCATGCAGGAGGTCGCGGGCCAGCAGCGCGCCCATTCCCAGCGCTAGGCCGCGGCGATGGCGCCACAAGTAAGGGCCGGCGTTCTGGATGACGTTGCGCATGCTACATCCCCAGCCACGTGGCGACCGTCTTCATCCATTCGATCGCGAATGTCTTGCGGCCTTCCCGGTTCTTCCACCAGCCGTCCGGCTCGAAGAACGGATCGGGCGCGCTCACCATGTGCAGTTCCAGGTCCGGCGCCTTGGAACGATAGATGCTCGCGGCTCGCCGCGTGTGGTAATTGCTGGTCACAATGTCTATTCGATGCGCGTGCCTGCGGCGCAGCTCCGCGATTACAGTATCGGCTTCCGATACCGTCGACTGCGCGTCACTGGGTAGCGCGGAGAAGTACGACGCCGGATAGCCGTGCCGGACGGCGAACGGGATCGCCAGGTCGGACTCGTTCTGGCCATAAGCCCCGGCTGGCCCGCTCACCAGCGCCACCGGCGCCAGCCCGCGCCGCACCAGGTCAGCCGCAGTCAGAATCCGGTTCCCGGTGAAATCGCCCGCCAGCACCACCACCAAATCGGCCGGCGCGGCCGGCTCGGACTTCACCAGGTAGGCGCCCAGCAGCGCCAGCCACACCCGCGCCGTGATCAGGATCAGAATAATCGCAAACGCCGCCGCCGCGAGGAACCATCCCAGACGGCGCGGTCCGCGGCTCACCGGCGGGCTACTTGTCCTCAGTCTTTTGATCCAGGTGCCCCACCGATTTGAGCCGGTGGAACAGGCGCTCCACTTCAGCCTCGTCTTCGGGCAGCATGAGCGGGTAGCGCGCCGCCGGCAACTGCCGCTTGGCCGCCGCGGCGGTAATGGCTTCGCCCCAGAACTGCCGGTAAGGCACGCCGTCGATCAGGGCTTCGCGCGAGTAGCGCCGCAGGTTCCGCAGCAAGCCGCTGGACGACTCCTGGTCGCCCGCGTAGATCACCAGAATTTTGCTCTTGTCGGACAGCGTCAACCGCACCGTCAGCGGAGCGTACGCGCTTCGATCCAGCCGCCGGATCTGCTTCCACGGAATGGCGGTCTTTCCGATCTTGACGTGGCTGTCGTAGATCTCCACCGGCGGCCGCGACGCCAGGAACAGCACCATCCCCGCGCTCAGAAGCAAAAGACCGGTGGCGATCCAGCACAACGGGGAAGTCAAAGACACCCAGGCCGAGAACCCGGTCAAAGCCAGCGCGACCAAACCAGCCCACAGATACTGGCGAGGAACTCGATAGCGCGAGATGGGCACAGGCACACTTTCAGACTACCCCCGGAAAATCCGCGCGTCAATTCGACTTTGCCCTTAGATGCGGTGGACGAGCCGTGGCGCACGCACTCGTGCGTGCCGCGTCCACACTCGTGTGAACGCCTGGCAATTTTCTCAGCGCGGCCCAAGCGTCGCCACGAATCCGGCACACCACCCAAAGTGCGACCCAGATTGTATGCGCCACGAACCCGATCGATTCAATTCAACTTCGCCCTTAGCATCCCGACGCCTCTCCACGCATAATGCAACCCGCTCCACACCGTCGCGCCGACCATCAGCCAAAGCACCAGCCGCACCGGCACAACAACGCCCGCGCGATCGCACATCACCGCCAGCGCCGCGGCTATTTGCAGAAACGTGCTGATCTTGCCCCACACCGACGGCGGAAATTTCCTCACCGAGGTATACAGCAGCCCGTATCCGGCCATCCCCAGAATCAGCACATCCCGCGCGAAAACGATCCCCACCATCCACCACGCCATGGCCCGCGCCGCGCCGAGCGAAATGTAAACCACGACCAGCAGAATTTTGTCGGCGATCGGATCGAAGTAGGCGCCCACGCGCGTCACTCCGCCCAGCCGCCGCGCCAGGAATCCGTCGATCGCGTCGGTCAATCCGGCCGCGAACAGAAGCAGGATGGCGCGCCCATAGTGGCCATGCAGAATGTCCGCCGCGACCAACGGCGCCAGCAGCAGCCGCAGCAGCGTGAAGAAATTCGGGGCGTTGACCAACCCCTAACCTAGCATTTGGATCTCCCTGCGAGCGCAGGTCTCCGTATCCCGTCTAACCCACAGCCCGCGACAGCTTCGCCGCGCAAATGGCTTGCCCCACGTGCCGCTGCGTGTGCTCCGCTATGTGCGTCAGCAACCCGATAACCGTAGCCGGCAAGCGCCTCCGTCCAACTTCCCGCGCTTCTGCAAGCGCCGCCGGATTCAGCGCGCGCACCACTTCTTCACTGCGCCGAAAAGCCGCATCCACTTCCGCCAGCAGCTTCTCTCGCGATGCTCCGGGCTGCTTCTCGGCTCCCAGCGCCGCCATCTGCCCATCGGAAAGCTGCTTTCCTTTAAGGTACGTGATAAGCCGCTCGGTGCTGCCGGCGATATGCCGCAGGTGGAAACCGACCGATCCAAAACCGAACGGCGTGGCCCAGATCTGCTCGATCGTGAGGCCTTCGGTGTGAATTGCCAGGTCTTCTCGAGCCTGTTGAAACGCGAAAAGAATCGGCGCGGTGAGCGGGCTCACGCCGCCCACAGGGCCGCGCAGCCAGGGTTCAGGAAGCGTCGCCATGACCTCAAGTATCATCTGTTTTCCAATCGGCAAGGAAACC
>DASQHQ010000056.1:0-12856 GCA_035632015.1 Bryobacteraceae bacterium
GAATGGGCCAGTTGCTTCCACTGTCATCCCAATGGAAGCCCGATCATTCAAGAATACAGACACACACCCGTCGTGGACGCGCTTCGACGTGATCTCCACGTAGCCTGAACTGGCGGGCGAAGAACAGATCGAATAGCAGCGCGTCTCTTTCGTTCCGTCAAACAGAAAAGAGAACGTAAGAAACTGGCCGGGCAAAGCATCCAGCTTACGATCGCCATGCACGACAAAGCGAAGGGTCTTCGAATCGCGAGTGTGTTGAGTAATCCGCACCAACTGGAGGACGAACGGGCCCCTCGGTGGCCGAGGGCACACAGGGGCAGGCACGTTGGAATGTGAGAGCGGTCTGGCTGGTGATGCGGCACGCGACCCTGGACGCCTGATCACCAGCGCCACCGCGGCCAGACACACCAATGAGATGAACCCGATGGTCTTACCGTCATACTGCGGAGCTCGCACCGGAGCCGGCGGGCTCGCTGGTGCGCTCTGCGCAATCAGGCTTCGTCCCACCGAAGCGGCGGCATCCGCTTGCGCCTTTCTCCCACTGGCCGCTTCCGGAGTTTGGGCCGAGGCGAGGTACTCAATGATTTGCTGGTCCTCTCCTGGCTGAAGCGCGCCCGTACTGCCCGCGGCGTAGCCGACCATCCGGGTTACCGTCCCGCGCCATTGTTCGGGCGTCTGGACGGTCTTGTAGACGCGATCCAGGCTGTGACAACGGCCGCAACGCTGATCCACCAGCGCGCGCGCCACCTCCATCTTCGCCGCGGTTGCGGAACCTTGTGGCCGGTTCTGCGAAGCCAGGTAGGATACCACCGTCTGGGCGTCGGCTTCCGATATTCCCGCCCCCGGCATGTCCCGCATGCGATCCACTGTCGCGAGCCAACCTGGCGCGTCCTTGCGCGCTCCGACAACGCGGTCCAGAGTGTGGCATTTCGAGCAGCGCTTCTGCATCAGATCGCTGGCCTGATTCAAGTCGATCGTGACGGGCGGCACATGGGCCGGATCGATCGATACCCGCTCGATCCTGGACACTCGCGCCAGATACGGTCCCGCTGTGCTGGCGATGAGCACGAACGCAAGGACGAAAATGGTCAATCCGATGGGCATCAACAGACCATGCTGATTCTTGTAGTAGCGGGCGATCAGCACTTTGATGAACAGGAGCGGTGACAGGATCATCGCTAGCGCGAGGTGAATAGTCACGGTCGCGGAGCTGTCTCCGCCTCCGTCCCGCCAGCGAGCGACCATGAAATAGGTCATCACGCAGAACAAGGCGATGAACAGGTACCCGCCCATCCGATGCATTGCCAGCATTCGGGAGCTGGCCCTGAGGGCTTTCACGCGCGACCAAGCCTCCAATACCAGCCATATGTTAGTGCCGCCCAGGAGGACGAACGCGAAGCCAAGGATAATGCTCGTTGAACTGGTTAGCATGTGCTTTTGATTTCGACTGCGGAAGGGTTGATGTCTATCCAAGTGACTTCGTCCGCGAGGAGTTTATTCCCGTGCGGCGCGAAACATGGGTCTGAGCGCAAGACTGGAGCCGCTACTTACGATTGCGCCCGAGAGACCCTCAATCGCTTGCGTCCCGCACGATCTTGGCCAGACTTAACAGCTTGGAGCTGAGTTTCAGCCTGGCCCGCTTGGCGGCCTCGATGTTCACTTCAAACCGAACCTTGTTGTCGACGATTTCAAAGTTGATGACTCCGCCGGCCTGCGCGAATCCGCGCGCCTCGCCGACCGTCAAAACGCCACTTCCCTTGAGCGCGTCGAGAACGGCTCGCATGCGTTTGGTTTCCGAAGCGCCGACGAACACGATGTGGCACAGCCGGGCCTCCGCATCGCTCTTGAAGCGTTTGACGACAAAGCCGCGGCCGTTGACTGTTTTGCCGGCGACCGTCTGGTCCAGGATGTCGCCGAAAGGATCATCGCCGACGATCCCGATGCAGAGCGCATCGCCAGGCATGTCGCTCGGCCATTCCACGAACTTGGTGAAGGCATAAAGAAAAAGCGCCTTGACATGATACTCCTCGCCGGACTGTAGGCTCCCGGCAGAGCACAGCGCGCCACAGGCTGGAAGCAGCGCCATCCAGACCGCCATAACGCGCAGCAGGCCGCCCGCTCCCACGCGCGAGCCTTCGCGCATCGCATACCCAGCCGTATCGGCGCGGCCCATGCCAGCGTGCTCCCGCATTGGTCAGAAACTCCACCTCGCGTATCCCGTAATGGCCCGGGGGACCTCCATCGTGCGGCCAAACACCTCCATAAGATACTCGGCATGCGCGGGACTCAGAAGATCCTGGCCGGCCAGCGAAAACTCGAGGTGGCGGGAAGGGCGCCAGCCCAGCCGCACGTCCACGCGCCAGTGATCCGGGATGGCGAACGCCGGAATCGAGCCCAGGTAGTAGACCGAAGCATCCAGCTGAACGTTCTTCGTCACATCCCAATTGGAGTGCAGTTGCGCCTGATGCTGCGGGTCGGTGGGCCCGGGAATCTCGGTCGAGCTGAGCCTCTGGCTATAGTCCGAGGGCAGCAGCCGCAGCCAGCTATACCCGAAGCTCAGGTTCCAGTTTCTGGCCGGCGACAGTTCCAGGCTGGCGTCCGCGCCGTAGGTGCGCGCCGAGCCGATGTTGGTATAAATGTCCGGCATCACAACGAATCCGCGAGCATCCATGTAGAAATGGGAAGGCGACTCGATCACCAGGTGTTTGTAGAAATTGTAAAAGGCTGATAGATCGAGCGACAGGCGCCCGCCCAGACCGATGCGCTGGCCGAGTTCATAACCCAGCAGCGTCTCGGACGTTTGATCCGGTGTGCCCATGGCCACAACCGGGAAGATCCGGCCCAAATCGTAATCCAGAAAAGTGTAGGTGGATCTCGTTTCCACAACGTTGGGTGTGCGTACGGCCCGCGAAACCGCGGCCCAGGTTGAATATTTGCGCGCCGGCTGCCAGAGCAACCGAAGAGAGGGTTGAATCTCAAAACCGGTGTAGCTGTTGTGTTCCATCTGCGTGCCGGCGATGACGTGCAGCCGGTCGGGAATCAAAGCGTATTCGTCCTGCACAAAACCGCTGAACAAATTTGTGAAGATGGGTTGGAAATAAATCGGCCGGCCTTGAACGGAGTCATGGTCCGAGCCTCGATAGCCCAAGCCCCACACCAACTCGTGCCGCGGCGAGAAAGCGAAATGATGTTCCATTTCGATATTGGTAACGCCCAGGGTCTTATCGACATCGGTTTCACTCTCGGCGTAGCTGTCATAGTAAGCCGCCAGCGTGATCCAGGAACGATCCGATATAGTGTGCTTCCATTCGCCCCGGATGCTTCCGCCCGAATAGAAGAGCGGTTCGTTTTGCAGTGCTCCGGGGTTGTAACGGAAGGACGACAAGTAGTTGATGACGTCGTTCTCGTTGCCTGTGTATCCCTGGCCTTCCAGGGTCAGGGAGTCGGAGCCGGAAAGGTCAAATTCCATGCGGAAGCCGCCGCTGCGATGGATCCAGTTTCCGTCGTTGCTGCCGGGAGGGCCCAGCAGCGCGTCATGCACCCGGTAGCCTGCATAGGATCGGATATATCCGCGTGACCCGATAGCGCCGCTGTAGCTGGCGCTGCCGTAGCCCGCCATATCGCCGCCGCCGCCGGCCGTAACCGTGGCGCCTTGGATATCGCGAGGCGAGCGCGTAATGATGTTGATCACGCCGTTGACCGCGTTGGCTCCCCAAATGGCGGCCACCGGGCCGCGCACGATCTCGATGCGCTCAATCTCCTCCAGCGGCATATCCTGGGCGGCCCAGTACACCCCCGAGAAGGTGTCGTTGTAGACGCTGCGCCCGTCCACCAGCACCAGCAGCTTGTTGGTGAGCAGCGTGCTGAAGCCGCGGATGCCAATGGCCCATTTGGCGGCGTCGATTCGAGCCACTTCCACGCCCGGCGCCAGGCGCAGAGCCTCCGGAACGGACGTGAGGCCCGAGCGCTGGATCATTTCCCGCGTGATGACGAAGACCGAGGCGGCGGTGTCCGCCAGACGCTGCTCCTTCTTGGAAGCTGAGGTGATCTCGATGTTCATCAGTTGTTCCAGGCTCGGCTCCGCCGGGTCCTTGATTTGAGCATCCGCGTTCCAGGAGAGCGTCGTAGCGAGGCACACCAGGACCGCAACGGCCGGACGAACCAGAGTCCAGGCAGACGCTCGAGCGCAAGGCTCCAGCCCATGAATGTTGCCGCGATTGAACCGCGCCTGGCTTTGTGCGAATGACTCTATCATCGTCCGCTCCTACGGGGAGAGATGGGCGTTTTGAACCGCCGTCAAGCTGCGCCTTGCGTGCGGCGGCGCGCATCTAAGCCCGAGATGAAACGTCCGCTCGGGGCAGGATGGCCAAGCAGCTCCTGCATTGGCAACAACAGCGCCACCGCAATACCGCTCATTAGAGAGATCGATACATCCACCTCTTCGGCGTGCCGGCGCAAAGTTGAGAGCTTATCCATCGGATTTCAAGCTGGACGGCTGCGCGGCGCCTAAAGTCGCCGGTGCGGTGCTATGCGCACGGTGAGCTGGACTTAGGGATCTTTCGTATCCCCGAACGGAGTAGGAGAGCCACTCTATCCGGGCCTGAAAAAGAACTCGAAGCTGCCGTAGGCTACGCGAGACGCATTGCCTCGAATGGCGCCTGGTTCGCCTCATGGATGCACGCCCGATGTGCTTTAATGGTCCGCATGTGGTCACGGGTGGTGCTTCTGGCTGTTGTTGGCGCAGTGTCATATGCACAGGACGTCCCGCGCGGCCAGATCGTGGATGCTGTGAAGTGCGCCCAGGATACCTCGCAGACCTACGCCCTCTATCTGCCGTCGCATTATTCTCCGGACCGGAAGTGGAAGCTGATTCTGGCATTCGATCCGCGCGGGCGTGGGCGCGCGCCGCTGGAGCAGTACCGGGCTGCGGCCGAGAAATACGGCTACATCGTGGCCGGATCGAACAACTCCCGCAACGGTCCGCCGGATGCGAGCCTGGCTGCGGCGGCTGCCATGGGGTCGGATGTATTCAAGCGGTTCTCGATCGATCCGAAACGCGTGTACACCGCGGGTTTATCGGGCGGCGCGCGCGTGGCGATGAAGGTGGCGCTCGACTCGAACGAGTTTGCAGGCGTGATTGCTTCGAGCGCGGGTTTTCCTCCGGGGCATCGCCGCAGCGACTTGCCGTTTGTTGTCTTCGGCACGGCGGGCACCGAGGATTTCAACTATCTCGAGATGCGGCAGCTCGATCATGAATTGAACAGCCCGCATCGCATCGTTGTTTTCGAGGGCGGCCATACCTGGCTTCCGAGCGAAGTCGCAGTGCAGGCCGTCGAGTGGCTCGAAATCCAAGCGATGAAGTCGGGCCGCGCCGGGCCAGATGAGGCGCTGCTGCAGAGACTTTTTGACGCGCGCGTGATGGAAGCGTTGGCAAAGAAGACCGACTTCGCGTCCTGGGAGTCGCTGAATGCCCTGGTCTCGGACTTTCAAGGATTGAAGGACGTGACGAAGTACGCCGCGCAAGTGCAGGCGCTGCAGCAGAAGAAGACGGTGCTGGATGCCCTGAACAAACAGCACGAAGACGAACAGTTCGAGGTGCAGCTCGAAGCCGAACTGGCTGAGTTGCAACAAGGGCTGGAGGACGGGCCGGCGGCGCACGAGGTCAGTTTCTCGCAGTTGAAAGTCCGGCTCACCAAGCTGTCCCAGCAGGCCAACGCCGCCACCGATTCGGCCGATCGCCGCATGGCACGCCGGCTGCTGGGCGGGATCATCCTCGACTCGCGTTCGGTGGACGATCAGGAGTATCAAAACTTCGTCGACGGGTTGCGGCCACCGGCTCGGAATTGATGAGCGCAAAAATCCGGCGCGCAACGCGCTCCGACGCGGATTTTCTGGCGTGGGTGATGCTGGCCTCCTCGCGGAGCCATGTGGCGCGCGGCGCCTGGGACCTGGTGGTCGGGGCCGATGACGCCGAATGCTTGGATTACTTGAAGCGCCTGGCCGTCGCCGAGCCGCGCTCGCTGTGTCACTACGAAAGCTTTCTGGTGGCTGACGTCGACGCGCGTCCCGCCGCCGCGCTGTGCACGTTCAAGCCGGGCGATGGCGGATGGGCGGTGGTCGGCCAGGCCTCGTCCAACGTGCAACGCGAGCTCGGATGGACGGAGGCCGATCGGGCTCGATCGCAACAACGCTTCGCTCCCATGTTGGCCTGCCTGCCGCCCGATGCGGGCGCGGACTGGGTCATCGAGTTCGTCGCCACGCTTCCCGAGTATCGCCGCCGAGGCTTGGCGGATGCATTGATGCGCGAAGCGATCCAGCACGGCGTCGAGCGCGGATGCTCTCTCGCGCAGATCATGATCCTCACCGGCAACCATCCGGCGCAGGCGGCGTACGAAAAGGCTGGGTTCGCGGTTTACGACGAACACGGTTCGCCGGAGCTCGAAGTGGCCATCGGCGCGCCAGGCTATCGCCGCCTGCTGCGCAAGCTGTAGCTACACACTACCCGCGCTGCACAAGTTGCAAGATGGTGCGCC
This sequence comes from Bryobacteraceae bacterium, assembly GCA_035632015.1. GTDB lineage: Bacteria > Acidobacteriota > Terriglobia > Bryobacterales > Bryobacteraceae > Palsa-89. Next base: position 6,534 of record DASQHQ010000056.1, read on the forward strand.
GCACGACGGCTTTGGTCAGCGGCACTTTGTACGCGTTTTTCGCGAGCGGCTTGGCCTCCGCGACCGCTACTTCGCCGGCTTTCGCGGCGAGTTCAGGCGTGATGCGCTGGCCTGCCAGGACGCGCTCGGCGTCAGGGACGCGCCACGGGACCGGAGCGACGCCGCCTAAGACGATTCGCGCGGAGCGGCAGACATCCTTGTCCATTTCGAGCACGATGGCCGCGCTCACCACCGCGTGGGTCCAGGCTTCACGATCCATCACCTTGTGATAGGTGCTGCGCGTGCCGGCGCGCGGGGACGGGATCTCGATGGACGCGAGCACTTCGTCGTTGGCGAGCGAGTTCTCGCGCGCAGCGTTCTGGCGCGGAAGCACGAAGAAATCCACCGGCGACAGCCTGCGATCGCCTTTCGGCCCCGCGATGTGAAACTTCGCGTCCAGCGCGACCAGTGCGGGCGCGGTGTCGGACGGATGCACGATGAAGCTCGGCCCGCCGCCGAAAATCGCGTGGAACTGGTTCTCGCCGTTGATCGAGAAGCACTGGTTGCCGCCCGCTTTGTAACACGGGAATCCGTTGCGGAAATACCAGCACCAGGGCCGCTGGCAGACGTTGCCCGCAATGGTGCCGACGTTGCGGATCTGTGGCGTCGCAACGCTCTCGGCCGCTTCCGCCAGCACCGTGTACTGGCGTCGAATGGTCTGATGCCGGCTCAATGCGTCAAGCGTTGTCAGGCCGCCGATCTTCAGACCGCTCTTTTCCGCCGCGACCTGATCGAGGCCTTTCAAGGCCCTCAAGTTGATCAGCACGTCCGGCTCTACAATGCGTTCCTTGATCATGCCGAGCAAGTCGCTTCCACCGCCCGCGATGGAGGCGTGCCGGCCGCTCGACTGCGCCTGCTGAATCAGAGTGAGCGCGTGCGGGAGATCCCGCGGATTGGCGTTGGTGAAGGCTTTCATGCCAGTGCTCCTATGATCTTGTCTTTGGTGATCGGCAGATCCTTCATGCGGCGGCCGATCGCGTTGAAGACCGCGTTGCCGACGGCGGCGACGGCCGGCACCTTACTCGATTCGCCCATGCTTTTTGCGCCATAAGGTCCGTAGCCGTCGTCCGATTCGATGAACATCACTTCGACGTCTGGCACATCGCGATGCGTCGAGATGCGCGCGCCGTAGTAGCCCGCGCTGAGCGGCGCGCCGGACGCGCGATCATAGACCAGATCTTCGTGCAGCGCCATTCCGATGCCCATGATCGCGCCGCCCTTGATCTGGCTGATGCCGGTGAGCGGGTTCATGACGCGCCCGCAATCGTGCACGCACAGGTATTTCGTCACGTGCGCCCGGCCCAGCTCGGTGTCCACTTCCACTTCCACGAAATGCGCGCCGAAGGTGTTGCGCACCTTGCCGCCTTGGATTCTGGGGGTCGGTCCGGCGGAGGCGGTCAGGAAGTCGCTGCCTTTCGGCAGCCCTTTTTCGGCGATCTGCTTCTTCAAGTCCTGCGCGGCTTCGATGACCGCGTGGCCGGTCATGATGGTGGTTCGGCTGCCGGACTCGCCCACCGAAAATGGGCAGCGGCCGGTGTCGCCCCACACCACTTCGATTTGCGACAGCGGCACTTCGAGCGCCTCCGCGGCGATCAGGCCCATGGTGGTTTTTGCCCCCGCGCCGACGTCGGTCACGCCGACGTGCACGAAATAACGGCCCTTGGAATCGACGCGCAGAATCGCGTTGCTGTGTCCCACGCCGGATCGGAAAGACATGAATGCGAAGCCCGCGCCGCGCTTGACGGGGCCGGGATCGGAACCGGGCGACTGGCGCCAGCGCTTCTTCCACTCGAACGCTTCCGCACCGCGGCGGATGCATTCCTCCAGCGTGTAGTTGGTGTACTCGGCCGAGTCGTTGGCCTTGCGCGTCATGTTCTTCAGCACGAAGTCCACCGGATCCATCTTCATCTTGTACGCCACATCGTCCATCATGGACTGGATGCCGAAATAGCCTTGCGGATATTCGGGGCCACGAAAATTTCCCGAAACCGTCTTGTTCGTGTAGACCGGCGTGATGACGGTCTCGATGTTCGGGCATTGATAGCATTCAATGCCGCCGATGGCGCCGGAGTTCTTGCGATAGCCGCCCATGCCGCTGAAACCGCGGAGCTGGATGGCTTTGAGCGTGCCGTCGTTCGAGACGCCGACCTTATAGTATTGGACCGTCGGCCAGCGGCCGTGCATGCCGATGAAGTCTTCCTTGCGCGAGAGTTCCAGCTTGACGGGCGCGCCGGCCAGCTTGGCGAGCGAGGCCGTAATCAGATCAGCGTCCTGATTCTGATTCTTGTTGCCGAAGTTGCCGCCCATGTACTGGCAGATCACGCGGACGTTGTCGTCCGGCAGCCCCAGGTCGCGCGCGATGTCGTGGCGGCAGTTCGCGATGCCGCCGGTGGGCGTGTAGACGGTCAGCTTGTCGCCTTCCCATTGCGCGACGCACGCGCGCGGCTCCATCTGCGCGTTGTGCACGAAGGCGGTCGAGTAGCGATCCTCGAAGACGTGATCGGAGGCGCGGAATCCTTCCTCGACGTTGCCGCGCTTCTGGCCCATCGGCTGCTGCTCGTTGCGGGGATTCAGCGCGAAATTGCCTTCGGGCCAGATCTGCGGCGCGCCAGGCTTGAGCGCTTCCTCGGGTTCCAGGACATGCGGCAGCACCTCGTAGTCGACCGCGATGAGATGCAGCGCGTCCTCGGCGATGTGGCGGTCGGTAGCCGCGACGGCCGCGACCGGATCGCCCACGAAGCGCACCGGATTGTTGAAGGCGTGGCGACGCTGCCTGGTGTTCTTCTTGATCTCGTCGTTGTATTGGATGCCGCCGGCCACCGAACCCGCGCCCCAAACGAAGTTGCAGTTTTCCAGCGTGACGACGGCCTTGACGCCCGGCAGCGCCTCGGCTTTCGAAACGTCGATCTTGCGGATGCGCGCGTGCGCGTGGGGGCTGCGCAGCACACGGGCGTAGAGCATGCCGGGAAGTTTCACGTCGCCGGTGTAGTGTCCGGCGCCGGTGACGCGTTCCAGCGCGTCGATGCGCGGGGTCGGATGCCCGACCGTTTTGAGAGGCTTCAAGGTCTCGCTCATGAGAGGCCTCCTTGTTTGGCCCGCTTGCGGCCCGCGGTGGAGTTGGATCTCTTGCCGGCGGGCATCGCGGCGGCGGCCAGGACCGCTTCGACGTAGCGGTTGTAGTTGGAGCAACGGCAGATGTTGCCTGTCATGGCGGCCTGCACTTCTTCGCGCGTGGGATGCGCGTTGGAGTTGAGCAGCGCCTTGGCGCTCATGAGCTGGCCCGAGGTGCAGAAGCCGCACTGCGGCGCGTCGTGCTCGATGAAGGCGTGCTGGAGCGGGTCCAACTCGTCGCCGCGCGCCAGGCCTTCGACGGTTTGGATGGTGCGGCCGTCGGCCCAGACCGCGAGATTGCTGCACGAGTACACCGGCTTGCCGTCCAGCAGGACGGTGCAGGCGCCGCACTCGCCGCGGTCGCATCCGATTTTGGTGCCGGTCAGCCCCAGATGATCGCGCAGCATTTCGGCGATGCTCCAGCGGTCCTCCACTTCGATGCGCTGGGCCTTGCCGTTCACGGTGACACGGATCGCGGTGTGCGGCACGCCGGGCGCGGTTTCAGGCGGACTCTGAGCGTGGATGGCGGGCGCGGCGGTGGCGGCTACGACCGCGACCCCAGTGCCTTCGATGAACTTGCGGCGGGAAATCCGGCCCTTGGCCTTGCTCTTCGGCATACGCTCACCTCCGGGGCATGAGATTGTCCTGATTATATGTGATTCGAGGGTAGGGTGGCGCGCGCAGAGGTGAACGCGGAGCGCGTCTTATCCCGGCAGCACGGTGACCAGCCGGATACGGCGGCGATGGCAGCTCAGCAGGTAGTCCACGAAGTCGCCGATGATGAGGTTGGGACGCCCCGACCCGCGGTTGATGACGCGGCAGGTGAGGATGTTGGTGGCGCCGTCCCACTGGATGTTCATGGCGCCGCCACTCTCGCTCTCGGTAGTGCGCACTTTAGTCCAGCCGGGGAAGCGGCCGGGCTTTTTCTCCTGGATGACGGCCAGGCCGTGCTTTTCCAACCGGGGATCGTTGGCGATGGCGTCGCGCAAACTGAGCCCGCGGGTGCATACCACCTGGACGACGGTTTGCATCGGGCGCCTCCTGCTTTTGAGGTTACATGGTTGGGGAAGCGGCGGGTGGGACGACTCAGGAGACGGACGCGAGAGAAAAATTGCGGGCTTGGGCGGGCTCGTGCGTCCTAGTCCTTCAAGACCGTAACCTCGGCGAGCGGCGCGCCCAAGTTGTGACCGGGCCGGCCTGGCCTGCGGCGGTGTGGTCTTAGGTGAACTCACCACCTGGCCTCGGCGGGCGCAGCGGTTGTGGATGTATAAACTAAGGAGGAAGAGAGTTGGTGAACATGACGGCGAATCGTTTTGTTGCAGCGATGGTTGTTTGGGGAGCGGTGTGCTGGGCGCAGTCGCAATCCGGCGCCGGTTCGAAGGAGATGTCGCATGCCGACCACATGCAACATCGCTTCGACCATCCCGAGCAATGGGCGAAGAGCTTTGACGATCCGGCGCGGGATGCCTGGCAGATGCCGGACAAAGTGATCGCGGCCCTGCATCTGCAGAGTCGGCAAAGCGTCGCCGACCTCGGAGCCGGTACCGGCTATTTTACGGTGCGGCTGGCGCGATCGGACGCCGGGCTCAGGGTCTATGCCGCGGATATCGAGCCGTCCATGGTGGCCTACGTTCGCGAGCGCGCCGCCAAGGAAGGATTGAAGAACGTAACCGCGGTGCAGGCTTCCGCCGACTCGGCCAATCTGCCTCAGCCGGTGGACGCGGTTCTGATCGTGGACACCTATCATCACATCGGCAATCGCGAGGTCTATTTCCGCAAGCTCGCGCAATCGCTGAAGCCGGGCGGTCGCGTGGCGATCATCGATTTCCGCCCGGATTCGCCGGAAGGACCGCCGAAAGAGTTCCGGTTTCCGCCGGAGAAAGTGAAGGCGGAAATGGCCAAGGCAGGGTACGTCGCGGCGGAGCAGTTGGATTTTCTGCCTCGCCAGCAGTTTTTGATTTTTCGATTGGCGGGCGCCAAGTAGCGCCACACGCGCCGATTTCTAGCCGCGCTCGATTTGTTCCCGCAGCTCCTGGGGGTACGCTAATCTAAGCGCGGGGTAGGCAGGCCAGACGGATGAGGTCCAGCTCGTCTTTCTTGCGTTTGCTCAAGCGGCGGCGCGAATCGCTGTAGGCCCATAGCTTGCCCTGGACGACGTCCTCCAGCCACGCCACCTTCACGCGGACACCGAGAACTTCGGCGTCCACGGAGCGCGCTAGAAACGCTTGGTACCTCTCGTCCGTCGTGAATTGAATTCGCAATTCGCTCGCCGGCGCGGTTCCACATAGCAATTCACCGCCAGACGGCCGATCAGGCAATAGACTGCTGAAGATTCGCAGGCTGCGATCAGCTTGGAGAAGTCCGTCGCGCCTCCCTGGGTTGTCAATTCGTAAGCCTCCGAGCCAGTCACAAATTCACTCTATATGAGTGCGCTCGGCGGTGGCAAAAAGATCGGTTTTTCGGAGGCTCTCCTGACACTGGGCGCTGTTACTGCGGGCCGGAGCCGGCGGCTCAGGAGCCGCCAGCCTGCCCACGGACCAATCTGGCTACACGCTCCCCTTACTTTCCGTAAGGAATGTAAGCGTTGATAGTGGTCTTGCTCTTCTCAATTCGGTCCGGCGCGCGACCCTTGTGCATCCGGACATGCACCCGGGGCGATTGCGTTGCCAGAGCCTCTCTCTGAAAAGAATTCAGATGTGGTCGATTTGTCTCCGCGGCATACAGAAGCGTGCCGCTCAGGCCGGTGAGTAACGAAGCGAGAATCAATGTCTTCATTTTCATTCGCTCCTTTCCGACAGCTAGAAGTGCAATTTCCGTGCCTTCGCGCTAAGCCGTTCGACTGGAGCGGATTCCGCGCCGCGAGTGTGGTGGAGTGTGAAAAAACGACTGCTTCGAGAGGTTACTCCACAGAAGATGGGCGAGATCGCGTTACCGGGAGTGACAGCCGAGTCTGGTGGACCTGGTGAGATTCGAACTCACGACCTCTTCCATGCCATGGAAGCGCGCTCCCAACTGCGCCACAGGCCCACGCCAAGGCTGCTGTTCAAAATATATCACAGCGGTTTCGTTACCATGGTCGAGATGAAACGCGAAGAGGCCTGGAACCTGTTGTGCGAGTTTACGAAATCGGACAGCCTGCGGCGGCACGCACTGGCCGTGGAAGCCTGCGTGAC
>DASQHQ010000057.1:0-17542 GCA_035632015.1 Bryobacteraceae bacterium
TGGTGGGCGGTAGCTATCACCGGCACCGGACTTAAGTTTGCGTCGCGCGGCTCGTCCGGGATATAACTCGGGAATGCGAACTGGCTTCCTTGCTCTGCCTTTGGCGGCGTTGGCCATGCTGTTGCCGGCGCTCGCCGCCGACCAGCGCGTCAGCCTCCCGATCCCCACCGTCACCGGACCTATCGCCTGGACGGCGCAGCCACCCGATCCGTCGCACGGCTACACCTTCAATCACACGTTCTTGGATCTGGCGCGAGCGGGCTACGTCGAGGAGGAGTTCTTCCTGGAAGGCGCGGCGAATCGCTACAACATGCCGGCCGAGGCCACCGGCAGCGTGCTGGACAGCGGGCATCCTTACAAGACGCGCATCGTGGTGCGCCGTCCGCAGTCTGCGCGGAAATTCAACGGGACCGCGATTGTGGAGTGGGTGAATGTCACCGGCAGCCGCGATCTGGAGATGGATTGGTTCCAGTCGGCCGAGCATTTCATTCGCGCCGGCTATGCGTGGATCGGAGTGTCGGCGCAGCGCGTGGGCGTCGACGCGTTGAAGGCCTGGAGTCCGGCCCGTTACGGCAGCCTGGATGTGACGGAGGGCGGCAAGATCACCAACGACGCACTCTCCTACGACATCCTGGCGGGGGTTGCGCTGGTGGTGCGCGGCAAGGCGAAGACCGACGTGATGGGCGGCCTGAAAGTGGAGCGCGTGATCGCGACTGGCCACTCGCAATCGGCCGGGCGTCTGGCGGGCTATGTCAACTCGGTGCACCCCTTGAATCCCGTGTTCGACGCCGTGATGCTGCACGGCGGCGGAGGCAAGATCCGCACGGATCTGGACACGATTGTTTGGAAGATGCTTTCGGAGACGGACGTGCGTGGCCCGGCGGCGCGGCAGGACGACACCGGCAAGTTCCGGACCTGGGAGGTAGCGGGCACGTCGCACGTCGACTCGGAATCGGCGCGGCACTTCGCCGAGATCGCGCGGTTGAATGCCAACGCGGCGGCCAATGGCGCGGCCGCGGGCCAATGCGACAAGCCGCCTTACAGCCAGGTTCCTTTCCGCTACGTGTTCGACTCTGCTTACGATCACATGGTGCGCTGGATCAAAGACGGGACGCCGCCGCCATCGGCCCCGCCCATCGAGTTCACGAATGCGACTCCGCCTGCGATCGCGCGGGATGCCAACGGAATTGCGGAGGGAGGCATTCGCCTGGCCGAGGAGGCCGTGCCGGCCGCGGTGAATACGGGGCAGAACTCAGGACCGGCTTTCTGCCGCCTGTACGGTTCGCACATTGCTTTCGACAAAGACAAGCTCGCGGCGTTGTATCCGACGCACAAGGCATATGTCGCGGCGGTGAAGGAAGTCACGGAAAAGAATCTCAAGGCTGGTTATATCCTGAAGCCGGACGCGGAGGCCACCATCGCAGCCGCGGAGCGCTCGGAAATCGGCAAACGCTAGCGTCTCGATCGTGGCGCCTGCACCCTCGCGTGCCGCGCCGGCACTCCTGCCAGCGCTTGGCTGCTAAGCCGCCGGGAAGCCCGCCATCTCCCGAATCTCACGAATATGCCCGGCGTGCGTTTCCGCATGGTGCGCATTGCCGGTCAGCCATTGGTATCCGTCCAGCGGCCCCAACACGGCATGTGGCGAGAAGTGGCTGCGCAGATCGTCCCGCGTGCTGAGCGCATAGGCGAGCGTGCGTTCGCGCGCCGCCAGGAAGGCCGCCAGCGCCTGGCCGAGCGACGCAAAGCGCGCTCCCGGCTGAAGCATCTCCGGCGCACGGTTGACGCCGCGCGGAATCGGAGTCTCGCGGATCTTCTGCTCGCGCTCGCGCCGTTGTTCTTCCGTTTCCGGCCGCGCCGGCGTTTCGAGGCTGCGCCGGATCAGCTCCACTAAGGCGTCGTCGGAAACGGCCAGATGCTCGACGTACTCCAGGATCGACCAGCGGCCCGGCGCCGGCTTCCAGCGCGCCTGATTCTCCGTGACACCCTCCACCGCTTCCAGCAAAGTCTGGCGGCTGCGCGTGAGCCGCTTGATCGCACTTTCTCGTTCTTTATCGGTGAGCATCTGACTATGTTACTGGATGCGCCCGCCGGTGCGGTTGAGTTCTTCGCTCGCGCGATGCGGCAACCGGAATAGCCGAGACGGCGCATCCAGCACGTGCATTCCGATGTCGTTCACGCCGGCGCGAGTGGAGGTGTTGGACAGGACCGCAACTCCGATCCGCGTCGTGGCGTTGTAGCCGAGGAAACTCGAATATCCGCCCGTGTTGCCGTCCTTCCAGACAATATTGAATGCGTCCGGCGTGGAGATCTGCCAGCCCAGCGCGTTCACCAGGCCCGCCTGGTTGGTTGGCCGCCGCTCATCCAGCATCGCAGCCATGGCCGGCGCGAGCGGCGTTTTTTCGTAGCCCAGCGCGGCGGCCAGGAGCTGCAGCAGATCGTTCGCGCTCGATCGCAAACCGGCCGCGCCGGCCAGACCCTGGAAATCCCAATTCGGAACCGGCGCGAGATGAGCGTTGTGTCCCACCGCCAGCCGCGATTTCTCCTCGGGCGTCAGCGCGATCCGCGTGCTGTTCATCCCCAAGGGGCGGGTGATGCGCGACCGCACCGCGCCCTCATAGTCCGAGCCGGCCCGCAATGCCAGCGCGAGACCAAGCAGGCCCGATCCCAGATTCGAGTATTCCCATTCGGAGCCGATGTCGCGCGTCAGCCGATAGCTCGACAAAAAATCGTACAGAAGCTGAGGCGAATAGTCCGCGAACGGGTTGGCGGGATCTTTGGGCGCGAGATTAGGGGGCGTGCGAGGCAGACCGGAAGTGTGCGTGGCCAGGTCTTCCAGCGTGATGGAACGCCCGCCGCGCTCCGGCACCCGGACGCCGCGCGGCAGATGCTTCGCCACCGGATCGGTGAACGCAACCTCGCCGCGCTGCGCCATCTCGGCCAGCAGCAGCGACGTAAACACCTTGGTGATCGATCCGATTTCGAAGATGGAATCGCCATCCAAAGGCCTGAAGTCGCCCTGGTCGAGGCTGCCATAGCTCACGATCCTGCGACCTTCGGGATCGATGACGCCCACCACGATGCCAACGCTTTGATGTTCCTGGTCGATCCGGTCCGCGAGAATCGTCCGGATCTCGGCGTTGGTGGGAGCGTTTGCTCGAGGCCGCTGCGCGAAGGCCGGGATTGCGGCCAGCGTGAGACCCAGCGCCAGTGGAAGCGTGCGTGGTTGCATGCCTACTCTTCCCGCAGCGCCACCGTGCAATCGACGCTGGTGGCGCGCCGCAGCGGAACGACCAACGCCGCCGGCGCAATCATCAGAATCACGGACACCGCCAGCGCCAGCACGCCCGCCCACGTCAACGCGCAGCCGGGGCTTCGGAGCAGTGTTCGAACAACCGACCAGAGCTGGCTGACCAGGCGCATGGGCAGTTGACCGTCATCGTATCACGGGTCCGAAGCGCTTCCGCTATCGTCCAGCGCCAACGTGACAGTCACGGCGCCGCACGACCGGCCCACTGAGCCGGTCACTTCTTATCGAAATATTTCGCCCGCGCCTTCAGGTACATCTCGACCGCTTCCTGTAACGAAGGCATGGGCGCGACGCCGCAGCGTTCCATTTTGGCGTTCGCAAGGGCCGAGAATTTCGGCCGGCGCGCCGCGGTCCGATACTCTCTTTCGTTGGTCGGCTGCAACTCCGGCTTGAGCCCAGCGACTCGAAAGATCATGGCGGCGAAATCAAACCACGAGATGGCGGCCCCGCCTCCGACGTGAAACAGGCCGTGCTGCTGACGTTCCACCAGGTCGGCACTGCGGGCGGCCAGCAGCGGCGCATAAGTTGGTGAGGCGACGTGGTCCGCCACCACGCGGATGGGACGCTGCTGCGCGGCCAGCCGCAGCATGGTTTCGATGAAATTGCCGCGCGCGGTCTGCAACCCGCCGGGGCCAAAGACGCCGCAGGTACGGATCACCAGCGGTCTCTCCAGGTAGGCGCGGGCATACAATTCGCCGGCCAGTTTCGAGACGGCATAGGCGCCCAGCGGATGCGGCTCATCTTCTTCGGTGTAAGGACGCCCGGCGGTTCCGTCGAACACGTAGTCGGTCGAAAAGTGGACGAAGCGCGCGTCCAGCTGGCGGCACACCATGGCGAGATTTCGGACCGCCAGGCCGTTGGCGGTCATGGCCGGAAGCGGTTCGCTTTCGGCCACGTCCACCTGGTTGTACGCTGCGGCATTCAGCACCAGCGCCGGGTCGGCTCCGGCCAGCGTCCGCTCGACGCTTGCGGTATCGCCGATGTCCACACCGGCGCGATCGAAACCGATCACGCGGTAGCCTCGCTGCGAGAACTCGCGCACCAGCTCCACGCCGAGCTGCCCGCGGCTCCCAAAAACCACGACGTTGCTTCGGTTCATTGATGGCTAGGATAGCGGAAAAGCGGGTGCCGCAACGGCGGCGCGGTTGAGCGGCCAAGTCCGCGCCTGATAATGGAATTGTGAAACTGCCCGGCGCGGGCGCTGTCTGCATCGTCTGGGCCGCCGGCTCCATCGCCGTTCGCGCGCAGCAGCTCACCTTCGCCCGCGACATCGCGCCGATCATTTATGAGAACTGCGCGCGGTGCCATCACGCCGGGGAGCAGGACCGTTCCCGCTGGCAGGCTATGCGGACGTTCAGAAACGCGCGCGGGGAGTCAGGGTGGCATGCAGCGGCTGCGAGTGACTTGAAAGCCGGTCTTTCTGCCGAAGGACGCCGTGATTTCAGCTGCCAGTACGACAATTCGTAGGCGAAGCGCTGACCGCTGGCAACTCGCGCCTGGTTACCGCGTCGCGTTTGGCCTCGGTCGCGGCAGCGGCTTCGGGATCGGAATGCGCGGCATCATTTCGGGACGCACCGCGGCGTTGTAGACGAACGCGGCCATGATCGCGGCGCATTGCATCACGTCGCCCGGCTGCACGCGATCGTACACATCCATGTTGGAGTGATGGGTGCGCGTGTTGTACTCCATGGGATCCTGCAGGAAGCTGAAGCCGGGAAGCCCGACGTAGTCGAACGAAGTGTGATCGGTGCCCGCGGGCCGCCGCGCGGTGAGGGAACTGGTCCCCACTACCGTAGTCGCGCCCAAATCGTGAAAGGGCTTCAGCCAGGATTCGAAGATCGGCCTGGCTTCGTCGTTGCCCTGCACGCCGATTCCGCGGAAGCGCCCGGTGCCCGAGTCGTCGTTGAAGTAAGCCGACAGCTTGAAGTATTCCGGCTTCGGTTCCATGCTCTCCCGGTCGGCGAAGTGCTGCTTCACGTAAGCCTCGGAGCCGAGCAGCCCTTCTTCCTCTCCGCCCCACAGCGCGATGCGCACGGTTCGATCCATGTGGAGGTTCAGCGCCTTCAGAATCCGCACCGCTTCGATCGCGACCGAGGAGCCGGTGGCGTTGTCGGTGGCGCCGGTGCCGCCGTGCCAGGAATCCAGGTGCGCGCCCAGCATCACGATCTCGTCCTTCTTGCGTCCGCCTTCGATTTCTCCGATGACATTGAACGAGTCCGCGGGCGAGTCGATGAAGCGCGCCTGGATGTCGAACTCGAGCTTCACCGGAATCTTGTGATCGAGCAAGCGCACGATGCGGTTATAGTGCTCGGGCGTCAGCATGACCATGGGCGGCGGGATCGGTTCCTTCGGATCTTGCGAGCCGCCGGACTGCGCAAAAACGGTGCCGCCATCGCCGGTGTTGCTGTATTGCAGCACCACCAGCGCGCCCTCTTCTTTCAAGAACTGATTCATCTTGCGGCGGAATTGCGCGCGCCGCTCGCGTTCTTCGGGCGCCGGCTGTTGCGGGGCCGCGGGGCCGAGAAACAGCGCGCTCGCCGGTGCGGACAGACGAGCCGGATCCGCGGTCTGGGCCCGCGCCGCCAGTTCCGCATCGGTCAGCCGGTGTCCCGGCGGCTCCAGGATCATATTGACCGTTTTCGGCGGCATCGTCAGCACGATCTTGCCCTTCAGCTTGCCCTTGAACTTCTCGAGATCGGCTTCGGCGCTCAGCGGCGCGAAAATCGCATCGGCCTGCACCGGGCCGTCGGTCCCGGAAGTCCAGGCCAGCGGCACGCCGATCAAAGGTTGATACTGCGGCGCAAGCATGTGCCCGGCGAAACGCGTGAAGGTCCAGCCGCGGCCAAAGGGCCCCCAGGGCTCCTGGTGAACGTTGGTGAGGCCGTACTCTTTGAGCCGCGACACCACCCAGTCGCCGGCTTCTTTGTAACCGGGCGATCCGGTCAGCCGCGGGCCGTGCACATCGGTCAGATAAAAGAGGTGCTCCATCACCTGGGAGTTTTCAAAGGCCTCGGCTTTGATATGGTGGACCACCGAAAGATCCACCGCGTCCTCGGAATAAACGTACGCCGCGGAAAAGAAAAATGCGCCCGCGAGCCTCAGCAGTCTGTGAGATGTCATCGGCAGAGCAGCCCTTTCAGCGCCTCTAGCGATTAAAACACAACCGGACTTCGCGAGCGCTCAACGCGCCGCGAAGTCCGGTAAAAGAGCTGCCCGATGCGTCGACTACCAGCGATGGAAGCCGCGATAGCCGAAGAAGAACGACGGGCCGTAGAAATAGGGATAAGGATACGGCCTATAATACGGCGGATAGAAATAAGGCGGGGGCGGTGGCCCATATCCAGGCCCGTATCCCGGCCGCGGCGCCGGACGGCGCAGCGTGCTCTGCTCGTAGTCGCGCTGCGAGGGCGGCTGGAAGGCCTGGGATGCGGTGTCAATCGTAACGGGCGCTTCCAGCCGGAAGGTGAGCGGGGTTTCCGGATACACGACGGTCGGCTTGCCGCGCGTCAACAGCACCCCGATGGTGGAAGCAACCACACCGGCCGCCGCGCCCACGCCGGCGCCCACGCCTCCGTTGACTGCCGCGCCGATCGCCGCTCCGGTCCCAATCGTCGCGCCAATGCCCACTGCGTCGCGACCAAAGGAGGTGTCGCCGTGGCGCTCCATCATCTGGGTCTTAATCTGGACCTGGTTGCCGTCCGCAAGGCCGACCTCGGTCAACTCCAGGCCCAGTCTCGACAAGCCGCTGGCCCGTCCAGCTTTTTTCGCCTCCGTGACCATGCCGGTAACCGTCTGGCCACGGCGCGCCAGCAAGAGTCCGTTCACGACCAGAGGTTGTGCGAGCGTCGCAACGAACGCGTCGCCGGGCTGATTGTGGTCGCTGGAGAGCGGTTCGTTCACGCGGATGGTAATCCAAGTGCCTGCCGGGATCGTGAGCCCGGCTGGACCCGACGGTGGCTGTGCTGCCGCGAAGGGCTGAGCGGAATCCTGCGCCGGGTCGGGCGCCGCCGGACCATCGGGCGGAGGAGCCGGTTGCTGGAACCTACGCCATCCGGTGGAAGACGGTGGCCCGGGCGGTGCCGGATCCTGGGCCCAGCCCGGCAGGGTCGCCATCAGCGAGAACGTCACCAGGGAAGTAAGAAGCCATCGCGTTTTCATAATTCTGCCCCCAAGCCCATCGTTAAAGCATCTTGTATACCACGATTCACGCTGTTGAAAAATAGACACTTGACTAGTCGCGGAGCTGGCCGAGGAAAACCACGCCTGGTGGATTTCGGCCAGTCGTGAGCGCCGGCCGCTGGCTTGAACATCGGCGTGTTGGTCACTTCCAAAGCTGTGACGCGACTGGAAATTAAACCTTTCGTTGACCGTGCAGGTTTTCTGAAGGTTCACCCCCAGGGTCTTCGCGCCGAGGCCGCGAATTGCCAACGGAATGGGCGCGCCAAGCCTACAGTGCTTGCCTCATTCGAAGCTCACTTTCGATTTGTTTCGCGGATTGAAATTGGACGGCATCCATCCCATGCTCGCGCGCGGCTTCGACGTTCAGGAGAATGTCATCCGTGAAGAAGCATTCTTGCGCGGCGCACCCGGCCTGCGCGATAGCCTCTTGATAAATCCTGGCCGCTGGTTTTGTCGCTCCAATCTGGTGCGACAGGACGAAATGGTCGAAGTGCCGGAGGAGCGGATAATTCGCATGCACCATCTCGAAGTGAATCGGGTTGGTGTTGGACAACACCAGAAGCTTGTAGCGGCCGGCCAGCCGGGCGAGGAGCGACTCGGGGATAAGCGGTTCGGGAAGAAAGATGCTGCTCCAAAGCTGGCAGAATTCTGGATAGCTGATTTTGAATTCGAGCGCGGCTGAGAATTCCTGCACGAATTGCTCCGGACCAATGCGCCCGGTCTCGAACCGGTGGACCAGACCGGTGGCGCGAAGGCGGGCCCGGATGTCCTCGACCGAGTAATGGCAGAGCGGCTCGATTCTGGCATAGGCGCGCATGAAATCAAAAGGAATCAGGACGTTGCCGAGGTCAAAAATAAGAGCCTTGAGCACCCGCCTTGATTGTAAAGCCTGCCGTCCCTCAGGTTTTCAGGTTTTATAATGGCTCATGACACCGTCTGGCGCGAGGGAATTCCGGTTGAACCCTCGGCTGCGCTTTGCTCTGCTCGCTTCGGCGGCCGCCATTCTGATCGTCGGCGCCATTCGGCTGGGGGACCTGGCGGGATACGACGACGCTCTGTATTCGGTCCAGGCGAAGGGGATCGTCCGCACCGGAGATTGGCTCACGCCGAGAATTAGAGGAAGCGCCGCGCTGGAACATCCACCGCTGTTCGTGTGGACACAGGCTGCGTTCCTGGACGCGTTCGGCATCTCCGATCCAGTCGCAAAGCTGCCGTCGGCCTTGTGCGCGCTCGGCGCCGTGCTTTTGACGTATTGGCTGGCGCGCCGGCTGCTGGACGACGAGCTAGCCGCTGCCCTAGCCATGTTAGTCCTGCTGGCCACGCCGTATTTCCTCAAGTACGCCGGCCGCGCCATGACCGACGCCCCGACGACACTGCTGTTTGTGTGCGCGATCTCCAGCTGGTCGCTCGCCGAAGATGACCCGCGCTGGTTTCTCGCCGCGGGAGGATTTACCGCCCTGACGCTGATGATTCGCGGGCTGATCGGATTCGGGCTTCCGGTCATCTTTGCGGTGCATCTCATCGCCGTTCGCCGCCGGCCGGAGTGGCGCTATGTGATCCCCGCGCTGATCGTTGCGCTTCTGCCGGTAACGGTCTGGTACGGCTACCTGCTGCTGCGGTATCGGGAGCACTTTGTCGATTCTCATCAAGGCTGGCTGGAAAGAGAAGTTTATGGCTCGCTCACGCCGCCGTGGCGGCGGTACACCGGCGCGATCGAGTACGCCTGGATGCTCATGAAATCGTACTGGCCCTGGCTGCCCGCGATGCTGGCGGGTCTGGTGGTGGTCGTCCGCGGACGCCGGCGTCCATTGTTCCTGCTGGTGTGTTGGGTTGGCACGCTGTTTCTGCTGTGCGCCGCGGCCCGCAGCCGGGTGCTGCGCTACCTGCTCCCGGCCTATCCGGCCTTCGCGATTCTCGCCGCTATCGGTGTGTTACGGTGGGTTCGGCGCGACATTGTCGAACGAGCGATGGACTGGGTAGCGCCGGTGGCGGTGGCGGGGGCCGTGTCCATCGCGCTGCTCTGGCCGCCAGGCTGGCATGCCACGGAGATCCGCGCTATTGCGCAAGCCGACGCCCAAGTCTTGCCGTCCGGCGAGCGGGTTGGCTTTTACGACAAAGGGGACCCGCGCTGGGACGAAGTCAACCAACTGGAGTGGTACGGCGATGCTGTACCAGTACTGTTCGAAACCCGCGCGCAGCTCGAACAAGCCCTGCGCGCCGCTTCGGTTCGCGTATTTGTGCTGGACCGGCCCACCTATGACGAGCGAATCCAGCGGCTGCCGCACGCCGTCATCACGCAAAGCGGCCACCTGATCAGCGTGCGCCTGCCGTAAGCCGGGGACAGCGGTCCACCTGCCATAAAGCGGAGACGATCTTCCCTTTCGCACGGTATAATTCAATCGCATGGACATTTACGAGGAGGTAGCCCGCCTGCGCCGGCTGGGGCAGAAATGCGCGCTGGCCACCATCGTTCAGGTCAACGGATCCATTCCCAGCTACGAGAGCGCCAAGCTGCTGGTGCGCGAGGACGGCTCTATGCTCGGCACCATCGGCGGCGGCTGCGTCGAGGCCGAAGTGTGGAACGCCGCGCGCGAGGTCATGCAGGAGGAACGCGCGCGCCACATGAACTTCAGCCTCGGCCAGGATGCGGCGTACGATAATGGACTCATCTGCGGAGGCCAGTTGAGCGTTTTCGTCGAGCCCGTCGTGCCCCAGCCGCGCGCCTTTATTTTCGGCGCCGGCCACATTTCGAAAAGTATCTCCAAGGTCGCCTCGCTGGCCGGATTCGCCACGGTCATCGTGGACAATCGCGAGGCCTTCGCCAACCGCGAGCGTTTTCCGGAAGCCGATGAGCTCTTCGCCGAAGAGTACGAGGAAGTTTTTCCGAAGCTTAACATTCGAGACACCAGCTATCTGATCATCGTCAC
Source organism: Bryobacteraceae bacterium (assembly GCA_035632015.1). GTDB lineage: Bacteria > Acidobacteriota > Terriglobia > Bryobacterales > Bryobacteraceae > Palsa-89. Next base: position 10,414 of record DASQHQ010000057.1, read on the forward strand.
GCGCGGCCATCGCGACGACATGCGCGTGCTGCGCTGGGCGGTGGGGACCAACGCCAAGTACATCGCGATGATCGGCAGCAAACGCAAGGTGATCGGCGTGGTCAAGGAACTGGAGAAAGAAGGCATTCCGCGCACGGCGTTCGAGCGGACTTTCGCGCCCATGGGGCTCGAAATCGGCGCCATCACTCCCGAGGAGATCGCCATCTCGATCGTCGGCGAGATGATCGCGATGCGGCGCGCGCCGGAAGCGGAGTGGCGGACGGTCTCGAAGTCGATCTTCGCCACCGAATCCTCGCGAGCCGTTCTCAAGTGAGCCAGCGCTGTTCCATCGCCGGCATCATCCTGGCCGGCGGCGCATCGCGGCGCATGGGAACTCCGAAAGCGTTGCTGCATTTTGAGAACGAAACCTTTCTGGACCGGCTGATCCGTCTTTTCTCACGCGTTTGTGATCCGGTGATCGTGGTGGCCGGCTACCACGCCGAGCACATCCGAGCCGGGTTGCGCCATCCTGCTGCCGCAGTGTTCGTGGTGAATCGCGATCCCGAGCGCGGCATGCTCAGCTCGCTGCAATGCGGGCTGGAGGCGGTTCCCGCGAGCGCAGAGGCCGTGTTATTCGCGCCGGTGGATCATCCGCACCTGAAGCTCGCGACGCTGGAAGCGCTGGCGGTACGATTCGAAACCGAACGCGCTCCGGTCACCGTTCCCACTTATGCCGGCGAGCATGGGCATCCGGTGTGCATCGCGCGAGCGCTGGCGGACGAACTGCTGGCGCTGCCCCTGGCCGCGATGGCCAGCGACGTGATTCATCGCTACGTCGCACAAACCTGTTATTTCGAAATCGACGATCCGGCGGTCGTCACCGACATCGACGACCCAGCCGCCTACGCTGAATTGACTGCCGCGCGGCCACGCCCATGAGGACGCTGCGGCGCTGGCTGATTACGGTTCTGCTGGTCGTGCTCGCGCTGGGCGTGCTGGCTCCGTTTCTGAGCGCCGACCGGCTGCGGCCCTACATCCAGGCGGCGCTCGAAGCGGCGCTTAATCGGAAGGTTCAAATCGGCGCGGTTCATCTGAACTTGTTTACTGGCCCGGGCTTCACGGTGGAGCGCGTTTTGATCGACGATGCCCCCGCCGCCGGCGTCGAGCCGTTCGCCTATGTCGAATCCATGCGAGCGCGCGTCCGGCTCACCAGCCTGCTGGCCGGTAAGCTGGCCTTCTCCAGTCTGCGGCTCGACGCGCCCAGCGTGAACCTGGTTAAGCTGCTGCCGGGCCCCTGGAACATTCAGCCTTTGCTCGACCGCTCGTCTTCAGCCAGGTCCGCTCAGCTTGAGGCCGTTCCCGACATTCAGATCAGCGGCGGCCGGCTGAATTTCAAGTTCGGCGACACCAAATCCGTGTTCTACATCAGCGACGCCGACGTCGACATCTATCCCAACGAACGCGGCGATCTGGTGATCCGGTTTTCCGGCGCGCCCGCCCGCACCGATCGCGGCAGTTCGAGCTTCGGGCAGATCAGCGCCCGCGGCCTGCTGCGCGCCGGTCCGAACGGCGCGGACCAGCTCACAATGGGCCTGCATCTGGAACGTACGGCGATCTCGGAACTGGTGCGCCTGTTCAACGCGCGCGAGCTGGGCGTGCACGGCTTCACCACCGCGGAAGCGACGCTGGCCGGGCCGCTCGACAAGATCGAGGTCACCGGCAGCCTCAACATCAACGACATCCATCGCTGGGACCTGATGCCGCCACACGGCGAAGGATGGACGCTGCACTATCGCGGAGCGCTCGATTTGCGCTCGCACAAACTGGATCTGGAAACCATCGCACCGGAAGGACAAACGCCGCCGGTTTCCATCAAGCTCGCGGCGGCCGACTATCTTTCGGCCCCGAAATGGAGCGCCGGCATCGTGTTCCACGATCTTCCGGCGGCGTCCTTGATCGAGACCGCACGCCACATGGGTGCGCCGCTGGCTCCCGGGATGCAAGTGGACGGCAACATCGCCGGCGAGATCAGCTACTCCAATCAGAGCGGTTTAGGCGGACAGCTTGGCTGGGACAATGCGTCGGTGAAATTCCCGCGCGGCGGGCCGGCGGAATTCGATTCCGCGCGCCTGTCGTTCAGCAACAACGCGGTTGTGCTGGATCCCGTAGATGTGCGGTTGGGCGAGAGCCAATCCGCCGAAGTCGAGGGCGAGTACGCGCTGGATGGCAGCCACACAGCCTTCAAAGTCACAACTCCACAGTTAAGCATCGCTCAGATTGAAAAGGGCGCGGGCCAGGTCGTGGAGACGCCGCCGATTCCGGTCCTCGAGAGCCTCCACCAAGGCTCCTGGAAAGGCTGGATCGCCTTTGACCGGAAGGATGACCATCCCGGCATCTGGTCCGGCGATTATGAGCTGCAGAACACGGTGCTGGAAATCCCCGGTCTGGCGTCGCCGGTTCGGATTGCTTCAGCCTCGGTCGAGCTGAAGCAGGACCGCATTCAGATGACTCGCATCCGGGCGCGGGCCGGCACGGTGCGGCTGGAGGGCGATTATCGCTACGATCCGGAAGCCACGCGTCCGCATCGGCTGCGTCTCAACATTCCGGAGTTGAAACTCGCCGAGCTGGAGCGCTTGATGCTGCCCACGCTGCGCCGCGAGGAAGGATTTCTGGCGCGCACCTTCCGGCTCCGCAACGCTCGCGTTCCCAAATGGCTGGAGGAGCGCAACGTGGATGCGTCCATTCAGATCGGCAGCCTGCTCAACGGCGATGCGCCGTTCGGCAAACTCAGAACGCGCCTGGTGTGGGACGGGACGAAGATCGTCTTATCCGACCTCGAATGCCGGTTGGACGAGCTGCGCGCTGCGGGCACGCTGACGCTCAGTCTCGCGACTGCGGCCCCGTCATATCAGTTGACCGGCAGCATCGAAAACCTGGATTATAAGAACGGCCAGCTCGACATCGACGGGGAACTCGAAACCAGTGGAATCGGCGAGAATCTGCTGCTCAACCTCCGCTCGGAAGGGACCTTCGAGGGCCGCGAAATCACTCTGGCTCCCGAGACCGTGGTGCACGGAATTGCCGGGACCTATCGCATCGCGCCCGCGTCCGGAATCCCGCGGCTGCTGCTCTCCAACCTGCAAGTCACGCAAGGGCTGGACACGCTGGTCGGTCAAGGTTCCAGCCAGCCCGACGGCCGGATCGTCCTGGAATTGACTAGCGGCCGCCGGCAAGTGCGCCTTACGGGAATGCTGCTGCCGATCCATCCCGAGCCGGTGGCCGGCCGCTAGCGCCTCTTCCGGGCCCATTTCTCGCTTGCGTGCAGGAACGCGGCTCTGTCATACTTGCGCGCAGCATTCCAGGAGGTGAGCGACCATGGCCGCGTCACAAAGTGGAAAGATCAAGCGTTCAGGACGAGTGGCAATCGGCATGGCGGCGCTGCTGGTCGGCGCGGCAGCAACGATCATTGCGCAAGACCGTGCCGGCCGGGGCGGCGGGCGCCCGGCCGCGCCTCCCAATCCGCTGGGGCAGCCGCTGCTCGATTCGTCCGGCCACGAGCGCGAGGATGCATTCATCCATGCGCCTCTTCGGCCCGAGGACGCCAAGTACGCCGACCTGGATGGTCTGCATATGAAGTCGATCCTGAACGAGGTGATGGCGATTTCGAGGAAAGACCGCGACTCCGGAAATGTTTTCTGGGGCCGCAACGTCGGCACGCCGGGCCATGCGGCGACCGAAGACTGGGTGGAGGGCTACTTTCGCAAGTACGGCTTGCAGAACGTACATCGCCAATCTTTCGACTTGCGGCCGCAGTGGATTCCGAAGCGCTGGAACATCAGCTTCGAGAGCGGCGACAAGACGTTGCAACTCGGCTCCGCCCGGCCCGAGCAAGGCGCAGCGTCCACGCCGCCGGGCGGGCTCGACCTGGAGCTGGTTTGGGCCGGTGAGGGAACCGCCGCCGACTTTGTGGGCCGCGATGTCACCGGCAAAGCCGCGCTCATTCAGGATATCCCCACGCCCGGCGTCATCAACCACTCGATCAACTACGAAGGCGCCGTGCAGCGCGCGTTTGAAAAAGGCGCGGCCGCCGTCGGGATCGTCTATGGAATCTCCGACAATTTCGCCGTTTGGGAAGGCAGCGGCGGACGGCCCGGCTTCAACGTCGGATATCAGGACGGCAAGCGGCTTCGCGACCTGCTGGGCAACGGACAGCCCGTGCGGGTGAAGATCCAATTGGAGAGCGAGATGCGGCCGGGCCTCAAGACCGCCAGCGTACTCGGAACGCTGCCAGGGACCACCGACGAAGAGATCCTCGTCATGGCACACATCGATGGATTCTTCGAAGGCGCGCTCGACAACGCTTCGGGCGTGGCCGTCATGATGGGCCTGCTGGAGCATTTCGCCATGGTTCCGCAGTCACAACGCCGCCGCAACATCCGCTTCATGGGTTCAGCCGGCCATCACGGCGGACCTGGCGCCGGATGGCTCCATAACAGCCGCGAAACGGAACTGGCCAAGACCGCCCTCATGTTCAACCTGGAGCACGTAGCAGCGGTGCGAACGAAGTATTGGGGACCGAGGCTGCGCATGACCACCGCCGTCGCGCCCATGCGCTGGTGGGTTTATGGCTCCGGCAACCTGCTCGACATCGCGCTTAAATCGTTTTCCAGATTCAACGTCGGCATCACCGCCGACATGGACGATGGAGCTTCGGGCGAGATGGGCGCGGTGGCTCGCGATGCGCCGTCCATTCAGGTCATCACGTCGCCGGAGGTCAAGCATACCGAGCAGGACACGGCCGAATGGGTGCCCGCCAACGGGCTGGAGCAGATCGCCCGCGCCTACGCCAAGATCATCGACGATGTCAACAAACTGGACCGCAACGATATTCTGCCGGCCAGTTCAAAATCGAGCGCGACCGGTGGTCTCGGCCGGTAGACTCGAGCCACGTCCGCCAAACCTGCGAAATAGCGCGCCGCAACCTGCATTCTGGGTGAGGCAATTGGCCCCCTGCGGAGTGCCGCATTCCGTTTGTACCACTGAATTCACGGGGCGCCGCAGTGGCCCATGGGTTGCCTTCAGAATCACCGATCTCAGACCTGGCAGAGGAGTGCCGCGTTTATGCAGGAAGCCGTTGCAATTCACGCAGGCCGGTTCACGGGGAACCTGGCTCGCTTGGAATTGGAAAACATCGAACGCTTTGGCGTCTACACCCGACTCTACTTTGAAGATCGCAGTTATACCAACCTCGACGAACTGCGCCTGGCGGGATCGCTGGCTCGCGTGCTGGAGGGTTACGGAGTGCGCCGGGGCGACCGCGTGGCGGTGATGCTGCCGAATTCGCCCGAGTTCACCGCCGCTTTTCAGGCCGTGTGGACCATCGGCGGCGTCATCGTTCCGGTGATAGCGCAATGGACCGCCGGCGAAATCGCGAACATCCTGGGTGGCGCTGAACCAGTGGTTGCGCTCACCACACCGGCGCTGGCCCCGCGCATCGCGCAAGCGAACGCGGACATCCAGGTTCTCAAGCACCTTGTGGTCCTGGGAGAGAGCGAAGTCCCAGAGGCGCAGAATATCACGCCGGTCCTGGCCGGCGCGCCCCCCGTTGAGAATCCCGTCGATAGTCTGCCTACCGATCTGGCCATCCTCCTGTACACCTCCGGCACCACCGGAAAGCCCAAAGGGGTCATGATCACGCACGAGAATATGGCCGCCGCGATCGAGAGCTCCTACCGGCAAAACCCGAATCTGGAGCGTGGCCCCATGCTCAACGCTTTGCCGCTCACGCACGTGTACAGCATCTTGATTCAGAATCTGGCGAACCGATGCGGCTGGAGCGTTCCGCTGATGAAACAATTCGAGCCGACGGCGGCGCTCAAGATGATCGAGCGCTACAAGGTGCGGTATTTGTGCGTCGTACCGACCATGTTGATGTACCTGTTGCGCCATCCCGAGCGCCAACGCTTCGACACCTCCAGCCTCTTCCGAATCGTCAGCGGAGGTGCGGCTTTGCCTGAACCGCTGCGCCTGGAAGCCGAGCAGGTGTTTCGCTGCCGTGTCGACCAGGGTTACGGCTTGTCCGAATCGGCATCGGTAGCCACCGCCTATGAGGTCGCACGGCCGTATCGCGTCGGATCGGTGGGCGTGGCTTGCCCGGACGTCGAGATTCGTATCCTGGACGATCACAACCGGCCGCTCGGGCCGGGCAGCAGCGGCGAGGTTTGTCTGCGCGGTCCCAACATCATGACCGGCTACTGGCGCGATCCTGAGGCTACCCACGACACAATCCAACACGGCTGGCTGCACACCGGCGACGTCGGTTGCCTGGATGAGGAGGGCTATCTCTTCATCACGGACCGCAAGAAAGACCTGATCATCAAGGGCGGGGAAAACATCTCGCCGCGCGAGATCGAGGAAGCGCTGTACCGGCATCCGGCCGTCGCCGAAGCTGCAGTCGTCGGCATGCCTCACCCGCTGTTCGGCGAGGACATCTGGGCTGTGCTGCAGTTAAAGGCGGGCGCCGAAGTCGAGCCAGAAGCCGTGCGCCTGCACGTCGCCCAGTACGTCACCAAATTCAAAATACCGACGCGCGTCGTCTTCCAGCCCATGCTCCCGAAGAACGTGAACGGGAAAATTTTGAAGTATCAGATCCGCGCCGAGCTGCTGCGAGTGCTCGGCCCAAACTCGTAGCGGAAGGCTAGCGCTACTTGCCGACGGTCTGTTTGTTTTTGCTGCGCTGGGCCTGCAGATCCTTGGACTTGAGAATCTTCTTCTGGAAGCGGTCCACGCGTCCCTCGGTGTCCACCAGCTTCTGGCGGCCGGTGAAGAAGGGATGGCAGTTGGAACAGATTTCCACCCGGATGTCGCCTTTGTGAGCGGACCGGGTCTGGAAGGTGTTTCCACACGCGCAGATCACGTTCACTTCTTCGTAGGCGGGATGAATTCCGGCTTTCATGGCGGCAAAAAGATCCTTTCGAAGGTTTGCTATTTGGGCCGCGACAACTCTTTGGGAGGCGCGCCCCGAGCGGTGAAACCACAGTATAGCAAATACAAACCCCCGCACCACCGGAACTGGCGATGCGGGGGCCGGTAGCCTAGGTTAATCCCAGGGGTTACTAAGTTTTTCGCGCAGGGAAGCGGCCGGTCCACA
>DASQHQ010000058.1:0-26041 GCA_035632015.1 Bryobacteraceae bacterium
CGAACAATCAACCGGGCGAGATTTGCGCCAATACGGAGTCATTCGAAGCCATGGGTACGCGACCCCGATTCATACAAGTTTCCGTGAAACCGAGGCCGGTAAGCACTGGGCCACATATCGTTATAATGTGGCGGTTCACATCCGCGTCGGCCTCTCAAGGCGTTTCTCTGAGCTAGCCGTTTTCGACGCGCGCCTTTATGTCCGAGTACGCCGCATCGATGAGCCTGCTTAGGGCTGCGGCGTTTGTGGCCGTTCCCGGGCTCAGCTTCACATGGCGCATGAACTTGCCGGCGCCTTGCAACAAGCGGGCCGGATCGGGCAGTGCTGCGCCGTGAAAGAATCCTACGTTGACGTGCGCAGTGAATACATTGACGTAGCCGAAGGGCGCATCGCCCAAACATGCAACCGGGCAGCCGTCATGAATTAGCTCCCGGACTTCATCGCCGCACTTTCGCATTACATCAAACCACTGGTGCGCGATGGCTCCCAATTGACCTGCATGCTCTTTCATCCACGCATCGATGGCGGGATCCCGCTCGACAGCGCCGTTGAATCGCAGCAATTCCGTCGTCTTCACAGATTGTAATTATCATCCAAAAGGAGTGGATTAGTCTTGGAAGCGGCTTATAGAGTTGCATGGCCGCTTCCCGGCAAGGCGCCCGCAAAGATTAATCGCGAGTAACGCCGCAGCGTTTCAGGAACGACACCTCCGACTGTCGCGATTCCAGCGCTGGTCAGGGCGATCTGGTCCGCCCAGCGGATACAGCGTTGACGACTTTAGTAGCATCAACCTTATGGAGCACTATCGCTGGATCGCCCTCACTGGAGCCATCGGCATCGCGAGCGCCCTCTTGCTTTATGCAGCCAAGAGTGACGGCATGAACGTGATGACCGGGCCCAAGGCGTTCACCAATACTGCTTCGCTCAGTCCCGGTTTGGCCCGCAAGATCACCGCACAGGATCTTCCGCCGCCGCGGCCCCCTTCGATGTTGCCACGGCTGAGGATGTACGCGGGTTTTGCCAGGGGCGCCGCGCGGCGTGGGAACGCCATTCCGAAGGCTCCGGCCGGCTTCAAGGTCGACCTCTATGTCGCCAGCGGCCTAACCAACCCGCGGCAGATGCGCAGAGCTCCGAACGGTGACATCTTCGTGGCCGATACAGGCGGCGGTACCGTTCGAATCTTCCGCGGCATGACGGCCGACGGCAAGCCCCAGGAATCCTCGGTGTACGCCAGTTTCCCCTCGGCATTCGGCATAAACTTCTATCCGCCGGGACCGAATCCACAGTGGGTCTATGTGACCAACACCAGCACGCTGGTGCGATACGCTTATAAGAACGGCGATGTCAAGGCCACCGGAGAGCCCGAGAAGCTGATCACGGACATTCCCGCGCGCGGCGGACACTCAACCCGCGACATCGTCTTTTCCAAAGACGGCAAGAGCCTGTTCCTGGCCGTGGGATCGGCCTCCAACAGTAATGATGATGAGGCTGAATTCCACCGCGCCAATATCCTCGAGTACACACCCGAAGGCAAGTTCGTCGGCATCTATGCATCGGGCATTCGGAATCCCGTGGGCCTCGCGATTAATCCGGAAACGGGCGAGCTGTGGACCTCCGTCAACGAGCGCGACAACCTGGGCGACGACCTGGTTCCCGATTATGTGACACATGTCGCGCGCGGCGGCTTCTACGGCTGGCCGTGGTTCTACATTGGCGGCTATCAGGATCCGGCCCACGCCGGCAAACACCCGGAGTTGAAGCAAAAGGTGATCGTGCCCGACGTCCTGATTCAAGCCCACAGCGCTTCCCTCGGTATGGCCTTTTACGACGGCAAGATGTTTCCAGCCGGGTATTCGGGTGATGCATTTGCGGCCGAGCACGGATCGTGGAATCACTCCCAGGGCTCAGGCCGCGAAGTGATCCGCATCCCGATCGAGAAGGGGCGAGCTACGGGCGTCTATCAGGACTTTCTCACCGGATTCACCACCGATGGAAATGCTTGGGGCAGACCCGTTGGAGTCGCTGTCGCAGCAGACGGATCGTTGCTGGTTACTGACGACGGCGCTCGGGTGATCTGGCGCGTGAGTTATGCAGGCCAGTAAGGGTGCGGCGATGCTTCAGCCTCCAAGCCGAACAAACCCAACCCACCTTTAGCCCGAACCGCCTTTAGCCCGAACGAAGAGCCAGATCCTTTATCACGCCCTATCCGGACATAGGGCTGCGCACTGAGCCGGAAGCGCACTTGTTGGCTTCGATTTTGCAAAACCGGCCAGCGCCACCGCCCGCACGCGACCACCCCCCGCACCAGGAATCGGATCGACCTCTGCGGACGGATTATGGTCGCATGGCTTCAACCAGACGGCCTATGATGGAAGCGGCATGCACGAAATCCTGCGGCATCTTCCGGGTGGCGCCCGCGTTCTGGATCTCGGCTCGGGGAAGGGAAGCTTCGGATCGGACTGCTATCCCGGGTTGCGCCTGGTGCGTTTGGATCCATTGCGGCCGGGCGCGGAAAGAGTTCCGGGATTGGTCCTCGGCGTCGCCGCCTGGCTGCCGTTTCGGGATGGCGCGTTCGACGCCGTGATCGCGAGCCACAGCCTGGAACACGTGGAGGAACTGGAGCGCGTGCTTAGCGAGATCGGACGCGTGATGCGCCGCGATGGTTGTTTGTACGTGGCCGTGCCGGACGCTTCGACTCTAACCGACCGCATCTATCGATGGATGTGCCACGGCGGGGGACATATCAATCCGTTTCGATCGCATCGCGAGTTGGCTACGCGGATCGCGCGCGCCACGGGATTGCATCCGGCCGGGATGCGCGAGTTGCACACTTCGCTCGAGTTTCTCAGGCGCGATCACTTCGGTGCGCGGCCCCCGCGGCGGCTGTGGATCTTCGGCCACGGCAATGCCACATTCCTCGGCCTGCTGACCTACCTCCTGCGCGGCCTGGATCGGCTCCTGGGCACTCGCGCCAGCGTATATGGATGGGCCTTTTATTTTGGGAATGTCCAGGAAGAAATCGAAACAGCGCCTTGGAGCAACGTGTGCGTCGGCTGTGGAACGGGCCATTCGGAAGCGTCTCTGCTGGTCAACAAGCGGGTGTGGCGCCGGTTTCTTGTTTTTCGTTCCTACCTTTGTCCGATTTGCGGCGGATGGAATCTTTTCACGCGCGACCGTCCGGGGCAAAGTAGCGCGCCGCCTGGAGCCGTCGCGGGAAGCGTCACGAATACTTGAACCGCCGATCGTCGGCGAAAAAGTTGCGCGTGCCGCAATCCGGACAAGCATAGGACGGAAAGAAATGGCGCTGTGAGACGGCGCCGCGCTGCTGCAGCCAGCCGGAGGGATGGCCCGAGCCGCAACGGATGCAAACGTTGGTCCAAGCGTGGCAATCTATCGGCGCGGCAACGTTTCCAAAATACAAGGCCCAGCCGTAAACGCTCCAGCGCGTGTGCAGCCACCGGTCGCAGGTTCGCGACACGTAGTGGAACAGGCGCAGCGAAGCTTCCGTGCCCGCGCCCAGCAGCAGTAATTTCCGGGGCGCCCGGGCGTGCCTGTTTTTTCGGTTGAGAAACGAGAGCGAGGTGCAGAGCGTGCGGGTGGCGGCGTGTTTGAGGCCGGTGGCCGCTTCAATCTTGGTGGCCAGTTCCTGCGCAGACGAGAAAGGGTTCACATGGCCGCCGCCGCGCGCCAGCCACCGGTACAGCCGGTCGCAGACGGTGGTGACGTCGGGCACGCTGACGTAGAGCGCTCCTTGTGGCTTGATGACGCGCGCTATCTCGCCGAGCGCGCCCCCGAGGTTTTCGAAATGCTCCAGGCTGTGATTGGAAACGATCAGATCGATGCAACCATCGCGGAAAGGAAGACGGGCGGCATCGGCTTGAGCGAAATTGGCAACCGCGCCGTGGGCAGGCTCCAGATCGATCCGGACCACCGTGAAGGAATTGCCTTCAGCGCGAAAACTGCCCGCGGCGCAGCCCAGATCCAAAACCACCGCGCCGGGCGGCAAAGCTTGCAGCAATTCGTTCACGTTCTAAGCTTTATGTTAATTGCCCGCGCAAAGCGTGACAAACTCAGCGTGGCCGTGCGCTAGACGCTGCGGCCGGCCAGTCCGAAGTGCGGTGCGGCTTCTAACATCCTGCGGTCGTTGGTCCGGATCTCGTGTTCGCCCGTCTCCCGCGCGGTGATTAGATGGACGGCGTCGCCCGCGCGCAGATGGACCCGCGCCGGCGCAGTCCGGTGTACACTGAACCAAGCGGGGTTTCCAGCATCGTCAATTAAGGAGATACAAAATGAGTTGGATCAACTCGAACGAGCCCGAGCGAAGGTTGCGAAATGAATCACGCCATCATAACCGCTTGGCAAGCTCCCGGATTCTGTGGGTTGTCCTGGCGGTCGTTCTGGCCGCCGGCGCCGTTTGGATGTGGCGTCAAGCGGGCCGAGGTCCGCGCGTGGTCCACGCCAGCACATGCGATGCGACCGCGTTGAGCGGGTCGTACGGCTATACCATCACTGGCTTCACCATTGATAATGCCGGGAACCTGGGATTCTTTTCCTCAGCCGGCTCCATGGTCGCCGACGGGCAAGGCAACCTGACCGGACAGGAGACCGACGTGTTCGACGGACAAGTCACCCGAGGGGCCGCGATCACCGGTAGCTACACCGTGAATCCCGATTGCAGCGGGTCCTTTACAACCAACTCCCCCACCGCGGGCGGCCCGTTTCTCTACGACTTCGCGATCACCGATAGCGGCAATGGTATGCAGATCGTGGAAGCCGACGCGGGGACTAACATCACCGGCACCGCGCGCAAGCTGTAGCGGCCGCGCCGCCGTCCAGCCGCATAGCGCGCTGGCGATGAATCTCGCCGGTTGTAACGCCGCCTCGCTGGATTAGTCCGTCACCACGTTCAGGCGCCGTCCGGCGACATCCCGGGCATAGAGCAGCCTTCCGTTCAGTGACTCGCGCGGGCTGCCCGCCAGCGCGGCATGGCCGCCGCGCCGCACATAGACCCGGAAGGCTCATGCGCTCTTACTTGTTCTGAAGGCGGCGGGCGCGCGGTTGCTCGGCGGATCCCTCAGAACCACAGGAGGAGGCTTGGGGCGCGCCTGACAGGCTTAATGTCTGCTCTGGCAGCGACCGGCCCGCTGCGTTCCGGATCAATGCCGAGCCGGGTCACTGCTTCCTCCACTCGGCCGATCCATCACCGCTGCGGAAAATCAGGGAGCCTCTGCTGAAGTTCGCGAGCCCCCAGCCCGCCGGTCCGCTGCTGAGGCCGGTAAACTTCACCTGGCCTCCTACTATGGAATAGGAACCGCGTTGGGCTCCCCACGACCAGGTTCCATCGGACTGGATCGCGATCGCGAGCCTGGTCTGGCACCCTCCCGGAGCGGTTGCGCAAACGTAAGATCCCGCCAGCGATGGCGGCGCCGAAGATGGCTTCTGGAAAATGACCTTCTGGCCGCCGCTGGTGAAGGTGAGGGTGCCGGGGCCGACCACCGCCGGTCCCCAGGCGCCTAACCCGACGCCTTTGAATGTCACCTGGCCTCTGGCGAGCTGGTACTCTCCCGAGAAGTAGCGCCAACCCCACGTGCCGTCGTCGCGAAGCGAAATTGTCGTCTGGGTGTCGCACGGATGCGACCCCATCGAACGGCAGACGTATTCGCCGGCCAGCGCGCCAGCGCCGCCTGGCAGAGCCTGAGCTTCGCCTGACGGTGCTGCTTCAGGCCGCGTGGCATTGCCCGTTTGCGGAGCCCCGCTTACTGCCGGAACGAGAACCTGAGCCAGCAATCCCAGCGTCAGCATCCCTTCTGTCGCTCTGATTGACCTTGACCTCATCGTGCTCTCCTCAGCCGTGTCCCCCACCGCTCCGCCAGCACCTGGTCGCCTCAGGGAGTCGGCTTCTCGCCACTTCGACTCTCAGGTTTCTTATCGACCGCGCATTTCATTCCCTTTAATCGGGAACGCGACGCTCTGCCGGTTCGCAGTCCGGATACTGCCGCAAACCGCAACACCTTAAGGTTTTCGCCCGGCCGAAAACGCCGACTGCGAGTCCGGCAATCGCAGACTGAAATCGATCGGACCGTGGAACGCTCCGGGTGGAGTATTCGATGCCGGCCGGTGACAGACACTTGCTTTGGTGGCGGCCGCGCGTGTGAGGGAACATTCGCGCCGCCGGAGCGGCCAAGGCGGTTCGAAAATCCTTAGACAATCGCGCCTGGCGCCGATGAGTAAACCCGAGGCGTGGCAAAAAACCGCGCGCAAATCCGCATCCAGAGGTAAACATCGTGAAGGGCAAAATAAAAAACAACTCTTTGAGGCTCGTGCTGGCCTTGTGCCTGGGGCTTGCGAGCGTTACGGCACAGACACCTCGCGCGATCGAGGACAACCTGCATCCGCTGGCGCGGCCCGAATTCGACCGCGGCGTTGTGGAACCGTCCATGCAGTTCGGTTACCTGAGCCTGACCCTGAAGCGCTCGGACAACCAGCAAGCCGACCTGGATCAATTGCTGGCGGACCAGCAGGACGTTGCTTCGGCACGCTATCACCATTGGCTCACGCCGGAGCAGTTTGGGGAGCGCTTCGGCGCCACCCCGGCGGACGTCGACGCGCTGGTGGCCTGGCTCCAGTCGAGCGGGTTCACGGTGAACCGCGTGGCGCGCGGGGGCGCATCCATCCTCTTTCGCGGAACTGCGGCGCAGGTGGCTCAAGCGCTGCACACCGAGATCCATCGCTATCAGGTCGATGGAGAAATGCATTACGCCAATGCCGCTGCGCCGCAAATCCCTGAAGCGCTGGCCGGCCTGGTGGAGGGCATCCGGGGTCTCGATGACTTCCACCCCACACCGGCCCACGGACCCAGCGCCTGGCCGGCGGAGAAAATCGCGGGCGTCCCACCCAGCCCAAACTGGTATTCGCAGAAATATCCCAGCGTCAATATGCTCGCTCCGGCGGACTTGGCCGCCATTTATAACATCAACGCGCTTTATGAACAGGGCATCGATGGAAGTGGGCAACTCATCGCGATAGCTGGAGAATCGGATATCGATCTGGCCGATATCGAGTATTTCCGGCAGGCTTTCGGTCTGTCGTTCAACGACCCGCAGCAGATCCTGGTGCCGGGCAGCGCTGATCCGGGCGTCAACAACACCATGGGAGAAGCCGATCTGGACTTGGAATGGGCCGGAGCGGTCGCGCCCAACGCCACCCTTGTGTATGTCTACGCCCCGAACGTCCTGGAGGCGGTGGCCTACGCCATCGATCAAGCCCTGGCGCCGGTGCTGAGTTTGAGTTTCAGCATATGCGAGCTGCGCACACCGCCAAGCGGGGCAAAATTCCTGGCCACCTACGGACAACAGGCGGCGGCGGAAGGAATGACGTGGCTGGCCGCTTCCGGCGATGCGGGCGCGGCGGCCTGCGAGAATCAGAACAGCCCCTTCATGACCTCCGTCACGCGAGCGAACGTCAACCTGCCGGCCTCCTTGCCCTGGGTGACCGGCGTGGGCGGCAGCGAATTCAACGAGGGAAACGGCAGCTACTGGGGCGGCGCGGGCTCCGACCATGGTTCAGCGCGCAGCTACATCCCCGAAACAGGCTGGAACGATGAAACCTTCATCAATCAGAATCTCGACACCGGGTCGTTCGCTTCGAGCGGCGGCGGCGCGAGCTGGCTGTTCTCCAAGCCGTCCTGGCAAGCCGGGCCAGGCGTTCCCGACGACGGCGCACGCGATGTACCCGACGTGGCCTTGACGGCATCCTGGGTTCATGATCCGTTCGCGCTCGTCTCCGGCGGCTATTTCCAGCCCAACGGAGGCACCTCGGCCGCGACCCCCGCCTTCGCCGGAATCGTGTCCTTGTTGAACCAGTACCTGGTGGCGGCAGGCGCGCAATCCTCGCCCGGATTGGGCAACATCAACCCCGGCCTGTACGCTTTGGCGCAGACCGCTCCGTCGGCATTCCACGACATTACGAGCGGAAGCAATATCGTCCCCTGCGTGATCAACAGCACGCAGGATTGCACCAGCGGGTCTTTCGGCTACAACGCTGGTCCCGGCTACGACCTGGTGACTGGGCTGGGCTCAGTCGACGCCTATGCGCTGGCGCGCGCCTGGCTGGCCGCCATCGGCAGCCCGCAGCTAGTGATCACACAGGCCACCGCTTCGAACAAGGTTCGGGAGGGCGGGCCCTTCAGATGAATATGGTGGTCGCCAACCAGCGCGGTGACACCTCCACTTGTTCGGGTACCATCAACCTCGATGCCAGCATGACGCTGGCATCTACTGCCTTCTGGGCGTGGCCGATGCGAATAACTTGGCGCCGCGGGCGGATCACTCGGGGGCACGGCATTGGCGTCCACCGGACCGCTGAGATCTTGAGCCGTAAACCGAAGTCCGGGCGCGACTCCGCCGCAGAGGCCCGTCGGCGCACATGGCCCGAAAATTCAGCCATGTTTTTCGGATACTTTTGTCGTGGGTGAACGCGCTGGTCCATAATGATCTTTGCCCGGAATGCATGGATCGGAGCGAAGGTCCTCAGACATGCGAGTGCGGCTGGCGTTCGTTCTGCTCGCGCTAATGGCTTGTGCGCTGGTGAATCCGGGAAATTTCGGAGCCATCGACACCAGCCGCAGATTGCAGGTGGCCCGCTGGATCCGGCTGGGCGAACCGCAGGTCAGTCCCGACGACAGCCAGTTCGGAGTGATCGGTAGAGACGGCCGGCGGCAGTCCCCTACCGGCATCGGCCAAAGCCTGTTGCTCATGCCTTTCGATGCGCTCGTGGACGCCGTTGTGCTTCCTCAAGTCGCGCGCTTCCACCTGGATTCCAAACGGCGGGCGCAGGTTTCGGAGTTGGCGGTGGCGTTCCTGATGCAATCGTTCATCACCGCGTGCGTGCTGCTGCTGGCCTATGAGGTGCTCGTCTCCTTTCAGTTCGGACGCGGGGCGAGCGCGGCCGGAGTGCTGGCTTTGCTGTTTGGCACCACGCTACTGGCCTACGTTCAGTGCGCGCAAGAGAATGCATTGCTGCTGATGCTGGCGCTGCTGAGCCTGTGGGCGGTGCGGCGGTATTGCGCGGACCCTCGCGCGCGCTGGGCTTTGGCCGCGGGGCTGTCATGCGGCTTCGCCATCCTGACGCGCATGAATTCGCTCATGGAAACCGTCATCTTCGCGGCCTACGCCCTTTCTCTGGGAGGGAATCGGAAGCGATTTCTCGCGGGCTTTCTGCCGCCTTTGGCGGCCGCGCTCGTCTTGGACCGCTGGTATCAGTATTTCCGCTTCGGCACGGTTTTCAGCTCCTACATCGGAATCGTCGGCCGGCAGTTGCGGCCGTCTGACGCGCCGCCTTCATATCCGTTTTCGTACCCGTTCTGGAAGGGCTTCTTCGGCACGCTGTTCTCGCCCGACAAATCGATTTTTCTGTTCGATCCGCTGCTGGTGGTGCTGCTGCTCGCCGTGGCGCTGGCGTGGCGCGGCCTGGCTCGCGAGTTGAAACAAGTGCTCGCGTGGCTGGCCGTGCTGGAGGTGCTCTACATCGTGGCTTCCGCGAAGTATTATGCCTTCGGTGGCGACGTGGCCTGGGGGCATCGCTACGTCGTCATGCCGGTCGAGCTGCTGTGCCTGTTTGCGGTTCCCATTCTGCTGGCATATGGCAAGGAGATTTCCCCATGGGGCCGGCGGGCGCTCTGGACGATCATCGCCGGCTCGATGGTCCTGCAGGCCGCTTCTACCGCGATCGCGCCCAATCTGGAAGTCTCGCAGCGGCGCATCGGCTACGACAACGGCGTAGTCTGGAACCGAGCCGTCAACCTGATTGACATGGCGCGTGACAGGGAGGACGACTTCCGGTTCACCCCGATTCCGATCGAGTGGCGCACTCTATACTACCTCCCGTTTCAGCTTCGTTTCCGTTTTCCCTCGCTCGCGCGGGTTGCCATCGGGGTCTGGCTGGCGCTGCTGGCTTGTGTGCCGCTGCTGGCATTTTCTATCCTGAGAATGTCGGGACTGTTTTGTTTCCACAAGCTGCCAAACCATTCTTCGCGCTCCTTGTCGTGAGCGCTTGCACCGGAAATCTGCTGGCGCTGAATCCGCACCGCCGGCTCACGCAATACACGCGCACGACCTGGACCCAGGAACATGGCCTGCCGCAGGATACCATTCGCGCCGTCACCCAAACTAAAGATGGCTACCTGTGGCTGGGCACCGACGAAGGATTGGCCCAGTTCGACGGCTACGACTTCGTTATTTTCAATAAAGAAAACGGCGCGCTCCCAAGCAACAGCGTCGACGCATTGTGGACCGGGCGCGATGGGGGCTTGTGGATCGGCACGCCGGGTGGGCTGACGCTTTATCGTGACGCGAAGTTCACCACCTTCACCAAGAAAGACGGCCTCGCCGACACCTTCATCAATTCGATCACCGAGGACCGCGGCGGCGTCCTCTGGATGGTGGCGGGAAATTTCCTGAGCCGTTTCGAGAACGGCAAGTTCACCAACTACGGCCCGCGCGAAGGCCTTCCCATCGAGGCCATGCGGGCGGTCTACACCGGCCGTAACGGCGCGCTGTATGTCGCGGGCTTCGCGGGCGTGGCGCGGCGCGAAGGCGACCACTTCGTCTCCGTAATCAGCCCCGAGCAGATCGGCGGCAACATCGTCACCACTCTGACCGAGGACCGCAACGGAAATCTCTGGGTGGCCGGCGCTTCGGGTCTGCTGTTGCGGACGCCGGAGGGCAAGCTCCGGCTCTACACCACCAAGGATGGGCTGCCGGATATGTTCGTGCGATCAGTTTGGGAAGATCGCGACGGCAACTTATGGGCCGGAACCAATGGCGGCCTGGCGCGCCTGGAGAACGGACGCTTCGTCAGCAATCCGGCGGCGAACGCGCGTCAGAGCGACTGGGTGCGGTGCATCTACGAAGACCTGGAAGGCAACCTGTGGGTCGGCATGAATAGCGGCCTGCATCGCTTCCGCGACGATCTGTTCACCAACTACGGCGTGCCTGAGGGCCTGCCGAGCGACGAGCCCACCACGGTCTACCAGGATCGCCGCGGGCGGATCTGGATCGGATTCCATGACAGCGGCCTGGTTCAGTTCGGCGCCGGCCCAACCCGCGTTTACACCACGCGCGACGGCCTGCCCAGCAACGAGATTTTTTCCATCCGCGAGGACCGCAATGGCGACCTGCTGATCGCCACGCGCGAAGGACCCAGCCGGCTGCGCGAGGGCCGGTTCTTGAACCAGGTGATCGACGATCCGCTGAACCGGCACCTGGCTTTCGATTTTTTGGAAGACCGCGCTGGAAAGATGTGGGTGGCCTCGCCGAACGGATTATATGCGCTCGAAGGGCGCAAGGCGCGCAACGTGATCGCCGGAGGGCCGCTGCTTAACGACTCGATCGTGGCGCTGCTGGAAAGCCGCGACGGCAGCTTGTGGGCCGGCACCTATGGCGACGGCCTGTGGCGGCTCAAGGATGGGCAACCACGGTTGTACACAACCGCCGATGGCCTCTCGAGCGACCAGATCCGATCGCTGGTCGAAGACGCCGATGGGACGCTGTGGATCGGCACTTTCGGCGGCGGGCTGGATGGACTGCGCGACGGCCGCTTCTTCCGTATAACTACGAAAGAAGGATTGTTGAGCGACAACGTTTCCCACGTCGAGGACGATCCGCGCGGATGGCTGTGGCTGAGCACAACGCGCGGTGTGTGCCGCGTGGCGAAGCAGGCACTGCGCGACTTCGCCGCAGGAAAAATCCAGGCCGTCACGCCCGTCAACTACGGAGTCTCGGACGGCCTGCGCAGCGCGCAGTGTGCGCCCGGTTATCCCACCAGCCGCGGTGGGTTTCGCACCAGCGACGGGCGGCTTTGGATTCCCACCGGGCGGGGCCTGGCGGTGCTGGATCCCAGCCAGCCGCATCCCCGCGGGTACGTGCCCATCGTGCATTTGCTGGACGTGCAAGTGGACGGCCGGCCGGTGCCGCCCGGCGCGCCCGCCCGCTTGCCGCCCGGCGACGGCCGCCTTCAGTTCCGCTACACCGCCATCTACCTCAGCGCGCCCGAGCGGGTCCGCTATTCCTACCGGCTGGAAGGGCTCGATCGTGAATTCACCAGCGGCGTGACGCGGCGCGTCACCAACTACAACAGCCTGCCGCACGGGCGCTATCGGTTCATCGTGAAAGCCGGCATCCCCGGTGGCCCCTCCACGGAATCTTCCTTCGCGTTCGAGCTCGAGCCGCACTTCTATGAAACGGCCTGGTTCCGCTATCTGTGCATTCTGACCGCGGCGGCGGCCATCTGGGGACTCTTCCGGCTGCGTCTGCGCCAGATCCGGCAGCGCTTCGCACTGGTGCTCGAAGAGCGCGTGCGCCTGGCCCGCGAGATCCACGACACTCTGGCGCAAGGCTTCGTCGGAATTTCGTCGCAGCTCGACGCGGTGGCGCTCACGCTGAATGGCCACCTGGACCTGGCGCGCAAACATTTGGAGCTGGCGCGCAAGATGGTACGCCACAGCCTGACGGAAGCGCGCCGCTCGGTGATGGACCTGCGGGCCTCCGCCCTGGAGGGCCAGGACCTTCCCGCCGCGCTTTCCCAGGCCGCGCGCCAGTGGACCGCCGGCTCGCCGGTCGACGTGCAGGTAGACGTAGCCGGCTCGAGCCGCAAGCTCCCCGAGGAAATGGAGCAGCACTTGTTGCGGATCGCGCAGGAGGCCGTCACCAACACAGTCAAGCACGCGCACGCCAGGCAGGTGCAGATTCATCTCGCGCTCGAGCCGCGCCGCCTCAGCATGGTGGTGGCCGACGATGGAGAAGGCTTCGAGCAGAGCGAAGCTTTCTCGGAAATCGGAGGACATTTCGGATTGCTGGGAATGCGCGAGCGGGCCGAGCGGCTGGGCGGCGAGTTGCACCTGGCGAGCCAACCCGGCCGCGGGACGAAAGTCGAAGTGACGGTGCCGCTGTCATGACCGGCCCGGCTCGCGAAGCCGCGCGCGTACGGGTTTTGATCGCCGAGGATCATCTGATTGCGCGTGTGGGCGTGAAAACCATCATCAATATGCAGCCCGACATGACGGTTGTCGCCGAGGCGGCCAGCGGCGCGCAAGCCGTGGAACTGTACCGCAAGTTGCGCCCGGACGTCACGCTCATGGACATGCGCATGCCGGCCCTGGGCGGCGTCGAAGCGGCGGCCGCGATTCGGGCCGAGTTTCCGGAAGCCCGCATCATCGGCCTTAGCACCTACGGAGGCGATGAAGACATCCGCCGCGCGTTGCAGGCGGGGATGCGCGCTTATCTGACCAAAGATGTTCTGCACGACGAATTGATCCGCGCCATCCATGCCGTGCACGCTGGAGAAACTTATCTGCCGGCTTCCGTCCGGGCGGCAGCGAGTTCGCTTCCCGCGGACCTGAGCGCCCGAGAAATGGAAGTGCTGTCGCTGATCGTGCACGGCCAGGGCAACAAACAAATCGCGTATCAGCTCGGCATCGCCGAGCATACCGTGAAGAACCACGTCAAGAACATCCTCAGCAAGCTGGACGTGGAGGATCGCACGCAGGCCGCGACCGCCGCCATCCAGCGCGGGATCATTCACCTGTAGGCTGCGCGGCGCCGAAATAAAAGATGTAACAAGCGGCCTCGCCGGGCCGTCGTTTGAATGTACCGATGCGCAGTACGGCTCGACGTACATTTCGACTGGCGCTCGCCTGCCTGGCCCTGGCTCTGTGTACAATCCCTGGCGCTGCTGCGGAAAGCGACGCGCTGGCAATGTCGGCCAACATCCAGGCGCTGCACTTGCCGTTCGGCACGATCCTGGACCCGGTGTATGCCGCGCCCGACAGCGATCAGATTGTCGGCTACACGCGCTGCGGCGATTCCGCGATCTGGACCGGGCACTATCTGGCGGCTGAGGCTTTTCGCTACAAGGTGACGCAGTCGCCGGACGCGTTCAGTAATATTCAAAAAGCCATCGCTGGAATCAAATCGCTCGCCGATGTGACTGGCACCAACCTGATGGCACGCTGTATCGTCTACGCCGATTCGCCATTCGCCGCCGGCATCGCGAGCGAGGAGGCGCACAACGGAATCCACATGGCCAGCCCGTGGTTCTGGGTGGGCAATACATCCCGCGACCAATACTCGGGCGTCATTTTCGGCCTCGCGGTGGCTTACGACATGGTTGACGACGCAGCCACGAAAAGTTCGATCAGCGATCTGGTGACGCGCCTGGTCCGGTTCCTGACCGGGCACAACTGGTCGGTCGTGATGCCGGACGGCAACAGCAGCACGTCGTTCCTGACGCGGCCGGACCAGATTCTGGCGTTCGTGCAGGTGGGCCGGCACGTGAATCCACACCAGTTCAACTTCTACTATGACGAGCAGCGCATCTTTCTTGGCGACACCGGCATCGTGCTTATTCCTACGGGCGTGGATGTCACCAGCAACGATTCCTATTTCAAGTTCAACCTGGATTACATCAATTTCTACAACCTGGTCCGGCTGGAGAGCAGTTCCACGAACGCCATCTACGAAAAGGCCTACAGCATCGTTCGAAATCACACGACCGGGCATCAGAACGCGTTTTTCGACAGCATCGATCGCGCTCTGGAAGGCCCCGACGCCGCGCGTGACGCCGAGATGCCGGCGCTGCTCGATCAATGGCTCCAAAGGCCGAGCCGCGATCCCTACGTCGACTTGACCAATATGGTTCCGGTGTGCGGCTCCGAGGCGTGCGACCCGATTCCGGTCCCATTGCGAATTCCCACGGATTTTTTGTGGCAGCGCGATCCGTTCCAGCTCACGGGTGGCTCGCAGGGAACCATCGAGACGTCGGGCATCGACTACATCCTGCCGTATTGGATGGGTCGCTACTACGGCGTGATCCCGGCGTGCACTGCGCCGCTGGGAGCGAATCCGGAGCCGGAGGGGAGCGCATCCTCCGGAGCTCCAACACTGTTGAGTGCGGACGGGACTGGAACCGGAGCCGCGGCGGCCGCGACCTACAGCACGCAGGCCAATCCGTTGTGGCGATCGACGGCGCCGTCCTACCAATGTGACGCTTCAGGCTGCGCCGATACGCCAATCAACCTGGCAGTGGCCACGCCCGTGTACTTGAGCTTGTACGGCACCGGCATACGCAATCGCAGCTCGCTTTCCGACGTTGTGGTACTGATCAACGGCATCAGCGCGCCGGTGGTCTACGCGGGCCTGGAAGCGGGCTGCGGAGGACTGGATCGGGTGGATGTCGCGCTCACCTCGAATCTGCAAGGCAGCGGCGAATCGAGCGTCGCGCTGACCGTCGACGGCCAGACCGCAAATATCGTCACCGTCAACATCCAGTAGCCGCCGAGAGCCTACTTGGACGTTTTCTTGGCTTCGTCGGCGCGAGCCCCGGAGAGAATATCGACCAGCGCGTAGTTCCCCTCGTGACAGGCGTACTCGTAGATCGGGCCAGGCGCGGACAAAAGCGGCAGCTCCGCAGTCCAAGGCTTGGTGAAGGTGGTGGGATCGTCGATGGTGAACCGGTAAAGAATCGCGTCCGGCGCGACGCGAGTGAAGCGCTCGGTCACGTGCAGGTTCTGGTCGGATCCGCGGAACCGGGTTTTGCTGGTGAAGTTGGTCGTGTCCACGACCAGCGTGTCGCCTTCCCAGTGTCCGATGGAATCGCCTGTCCACTTGCGAATGGACGGATCCGAATGCGGGCGCCCGTCCAGGGGAATGATGCGCGACTCGTGAATCATTTCGCTGAAAATCAGGACGGATCCAGGCGTTTGATAGATCTGATAGGTGTTGTTGTAGGGGCCGGGCAGCATGGGCGGCCCGGCGGTCGCCCAGAAGATACAGCGCTCGGTCAACGAGCGGTCTTCCGGACCGTCGGCGGGATGCATGCGAGCGTGGGTGCGCGCGGCTTCGGCGCGCTTCTGGGCTTCTTCAGTCAAAGCGGGAATCTGCCCATCGGGCGGATCCACGATCATGCCTGTGCGGACAGTGTTGTCGATGCGCATGAGCTTGTCGCCATGATCAAAGAAAAGCTCGTTGTAGGCCCGTCCGACATCGGCCTCCGCGCCACCATCGCGCCGATCCCGATTGCCCTGCACCATGACCCGCTTCTCGTAGGCCGCGGCTTCCGCGTCGGACAGAATCGGCTTGCCGCTAAATTCACGCGGGCGTTCCAAGGGCGTGAGCGTGGAGTTGGTCCAGATGCCTTGCAGATCCGGATGGCCGTCGGGCGTGCGCGGCGGAGTCCAGCTCTTGGCCTTGGACGGAGGCGATGCTTTCGCGGCCGCCGATGAGGTTTGGCCGAAGGCCAGCGCCGCTGGGAACAGCAGGGCCGCACTGACGACACCGATGGCGCGAAGCGGACTGGAACGCATTGGCCGACCTCCTGGGACAGACGACATCGATTTCGATCCTACAGTCAGGCCGGGCGAGTGTCAACCGCGGGGCCGTGCTCTCGGGCCGGTGCTGGGGCGCGTGCGGCGCGGCGGAGTGTGGGGCCGTGCTTGGACCCGCATGCGGCGGAGGGCTCGCGGTATTACAATTGGCACTCAGGAGGTCCATATGGGGATTCGGACTCTCGCATCCACCGCCGCGCTGGTGGCGGCGCTCACGGCGTCTCTTCCGGGCCAGACCAAACCGGCCGCGTCCAAAGCCAAGAACTGGACCATGCCACGCACTCCGGATGGCCATCCGGATTTTCAAGGCATCTGGACCAACGCGACACTGACGCCTTTGGAGCGCGGCGTGGTGGTCGCGATCACCGGCGAGCGGGTCAAAGCGCCTGCGGTCACTACGCTCACCATCTCGGACGATCTGGCGGCCGCCTACGAGAAGCAGATCAAGGACGTCGGGAGTTTCGATCGCCGCGATGGCGGCAATGACACCGATGTCAACCGCGCTTATAACCAGTTGTTTATCGATCGCGGCAACGAACTCGCGCGGGTGGACGGATCGAAGCGCACTTCGCTGATCATCGATCCGCTGGATGGAAAAATTCCGCCGCTGACCGAGGAAGCGCGTGCGCGAGCGGGCCGTCGTCCGGTGAATCGATTCGACAGCGTGGAAGACCGGCCGCTGGGCGAGCGGTGCATCACGGGCTTCGGCTCGACGGTGGGACCGCCCATGCTGCCGGTGGGCTACAACAACAACTATCAGATCATCCAGACTCCCGGTTACGTCATGATCATGACCGAGATGATTCACGAAGTGCGGGTCATTCATATGGACGGGCGTCCTCACTTGCCGCAAAGCATCCGCCTATGGCTGGGCGACTCGTTGGGGCATTGGGAAGGCGACACGCTGGTGGTGGAGACAACCAACTTCACGAACAAGACCAGGTTCCGCGGGTCGGACGAGAACTTGCGCGTGATCGAGCATTTCAAGCGCATCGACGCGGGCACGATACTGTATCGGTTCACCATCGACGATCCCTCGACCTACACCAAACCTTGGACGGCCGAATATCCTTTCCGGGCCACGCCGGGGCCAATCTTCGAATACGCCTGCCACGAGGGGAACTACGCGGAGGCCGACATCCTGGCGGGCGCGCGCAAGACAGAGGCGGAAACGAAAGCGAAATAGCGTCGGCAGCGCACGTTGTGCCGGCGCGCACCGCGCTGCAGTAGCTCACGACTGGTGGGATAGGACCGGACGAAACGCCTTGGCGCTTCAAACTGTGACGCTGAGATCACTTGACAAGTTAAACACCCGGGGACGCGCGAAGCTCGCGGTGGTGCGCTCACTCGGACTCGGGCATGTCCAATCACGGTCCTAGCGCAACTGATAAACCCAGCAGCAACAACAACCGGCGAAAGGTCTGAGCCCCAACAGCATACATCCACTGGGCGACCAAGGCAAGCTAAATGGCGCTGACAAATTTTGGAAACGGGTTCAGTACTTCTGGTTACGCGGCTAGGACTTGTGCTGCTCGCGGTCGGAACGGCAGTGGACACCAGCTAGGTTCGTTCAACTGGACTTCTGGCTCGGGCGGCTCTCACATCGCCGACTGCAGGTCTTGCGCGATCCATGCGCGTTGGCTTACCGGTCGGCGCCGTTACCCGTCACTCGCACATTCCAGACCGGCATCCCAAGGCAATCAATTGAGACTGGATGGCTTGGGATTCGCGAGACCGGTGATGAACGCTCAAGAAGTGGTTGTAGCCTCCCAACGCAACGGTCCGAATTTGAAGGGATTCCTTGGGATCGATGCCGGCCGGCATGGCAGCGGTTTTCCAGTAAGCAGTCCACTTTCGGTAGACCGCCTCGGCGGCGGCGTCCTGCCTGCGGGCGCTCATCAAACGCGCTCGGAGCAAGTCGCGGTCCTGTTGGTTCGCGGCTGGCATGCGGCGGCTTTCGGCGTCAATCCTCGCTTCGAGCTGTGCGGCCGCGGGCTTGTGTCCGGCCTCTTCCATCGCGATCGCATAGGTGTTGAAAATTACTTCGTGAAAAGACGGCCCCACCGCGGAGCCATCGGGATTGACCGGCGGCCGCGCGGCCAGTTCGGCGGTGGCGGCCTCCCCGCGAACGATCAAACACTCGATGTAACCCTGCTGGGTGCGCCCTTGGAAATCCGCAGGCAGTTGGTTATCGAGCCAGAGCCGGTTCAGCCGCAGGTAAAGCGGAAACGCAGCAGCGTACTTACCCTGTAGCTTTTGCACTTCCGCCATGAGCAGCAGAAAAATAGGCAGGTGTCTGGCAGCCGCTTCGCCACGGGCCTCCACAGCGCGCAGTCTCTCGCCCGCCACGCGCTCTGCGCCGGCGTAATCGTTGGCGCCTAAGTAGGAATAACCGAGCATGGCCCACAGCATGTCGTGAACAGCGGATGGAGTGAATATTCCGAAATCCTGGAGGGGCTCCTCCTCCGGCTTCGGAATCAGCCGGCGGAGAAGGCGCTCGGCATCGCTGGTGCGGCCCTGTTCCAACAACTGACTCACGTTCTCGAGCTGATCGTCCAGCGCGGTCTGCGCCGCGTTCTGCGCCAGGACGTTGGCGGCCAGCAGAAGAAGAGCTAAGATCGCTCGGTGCATGCGCCCAATTGCAATTGTAGACGTGATTGGCGGGAACGATTGGCCTACTGCTGGTGCTCCGGTGGTGCAAGATATAGAATGTACTAAGGTCAGTCACCGAATCGTCAGTACGAGGAGAACCCCATGACGGAGCAGATGACCCGCAGGGAGACGTTAAGAAAAGGATTGGCAGCAGCGAGCGTGCTTGCGTTGCTGCCGGATTGGGCCACGCCTGCGCTCGCGCAGGATGAGGTGGAGGCGCCGTTCACCGACCTTCCGCCGAACTTCAACCCGGGCGCCAACCCGAACGCGCCCACACGGATGCTGGACATCCGGAAGATCGACGGGCCATACACGTCCAAGGATCAGTTTTTTGCCTTGCAGCACATGAACCGGCCGGAGATCAACGGGGATACCTACAAGCTGAAGCTCACGGGCCTGGTCAACAAGGCGGCCGAGTTCTCGCTGGCCGATCTGAAGGGGATGCATTCGACCGAGGTGGCGGCGGGGTACGAGTGCTCGGGCAACAGCCCGCGATCGGTGGAAGGTTTGTGCTCCTGTGGGTTGTTCAAGGGCGTGCGGTTGCGCGACGTGCTGAAGCAGGCGGGCGTGAATTCGAAGGCTCGCGAAGTGGTTTTCTTCGGCACCGACCGGGGGCCGATCGACGTGGTGTTCCGGCAGCAGACCTTCAAGGTGGAGCAGCAGTTCGCACGGAGCGTCACGCTGGAGAATGCGATGAAGCCGGAGCCGCTGCTGGCGTACGCATTGAACGGCGATCCGCTGACGCTCGCGCAGGGATACCCGCTGCGGCTCATCATGCCGGGCTGGTACGGCGTGTGCAACGTGAAGTGGCTGGCCGAGGTGCATGTGCAGGAAGACCGCTTTCTGGGGAATTATCAGGCGCGCTGGTATCGCTCCGTGGTGGGCGTGGGCGGCACGGGCGAGGACAACGATCCGGGGACCCAGTGGGTGGAGAACGAGATCACGCGGATACACTTGAAGTCGGTGATCGCGCGCGTGCGGAAGAAGGGCGGCGCGCATGAGATTCTCGGATTTGTGTTGAACGACGGGACGCCGCTGAAGTCGGTGGAAGTGCAGATCGACAACGGAGCCTGGCAGAAGGCGACGCTGGCTTCCACCAACACGCAGTTTTCCTGGAAGCTGTTCACGTATCGCTGGGAGGGTGCGACGCCGGGCGAGCATACGCTGGTTTCGCGGGTTACCGACGCGGACGGCATGGTGCAGCCTACGGCTGCCGAGCTGAAGCGGAAGAAGACCTTTTTGCAGGATAACTCGCAGTATCCTCGCAAGGTCAGGATCAGTTGAATTCAGGGACACGCTGCCACGTTTGACAGACTTGCGATTCCAATTGGTTAGGCCGGGCGTCGACACGAGCGCACAGGACGCCGCAGCGTCCTCCCTGAAAGCAGAAAACGCTGCCGCGGCGTTCCGTTGTGCGCGTTTTCTGGACAGTGTCGACGCGGCACCGAGGCGTGCGTGCGCCACGGGTTGCTACAAGCTTTAGGAGAGTTCTGATGTTCAGGAAAAATTGGGCATGGGTCTTGTGCCTCGGCGCCGTGTTGGCCGCGGGCGTTACCGAGTCGCGCGCGCAACTGGCGCCACGCAAAGCGGACGAGTGGGTCACCACGCTGGAGGGGCCGCAGCGGGTGTCCGGCCAGAAGCTCGATGAGGTTTTGGCCAACCTCTCCCTGAAGCCCGGTATGGTGGTGGCGGACATCGGCGCCGGATCGGGACTTTTTTCAAGAGCCTTGGCAAACGCCGTGGCTCCCAGCGGCAAGGTTTATGCCGTTGACATTCAGCAGGACCTGCTGGACTACATCGACAAGCGCGATCAGACCGAGAACATTCGCAACGTCCAGACGGTGCTGGGCGAGTTTGACGATCCCAAGCTGCCGGCGCGCAACCTCGACCTGGCGTTCATCAACGATGTGCTGCATCATATCCAGCACCGCGCTGCGTATTTGAAAGCCCTGGGCACCTACATGAAGCCCAGCGGGCGGATTGCCATCATCGAGATGAACAAGGACGATCCCAAGACGCCGCACCGGAATCAGCCGGAATTGTTGGTGGCGCGTGAGGACATCCTGCAGTGGATGTCGGATGCGGGCTTCATGCTGATGGAAGAACACCCGGACTTGTTTCCGGGGACCAAGTGGTATCTGATATTCGGAAGAAAATAGAGGCACATCGCAAGGGCCAGACGCCTTAACCAGATACAAAATAGCAGTCCTACTACGAAATTCGACGTGTTATACTAACGTTAATGTCGGCTGCAGCATCACCCGACGCGGGGAAAATGGGGACCACGCATGAGCGCATCCTCCGCGTCGGCAAGACACTCTTCGCTAACCGTGGCTACGAACACACCAGCACGTCCTCCATCGCGCGCCAGGCCGGGACCAGCGAATCGCAATTGATGAAGCATTTCGGAAGCAAAGCCGGACTGCTGGAGGCGGTTTTCGTGGAAGGCTGGACGCACATCACCGAGGAGGCGCGGGCGGGCATACAGAACGTGACCTCGCCGGTTGAAAAAATCCAGGTGATGGCGAACTGCGTGCTGCAGCATCTGGAGCGCGATCCCGAGTTGAAGCTGTTGATGCTGCTGGAAGGACGCCGCATCCGGCGGGAAGGGCAGATGGTGTCGCTTACCGAGGGATTCATGGCCTTTCTGCACTTGGTCGACAGCGTGCTGGAAGAGATGCGCGCGCTCAATTTGCTGCGTTCCGACCTGAGCCCGCAGGTGATTCGTTCCGCCATGATGGGCATGATGGAAGGAATGCTGCGCGACCGGTTCCTGGCCGAGCGGCTAGGATTTCCCGCCGACTTCCGGCCCGACCAGGTCCAGCGTACTCTCGGCATCGTCCTGAAGGCTTTTCTGCTCTGAGCTACTCGAGGTTGGCCGTGAACCGCACGTCCAGGGTACGCGGCGGCAGGCATTCCTTGTTGTTGCAGGCCTGATAGCGCAGTTTGCCGGTCATCTGGGCGAGCCCGGGAGTAGCCGCGGCGGGCGCCTTGAAGCGCGTCACGATTTCGAAAACGCCGCTGAACACCGAGACCGGGTTGGCAGAAAAATCGTATTTTTCAAATTGCGGCTTGGGATAAGCGACCTGCTCGGATTCGAGCGGCTCCTTGGCCCAGGTGAGTTTCAACGGGATCAGGAATTCGTCGGCCGGCGCGTTGCTGTTGACGTGGAAGCCAGGCCGCAGTTCGGCCTTGAGCCGCAGCTCGGCCGTTCCGCCGCGCTTGATGTTCAGCCGCTCCGGCGCCGCGATGCTCAGAACCGCGTTAGTTTGCGCGAGTAAAGAAAGCCAAGGCGCCGCGAGGAGGAGCGCCAGAAGCCGCCCGGGACGTCTCGAGCAGATGCAGGATGTCATTCTTGAAGTCGTCCTTTCCGCCGCTGAGCCCGACGTGCGTGGAGGCGATCCGGCCCTGCCGGTCGATCAAAAACGTAGTGGGCAGCGATTCCACGCCGCCATACTGATCGCCCACCATGTCGTTTCCCAGCAGGATGCGGTAGTTCACCTTGAGCTGCGCGATGTAAGGCTTCACCGCGGTCCAGCCGTCCTCGTCCATGGAAACGCCCAGCACCGCAAAGCCTTTGTCTTTGAACTGCTGCTCGAATTCCATGAACCAGGGGATTTCGATCTTACAAGGGCCGCACCAGGTGGCCCAGAAATCCAGCAGAACCACCTTGCCCTTGTACTCCGACAGATGAACGGTCTGGCCATTGGAGTCCTTGAGGTTGAACTCAGGGGCAGCCTTGCGCTCCTTATCCGACTTGACCGCAGCTTTCACCGTGGTCGCGGTGGAGCAAGCGCTCGAGACCAGCAAGGCGGCCAACGCCAGAGAAACCGCAGCGGCTGAGACGGTTTTAGGCACAATCATCTCCTCAATCTTGATTATATAGATATTCTGTGGGCTCCAAAGGTCGCACGAAACCACTCCGTCCTGCGGTTCCTGTGCCTTGCGGCGAGGGTGAACTCCGGATGCCGGCGCAGGCCCGCGTAGAGCCAGGCGGCGGTGTCGCAAAAACTTTCGCAGGCGTACTCGCGCCACTGGCCGGCCTTCCGCCTGACAGATCGCGGATGGCGGGGCAGACGGGACTTGCGCATCTGAGCCGACCAGCCGAGCTCCCCCCGCGCGCGCTGGTTCCACTCGCGCAGCAGCAGCGATTGGTACGAATCGCGAGCCGGATTGCCGAGGCGCACCCAGGCGAAATGAAACAGCTCGTGCACCAGAATCCGCTTCAGCTCTCGCGGCTGGTGTTCCAGCTCCTGGTCGAGGACGATGCGCCGTTTGCGAATGAAGGTGGCCGCGTACACCGGCTGGCCGAACGGGCGGTTGGAGTATAGCTTGCGGGCGCCGGCGCTAAGTCCTGGCAAAAACCGGATTCGAATCGCGCGTCCCCGCAGCGGCAGCCGCCTGGCCACGCCCTCAACGGACTTGCTGCAACTGCGCGGGCACTTTAGGTGCAAAATAAGCCGGCTCTTCAACTTTCACCGCAAACTGCGCCTGCAGCGCCTTGGTCCATTCGGTCATTCGTTCTTGCTTCAGCTGTTGGAAGATCTGTGACGCCGCTTCCTCATAGGATTCGGTCTGCATCGCGTCCAGGCGAATCAGCCAGAAACCGTTGGGCTGCCGGATGGGCTGGCTGAGCTCACCCGGCTTGAGCGCGAACACGGCGGACTTGATGGCGTCCGGATAGGGGCTGCTGTGCTTGATGCTGCCGAACTGGCCGTCCTTGGTCGCGGAGGGATCGTTGGAATTGTCGCGCGCCAGCTTGCCAAAATCGGCGCCGCCGGCAATCTGCTTGCGCAAATCGTCAATTTTCGCTTTAGCTTCGGCTTCGGTGAGCAGCTTCTTGCCGTCCGGCCCGGTCTTGTCCGGCGCCGGGTTGAAGGCGATGTAGATGACCGCGACTTTGGCGTCCTGGAACCTGTCGGGATGTTCCTTGTAATACTTTTCCTGGTCTTCCTGGCTGACCGGCAGAGCGTTGCCGTGCAGCGTCAGCTCGGCCTGCGTCAGAATCTGCAAGCGCGCGAACTCGAGCTGCTCCTTGTAGGGCGAGGCCTGATCGTACCCTTCCTTGACGGCGTCCTCTGCCATCTTTTTGTAGATCAGCAACGTGGTGAGCATTTGCGGCGTTCGCGCGGATTGCTGATACTGGGGCGGCAGGATGGCGATCATGCGATCCACTTCCGCGGCAGTGTATTTCTTGCCATCCGATGTCATGACGACTGTATCCGGCTTGACCACCGCCGGTGGGGCGGGCGATGCAGGCGCGGCCGGCGCCTTGACCGCCGGAGTACCTGGAGTAACCTGGACCGGCTGTGGAAGCTGAGCGCACAACAAAACGGAAAACAGCACTGCAAGGACAAGAGATTTCATCGGAGTTTCCTCAGAACGCGGAAACACCAGTCTAGCACGCTGTGGCGCACCGCCCGGCTGGCTCATGCCGCGCCCGTGCCGAAGCCTGGCTAGAGACCGGCTACTCCGGCCAGACGCACGTGCGACCGCCTTGGCCTCCGCTCAATTCTTCTTGGCGGGCTGCACTTCTACCCGGCGCGGCGCACCAGTGAGGTTGCCGGCAGCTTTGGCCGCATCCTGTTCGGATATTTTGATATTGTTCACCACTCGAATCGCCCCCGCCGTCTTGGCCATCCGCGTAGCCGCGCCTTTGTGCTGCATGACGCTGGTGGCGCCGGTCCAGGTGGCCACGCCGTCCTTCACGTGGACCTGAAAGCCATCTCTTCCGATCTTGGACTTGGCCAGCTTGGCTTTGATGGTGGCCTCGATCTGGGCATCGCTGAACTTACCCTGGGCGTGCGCCTGGGTTAAAGTTGTCGCCGAGACAGCCCAGCACCAGATGAGCAGCGAGAGGGTTGCCAACAGTGTTCTCATGCTGGAATAGTGGAGGCAGGCGGTATTCTTCGCAGCGAATTCGAGGTCTGGCAGAATTCGTGGGTCTGGCCGGAACGCGGACGCGGCCACGCTACACTACAACAAGATGTTCCCTGGCACCACACTGACGAGGACGACCGCGCCCGCCCCTCTCAAATCGGCCGTGCGCACGGCGTTTCCCATCCTGGCCGCCATCAGCTTCTGCCACATGCTGAACGACATGCTCCAGTCGGTGATTCCGGCGATGTATCCGCTGTTGAAAACAACCTACCGCTTGAACTTCAGTCAGATCGGGCTCATCACGTTGACCGTGCAACTGACCGCCTCGCTGCTGCAGCCGCTGGTAGGGCTGTATAACGACTATCGCGCCTCGCCCTACTCGCTGCCCGCGGGCATGGCATTCACTTTGGCCGGCCTGGTCCTTCTGTCCGTCGCACCCAGTTACGCGATGGTCCTGGTGGCGGTGGCGCTGATCGGCGTAGGGTCATCGGTATTCCATCCCGAGTCCTCGCGGGTGGCGCGCATGGCCTCGGGCGGGCAGCACGGCCTCGCGCAGTCGCTGTTCCAGGTGGGCGGCAACGCGGGAGCTTCGTTCGGCCCGCTGCTGGCCGCCTTCGTGGTGCTTCCGCATGGACAGCGCAGCGTGGCCTGGTTTTCCGTCGCCGCGCTGGCGGCGATCATTGTGCTGACCCGCGTCGCCTCCTGGCACCAGGCGCGGCGCGGCGTGGAAACGATAGTCGCCGCACGCCCCGCGCACGGCGCAGTTCAACTCTCCCGTCCGAGAGTTGTAGTGGCGCTGGCGGTGCTGGTCTCGCTGATGTTCTCGAAATTCTTTTACTTGGTCAGCCTGAACAGCTATTACATCTTTTATTTGATGAACAAGTTCCACGTTCCCGTCCGAACCGCGCAGATCTATCTGTTCGTCTTTTTGGCTGCGGCGGCCGCCGGCACCATGATCGGGGGACCGGTGGGCGACCGCATCGGCCGCAAATACGTGATCTGGTCTTCGATCCTGGGCGTGCTTCCATTCACGTTATTGCTCCCGCACGCCAATCTGCTCTGGACCGGCGTGCTTTCGGTGATCATCGGCGTGGTGCTGTCGTCGGCGTTTTCAGCGATTGTGGTCTACGC
>DASQHQ010000059.1:0-31894 GCA_035632015.1 Bryobacteraceae bacterium
ATGCCGGGCGAGTGCAGCCAGATCGCAGCCAGACGCTGCGGCTGCGGGTAGGGCAGCGGGCGGAGCAGCAGCGCATCCACCACACTGAAAATCGCCGTGTTGGCGCCGATGCCGATGGCGAGGGACAGCACCATCACGCTGGTCAGGCCGGGGCTCTTGCGCAGCATGCGCAGCGCATACCGGAAATCTTGCATCCACGCGTGCACGATCATCCCTCCCGAGATGGTGCTATGCAACTAAAGGAACCACAGACAGGCGGGCGTGCTCAATCCGCCCCTTGAAGCTTGAGCCACTCGCCTCGATAGTAATACAACACCTCGGACGCCTTCTCGCCGCCGGACTCGATGCCTTGGTGATCGATCGGCGGCGGCTTCGGCCCGCCATAAGCCTTGTAGTGGATGAGGATGAACTTGCGGCCGACCGGCCGGATGAAGAAATCGTAGACGGCGTTTTCGTCCGGTTCACGCCATTTCGCGGCCTCGGCCGGATCGCGCTCAGACCCATTCCAGAAAACCAGAATGGAAGAGAACTCGCCCGCCGCGCACAGCACCGCCCAATCGGTTTGCCCCGGTTTTTTGAACGCGCCGCGGATCACGTTTGCCCGCTTTTCGGGGTAAGGCTGCGGAATGATGCAACCACGCCGGTTCAATTCGGCGGCCACGTTCTTCGGCAGCTCCGGAAAAGCGGCGGGCGCCAGCCGCTTGACCTGCGCCCCTAACGGAAACATCGCAACCCACAACAATGCGGCGGACGCCGCCTTCATGAGGCCTTCCGCACCGTTCGGCGCTCGATTCGCTTCTCGTATTGCACGCCCTGAAGGATGCGCTTCACGTAAATTCCCGGTGTGACTACAGCATCGGGATCGATCCGCCCCGGCTCGACCAGCTCCTCCACTTCGGCGATCGTGATCCGGGCGGCCGTGGCCATCATGGGATTGAAATTTCGCGCCGCTTTGCGATAGACCAGGTTGCCGGCCCAGTCGCCACGCCACGCCTTCACCAGTGCGAAATCGGCCACCAGTCCGGTCTCCATCAAATAGGTGCGGCCGTTGAACTCGCGCGTCTCTTTTCCATCGGCCACCACGGTGCCCACGCCGGTGGGCGTAAAGAACGCCGGAATCCCCGCGCCGCCCGCGCGAATGCGCTCCGCCAGCGTGCCCTGCGGAACCAGCGTCAGGTCGAGCTGGCCCGCCAGCACTTGCTTTTCGAGCAGCTTGTTCTCGCCGACGTAACTGCCCAGGTGCGAGGCGATCATCCCGGCTTCCAGCATGAGACCCATCCCGCAGCCGTCGACGCCCATGTTGTTGCTGATGGTGTGCAGGCCCTTCACGCCGCGCCGCACCAGCGCCGCGATCAAATTTTCCGGAATCCCGCACAGGCCGAAGCCTCCCACCATGACGGTGGCGCCCTCCGGGATATCAGCCACCGCCGCGTCGGCGCTTGCTATCACTTTGTTCACGCTTGTCCTCCCCTCGCCTAGTGCATGGTCTTCAAGGACGAGCTGACAATCAGCGCCGGCTCGGTGGCCCTCTGCACATCTTCGACGGTGAAGCCGGGCGCGATCTCTTCCAGCACCAGCCCCTCGCGTGACACGCGAATCACGGCCCTCTCGGTGATGATCAGATCCACCACTGCGAGGCCGGTGATCGGCAGCGTGCATTTCTTCAGAATCTTGGGCGCGCCTTGCTTGGTGGTGTGCTCCATGGCCACTACGACGCGGCGCGCGCCCGCCACCAGGTCCATCGCGCCGCCCATGCCCTTGACCATTTTCCCCGGCACCATCCAGTTGGCGAGACTTCCGTTCTCATCCACTTCCATGGCGCCGAGTATGCTCAGGTCCATGTGCCCGCCGCGGATCATCGCAAAAGAATCCGCGCTCGAAGAATAAGACGTACTCGGAATCTCGGTGACGGTCTCTTTTCCGGCGTTGATCAAGTCTGCGTCCTCGGTCCCTTCGATCGGATAAGGCCCGATGCCCAGCATTCCGTTCTCGGCTTGCAAAACGACTTCGATCCCTGACGGCACATGGTTCGCGACCAAAGTCGGCAGGCCGATGCCCAGGTTCACGTAAAACCCATTTTGCAGCTCGAGCGCCGCGCGCTTGACGATGCGCTCGCGCTTTTCGGCTTCGCTCAGAGCCCCCGCGCTAGCCGTACTGGTGCTCATCGGAAAACATGCCTCCTGTCGATCCTACACACGAATCTTTGGGCCAATCAAGTCAACAACCAGTATGCAGCAACGCGTACAATCAGAAAAGACATGCGCTGGAGAAAGCTGATCGCCTGCGCGGCATTTTTCGAATTGCTCATGGCCGGGACGTCTTATCGTGCCGAAATGGCAGCGTGGCGCGCCGGGCATGAGTCCGAACTAAAAGCCGAAGACGGGTGGCTCGCTGTCGCGGGACTGTTCTGGCTCAAAGAGGGAACGAACACGGCCGGCTCGGACGCCTCGAACTACATCGTTTTACCGCGCGGCCCGGCCCAGGCGGGTGTGTTCGAGTTTCGCGACGGCAAGACTTCGTTTCGCGCCTCGCCGGGAGTTGCGGCGTCCGTAAATGGAAAGCCGCTGACCTCAACTGCGGCCCTCCAGGACGACACCAATGATTCTCCCGATCAAGTCCAGCTCGCCGGCCTGACAATGCTGGTCATTCATCGCGGGAACCGATCCGGCATCCGGCTCAAGGACCCGGAGAGTAAAACGCGACGGGAGTTCACCGGCCTCCGCTGGTTCCCCGTCAACGAGAGCTATCGCGTGAGCGCCAAGTTTATCGCGTATCCGAAACCGCGCATGATCCCGATCACTAACGTTCTCGGCGAGACTGAGCCGGAGGCTAGCCCCGGTTACGTCGAATTCAGCTTGAACGGCCGCCCACTGCGTCTCGATCCAGTGGCCGAAGACAACCGCCTGTTTTTCATCTTCCGCGATCTCACGGCCGGAAAAGAAACCTATCCCGCGGGCCGGTTTCTTTACGCGGACATGCCCAAGAACGGCGTAGTCGACCTGGATTTCAACAAAGCCGAGAATCCGCCCTGCGCGTTCACGGCCTATGCCACCTGCCCATTGCCGCCGAAAGAAAATCGCCTGCCGATCCGCATCCAGGCGGGCGAGCTCGATTACGGTCATCACGAACCGGCCAATTGAATCCTACTTCGGCATAAGCCGCATAACACGGGCCCCGGCCCTGGTTGACTAGGGATCAGGGATAACCCTGCAGCCTTGGTGTCCCGTGCTTCCACGCCGGAGGGAGACCAAATCCATCGCGATTCGGCATCTTGACCTTCGGCAGACTCTGTTGATCCATGACCTCGTCTTCCTTGATCACGTCGTTCTTGTACAGCAGGAAAGCGGTGAGGGCGTACACTTCATTGGGCGTGAGCGTTCCCTCTTTTCCAATCGGCATGCCGCGATTGATGTAATCCCAGATGGTGGGCGCGTAGGGTGAGTGGATGGCCATGACGTTTGAGTCGTTGACACAAGGCGCGAGACAAGGCTCAGAAGGCGTTGGCTGGGCGTCTTTCCTTTTTACCAGTGTGGGAGCATGGCCTCCGGAATAACCACTGGCCCCGTGGCATCCCGAGCATCCTTTCCGCACATAGAGCGCCGCGCCTTCTTTGGCAGTCCCGTGCCCGGGCGGGAGTTCCTTTCCCGTGGGGCTGATTGAGATATCCCAGGCGCGGATTTCTTCCGCGCTCGGGGTCCTCCCGAGGCCGTAGCTGGGCGACTGTGTCCACGCCGCCGGGCAAATCCCGAGGATCGCGATAACCAGGAGAAGCCTAGGAGAGCCCATTTTGAACGCTCCCGTCGCTCAAGACCTTCCACGGTTGCACGGCGTTGTCGGCCCCGCGAACCCTGACTTTGTCGAGAGGTTCATTCCAGTATTTCGCGATGTCGGCCCGGGTCGGCTGGACCGTGCCCAGCTCGTCGGTGCAGCGCGACATGAGCACGCACTCTTTTCCGTCCCACTTCCAGTGGAAACCGAAACGGGTATGCGCCATGGGATAGGCCGGTGTTCGAAGATCGGCATTCTTCCAATTTCGACCACCGTCAGTGGAGACCTCGACGCCGCGGATGACGCCCGCGCCCGACCACGCCAGGCCGCTGATTTCGTAGAAGCCGGGGCCTGCGAGCTTCTGCCCGCCGGAAGGAAAGGTGATGACCGATTTGGGTCCAATCTGGTGATTCAACGCGGCCACTTTCGGGTCGGGAACAATGTGCCCGTAGTCGTCATAGGTCATGTAGTAACGGTCCACGACCTTGATTCGGCGCAGATATTTGATCTGGTAAATGCCTTCAAAGCCGGGAACCATCAGCCGCAGGGGGAAGCCCTGCTGCGGACGGATCGGCTCGCCGTTCATCCCGTAGCACACCAGACAGTCGTCCATAGCCTTCGCGAGCGGGATGCTGGACGCGCCCTTCACTTCTTCCGCGCCTTCGGCGACGATCCAGGACGCTCCGTTTTGCACGCCGGCCTCCTTGAGCAGCAGGGACAGCCGCACGCCGGTCCACTCGGCGCAACTGGTCAATCCGTGGGTCTCCTGAACGGTTTTGTGCATGGGCCGGGCGCGGTTTCCCAGGCACTCGACGAAGTGAATGCGGGTTTCGTACGGGAGACGCTTCAACTCGTCCATGGTGAAAACGAGCGGCCGATCCACCATGCCGTGGATCATGAGACGATGCTCGCGTGGGTCGATGTCGGGAACAAAAGCCCCGCGGTGTGTCGCGGTATAGAACAGCGAAGATGGCGTGATGATCCCGACCGAATCCTGAAGCGGGGTCAAGACGTGAAACGTGAGCCCGAATTCATCCGGCGAATGCCTGTCGGCCACAGGCACGCGTATCGAGGTGACGAAACGGGAGCGATCGCCATAGGCGATCAGCTCGTCGATTTTCTTAGAAGGCGTACCTTGCGTCTGGCCCTTCGCAAGCCCTGCGCCGCCCGCAGCCAGACCGGCCACCGCAGCGCTATCTCTTAGGAATCCCCTGCGGTTAGGTTTCTTAGAATCCATGGGTCTCTCCTTGAAGATGAAGTTTTTTCTCGGCCTTCCGGCGCTCGAAGTATACAGCCATTTTGAAACCGACAATGTATTCAGCTGAGGCTCGGTTCTTGGGCCTCGCGTTTGAACGAGACGCACGAGCGGTACCAGTTGCGGACTTTGGTCCGACGCCGGTCAACAGACCCAGTGTAAACGATGATGTTCAAAAAACGCCACAGCTCGGTCTGAGACACCAGTCGGGCCAATGGAATCCGCCCCCGCATAACACGCTCACACCACCGCCACTCCTGTAGGGCCTCCAGGGCGAATTCTTGGCTCAGCCGCGTGTAAACGCGACGCGCGCGATCGCTTGACCCACGTACAATGGAGGTAACGATGGTGATCGACGGCATCTATTACGCAGTGGCGCTGACTGCCGGAGGCGCGGCCGTCTGGTATCTCACGCGCCCCGTTTTTGCGATCCCCTTGTTCGTCGTGGCTCTCTTTTGCCTCTACTTTTTCCGTGATCCCGACCGCACCATCCCCGACGGCCCGGTCGCGGTCTCCCCGGCCGACGGGAAAGTTGTCCATATCCGGGCCGACCAGGGCGCGCCGTCGCGCATCAGCATCTTCCTGAACATTTTCGACGTGCATGTCAACCGCGCCCCCATCGGCGGAAGGATCGCCAAGGTGGAATACACCAAAGGAAAATTCCTGGTGGCCAGCCGCGAGATCGCCAGCTCGCAGAACGAGCGCAATGAAGTCACCCTCCAGGGAGAAGGCACCTGCGTCACCTTCTCGCAGATCGCCGGGCTTATCGCGCGCCGCATCGTGTTTTGGAAAAAACCGGGCGACACGGTCGCCAAAGGCGAACGCGTGGGGCTAATCAAGTTCGGCTCGCGCGTGGACGTTTTTCTTGGCCCCGAATGGGAGATCACGGTGCGGCCCGGCCAGCACGTCTCCGGCGGATCCAGCATCCTGGCGCGCAGGAGACCGGCCTGATGGCGAAACTCACTCTCAAGCAGCGCTTCTTCGACCCGCGCACGCCGGCCCGCCGCCCGCGCCGCGCCGCTTACGCGCTCCCCACGCTGTTCACCGCCGGCAACATCTTTCTGGGCTTCTTCGCTATTCTGCAATCCATCCAAGGCGCCCTGTTCGGGGCCCGCGGCGACCTCGGACCCAATCCGCACTTTGAAGCCGCCGCTATCGCCATCGGCGTGGCCGTGGTGCTGGACGGCCTGGACGGGCGCATCGCGCGCCTCACCAACACGGTCAGCGATTTCGGCCGCGAGATGGATTCACTTGCCGACGTCATCACCTTCGGAATCGCGCCCGCCGTGCTGGCCTTTTGCTGGGGCGTTCTGTTCGTTACGACCGGCGCGTTCCTGCGGGATCACCGCGCGGGCTATTTCTTCGCGTTCTTGTTCCTGGTCTGCGGCGCGGCTAGGCTGGCGCGCTTCAACGTGCAGACCAATCCCGTTCCCAAGAACCCGGGCCGGCCGGATCGAAAGTATTTTGTCGGCCTCCCCATTCCCGCCGCCGCCGCCATCGTCGCCGCCATCGTCTACGCCTCCGACAGCGTGCCGCTGGAGTGGTGGTTTCTCTCCATGCTGTGGCTGGCCTTGCTGGCGCTGCTCTCGTTCCTGATGGTGAGCACCTGGCGTTATCCCAGCTTCAAGGAAATCAGCCTCACCGGCCCTCGTTCGCCGCTCACCGTGATCCTCTTCGCCGCGCTGATTTACCTGATTTGGAATTATTCCCAGCCGGTGCTGCTGGCGCTCTCGGTGCTCTACGTAAGCACGGGAATCATCATTCGCGCCGGAGGAATCGTCCGCCGCCGCTTCCGCCCGCATCCGCCGCCGCCCCAGCCGGAGCACCAGGCGAGCTGACATGCACATTCATCGAGTCACATCCAGACCGGCCATCGCCGTTGTCGGCGGCGAATCACTGCTGGGCAAGGAAGTTCGCGAGCTGCTGGATTCGGCCGATCTCGAAGCCAGCATCAAACTGATTGCTTCCTACGAAGGCGAGGAGAGCATTATCACGCGCGGGCGGGACGAGCCGCTGTTGATGACTTCGCTCCAGGCGGCCGAGCTAGGCACCGCGCGCATCGCGATCCTGGCGGGATCGGGGGAGTCAAGCCGCAAGGCCTACGAGCAGCTCCGGCGCGCCACGCCGGCGCCGGTCGTGATCGACCTCACCGGAGCCCTCGAAGACCAGCCCGAGACCCGGCTTCGCGCCCCCATGGTCGAACCTGCGGACTTTCGAGCAGCGAGCCCCATCCACGCCATCGCGCATCCGGCCGCCATCGCCGTCGCTTTGTTCTTGATCCAGCTTCAAAAGGCAGCCACGGTCCGCCGCTCGGTGATCAACATCTTCGAGCCTGCCAGCGAACGGGGCCAGGCCGGCCTGGATGAGCTCCAAAAGCAGACCGCGGGCCTGCTGTCGTTCCAGCCGCTAGCCAAAGAAGTGTTCGACGCGCAGGTCAGCTTCAATATGCTTTCCCAATACGGCTCCGAATCCTCCCATTCGCTGGCCGAGATCGAAACGAAGATCGACCGCCATCTGGCCAGCCTTCTGGCCGCCGCCGGCGCGGTGCCCATGCCATCGTTCCACTT
The DNA here is from genome assembly GCA_035632015.1 of Bryobacteraceae bacterium. Classification (GTDB taxonomy): domain Bacteria; phylum Acidobacteriota; class Terriglobia; order Bryobacterales; family Bryobacteraceae; genus Palsa-89. The sequence goes on from DASQHQ010000059.1 coordinate 7,591, forward strand.
GATTCACACGCCGGTCTTCCACGGCTACAGCGTCTCGGCTTGGACTGAATTTGAGAACAACCCGGGAGTGGAAACCATTGAGCGGGCGCTCGCATCGGGTAGCATCGATGTGCGCACCAAAGAGCACGAGCCGCCGACCAATGTGGGGGTGGCCGGCCAGAGCGGCATCACGGTCGGGTCGATAGTCATTGACCGTAACCAGCCACGGGCCTGCTGGTTTTGGGTGGTCGCCGACAACCTCCGGATCACAGCCGAAAATGCCGTGGAGGTGGCGCGTGAATTGCTTCGGTAAGGCACGGCTCGTCTTGCTATCCGCCCTCGCGCTTCTTTCTTCCTGCGGCTATCATGTCGCGGGCCAGGCGGACCTGGTGCCGAAGAGCATCCACACCATCGCCGTCCCGCCCTTTGGCAACGCGACCGTTCGGTACAGGCTCACCGACCGGTTGGCGGAAGCCATCAGCCACGAGTTCATCGCCCGCACGCGCTATCAGATCGTCACCGATCCGGCGCAGGCCGACGCCGTGCTGCGCGGCGCCATCGTCAATTTCACGTACTATCCGATTTTGTTCGACCAGTCCACCGGGCGGGCCAGCGGGCTGCAAGTGAACCTCACCATGCAGGTGAGCTTGGTGGAAAGAACCACCGGGAAGGTGATTTTTTCGCGGCCCAATTTCGAGCAGCACGATCGATACGAGATCTCGGTGACGAACACCAACCAGTATTTCGAAGAGAGCGGGCCGGCGCTGGACCGCTTGAGCCGTGACGTGGCGCGCGACCTGGTGACGGCGATTCTGGATAACTTTTGAGCCCCGAGCAATTTCTCCAACGAATTCGCGGCCACGCCACGGGCCGCAGCGCCGCCGGTCGCCCAGCCGAGCCAGCCGGGAGGACCAGCCTGGCGTCCTCCTATTTGTTTCTCGGCTCGGAGTTGTATCAGCTCGGCCGGTGCCGTGAAGCGTTGATCGAGCGCGTGCTCGGGCGCGGCGGCCGCGAGAACGGGCTGGAGCGCTACGATCTGGAGGAAACTCCGCTGGCGACGATTCTCGACGATGCCAGATCGCTGTCGCTCTTCGCTACCGAGCGCGTGATCTGGGTTTCGAGCGCCGAAGCCGCGCTGCCCAAGGGTCGCGCCGCGACAGCCGAAGAGGGCGCGCCGGCGGGCGCGCTGGCCGAGTACGTCCGCCATCCCACTCCCGGCACCGTGCTGGTGTTTGAATCCAGCCGCTACGACTTCGACGGCGAGGATCGCGCCCGGCTGGAGCGCGTGCAGAAGTTTTTTTCCGCGATTCCCGACGTGGTCGAATTTCGCCCCTACACTTTGGAAGCGGCGCGCGCCCTGGCCCAAGACTTGGCGAAGGACGCCGGGCTCGATCTGGGATTATCGGAAATCGACCTGCTGGTCGACTCGCTGGGCGCCGATGCCGGCCGCATCGGTAACGAAATCGAGAAGCTGCGGCTCTACGCCGGCGCGAATCGCAAGATCACCGCGGATGACATTCTGCGGCTGGTCCCGAATGCGCAAGCGTCCAACCTTTTCGCGCTGGTTGCCGCGATCGGCCGGGGTGATCGTAAGCGCTCTTTGCTGAGTCTCGATACGCTGCTGCGCGAAGGCGAGTATCTGCCGCTGGCTTTGACTTTTCTCGCCACGCAATTCCGCCTCGCGATGGTGGCGCACGAAGCGGGCCTGCGCGGCGCCCAACAGATCCAGACCTATTTCACCGGCCAGGGAATCCGGATGTGGCGCGATCGCGCCGAACAGGTGAATCAGACTCTGGCAGCGTTTCCCGGCGAGAAACTCGCGCGGGCCATCGAACGCGTTTTCTCGGCCGACAAGGCTCTGCGCGACACGCGTCCCGACGATCGCGTGGTGATGGAGGAACTGGTTTTTAATTTGACGAGCTGACGCTGGGCTAGGAAGCCAGGGCCTGCAGCCGCGACTGCAAGCGGCTCTTGTAGCGCGCCGCCGTGTTTTTCTTGATGACGCCCCACTTGGCGGAGCGGTCGATCAGCGAAAATGTCGCCGGAAGCGCGGCCTGCGCAGACTTCGCGTCCTTCTGTTCGATGAGCCGGCGCAGCGACCGGATCTGGTGCCGCAACCGCGTTTTCCGCAGCCGGTTCACCAGAGTCTTGCGCTTGGTCTGCCGCACCCGCTTCAGTGCGGAAAAAGTATTTGCCATTCCTAATCAGGATAGCCCAGCAGGCGCGAAAATTCAAACGTCTGTGAGACTCGGCGCCCGCGCCGTTTGACCGTGCGGGAACCCTGCCGCCGCGACAGGCCGGCGCACGCCAGCTTGAACGCGCTGTTGGCCGACTATGTTCGTACAATTCGAATGAACAAGTCCAGTAATTCGGGAATCGGCAACTGCTCGGCACGCTTCTTGGTGATGGGAATCGCGTCGAGCAGTTCGCGGTCGTAAAAGCCGAGCAGGTTATTGCGAATAGTCTTGCGCTTGTGGCGGAAGCAGCGGCCGGCGAACTCCAGGAATCGGGGGCGATCCAGGGCTGGAAAATCCGATTTCGGAATCAGGCGCACGACTGCCGAATCCACTTTGGGCCGTGGCCGGAAGGCGTCGGCGGGAACCGGGAACAAGAGTTCCGGAGTGCTGAGGAGCTGCGTTTGCACGCTCAGGAATCCGTAGGTGCGCGTGCCGGGTTTTGCGACCAGACGCTCGGCCACTTCTTTCTGGACTAAGAGGACCGCCTGCGTCAGGTTCGCGCCCAGAGCTAACGTTTTTTCGATGATCGGCGACGTGATGTAGTACGGCAGGTTGCCGGCGACAGCGAGGCGGCCCCATTGGCTCAAGTCGGCCTTGAGGACGTCGGCCGCCACCAGGGTGAGTCGCGCTTCGCCGCCGAACCTGGCGCGCAGATAATGCACCAGCACCGGATCGATCTCAATGGCGATCACGCGCCTGGCTCTGGCCAGCAGATGCGTGGTCAGCGCGCCGCGGCCCGGACCGATCTCCAACACCGTTTCGACGCCCGCCGGGCAAGCAACTTCCGCGATGCGCTCCAGGATGGATTGCCGCGCGAGAAAATGCTGACCGAGCCTGCGACCCAATGGGCTACAGCTTCCCGCCGTTGGCGCGAATGTAGGTGTCCACCTGGCGCTCCAAAAGCTCCAGCGGAACCGTGCCCGTGTCGAGCACGACGTCGTGATAGGCGCGCAGCGAGAATTTGCCGCCCAGCGCCTGGCGCGCTTTTTCCCGCAACTCCACGATTTTCAACTGGCCGATCATGTACGAGCAGGCCTGCCCGGGGAACACGGCGTAGCGCTCCACTTCACTGGCTTCGATTCCGTAGTCGATGCCCTGCCGGCGCGTCCAATGCTGGGCGTGCAGGCCGGTATCGACCACCAGGCGGCGCGCGCGAAACAGCGCAGCATCCAACTGGCCCAGCAGCCCCTCTTCATCTCCCTGATACCATCCGGATTCGGCGGCCAGGCGCTCGGCGTAGAGCCCCCAGCCTTCGACCAGCGCGGAGATTCCGCCGAACGCGCCGATCTGGCGAAAGCGCGGCAGTTCTTTATTTTCGACCTGCAAGGCGATCTGAAAGTGATGGCCGGGAACTGTTTCGTGATACACCAGGCTGCGCAATCCGAACTTGGTCATGCGCTCGGGCCGCAGCGGAATCTGGAAGACGCCCGGGCGCGATCCATCGGGCGCAGGCGAGTTGTAGTTCGCGGCGGCGTTGGCTTCGCGGAAGCGTGGGAACGGTTGGGCGATCACCGGGGATTTCGGCGTCTTGTCGAACAGCGCGGCGGAGCGCTTCTCGGCGTCGCGCAGGATTCCCTCGACGTCGGTCATGATCAGCTTGCGGCCTGCTTCGGTCTTGGGATAGCCCAGATCCTGCTTCAGCTTTTCGACGCGGTCTTTGACTGAGCCTTGGGTGCGGCCCAGGCGCCGGAGAATCGTATCCATCTCTTTTTCGATGCGCGCCACCTCGCGCAGGCCGATCTCGTGAATTTGGTCAGCGGTGAGATGCGTGGTGGTGTAGCGGTTGAGGAAGTAGGCGTAGGCATCGGCGCCGCCCTTGAGCCGCCACAATCCGGCGTCGTCGGTGGCTCGGGGAAGCTGAGATTCGAGCAGCGCGATAGCGCGATTCCAGGCCGGGTACACCTCGGTCTCCACAGTTTTCGCGACCTGTCCGCGCAGGTCGTTACGCCGCGCCTGGCTCAGTTCTTTGATCGCCTCGACTTTTTGCGTGAAGACCGTGGCGAACGGATTTTGCATCGGCGCCTGGTCGACGAAGCTGCTCATCTGCTGGATGGTCGCTTGCAGGATGAATCTCGGCGGGATGATGTTCTTGGCGGCGAGCCGCCGCGATTCCGCGACTGCCTCGTCCATGCGCGCGCCTGCCTGGTCGAGCGCCGCGATGTAATTGACCGCGTCGCGCTCGGTGGCGAGCGGGTGCCGGACCGTGAGCGCTTCCACCAAGTTGATGTTCGCGCCGCTCATCTGTTGCAGGGGAAATGTGAAATCGAGATAAGGCTCTTCGCGCACCACGGTGTCGAGCTGCCACTGCATCAAATCGGCTGAGACGCGCTGGGTTGCGGTGAGCTTGGCGCGGTCGAACTGTGCGAGCTCTGCGAGACCTTTCCGAGCCAGGGCGATCCGGCCGCGGCGGTAGGCTTCGGTTTCGGGCGTCAACTGGCGTTCCAGCCGGTCCTGCTCGTCGCCGGTGAAGTAGCGCGTCGAGGTCGCGAGATTCGGATTGGCGCGGACCCATTCGGCGGTGAAATCGCGGAAGAAATCGTCGATGCTGCGCGGTTGGGCAAACAGGCTGGAAACGAGCAGGAGGGCGGCGCAGGCGCTGGCTGGCTGGATACGAGACATAGCTGTTCGGAATTTTATCGTACTCGGCCCGGCGCAAACACGATTATCTTCTGACACTGGGACTATGCAGTGCGCAGCCAGATCGGGGATTGATATGATGCCCTCATGCCAACTTTGACTTTGCGGCTCTTAACCACAGCCTGGATCGCTTGGCCGATGCTGGCGGCGATCGAAAATCCGGTGCGCGTCGACAGTGGCGATCTCGCGGGTGTTTCCGGATCGAATCCTGAAGTTCGAGTGTTCAAGGGCATCCCATACGCCGCGCCGCCGGTGGGCGACTTGCGGTGGCGCGCGCCCAAAACCGCGCCCAAGTGGCAGGGAGTGCGGCAGGCCGACCACTTTTCGTTTCAGTGCGAGCAGACTCCCTATGCGGCCGGCGGCCCCTATCACGCCGGAGTGGAGCCGCTCAGCGAGGATTGCCTCTACCTCAACGTCTGGACGGCCGCAAAATCGAACCAGGACCGGCGGCCGGTGATGGTCTGGATTCACGGCGGGGGCCTCACGCGCAACTCGGGCTCGAATCCGAATTTCAACGGCGAGCACTTCGCCCAAAAGGGCGTGGTGCTGGTGACGATTAATTATCGGCTGGGTGTGTTCGGCTATTTCGCGCATCCCGAGTTGACCAAGGAATCCGACCGCAACGCGTCCGGCAATCAAGGCTTCCTGGATCAGATCGCGGCGCTCGAATGGGTGCAGCGAAACATCGCTGCGTTCGGCGGCGATCCCAAGCGCGTCACGATTTTCGGCGAATCGGCCGGCTCCTGGAGCGTCAACGTGCTGGTGGCTTCGCCGCTCGCGAAGGGATTATTCGAGCGCGCGATCGGAGAAAGCGGTGGCCAGTTCGCCCGAGTACAAAAGCTGGCCGACGCCGAACAGGCCGGGCTGCGGTTCGCCAAGTCGGTAGGCGCGGATTCGCTGGCCGCGCTGCGCGCCAAGCCGGCCGAGGAATTGCTCAAGGCGCAAGCCGGCGCCTCGGCCGTGGTGGATGGCTGGTTTCTGCCGGCGGATGTCAATGCCATCTTCGCCCGCGGCAAGCAGAACGATGTGCCGACTCTGATCGGATCGAACAACGACGAAGGCATGTCGCTCACACCGCCGTCCATCAAGCTGGACGCTTTCCGCGCCCAGGCCAAGAACCGCTTCGGCGATCAGGCCGGCGAATTCCTGAAGCTCTATCCGGCCGCCAGCGACGACCAGGCGCACGCCTCCAATGCCGCCGCCATGCGCGACCAGACCTTTGGTTGGGAGATGCGCACCTGGGCGCGGGCGCAGTCGAAAACCGGCCAGGCGAAGGTGTACGTTTATTACTTCAACAAAGTGCCGCCCGGTCCGTTCGCGCGCCTGGGCGCATATCATGGCTCGGAAATTCAATATGTTTTTGGCACGGTGCCGAAAGACCTGGCTCGCGATTCGGACCGGAAGCTGTCCGACACTTTGTCGTCCTATTGGGTGAACTTCGCGGCCACCGGCGACCCGAACGGCAAGGGCCTGCCGAGGTGGCCGGCCTACCAGGAGAAGAGCGACCTGGCGCTGAACCTCGGCGATCAGATCCAGGCCGCCGAGATTCCGCACAAGGCCGCGCTGGATTTTCTGGACGGTTTCATCGCCGGCCAGCGGTCGAAGTAGGCCGCGCCCGGCGCGAGAGCGGGCGGGCATCGCCACCGGCCATGGGAACCAGATTGTCGCTGCGACGCATTCTACGCATCGCGCTCAGCGTGGTGCTCCTGGTGGTGCTGTGGACGCACACCGCCAGCCAATGGCACGACCGGTCGGGGATGTGGCTCTCCGGAAGCCTGGCGCTCTCGGTAATTCTGGTTCTGGTGCTGATCATAGAAATTACCGGCGTACAGCAGAAGTGGCGCAAGCAACGCGACCAGGTGCCGAAGAAGCCGCTGGGCCTGGACACGTGAGCCGCGACCTCACGGCAGCGCCGCAACCACGCGTTCGATCTCCTCGGGACTGATGTAAAAGTGCGGCGAGAGCCGCACCCACCCCTGGCGGGCGGCGGCGACGATTCCCTTCGCGCCCAGCTCGTGCACGATCGCGCGGCTGTCCAGGCCGGGCTTGTGAATGGCCAGGATCGCGGATGCGTTTCCCGGTTCGCGGCCGGCCAGCAGGGTGTAGCCTCTGCGGCAGGCGCCTTCGGCTAGTTGATCGGCCAGAGCCTGGACGACGGGACCGATGCGGTCGACGCCGATCTCGAGCACCAGATCGAGCGAGGCACTCAGCCCGTAAGCGCCGATGGTATTCAGCGTTCCACACTCATAGCGGCCCGCGTCCGGCCGCAGCGTCATGTCGCGCGAGGCGTAGTCGTTGTAGCCGGCCACCGTGGTCCACCCGAACTCCTCGGGAAACACCGAGTCCTGCCGATCCTTGCGGACGTACAGAATCCCGCAGCCTTCCGGACCGAGCATCCATTTGTGGCCGTCCGCGGCCAAGGCGTCGATGTGGGCCGTATTGACATCCAGCGGAAAGGCGCCGAGTCCCTGAATGGCGTCCACGAAGAAAAAGCAGCCGTTCGCCTTGCAAATGCGCCCAATCGCGTTTAAGTCCGCCCGAAAGCCGCTCAAGTATTGGACGAAACTGATGGCCAGCAGCCGGGCGCCTCGACAGGCAAGATCGATCACGTCCAGCGGCTCGTGCACCGAAAGCCACTCCACGTAACAGCGCTGTGCCTCTAAGCGCTTCCAGGGGTAGTAGTTGGCGGGAAATTCCTCCCGGAAGGCCACAATCCGGTCGCCGGGCCGCCAGTCCAGTCCCATGGCGATGGTGGCAATACCCTCGGACGTGTTCTTGACCAGGGCGATTTCGCTGCGATTGGCTCCAATCAGCCGCGCCGCCGCAACGCGCAGCGCCTCGTAGGTGTCTAACCATCGATCGTAGTGGAGCGAGCCGAAGTCTTGAGCCTCCTGGGCGAAGATTTGGATGGCGGCGGCCGTTCGTCGCGGCAACGGGGCCACGGCGGCGTGGTTCAGATAGATCAAGTTCCGGGTGACCGGAAATTCGGACCGGTATTGCCGCCACAGCGGCTCCTCCGAAGCTCGCGGCGGGGCCTTTTCCTCGAAACCCATGACCTCCACTATACGTTTAAAGTATGAAGGTTTATACTGGATTGTAGGAGTCGTCCAATGAAACGCCTGTGGTCCGCCAGTTTCAGTCTCCTGGTAGTGCTCGCCGTCGCCGCGCCCAATCCGGTTTTCGCAAGCGATCCGAAGAAAGATCCCGATCAGATCGGGAACCGCGACGTCGGCAAGGGCGTAAACTTCTATTCGCTGGAAAAGGAGATTGCGCTGGGCAAGGGACTGGCCCAGGAAGTGGAGCGCCAGGCCAAGATCATCAACGATCCGGTGATTTCCGAGTACGTCAATCGAGTGGGCCAGAACCTGGTGCGGAACTCGGACGCCAAGGTCCCGTTCACCATCAAGGTGATCGACAGCGAAGAGGTGAACGCGTTCGCGCTGCCAGGCGGGTTTTTCTTTGTGAACTCGGGGTTGATCCTGAAGGCGGAAAACGAAGCCGAGCTGGCGGGCGTCATGTCGCATGAAATCGCGCATGTGGCGGCGCGGCACGGTACGCGGCAAGCCACTCGCGGCGAGATCGCGAACCTGGCCACCATTCCGCTCATCTTCATGGGCGGCGGCTGGACCACTTATGGCATCTATGAAGCTGCCAGCGTGCTGGTGCCGATTGGGTTCTTGAAGTTCTCGCGCGGGTTCGAATCCGAGGCCGACATGCTGGGGCTCGAATACATGTACAAGGCCGGCTACGATCCCGAGGCGTTCGTGGACTTCTTCGAAAAGATCGAAACGTTGGAGAAACGCAAGCCCGGCACCATGGCCAAGGTTTTCTCCACGCATCCCATGACCGACGATCGGATCAAAGCGGCGCAAAAGAACATCCAGGAGTACCTAAAAGAAAAGCCGGAATACGTTGTGACGACTTCGGAATTTAACGACGTCAAGGGGCGCTTGCTGGCAATGCATAACAAGCGCAAGATCGTGGACCCCAGAGACGCCAACAAACCGCAGCTCCGGCGAGCGCCCGGATCCACTACCGGTCCGGTGGATGTGGACGAAAACGGCAAGACACCGAAATCCGACGAAGACGAACGGCCCACCTTGAAGCGCCGGCCGTCGTCCGACAACTAGTTCTTTCTCCAAGACAGGCAGTCAAGCCGCCCACGGCCCAGCGCGCCGTGGGCTTTTGTTTACGCGTCAGCAGACCAGACACACCCAATTCTCGCTGGATGAGCCCGCGGACGGGATGTCGTGCGCGCGCTTGCGGCGGGTCTCCTTGGCCTGAAAGCCGCAGGGAGCATCGTGCTCGGGAAAGCCGGAAAGAATCAAAGTGGAGCCGGGCTTGCGCACGCGCTCTAGCTCGGGCGCGAGGAGCTCGATGGTGGCCGCATCGATGTTGGCAACGACCAGGTCCTGAGACCGCGAACGGACCGCGTTCGCCGATCCGACGAACAAAGACGAGCCGAGACGCCGGCGGGCGACATCCACCGCCTCCGGATCGACGTCGCAGGCCGTCACCCGGCCCGCGCCCAGTAGTCCGGCCGCCGCTGCCAGTATGCCGGACCCGGTTCCGACATCCAGCACCGACGAACCCGGCCGGACGTGGCTTTCCAGCGCCTCCAGACACAGTTGGGTGGCGGGATGGCGGCCCGTCCCGCACGCCATTCCGGGCCCGATCTCCAGGCGAACACGGCCGGCGGGAGCCGGCGCGTCCCACCATGGGGCGACCAGGTAGAATCGCTCCCCGACCAGCAGTGGCGGCCAGGCATCGCGCGCAACCTGTTCCCAATCCACCGGTTCTACCGGTTGCAATTCCGGCCGAAGTGCGGCGAAACGATCGAGCAGCAGGCCGGGTCCAGCCGATGGATCGAAGAATGCCCGGAGGCCCTGGTCTTCCTCGGAGATTCCGGTGGCGCCGCACTCCCAGAGCTCGGCGATCAGGTAGTCTTCCTGGTCCGGACGGGGATGAAGGAGGAGAGAGAACAAACCTCTCCCAGTGTGGACACGCGGGCCGCGAGCCCGCAAGCAGGGCCAGCCGTGGACGTTAGTGCGTGGCCGCCACTTCGCCGCTGTCTTTCTGTTCGACCGTAATGTAGACCGGCTGCTCCAGCAGCAGGGGCTGCTTCCCGGTGGTCTTCACCAGCAATTGCAGTTTGCCCGGCTTCACTGACGGTGGAATCCGGAACTCGATTGCGTCGTCGGTCTGGTCGAGAACTTTGACCTTCATGTCGAAGGTATGGTCAGTAAGGTAGACCTCATCCACTTTGGCCTTCCCTAAGTAAACACCATGGACCCGCAACACCGAGCCGATGGTTCCGTTACTTGGCTCCACTTTGCTCATTTGGGGCACCTGGGCCGCCAGCGGCAGAGTGAGGCCGAAGCTAACAACCGAGAGAACCAGCGAAAGTCGCATAAAGAAAACTCCGTACCTACGAACATTAGAGCGATCCAGGATCAGCCGCAATGAGTGCAAACGTGTATTTCCGCCGAGGGGAAATGCTGAGTCCTCGACTAACGTGCCGTTAGATGCCGAGCGCAAAAGATGGCTGGGCATAAGCCCAGCGGCTAGTGCTCGGCGTTGAGATGCAGGCCCTTGTGAATGGCGTACAGGGCCAGTTCGAGGCGGTCGGAAACGCCGAGTTTGTCGAAGATGTTGTGCAGGTGGTTCTTCACCGTCTGCTCGCTGATGAACATCTTCTCGGCCATTTCCTTGTTCTTGTAGCCCTGGGCGACCAACTGCACGATCTCGCGCTCGCGATGGCTCAAAGGTGACCGTTCGCGGGACTTGCCGGAACCAGAGCCGCCCACCTCGCCCGGCGCCGCGAACTGCCGCATCACAGCCGCCGTGGTGTGGGAATCCAGCCAGATCTCGCCGCCGTGGACTTTACGAATGCTCTTGACGATCAGCTCCGGGGCGGTCTGCTTGAGAACGATGCCGGAGCAACCCAGTTTCATGGCCTGCACGAACTCGTTCTTGTCCTCGGACGCGGTGAGGATGATGACGCGTGTGCGTTTGTTGGTTTGCTGCAAAGCCTGAAGCGCGGACAGGCCATCCAGATTCGGCATCCGCAGGTCCAGCAATAGCACATCCGGATCGAGCTCCTGGACCTTGTCCATGACTTCGCAACCGTCGGCGGCCTCGCCGACCACTTGAAAGTCCTCTTCCAGGCTCAGCAGTTTTCTCAAGCCGTCCCGCACGATGGGGTGGTCATCGGCGATCAGGATGCGGATGTTTCCCTTCCGGGGTTCCAGAAGGTTGGCCCGAATCTCCGGGCTTTCGATTGTGATTGAACCGTCGCTCATATTCGGTTTATCGACCACTCGAATTTAGATTCTACAGGGGTACTGGTACGGAATCAATTTCAGGTAACGCTTAGATCACCCCTCCGAAATCACTTAGTCCACCTGAGGCGAGCGTTCCCCTTTTCCGACGCGGGAGGATTACACAGCGAGCATTCTTAGCGTAACACGGTCCAGGCCGATTTGCCAGGGCAACCTGCCGCCAGGGCAACCTGCCGCCAGAAGGCAGAACCAGAGCGCCCGGCAAGCGCCAATCCTTACTTATTACCGACCTGAATACACCAGGGTATAGGACGGCGACCGACTTTCAAATCGCCTTTAGGAGGCTGACCCAGGCCTTGCGTTCTAATCGGCTGGACGCGCTGGATCCAGGACGGCCACCAGGGCGGGTGGCCGGCCGTGGGAAACGCGGCTGCACGCCGGCAGCGGCTCGCCTTAGCGTGCCAACAGGGCGCGTGTGGCTTCTTCGATGCGCTGGTTAAACTGTTCCAGGGCCTGCGCGACGTCCTTGGTCTCGCTGGCCGCTTCCTCCCAGCGCGAGGCCTCGGCTGCTTCGCGAATGCCGGGCAGCGTTTTCGAGCTGTAGCCGGTGTACATGCCAGGCGCGTAGATCTGGTGCCGATACCAGTCGCGTCCGGGCAGGCCCTTGCGAAGCACCAAGCCGCGCTCGGTTTCATACAGCGCTTGATTCGCCTTGGCCAGCCGGGCAGCGTCGTTCTGCGCGACGACTGTCTTCAGCGCCGTTTCATAAGCGCGCGCGGCCGACTCGGTCCTCTGCAGCTCGTTCAGCACGGGCTGCAGATCCAGCTTGGTCCCCGAAAGCTTCTTGATCTGGTCCACATAGCGGTGCACCGTGCTCGCAAACTCGCCGAACTCAAACGGCAGCACAGGCGCGTTGGCCAGGCGCAGCAGCGTCGTAGTTGTCACCTGGGAAAGCGCCGCGCCATAAACGAAGCCGGGATCTCCGAATTGTTCGAACCACTGCGGGTCGTCGTAGATGGAATGATATTGGCCATTGAGATTCGGGCCTTCAAAACCGAGGTTCAAGCTGGCCACGCCCAGGTGATCGATGAAGGCGACGTAGTCCGAGCCGGCTCCGAGCGGTCCCAGATGGAAGCCGGGCGGCGGCGCGTCGCCGGTGGCCGCTTCGGGACGCTCGCGCCGGTTTTGGCTGGCCTCGAGCAGAGTCTTGCCGCTTTGGGGATCTTTCAAATCGCGCAGCACTTCCTTCATGAAGATCTCGAGCGTGTGCGAGCCCGAAGCGCTGGGCGCGCCCTTGGCGTTGGTGTCCGAGTTGATGTAGACGACCGCCTTGCGCTGCAGCTCCTCCTGGTGCTTCTCGGCCCACTCGGTGGAACCGAGCAGGCCGAATTCTTCGCCATCCCACAGAGCCAGGATAATGGTGCGCTTGGGCTGCCAGCCTTGCTTGCGCAACTCGCCCAGCGTCCGCGCGGTTTCGAGCAAGGACGCGGCGCCGCTGATGGGATCGTGCGCGCCGTTGACCCAGCCGTCGTGATGATTGCCGTAAATGATCCACTGATCTGGATAAGCGCTGCCCGGGATGGTCGCGATCACATCGTGCAGCGGCCGCGTGGAGTTGTCGAAATCCAGCTTGAAGTGGGCCGTGGCCGGTCCGGGCCCGATGTGATAGGTGAACGGTAGCGCGCCGCGCCAGCCCTCCGGCGCAACCGGTCCGCCCAGGTGTTCGAGGAAAGGCGTGGCGTCCGCGTAGGAGATGGGCATCACCGGTATGGTCATGAGGCTCTTCGCTTCAGACAAAGAGAGCCGCTTGGAACCCGGCTCGGAAGCCCAGCCCGGCGACAGGGGATCACCCACATAGAGCGGCATGTCCATAACGCTGCCGCGCTGGACGCCGTCGGCCGGGCGCATGGCGCCTTTGGGAAACGGGTCGCCTTGAAAATAACCGTCGTCGCGCGGATCGGAATAGATCAGGCAGCCCACCGCGCCGTGCTCGGCCGCGACCTTCGGCTTGGTGCCCCGCCAGCTCTTGCCGTAGCGCGCGATCACAATCTTGCCCTTGACGTCGATGCCCTGCTTGGCCAGATAGTCGTAGTCTTCCGGTACGCCGTAGTTGACGTAGATCACAGGCGCTGTCACGTCGCCGGCCGCGGAGTAAGCGTTGAAAGTCGGAAGCTGCGTCGGATTCGATGTATAGGAGTCCTGCGAAATGGCGGGTTCCTTCAAAGCCGCGCGGAACTTCACCGGGCTGACCATTTCCAGCGCGCGCGAAGTCGGATAGGGAATCAGCGCTTCGAAATTCTCCATGTGCGCGTCCAGCCCGAATTCCTTAAATAGTCCGAGCCCGTATTCGGCTACCGTCGCCGAAGCCGGCGACCCGGCATGGTGCGGCGCCTTGGCCATGCGCTCCAGATAGATCTTTTGCCGGCTGGCCTGCGGCAGTGCGATGGCCTTTTGTTCGAGCTGGTGTTCAGCGGCCCAGTCACTTTGCGGAAAACCGCGAATGGGCTCTTGGGCGGCCAGCGCCGCCGCGGACGCGAGCAGAGCGAGAAATGGCTTCATAGATTTTGGGATGCGATCTTGGAATTACCGCCAGACTTAAGGAAATTCGCGAACTCCTGCACGTTACGTGTCGAGCCCCCGAACTGCGCGATGACGTGTTCGTCCGGATCCAGGATCACGTAGTAGGGCAGGCTGACGGTTTTGTAGCGCTCTTCTTCCATCTTCGCGTTTTGTTCTGAGACGGCGTCGGTGCCGTCGGTATACAGATCCACCAGCACGAAGTTGCTCAGCAGGGGAGCGATCTCGGGCCGCGGGAACATGTTGGCCTTCATCCAGTGGCAATTGGTGCAGGCATTGCCGGTGAAGTTGATGAGCACCAGCTTGTTCTCCTGGCGCGCCTTGGCCAGGGCCTCGCGGTACTGATCTTTCAGCCACACCGGTCCGGCTTCGCCCTTGGACCCGAAAGCCACGTTCCTAGCCTGCACCGGGATAATTCCTTCCAAGTCGCCCAGCGTCGCGCCGAACAAGCCCGGCAGCAGGCTGATGGAGAAAATCAGGAAAAGCACGCCGGTCAGCATTCGTCCCACGCCCAGCCGATCGTCCGGCTGGATCCCCTCCAGGCGCAGGTAGCCGATCAGGTACAGGCCGGGCAGCGCGAAAAGCACCACCCACGCTGCAATGAACAGTTCGCGCGAAATCAAATTGGTTTGCAGGATCTGGTCGGCGGTGCTCAGGTATTTCAGCGAAATGGCGAGCACGATAAAGCCGAGCACCACCTTGACTCGCATCAGCCAGCCGCCGCTCTTGGGCAGTTTCTGCAGATAGGACGGAAACAGCGCGAGTAAAAAGAACGGCGCCGCGAGGCCGGTCGCGAAGGCGGCCATGCCAAAGACCGGTTCGAGGCCGCTCGTCTGGACCGACGCCACCAGCAGCGGTCCCACGATAGGTCCGATGCAGGCGAAGGCCGTCAGTGTGAAGGTCAGCCCCATAATGAGCGTGCCTGCATACCCTCCGCCTTCCGAGGCCTGGTTCAGTCGCGTGAGCAATCCCGACGGCAGAGTCAGTTCGAACGCACCCAGCAGGCTCAAGCCGAAGATGATGAACACCGCTCCGATGAATCCGTTTACCCAGGGGCTGTTCCCCAGCTTGACGACGCCGATGGGACCCGCAATCGCTTTGGCCAGCACGCCCAGGCCGGTGAAAAACACGATAATTCCCACGCAGAACACGATGGCCTGCGTCACGCCGTCGCGCCGGTTGCCGCTTTGCCGGTTCACGAAGTATGACACGGTGAAGGGAATCATCGGAAACACGCAAGGCGTGAAGATCGCGGCCAGACCCGCGCCAAACGCGGTCACCAGCAACAGGCCCAACCCGGAAGATTGCGCCGGGGAGACCGGAGCCGGTGTCGTGGCGGGCGTCGAAGCTGCCGCCGCAGCCGCCGGGCGGAACTCGGTGTAGCCGGCAGGGATCGAGATGGCTTCCGCCTTGGCCGCGGGATCAATGGTAGTTGTGGCGGAAGCGGGTTGGCGCCTCGGCGGACGGCACTCGTTATCATTGCAGCTCTGGTAGCGCGGGGTGGCAGTCAGCTCCGTGGCGCCCGCCGGCGCGTCTTTCTTTAGCTCGATGTCCAGCAGGAAGGTGACGGCGTCAGCGAATGTTTCCGTGTTGACATTGAAGTTCGGATCTAACTTCACGACCGGGCGTGGCTGGTAAATCTTGAAACCCGCGACAGCCGGGTTATCCAGAACGATCGTGGTCGCGATCGGAGGCTTGGGTGTGGTCAACGAATACAGGTGCCAGCCCGGATCGATCTGAGCCGAGAGCCGGCCCAGCACGTGCGCTCCGGGCGCAGCAGACTTGGCGTCCAGCGTCAAGGTCCAATGCACCGGGTCCTTCACCGCCCCGAAAAGCGACCCCAGCGCGAGGAGGGAAACCGCCGTGAACCGGAACATATCAGTCCGCCTTCGCGGCCACGGAGGCGGTAGGCGAGGGTGATGGCGGAGTGGGGTGCCCGTTGGCGAGCTCAGCCTCGATTCGCTCGTTGGCTCGCCCACCCGCGAATTCCTTGGCCACCCGAATGGCGTTCTTGATGGCATTGGCGTTGGACCGGCCGTGCGCGATGATGCAAACGCCTTTAACACCCAGCAGCGGCGCGCCGCCGTATTCGGAATAATCCACGCGCTTCTTGAAGTCATGGAAGGCGGTGCGGGCCAGCACGTACCCGATTTTGCGCGTGATGGTTTCCTCCAGCGATTCGCGCAGCATCTTGGAGATCATGTCCACCAGCCCTTCGCTCACTTTCAGCGCCACGTTGCCGATAAAGCCGTCACATACAATGACGTCGATGTCGCCGGTATAGATATCCCGGCCTTCCACATTTCCTATGAAATTGATCGGCAGCGACTTAAGCAGAGGCGTGGCGGAGCGGGTCAACTCATTGCCCTTGTGCTCTTCTTCGCCGATGGACAGCAGCCCGACGCGCGGCCGTTCGGTGCGGAAGATCACGCGGGAATAAATCTCGCCCATGATGGCGAACTGGGTCAGCATGCGCGGGGAGCAGTCCACGTTGGCTCCCACATCCACCACCACCACGGGTTTGCCCTTCAGGGTCGGGAAAGCGGAGGCGAGCGCCGGCCGGTCCACGCCGGGGATCATGCCTTGGACCATCTTGGCAGTGGCCATGACGGCGCCGGTGTTGCCGGCCGAAACCAAACCGTGCGCCACCCCGTCGCGCACCAGCCGCGAGGCTACACGGATGGAGCTGTCGCGCTTGGTGCGAACCGCCTTGGCGGCGCTGTCATCCATGGTGACCACTTCGCTGGCATGTTGGATGTCGATCGCCAGATCGTGGATTCCTTCATGCTGCGCCAGTTCTTTGTGGAGGATGTCCTGCTTGCCGACCAGAATGATTTTCACGCCCAGCGATCGGGCCGCCCGAATGGCCCCATCGACTTCGGCCTTGGGAGCATTGTCGCCCCCCATTGCGTCAACGGCGATGGTCACCATGCAATGAGAATCTTATCAGGTCTGGAGCGCGTTACTCTTCGGCGACTTCGATTACCTCGCGCCCCTTGTAGCGGCCGCAGTGCGGGCAGGCCCGATGCGGCAGTTTCGGCTCGTGACAGTTGGGACACTCGGCCATGCCGGGCGCGCGCAGCGCATCGTGCGCCCGGCGGTTGGAGGTGCGCCGCTTGGAGTGTCGTCGTTTTGGATTGGGCATTTAGGTTCCTTTGGTTTGAAGATTCTTCAGGGCCGCCCAGCGGTCGTCCACCGGCTTGAGTTCGCACCCGCACTGGACCAGATTCCGGTTCTGGCCGCAGGCCGGGCAGATCCCCAGGCAATCCGGGCGGCAAACCCGCTGCATCGGCATGGCGAGCAAGACATATTCTCGCAAAACATCCTTCAATCCGATTCCGCTGCCTTCGTAAAAGGCGATCTCGGTCTCGCCGCGATCGATTTCGACTTCCTCGTCGCCCGCGGCTTCAGTGGCCGGGCGATAGTACAAGTCAAAAGCTGAGTCCAGAGGAAACTCGGCCGGCTCGAGGCAGCGGTCGCATTCGGCGCGCATCCTGACCCTCAGGCGGCCCTGAATCCGGATCTCGCCCAGCGTGTTCGCCAGAAGCTCCGCCGCCCCCTCAGTTTCGAGCGGCGTCGCCTGAGCGAGCCCGACGTCGGAAAAGTCGATCTCCCCTGGCTTGTAGGTCGCCTCGAAGCGAACCTTCTTGATTTCCAGCTCCTGGACGCTGAAGAACACACTAAACCTCGCCGGCGGGGAGTGCTAAACCATGAGTATAGCAGGGGATCGGTGTAGTGCGCGACCCGCGGGCGGATTCCGCTGGTTCTGGCCACTCGTCTTGCGCGGCCGGCCTAGCCTTTGGTCCCGAGTGTAGCCGTCGATCGCACCGCCCTCTGCCACAACGCCCGAGCTCTCAATGTCCGACAGCGGACCAATTGGTCGATTGTCCGACTGACCGGTAGGCAATGCTCCCAAAGGGTCCTGGCCGGCCTCCCAAGCCCTTCCGAGTTGCACAACCCCGCTCGAAATTTTCATTGACCCGCTGATCGCACTTGCGTTAAACTGGGCCCAATTTATTTGCGTTTCCCGGGCTATTTTTTCTTAGTCAGAGACAAGCGAGGAGACGGGAAACATGAAAAAAACATCCGTGTTGATGTTGCTGGCGCTGGTGTTGGCAGCCGGTTTTGTTGCTTACGCGCAAGCGCCGACGGGGACCATCCTAGGCAGCGTTAAGGACGAGTCGGGCGCGGTTATCCCGAACGGCACCATAACGATTACCAACAAGGCTACCAACATCGCCCGCACCGTTACGACTAACCAGGCGGGCCTCTACAGCGCCCCGGCGTTACAGCCGGGTGAGTACGAGGTTCGCGCCGAAGTCCAGGGATTCCGCACGTTGTTGCGAGACGCTACGGTCTTTACCGGTGGCAACACCACCGTCGACATGGCGATGGCCGTGGGCGAAGCGCGGCAGGTGGTGTCGGTCGAAGCTGCCACCGGGCAGGTCAACTACGAGACCAACACCATTCAAGGCGTTATCGAGCGGCAAGACATTCAGGACCTGCCCTTGAATGGCCGCAGTGCGCTTCAACTGGCCGGCCTGGAACCGGGAGTCACCGTGGTGCCTGGCAGCACATCGCAATTCAATGGCCTGGTGAACGTCAGCGTCTTCGGAGACAATGCCGGCCCCACCGCCGGCTCGGGAGTCGGCATCATCTACACCCTGGACGGCGGGACGATCAACGATGAGATGGAAGGCGGCATCTCTTTGACCATGTCGCAGGAGATCGTGCAGGAGTCCCAGTTGTCGCAAAATACCTTCGATCTTTCCACCGGCATCGGCGCTTCCGGCGCGCTGAACATCGTCACACGTTCGGGATCCAATGACTTTCATGGCAACGCGTATTTCTATTTCCGCGACCACAACATGGCAGCCTATCCTTTGCTCGCTCGCAATCCACTCTTCCCCGACCCGTTCTTCGTGCGGCGCAATCCCGGCGCGACGCTGGGCGGGCCCATCAAGAAGGACAAGCTTTTCTTCTTTTTCAATTACGAGTACTTCAACCAGGTTGGCGTGGACCTCGTCCAGGAGGATTTGCCGTCGCTTCAAGGTTTGAACGGCGCGTACCCGGAGCCGTATCACTACAAGCTCATCAATACGCGCTTCGACTACCGGCTATCACCCAAGAATACGTTTTTCGTGCGCTACACGCATGACGGCAACACCGGTTTCGGGCCCTACTTTGGCACGCCCCTGCCCTCCAACGAGAACTTCAACTACAACTGGTCCGACCAAAGCATCCTGGGTCTTACCACCGTCCTCACACCGGCGCTGGTGAGCGATTTCCGCTTCCAATACCACTATTGGCAGAACAATGTTCTCGACGCCACCGCAGCGCAATGCCAGTCTCCCTGTATCGGCACAGGATTGCCGTCCATTCTGACCGCGGTACCCTCCGCGACTTTTCTGGCCGGCACCACGGTGAACGGGCCGCAGCTCCGCCAGGCCAGATCCTTGGAATTCAAGGAAAACATGAGCTGGCAGAAAGCCACGCATCGCTTCGCCTTCGGAATCGACTACGAGCACATGAAAACCAAAGTGGCGCCGTGGGATTACTGCGATCCCGGCTGCGACTATACCTGGTCGCCCGAATTCGTCCGAGGACTTCTCGGCGATCGCCTCACCAATGTGTTGTTCCCCGACCTTCCTACCAAGATCACCTCGAACCAAGACCTGCTCAACCTGCCGGTGCTGAACCTGCCGTCTTCGCTTTACAGCGGAACTGGGGTCGGCAACGGCACCTTCCCCGGTTTGTACAATCACGACCAGGGAGGCATCAATCAGCGGATCCACCCCTATTTCTCGGACTCCTGGAAGGTGCGTTCCAATCTAACGGTGAACTACGGTCTGGGCTATGACCTGGAAACGGGCCTGTTTTATTCTGATATCCCGCTGCCGCATTACCTGGCGCCGATTCTGCAAGGCCAGACCGGCGGCGTGCCTTACGGGCTGGGTGCAACACAGCCGAACGCGACCGACTTCGCACCCCAAGTTGGCTTCGCCTGGGCAGTGGGCAAGGATAAGAAGACAGTGATTCGCGGCGGCGGGGGCATCTACTGGGATACTCAGCCGATCTGGCAGCATTTCCGCGAGGGAGCGGCAATTGGCCCGCCGGGCGATGGACGAACCACGCTCGCCGCCAGCGCTTTCACCAACACCATTCCCGGAATCATTGACATTTTCAAGCAGAAACAGGTTCCCATCGGCGCGCCTCTGCCGCTTGGCACCTTGACCACCATGACCTTGGGTCAGTTTCTCCAGGTCGTCAATCAAGAGGTTCCCGCTCTGCAGGAGAAACTGACCCCCATACCTCCGAAGAGCGGCCCTTTTTCGGTCTCGGGCATTGATATCGCCAAACAAGGCGTCGAGATCTATCCCTCCCATTTTCCGCTGCTCCGCAGCTATCAAACCAACATCGGCGTGCAGCGTGACCTGGGGCACGACATGGTGGTGTCGGTGGATTGGGCCCGGCGTCAAGGCGAGAACACGAATCTGGGCGAGATTGATCTGAACCGTTTCCAGCGATACATCGACGGCGTACGGACACCCGTGATTCCGTTCTGCACGGGTGCTCCGGGCATGCAGGCGGGCGTGCCGGGTGATGAATGCTCCACCGGCCCGATGACTTTTTGGCTTCCTGAAGGGCGCTCGGTGTACGACGGCTTGCTGGTGAAGTTGAACAAGCGCTTTTCGCACCGATACTACTTCATCGCCTCCTACGCAATGCAAAAGAGCCTGGTGGAAGACCCGACGCAGAACCTTGGGAACTACTTCGCTGGCTACGGTCCAAATCCGGGCCTCCCCAGGCACCAGCTAGACGTCGCGGGCAGCGTGGACCTGCCGTGGGGATTCAAGTTGAGCATGAACTCCTCGATTGCGAGCCGGACGCCGGTCGAGCCGCTTATCCCCGGCGTGGACATCCTCGGCAATGAGACCAACAACGGCAGCAATACTGCGCTGTCTATCGTGACCCCTAAGAACCAGTTCAACTGCTTCGGCTACTCTTGCGGCAAGTCGGACCTGGTGAAAGCTGTCCAGTACTTCAATGCCAACTGGGCCGGCAAGACCGGCGGCGACGGCAATCCGATTCCAACGGTTGTGATTCCACCGGACTTCCAATTCAGTGACCCGACCTTCTCGCAGGACTTCCGGGTCACCAAGCAGCTCACTCTCAAAGAGCGGTACAAATTCTCGGTCTTCGGTGAGTTCTTCAACGCCTTCAACGTCGCCAACCTTCAGTATCCGAACGTGGCGCTGGATACGCTGGCGGACGGCTGTACGCTCTCGAAGGGCGCTTTCGCCAGTTGCTCCGGCGAGAACTTTCAGTCCTATACCTTCGGCCAGCCGACCAACCGCACGGCAAACATCTTCGGATCCGGCGGGCCTCGCGTAATTCAGATCGGCGGACGCTTCGATTTCTAGCGGCCCGCGCAAAGCGCGAATCCGAGCACGCTGTTGCTAATGCCGGGCGTTCCCTCTGCCGGGATCGAGGCCGAGCTCAAGCCCATCGCCTGGAACCTGTACGGCTGCGACGTCTTAGCCCGCGCACCGAACGCGCGTCACTTAAATTACTTCAATGCCAACGGTGCCGGGGAAAAAACCCCGACGGACATACGATCCTGGAAATCGTTCTTCGGCCGGCTTCCAGTTCGGCGACCCGACCTTTGCGCAAGACTTCCATGACGAAAACCCTCACGTTCAGAGAGAGGTACAAGCCGGCCGCTGTTCGGTGAGTTTCTTCAAGGCTTCAACATCGCGAACCTGACTATCCGACTTCACTCGGCGGACAACCCGAGAGAACAGACCATTCGCTCGGCCAGGCGACCAACCGGACGCCGTCAATCTTTGGCTCCCCGGGGCCGCGTGCCATCCAGGTTGGAGGACGTTGCATTCTCTAAGAGGAGCGGCTGGCTCGCACTCGCCTAACCACACGGCGTCTGGGCGGCTCAATCCAGGCAGCTAATCCGGGCCGCCCAGCTAATGGATCTGGCGCATGATATCGAACCCTAGGAACAGACCTCGGGGAGTGTCGGCGTTCGGTTTCCGAAGGTACGTGGCGCGGGTGCCGGCCCGCTGCGAGTCAGTGGTTCCGGGACTGTTGGTTAATGCCAGAGTGAAGGCATGCCGCCAGATTTTCTTCTGGATTCCAAACGAGTAGGCGGGGCGATGAATGCCCAGGTCGGCGGCATTCCATAGCGTCGGAATCACTTCGGCGACCAAGGCCACTGTGGGGCGCACATCCACGGCCGCACCGAAACCGATCGAAAACGCGTTCACACCGGGGAAATCCAAAATCCGTGCGGATTGCAGGCCTCCCGCCACCAGCGGGCGATCATTGAACGAGAATGTCGGGACTACGTACAATTGGGCGCGCGGGGTCAACGTTCGCGAGAAAATCGACTCGATGTTTTCCGTATAGCTTCTCTTGAAATTGTCCTGGCCCTGGATGGAAACGCGCAGCGCCATGTTCAGCGGAGCTTCGCGGTTTTCATCCAGGACATTGTACGCAGCCATCAACTGGATTGGACGGCCGATGAAGGACGGCGATCGCCACGCGCCGACAGATAGCTTATCGGTGACCCCGTAACGGAAACCGAAGGAGGAGATGGAGACGCTGTCGAGGCCGAAGAGTTCCGCCACGCGGGCGGTGCCGGTAAACGCCGCTTCGGAAGCAAAGCGATGTGCGAAATTGAAGTAGAAGCCGTGCCGGTCCAAGGTCCGTCCAGTCGGCAGGCTGACCAGCACGTCGTCGCCAGGTTGATAAACGCCTGATCTGGCCGCTTCCTGATGCGACGATGGAGGCGAACTCGATAAAGAACGGACATATGCAGCCAGGTCCTGAATCTGCGCTTCGGACAACTTGCCGGACCACGCGGGCATCTTTCCAGGTTTCCCATGCCGGATCGTGTCGACAATCTGCGGATCACTCAGGCCGCTCTGAATGGAGGGGCTGGTGAAGTCCGGCGTTCCCGTAGCACGCAGCCCCTTGCCGTCCGGACCATGGCAACTGGAACACTTTTCACGAAACAGGCCGGCCGCGCCAGATGGCGCCGGCGAGGAACTGGAAGACTCAGGCTTCGACTCATGAACGGTCTGGGCGGCGAGGTCCACGATGTATTCTTTTCCGCCCATCCTCAGAAGCACCGTCGAATGCGAGCTGCCGGCGTAGGAGACCTGTGGCTGCTGGGTATCATCGGCATGCAGCGCCATCGCGAGTGCAATGGCGGCCGAGATCGGGAACGCTGTGGAGCAAGCTGATCGTCGCATACCCGTTAGACACGCTGGGCGCGGCGGAAAATGTTGACAGGTTGTAACAGCAACGTAAAATCGAACATGTTAATCCAGGCGACTCCGGGTTACTTTAATGGCGGAAAGCCAGACTGTCGAATGAAGCATATGGCGGTGCTGCGTGCGGTTTGTTTTTCGTTGACGGTGTTGGTGTGCGGCCGGAGCCAGACACCAGCTCCGGTGGAGCTCCCATTCGGAACCGATCGATTCCTTCGGGCGTTCTACGAGGCATCGAGCCGCCAGATCCGATGGGAGACATCGCAGCGCATCGACTGGGAAGCCAAGGCGCGCACATACCTGAAAGACTTCCATATCGACCGGCCGACGCCGGCGCAGTCAGCCGCCTCAAGCAGAGCCCTCGCGAGACGCCCGGCGAGGCGGTCCTGGAGTTTGTCGCGCCGCTGGAGCCGGGCATTGACCAGACCAGCTACATCCTGCTGTCCGGCGAGACGGTTGCGCCATTGCGCCCCAAGCAACTCCAGGGTGTGGCTGTTCTACAGTACGATGACGACTACTTGCACTTGTTGCAGAAGAATTTCAGCGGCGAGGTGGCCGGCAGTGCAACTCTGCCGGTGAGCGACGCCGCGTTTGTCATCGCCGCGCGCGCCAGCGACGTCACCGGAGTGCGTCACGATGCGAATTTCAAAGTCCGGAAATCCGCGGATCGCGCCGGCGAAATCATCTGCACGCTGGAACAGAATGGCCGCACGCTCTCCTGGACGGGCCGCATCGGCATCTCCGCGGAAGTGGAGCGCACCCTGTCATTTCGTTTGCCTGAAGGGCAGTTCCTGCTGGTCAAGTGGAAACCCGATCCGTCGAACTGCGCCTACCAGTACATACTCTTCTCCGCCGGCGCCGAGCTCAAGCCCATCGCCTGGAACCTGTACGGCTGCGACGTCTAGCGGCTGGCGGGACAAACGCGCGTCACTTCCAGTCCCTTGCCGATCGGAAGCGTAATCGATTCCACGCCGGGACGGCTGCGCACGTGCGCGATGTAATCCGTCAAATCATGCGAGATTACGTTGTCGGCGACGACAACCCCGCCGGGTCGAACACCGAGCAGATCGAAAAATCGAATATAGTCTTCCTTCTCGCAGTCAATCAGGACGAAATCCAGGTCTGAATACAGGGAAAGAACGGAGGCCGCGTCCGCCAGCACAAAATCCACGCACGGCTCAAGCATCAGCCGCGACAATGTCTCGCGCGCCTGGGCCTGGCGCAACGGCTCTTTTTCGATCGAGACCAGCCGGCCGCCGGTGTGGCGCGCGGCCGCGGCGAGCGCGATGGTGGAAATTCCGCTGGA
>DASQHQ010000060.1:0-16981 GCA_035632015.1 Bryobacteraceae bacterium
CCCCGGCTTGCCCCCGGAGGGGGAAACGGGAAAGGGGGCGATCCCAATACCTGGCTGCCGCAGGCTCATCCTTAGGCCGCCCGTCCCACCGGAAGCCGGGGCGTTCCCCGTCGCCGCGAAGCCTGGGGCGGCAGCTGATCGGGTCCATAGGCGGCGATCACGTGCGGACCATATCGAATGGACACCCGTCCGTCCAGATGTTCGTGCAGCACCACCGTTGCCCCCGCCAGGGTGTTGCGCCAGCGGGCCTTCTCGATCTGAAATACGCGATTGCCCGCCTGAATCGTGTTGTCCTGGTTGACCGTGCGTTCCTGCTGCAGACTAAAGATCACATCCAGATCGCGGCGCCGGGAACGCACGAACGCCGTACCCTTCTGGGCTGCTGCCACGCGGAAACGGCGGTTGAACTCGGCCACATATTCCTGACAGAGGAACTGGTTCGCCCGATCCGGTTCCGTAATGCCGCGGACTCGCAGCTCCTGCGGCAACCGTCCCTGCCAGGTGCCGAAGTTCCGCTCCGAACGTCCCCGGGCCTGCGGCGAGTAGGCGGCAATCATTTTGATCCCCAACTCGCTCAGTGCCCGCCCCACCTGCGTTAACCGCGTTTTATCCACGCTCCCATGGCCTTTAGGCGTGACAAAGAAATGGCCTGCGCGGTCGCTGTACAAAGAGCAGAACACCCCCCGTGTCTCGATCACCTCACGCAGCCCGGCCATGACGCTGCGCGTACCTTCGGCCTCCACCAGTTGCGCGTAGTAGATCTCACTGGTGGCGTCATCCAGAATGACGATCAGTTCGTATTTGCGGCCGTCGCCAAACCATGCGTGTTCGCTGGCATCGATGTGCAGCATCATCCCCGGCAAAGGCCTTCTCGGCCGCCGTTTGCGGTGCGTACCCCGTTTCTTCCTGCGTGCCACCAGCCCACACTCTTGCAACGCCGTCTTCACCCACGTATAGCTCTGCTGGATTCCATGCTCCTCCCATAGCTTCTCGTGAAAGTGCCGCACGTTGAAGTCGAAATACTTCTCCCGATACAACTGCAGCACCTGTTCCAGCACTTCCACCGCCACTCGCTTAGGGCTCGGACTCCGCTTGCGGTAGTCCCATAGGCCGCTGTACCCGTGTTCCTGATAGCGCTCCCGCCAGCGCCGCATCGTACGGTCCGTAACCCCGATGATCTCAGCCGCCTCCCACCACTTCAGCTTGCCCGCCATGGCTTTCAAAATCACTTCCTGGATCTTCATCATCCGCTCCATTTCCGCGGCCGGGCTCTGCTGTTCGCTGGTTTCCACATCCACCAGCTTCCCCTAGCCGCTTTCTTAAAGCGGACATTTCACTTGCTAATTGAACCGGACAACTCACATGCTAACGACAGTGCCACATCGGCCCGCACGCGCGTTCCAAGACGCTGTGATAGACTGGGCCGCTAAGTGCGGAGCATCCAAGGCGCGTCCAAAGTTGGGGAGGCCGGGGTTCCGCATTGACCCTCCCGCTACGTGTCGCCCTCTTCTCCGATTCGTTCCACGAAGCTAACGGGGTGGCCACCCTTAGTAGGCAATTCGCCGCTTTCGCTCAACGTCAACAGCTTCCTTTCTTCTGCGTCCGCAGCGGCGCTCGAAAGCAGGTTTCCAGTCAAGGAACTGTTACCACACTGGAGCTGAAGAGAGGCCTGGCGGCATTCCCGCTGGACCATGACCTCTATTGTGACCCCCTGCTCAGCCGTTATAGGAACTGGGTAATCTCTCAACTCCGCCCCTTTCACGCCGACCTGGTGCACATTACTGGGCCGGGAGACATCGGAATCCTCGGTTTTTGGGTCGCTCATTGCCTTGGGATTCCGTTGGTCGCGTCGTGGCATACCAACCTGCACGAATACGCGGGCCGCCGCCTGGACAAGCTGTTTTCCTTCCTTCCGAAGCGCTGGCGACAAAATATTTCAAACGCGGCCGAACAGCAAAGCCTGCGAGCCTGCGTCAGCTTTTATCGATTACCTCGCTTCCTTTTCGCTCCGAACCAAACCATGGTTGACTTACTCGAAGAGCGAACCCGCCGAACCACTTACTTGATGGCGCACGGCGTCGATGCCGAAGCCTTTTCGCCTGTCCGCCGCATCCGGCCGGCCGATTCCTTTTGCATTGGATACGTGGGCCGCCTGACGCCGGAGAAGAATGTACGGTTTCTGGTCGACTTGGAGAAGGGCTTGATCGCCGCCGGCCAACGCAACTTCCGCTTCGCGGTGGTTGGAGACGGAGGCGAGAGAGAGTGGCTACGGAAGAATCTTCAGTCGGGCGAGTTCCTTGGAACTCTGCATGGAAACGCGCTCGCGGAAGCGTTTGTCGGTATGGACGTTTTTGTCTTTCCTTCGCGCACTGAAACCTTCGGTTTGGTTGTACTGGAAGCTCTGGCTTCCGGGGTGCCGGTGGTGGTCAGCCCCGAGACGGGCGCCCGTGTAGGCGTTCGGCATGGCATTACCGGATTCCACGCGCAGGACTTAAGCGCCTTCACCCAGAGTGTCCTGCTTCTGATGAACAATGAAACCTTGCGCCGCGAGATGAGCTGCACGGCTCGCGAGTTCGCTTGTTCGAAGACCTGGTGCGGAGTGTTCGAGGATTTATACCGCACTTACCAGACAGGTTTGGAAGCAATTGGTTTGGCCATCGCAGACCAACAAATCTCGCAGAAAAGAGAATAGGGGACCGGATGCCCGCACTGCTCGCTCTGCTGCTCTCGATTAGCTCGCTCACTTATAGGCTCGCGCCGGCCGGCACGCAACTCCACATCCGGCTGACATCCACGGTAGGCTCTTATGCCAGCAGAGCCGGGTCGCCCGTTAGGGCTGTTCTGATCGCGCCTGTGGTGGTGGGCGATGAAACCGTACTGGCGGCCGGGAGCACCGTCTCGGGCAGAGTAAAGACAGTGCGCCGGGTGGGTTTGGGGATTCGTCACGAAACCGCCGGGCTCGATTTGGAATTCACGCGGCTGACCACGCCGCAGGGTGAGAGCATTCCGATTGCGGTACGGGTGGCGGAGGTGGACAACGGCCGCGAGCGCGTTACGCGGAACGGCTACATTCATGGAGTGCGCGCCACCGACAGCCTGTGTTACAGAGTCGCCGGATATATTCGAATCATGGTTCGTTGGGAGGTTCACGTGGAGATCACCGAATGGGCCATCAAATCGCTCATCGGGCAGCTCCCGGAACCGGAAATCTATTACCCCGCCGGCGTCGAACTCACGCTGGTGTTGACAGAGCATGTGCTGGTGAGTGTGCCGATCGATGCGGAACCGGCCACCCGGCAACTGACGGATGCCGAGCGCGCCGATCTGGACCCTTTGATTGCCACCATGCCCGCGCGGACTTATGACCCCGACTCCCGCCGGCCGTCGGATCTGACAAATGTGGTATTAATCGGCTCTCGCGACCAGATTGTTGCGGCGTTTTCCGCCGCCGGCTGGACCCAAGCCAATCCGGCCTCGCTGCGTTGGCGCATCAAGTGGATACGTGCCATAGCTGAGCGGCGGGGCGATCTGGCCGGACCCATGTCCGCTCTCTTGCTGGATGGCGCCGAGCCGGATATGGCCTGGGAAAAGGGCCTGAATGACGTTTCCAAGCGGCACCATATCCGGGTGTGGAGCGCCGGCACATGGAACAGCCAGGCGTTATGGATGGGCGCCGCAACCCGGGATGTCGATTTCGCTTACATGCGTCCAGGTCAAAAACTCTCGCATAAGATTGAGGCGAACATCGATCTGGAGCGCGACAAAATCCTCTACGACTTGGCATTTACCTCCTGCGCGAACGTTGTGGACTGGGCCGCGCGGCCGGAGGTTCCCGAATACACTCGCAACGGAACGGGTGATCCCATCGCCACCGATACGCGCGCGGCCATCATCGGGCTGGTTGACTGTCCCGCGCCACGGCTGTCCCTGGAGACGTTAGACACGGAGGTGCTGCCTCGCCACGGGAGTCTGCTGCAGCGTTTCGCACGGCGAGAGATCCTAAGCGCGCGCAACGATGCGCTTCGAACCAACCCCTATTGGCGCGCGTTCGAGGGAGGCCGCTACCTGGTTAGTTCGATGATTAAGCGCAGGCGACAGGTTCCCGTTCCCGAGCCGGTTGCGAGCCGATCTACCGCACTAATCTCTACCAACTCCGCAGTCTTGCAAGGGCACCGCTGAAATGAGAACGTCGGTCCCCGCTGTGTTGATACCCGGGATCCTGTTCCCGCTCGTCGTTACCTGCGATGTCGCGCCGCCGCTGACGCTGCGGCAGGTACTTGAGCGAATGGAAGAACAGGACCAGTTGAGATCCGTTTCACTGGCCCGTTACACGTGCGTTCGCCGTTACTTCTTGGATAACCATCGCTTCCACGTGACCGCCGAGCTTACCGCTCGAATGACTTATTGCTATCCAGGACGAAAGAGATTTGAAGTATTATCCGAGCGGGGGCCCTCCATCATCCGCCAGCGTGTCCTGCGACGTATGCTCGAGGCGGAGGCCGAGGCCAGCCGCGATGACGTTCGAGAGCATACGCGGATCACTCCACTGAATTACGAATTCCAGCTCCTTGGGGTCGAAATCCAACAGGACCGCCCGTCGTACGTCTTGAAGGCTACGCCCCGATCTCGGAACAAATTCTCGCTTCGCGGTAGGATTTGGGTCGATAGCGAGGATTTCGCAATCGTTCGCGTTGAGGCTGCTCCCGCCCAGAATCCGTCCGCGCTGATTCGCAACACTCACGTCGTTCAGCAGTATGAAAAGTTGGGCCTGGTATGGCTGCCGCTGTTCAACCATTCGGAGACGGATTCATTCCTGTTCGGGCGCACCGAAGTCACGATTGATTCCCGGGACTACGCGATGACTCGGAAGAACGGCAACAGCCCCGAGTGTATCGATCTTGAAAAAGGAGAGTCGAGGCCATGAGTGTCCATGGAGATAAATCGTCAATCTATCAAGAATCTACTCCGGGGAAGACGTGTGCGGAGCGAACCCGAGAGGTCCAGATGGAGGTTGCCAGCGCCCGGCGGCAGAGTCTCGAACCAATACCGGAGTTTTTCAGGTTGCCGCGCGGTATGTCGCGGGTGAATTCACCTTGGACCAATTCTCAGCCGTCGTTCATCGGCTTCGGCCACCTGTCTAACCAATCGCCGCGGGCGCTCGCATAATGGTACTCGTGTGGCGTGAGCCGACCGGATTGATGCGGCGATCAGATCGGAATACCTCGAGTCAACCTTGTTTTTTGAGATGTATGGCTTAGGTGCCCAGGCGCAACACCAAAACAGAGAATCGGCGCCCCATAGACGGCTTGTTTCTACGCCAACGATTTTACCGAGGTGGTTTTGAAATCAGTGGCTTACAGACTCTCCGGTCGCGCGGCCAATTTTTGTTTTCTGTAATGTCGCGCTCGGGGAGCCAAAGTCTCGCTCGGCGGCCCGAGCTGCACACAAAAACCGCCCAACCGAATCGTTAACAGCTACGCCCGCTGTCGCCGTCGCAGACGACACGCCCATGCACCGCCGTTCATGCATGCTTGCTCGCCCTTTGTGATACGACGCGCCTCGATCCAACTGCTTCGGCGATGATCGCCGTCACGAAGCTGTTGATACTGACACCTTCACGCTGCGCTTGTCTCGTGAGCTTGGCGTAGAGAGTCCGGGGCAGGCGCTGGCGCCATTGAGCGGCCTCGATGCTGGGCTTCGGCAGTTTTCTGCCCGACTCCCGGAATACTTCCAGGCAGTCGCGCAACGCTTCCCTGCCGTTCGCGATCGCCTCTTTGATCGTCTCGCCGTCGGACATGCATCCAGGTATGTCCGGATACTCCACCAGATAGCCGCCACCCTCATCGGCTGATAGTGGCCGAACTGTAAACTGGTATTCGTCCAGTTCTCGATTCGAACGTGCTCTCATGATTTTCCAACCTTTCCAGCGGCGTCGATGAGCGCCAGAAACCGTTTGATGTAGACCGGCTTTATTGGACGCCTCGCGGGAACCGAGACGATTTCGCGTACACCGGAAGCGCTAAAGATCACGTGACTGCCGCCACGACCGGGCCTGCGCCACTCAACGAGATTAGCTTCCGCTACCATCTGCAACTCTTCGATGCGCCAGCCCACTTGGCTCTTGCGCATCTTCTGGAGTGTTTTGCCTGCGGCCACACAACCCATGATACCGCATCCGGTATCAACTGAGTCTTCGCAGCATTCGCAGCAGTTGCCTGAACTGGTTTACCGAACTATATTGCGAATCAACCGTTTACCTGTGCCTCTCTCGAGCGACAGTCTCTCCATTTCTTGCAACGTAGCGCTCGGGGAGCCAAACCAAGTCTTGTTCTGGCCCGATGTCCGCGCTTTCTTGTCTACGACTTTCAGGGTTCGAATGGCGCAGAGTTTCGAATGGTTCGAACAGGGTTGTTGGCAACATACCGTTCCGTCACGCCGCCTTATCAATCACAACTCTTAGCGTCCCAAGCCACTCCAGAATCGGCTGTGGAATGATCAGAGGCGCGCCCTTCTTCCGGCTTATTCGAGGACAGCCGCAAGCCAGCCCGCCGCCCCAGCGAGAGCGCCGTTCACTACAACAGCATGACACGAGGAGTTCCGCGACGAAAAGACTTCCGCAAGATGATTCGCAAGATCGGGGGAGTTGGCATCGCGCTCGAGAACTATTGCGCGACAGAGTTTATCGACGATCGATTCTACCGGGTGATCCGATCGAAACGCTGCGCACGAGCTGATCGCGTCTATAAGACCGGCGGCCACATTCATACAGAACAGATACGGCAGGAAAAGCAGTTGGCTCCGTTGGAGTCCCTTCTCTATCGATCGCGGCGCAGGAATTGAGGCCGCTGAGAAATGAGTCCTTATGGCAACGCAAACGCCACAACGTAATCGCCCAGCTTGATACCTGATATCTTGCCATGCCCACCCGCGGCGACCACCACGTACTGGCGGCCGCCCGTGCGCGCCCTGTAGGTCATGGGCGTGGCAATGGCCGAGGCCGGTACGCGGGTGTGCCATAGCTCGCGCCCGGTCTCGGTATCGAACGCGCGGAACGTGCTGTCCATGGTGGCGCCGATGAATGTGAGGCCGCTCGCGGTGGTCAGCGGGCCGCCCAGGGTCGGTGTGCCCCAACCGATGGGCACAGGAACGGGAGCCAGTTCCCTCACCGTCCCAAACGGAACCTGCCAGCGAAGCTTGCCCGTGCCGGCGTCTATAGCAGCCAGTGTTGCCCAGGGTGGAGGGTTGCATGGCAGACCCAAGGGCGAAAGCAGCGGTTTGCGGCGCATCACGTAAGGCGTCCCTTTCATGGGCGCGTATTCCCATCCTCCTTCCTCGCCGCCCGAGTCGCGCCTTCGGCCGGTGACCTGCTCTCTTGGGATCAGTTGGGCGATGAACGCGAGGTTCGTCTGATTCACGACGATCAACTTGCAGGAGCGGTCAAAAGAAACTCCTCCCCAATTCGTTCCGCCGGCATTGCCGGGATACTGCAACGTGCCCTGGAGGCTGGGCGGCGTGAAAATACCGCCGCGCCGCAGGCTCGCGATCGTCTCGCGGCACCGCCCGCGGTCCCAGGGCGTGAGGCCCCAGGCATCCTGCGGTTCCAGCCGGTCGGCTACCAGCCGCGGAGTGGCCGCCGGAAACGGCTGCGTCGGTGACAGCCATTCGCCGGGCACGCCGTCCTGGGGCACGGGCCTCTCTTCAACCGGGAGCATGGGCTGACCGGTGTCGCGATCCAGGATGAACAGGTGGCCCATCTTACTCGGCTGGGCCAGCGCAGCCACACGCTTTCCGTTGCGCTCGACTTCGATCAGCGAGGGGCCGGACGGCAGATCGTAATCCCAAAGATCGTGGTGCACGGCCTGGAAAGCCCAAGCCACTTTGCCAGAGGAGGCGCGCAGCGCGACCAACGAGTCCGCATTTCGGCCCGCTCCCTTGCGTTCGCCGCCGAAGTAGTCGGGACTGGGGCTGGTGGTAGGCAGAAAAACCAAATCGTGCGCCGGATCGGCTGAGATCGGGCCCCACACGTTCGCCGCGCCGGTGCGATCGGCGCCATTCTGCCAGGTGGCCCGGGCGGGATCTTCAGGGTCGCGCGGCACCGGGTCCCACGCCCAAACCAGCTCGCCCGTGCGCGCGCTGTACCCGCGCACAACGCCCGAGGGCATCTCCACGCGATCGTTGTCGTTGATCGCTGAACCGACTACCACCACATCACCCACCACCGCAGGCGCCGACGTAAAGTGGTACTCGCCCGGGATCAGGTGGTCGATTCTGGAAGTTAGATTGATGCCGGCCTTCAGAGAAACCTG
Source organism: Bryobacteraceae bacterium (assembly GCA_035632015.1). Taxonomy (GTDB): domain Bacteria; phylum Acidobacteriota; class Terriglobia; order Bryobacterales; family Bryobacteraceae; genus Palsa-89. The sequence goes on from DASQHQ010000060.1 coordinate 8,307, forward strand.
GCCGCCGGTTCCGAACTCGGCGCAGGCCTTTCCGGTTTGTGCATCGACAGCAATCAGGCGGCCGTCCTGCGTGGCCTCATAGATCGTCCTGCGGCATGGCTCGCCCGGCTGGAGTTTGGTGTTGACCCAGCTCGCCAGCCCCCGGCAGGTGAAGTCGTCACCGTAATAGCCAAGGCGATTGAGCTTTGGATCAAAAGCCCACTTCTCCTTTCCGGTCTCCGGATCCAGCGCGATGATGCGGTTGAACGAAGTCGCAATGTAGAGCGTGCCGTCAACCATCAGCGGCGTAGCCTCAAACGTGCTCCTGGCCCACACCTTTTGCCCGTTCCAGGTGCCCGTGCCGTCAGATACGTCCCCGGTGCGATACGTCCATGCCACCTTCAGACGGCCTACATTGTCTTTGGTGATCTCAGTAAGCGGCGAGTAACGCGAGCTCCCTGGATCGTTGCCATATGTCGGCCACTCCTCGACCGGCGCCGCTGGATCCCGCGCCACAGGCGGCCGCGAGCATGTGAGCAGGCACGAGGCGAGAACCAGACTCAAAACCAACTGTCTGGAACAAGAGTGCAAGGGGTGTTCGTTACTCAAGGTAAGGCAGCTATGATCTTCCGGTATTCCGCCTCTGTAAAAGCGCGGAGGGTTTCCGTGCGGATGTTTCCGTGCGCACCCAGTGTCAGCGTGAGGCGCGCGGCCGCCTCATCACTCGGCGCCTCAAAGATGGTTACCGCATCGATCCGGCCGGTCGTCAGGTAAAACGCCTTCAACTCCCCGCCGGCATCGCGGAAGGTTTTTTTGGCCGCGTCGAGGCGGGCGGGGCTCTGCTTGATCTGCTCGACACCCTTTTGCGTGTAGCGCAACAGCGAGATGTACGTGGGCATGGCGTGGCTCCTCGGGCATTATTATATGCTTCTGGTCACCGGCCGGCGCGTTGGTGAGTCGGGCTAATTCGCGCCGTGCTCTGTCAACAGACTGACGATCTCGTGGAACCCCTTATCGCGAGCGAGTTCGACCAGCGGCCGGCCGCCGGGGTGACGGACCGTGACATCGGCTCCGCGTTCCAGCAACACGCGCACGGCTTCAGTTTTGCCGCGATCCACCATGCGCACAAGCGGCGTTTGCCAGTCCTGAGGTTTGGGGTCGCGGGAAAGGCATTGGGCCAAGGGCCGGTTGAGCGCTGCGGGATCGCGCGCCAGCACATCGGGAACGCGATCGAGGCGGCCGTAATCGAGGGAGTCAAAGAGACAGATCGGCCCTTCATTGAGCAGCATGTCCCGCAGCGCGATCTGGCCGGAGAAGTCCGCCCACTCCACTCCCGTTCCGTCGTACCACGGGTCGCGGAGTGACAGTGACGCACCACGCTGTAGCAGAAGCCGGACCATCTCTTCGTTTCCGCTGCCGGCAGCGCCGTGGATCGCGGCATTGTCGTCGATGCAGTTCGGATCGAAACCCAGATCGAGCGCGAGCCGGACTGCTTCGATCCGCCCGGCGCGCTGTGCCCTCAGGACGAGATCCTTGGGCGCGCGTTTTAGCAGGTCCGGATCGCTGGCGAGCATGGCGCGGGCGGCGCGCTCATCGCCGGCCACGCAGAACGACACGAATCGTTCCACCGGATCCAGTTCGGAAACTGGCGCGCCGGCCTCTTCGAGCAAATGCGCGATTTCCAGGTTGCCCTTTTCCATGGCGTGACGCCAGGGTGTTTTTCCGTCGAACAGCTCATCCATTCTTGCTCCCTGAGCGAGCAGCAGCTTCACACGATCCGCGTTGCCGTTGCGAGCCGCCTGCGAGAGCTCGCGCCCCAGAAGCGTGATCACGCCCTCCGCTGTCTTAACTTGCGCGTCTGCCTTCAGGCCGTGGCATAGCAGAATTTCGAGCGACGCACCCTGGTTGATCCAGAGCGCCTGCTCGTCGGCGGGATCGGCTCCGCGCTCGAGCAGGAGCTCGGCCATCTCGCGCCAGTGCGGATGAGGCGGCTGGTTGGCCAAACCCGTAGAGCCGCCGCCGAAAACGCCCGTCAACGCGGTGAAGCGGCGCGCGCGCTCGCTTCCCGGCGGGTCATTGTGCTTCAGCGTGTAGGCGTTGGGATCCGCGCCGCGGTCGAGAAGCAGCTTCGCGACCTGGTAAGTCGAGTGGCTCGAGTCTATGGGTTTGACGCGCGAGTAGCAGGCGCAGATCAAAGGCGCCCAGCCGTGCGGCCCTGGACGGTTCACGAGCCCGGGTTCTTCATCCAGAAATGATCCGATAGCGCCTGAATTGCCGGCTGCAGCCGCAGCCCAGATATGGGATTCGACCAGTTGCGGATGGCCGGCCAGCATCTCATGCGCGCGGGAATGAAACGAGCGGTGATCGTAGTGCGGATCGTCGTAGCACAGGCACGCGAGATCGACAAACTGGTCTGCCAGTTCTTGGTTCGACGCCTGAACGGCCACTTTCAACTGCGGCCAGCTCTCGAAGCCGGCTTCGCGCGCCAGCACGAGCTGGCAATCGGCGAGGCGGGGCTGGGCGGCGCGGAGTTGCTCGCCGCTCAATCCCGTGAATTGCGGGTGAGCGGCTCGGATGCGCGCGAGCGTTTCGGCATCGCCGGCGCGCCATTTCTTGAGCAGTGTCTTGGCTTGCTTCTTCAGGTTCTCGAGCGAAGGATGCGGTGGTAACGGAGTGGTCATGACGACCTCCTTTCAGGGCTATTGCCCGCTGGCGCCCGATCGCTCGCATCGTCAGGCTGAAAGGACAGTCGCTATGTCCGGAAGCTCAATGAATTCAGGCGGGCTTGGCCCTTTGCGCGAGCTGGCGGCACCCTGAAGTGCTCCAGCCCAAGATAACTGAGAGGGATTTCTCGCGTCAAGGCAGCGCCCGCGGCCGGCTACCGCTTCCGGCAGCGCACGTGCAAAAAGTAAGCCACCACACGCGTGTCGCTTACTGCGGGAACTCGCCGCGCGGTCTCTTCGTCCGCGCTCGGCTCTGTCACCCGTTCCAGCACGAAGCCGGTGTCGCAGACGGCGTTCAGCCAATCGGCGAGTGTCCGGTGAAAAGCCGGAACCTCAAAAGGCTTCAGACCGGCTTTCGCCTCCTCGGGAGCAGCCGAGAACAACCAGCGCTCGATCTCTCCATCGGTTCGATCGAAGTAGCGGCCGACCTCGACGGCATAGACGTCTCCGTTTTCCGTGCGCAAAAGCCGCCGATGAGGCGGGAAAAAACACGGATGCAGGATCGAGAACTGCAGGAAGGCCCCGGAGTGCAGCACGCGATGAATTTCTCCCACGGCAGCCTGTTGATCGGGAAGGTCCATGAGGCTCATGAACGCGGTGGCAAAGTCGAACTGGCCGGAAGGAAAGGGCAGTTCCAGAGCGTTCGCCACAGCGTACTGGACGCCCGCCGGTTCCCGAGCCTCCCATTCTGCCGCATGGCGAATGAACGTGGGCGCGATGTCCACGGCGAACATCTGTGCGCCTCGCTCCGCCAGCAGCCGCGTGTTGTGCCCGTCTCCGCAGCCGACGTCCAGGCCGTTCCGCCCCGCCACGTCCGGAAAGTCGTTGAAGAAGGCCGGGGTATTGACGGCGTCGCGGTACACATCGTAGCCCTGGCGTGAAAGCCGAGCCCATACAGATGCGTTCGCCTCCCAATGGCGTCCGGCCTGCCGATGGTCCATAAATCGATTCCCTACACTACGACCGGACTTCCGGAGCTTCTGCGCCATCGGGCGACGGGGGCGCGGCGGGCGGCGGCTGGCGATGGCTCACCTCGCGCATCACGTCCTGGATTACTTCGTCGGCTTTCGCTGAGCGCAGTTGCTCCTCCATACGCCGCAGCGCAGTGCCGACGACGTCGCGGTGGTGCAGCTTGGCGCCCGGCTCCTTCTCGCTCAATTCCAGCCACAGGCGGTGAACCAGGTCCACATCCTCGGGCCACAGCCGCGGAGGGTGCGGGCCGAGATTGAAGAACATCGACTTGCCGTCGTCGGTGACGATCTCCAGCGACAGAGAGGGGCGCGGCACCGGCAGCCGCTCCCAGGCCTGTCCCACCAGTTTGCCCTGCTCGGCGGGATCCATCTTCAGCGACAGGCCGGTCACGATGCGCGAAGATTGCAGCCGCTCGGCGGTTTGCACCATGGCGTCGTAGGGGTCAGTGCCCGGCACCACCAGCAGCTCCACATGCTTACCGGCTTTTTCGGCCAGAAACACTACCTTGGTAAAAACATCCGTTTCATCCGAGGCAAAAAGCTGCTCGGCATCGAGAGCGTGCTCGCCTGAACCCGATGGCGTAACGCTGCGCACCGACAACACCACGATGTCGATCTTCTGGGTGTCCGTCTTCTCCAGAATTTTCTTCAGATGCAGCAGGCGGTAAGGATTGCGCACGGCGACCAGAACGTTGCCGGGCCGTATGCGCACAGAATCGGCGGAGAGATCGGCCCGCGTATCCACGCGGAATTTTTCCTGCTCCGTTTCATGAGCCGATTCCCTCTTCCGGTTGTACTTCTCTGACAGCTCAAACACCGTGAAGAAGGCGATGGTGAAGCTTGCGCCCGAAATCGTGGCCACCTTCTTGGTCAGCACGTTGATGCTGGCCAGCGCGAACAGCGCCAGGGTGATCAGCGCAAGCCCCACCGGAATTTCGCGGCCCGCCACGCGGAAGTTGAGAGGCACCTTCCACTCGCGGCCTTCCGGCTGTTTGTAACGCAGCACCAGCACCGAGAGCGCCTTCATGGCGAAGCTCCACACCACGCCGAACGCATAGGCTTCGCCCAGCAGGTAAACGTCGCCGTGACTGATCAGGATGGTCACCAGTTGCAGGATCACGATCAAGTTGATCAGGCGGTGCGTGGTGCCGAATTTCGAGTGCGGATGCCGGAACCAGCCGGTGAGAACACCGTCTTCGGCTACGCGGTTCAGCACGCCGTTCGAGCCGATGATGGCGGTGTTGACGGCGCCGGCAAGAATCAGCGTTCCCACCAGCACCACAAAGCCATGAAACAGGAAGCGGAACGAAATCGGTCCCACCAGGTACATGGAAAGCCCGCCGATCAGGTTGTCCAGATACTTGCTTCGGTCGCCGTCGGGAATGATCATCACCGCAAAGAACGAGACCAGCGACGTGAACAGCAGGCTGTAGATGAAGATGACGAACCCGGCCTTCTCCAGGTTCTTGAGCTTGGGATGCGCGATTTCGCGGTTCACCTGCGCCAGGCTCTCTTCGCCGCTCATCGCCAGCAGCGCGTGGCCCATCCCGATCAGAACCGCAATGAAAGTGATGCTGGGAGCGATGGTGCCCTCGAGCCACCCGAGGCTGGTGGGGTTGAAGCGCAGGTTCGAAGCGCTGGGCAACGGCACGGGCGCGTACCCCTGCTTGAAGATCGTCAGCAGGCACCAGGCAATCAGAATCACCACCATGACCGTGGTGACCTGCATGATTCGCAGCGCCTTCTGGCTGGATTCGTGAATGCCGATGATGTTCTTGCGCCAGAAGTAGATGGTCACCAGGGCCGCGAACGCCGCGGAAAAACTGTTCGGAGGAAGATGCAGTTGGAAGTGCAGATAGTCTGCAAATTCATTGATGAGGCCTGCCAGGTACTGCCCGGCCGTCACCGCGCTGATCGGCCCGGGGAGCACGTAATCGAACATCAGGGCCGAAACCGAGAACTTGGCCAGGGTGCCGCCCATGGCTTCGTGCACCACCTTGTACACGCCGCCGCGCACGAACATGCTGCAGCTCTCGATGTAGATGGCGCGCACCGCGTAGGAGAACAGCATGATGGAGAGGATGAACCAGGGCGCAGACTTGCCCACCGCGGTCTCGGCGATGCCGCCGGCGTAATAGGCCGACGACGCCAGATCGCTCAAGACGATGGCGGCGGCTCTCCAGAAGGAAATGAACGACAGCATGACGGTCGTTGCGACCACCACCTTGGTCGCATTCGACCGCTCTGTAATGCTCACGCTAGGTCTCCCTCGTCGTGCGAGGCGGGACGAAATTCCATTTTGCCTGCGAGGTTAGTTGACGGGCCAATACAGGGGCCCCCGTCTTAGGGCTGAGTTTGGCGATTTCATCCTAGCAGAATCGGGAGAAAGAACGATAGCCTGCCTCAGGCAAACAGGCTGCGCTTCAAAGCGTACTGGAGCGCTTCCTCCGGCACGTGGAACTCCGCCACCGCGGTGTTGCCCATGTAACCCAGTTCTTTGATGCCGATGGGGCTGGTGTAATAGGCGTCCGTCACCAGGTTGCGCGCCCAGGCGAAGAAGCGGACGCCTGCAGCGGTCTCGGGCGTTTCGTTTTTCTTGAAGGCGATGACATCGAGCAGCGCGGCCTGCTGCTGCGGTGTGGCGTCCACGAAATCGGCGCTGTGGTGCTGCTGCATGTGATGGTCCAGCCAGCCGAAGCCGCCGGTGAAGATTTCGGCCAGCTCCGGGCTGTTGCTCGACATGTAATCGATCCACTCCGCCGCATGCGCTTCGAGAGCGCCGGGTGAGTGGCCATCGGCCGGGATGATGAGATCGGCCAGCCGCTGGAGCGTCTGGAATTCGTGCGCATTGAAATATTTCGGCCGGTATTCACCCTTCGGAGCCGCGCTCTTCTCTTCGGCCACGGCTGCGTGCATATGTTGCGCAACTTGCGCCGATACCAGCCCTGCGCCCGAGGTGGCCAGCGCGGCCGAGAGGCTCAGACCGCGCAGCAGGTCGCGCCGCGAAACCTGATTTTCGTCAGACATTGCCTTTCCTCATTTCCTCGGCCAGATATTCCGCGGTCCGCCAGGCCAGCGCCACGATGCTGAGCGTAACGTTCTTGTCGGGATTTCCCAGAAACGGCGCGGCGTCCGCCACAAACAGATTCTTCACGTCGTGCGCCTGGCACCAGCGGTTGAGCGGTCCCTGCCTGGGATCGTCGTGCATGCGCACCGTGCCGGCCTCGTGGATGATCTCGCCGCCGATCGATACCGCGTCGGCTCCTCGCAGCGGGAACGGCTTCTTCCGGGGCACGCCGCCCATGGCCTCGATGATGGCGGTGAAAGTCTCGTGCATGTGGCGCACCTGATTGATCTCGTGCTCGCTCCAGCGAAAATGGAAGCGCAGCACGGGAATGCCCCACTGGTCCACGGCCGCTGGATCGATCTCGCAATACGAATTCGCGTTTGGAATCATCTCGCCGCGGCCCGAGAATCCCACCCACGCGCCATAATTCTCCCGGATCCTCGATTTCAGCGCCGCGCCATAACCCTCCCCGCCGTGGAAATAACCCAACTCCGGCATTCCGAAGCCGCCGCCCACTTCGATGTGATAGCCGCGCGGGAAATCCTTCTTCTTGTCGTCCAGCAGCCACCACGGAATGTACACGTGCATGCCGCCGATGCCGTCCGAATTGTGCCGCGGCAGGTTGGCCAGCGCCGGCACAAACCCGCCCAGATCGTAGCCCGTGGTGTCGGTGAGATTGCGGCCGACCATGCCCGATTCGTTGGCCAGGCCGTTGGGGAATCGCGCCGAGCGGGAATTCAGCAGCAGCCGCGCCGATTCGCACGCGCTCGCCGCCACCACGACCGCACGGCAGCGGATCTTCTTTTCGGTGCGCGTGTCCTTCTCGACATACGAAACCGCCGTCACACGGCCGCTCGCGTCCGCCACCAGCTCGCGCGCCATGGCGCCGGTCAAAATCCGCAGCCTGCCGGTTTTCATCGCCGGAAAAATCATGGCCTGGCTCGAGGTGAACGCCGACGCCGTGTGGCAGCCGCGCCCGCACTGGCCGCAGTAATGGCACGCCGCTCGTCCATGCACGGGCCGCGTCAGCATGGCCATGCGCGAGGGAATGCAGGGGATGTTGAGCCGCTGGCAGGCCTTCTGGATCAGCGTCTCGTGCACGCGCGGCGCAATCGGCGGCAGAAATTTCCCGTCGGGTGCCGTGCGCAGCCCTTCCTTGGTGCCCGTCACGCCGATGAACTCTTCGGCCTTGTCGTAATAGGGCGACATCTCCTCGTAACTGACCGGCCAGTCGGTGCCCAGGCCGTCGAACGAGTAGGGCTTGAAATCGTAATCCGAAAAGCGCAGCGAGATGCGGCCGTAGTGATTCGTGCGCCCGCCGATGATGCGCGCCCGCCACCACCGGAACTGCGAGTCCTCAGCGACAGTGTAGGGCTCGCCTTCGAGCTTCCAGTTCCCCGCCGGCGCCGTGAAATAGCCCAAGGGCCAGGGCGATTTTCCGAAGTACATCTCGGCGTGCGGCCCCGCGCCCCGGTGGTCTACCTGGTAAGGCCACACATGCTCCTTGAAATCCGTGATCGGATTCAGCATCGGCCCGGCCTCGAGGAGCGTGACGTTGATGCCGAGTTCCGTCAGAACTTTGACCACCGTTCCGCCGCCCGCGCCTGACCCGATCACCACCACGTCGTGAACCTCGGGACTGCGCTGGATCTGGAACATGCCTCCGAATATACATCGCCCGAAGCTGTGCGTGTGGGGCGCGCCAGCGTGGCGGTGGAATCCGCATGCTACGCATGGCGCTCAGTGCGGGCGGGCAGCACCGTCGGACATATTGGCTCAGGCTGCTAGAATAGAAAGGAAAGGGGGGCGCAACGGATTCGACGGGATTGAATCGTGATGGAGAGGCGTGCCGGGTTCCGAGCTCCCGTTAAACGATCGGAAAACCAAAACTGCCAATCAGCAGTTTGCTTACGCTGCTTAATTAATTAAGCAGCC
>DASQHQ010000061.1:0-10891 GCA_035632015.1 Bryobacteraceae bacterium
GGGGGCGGTCATTTCCGCGGAGCTGTTGCGCCAGCCGCTACCCCACAAGGCCCGTCAGATGTTACTGAAGGCTCTCCGGGCCGCGAATGCCGGGGACCATGGCGTCGCAATTCGCCTTTTTGAAGAGGCGCTCTCCAGGTACCCGTCCTCCGCGGCGTGGACGCAATCTCTGCTCGGGGTCGAATACCTCAAGACGGAACAGCCCGCCGCGGCTGTCCGCTCGTTCGATCAGGCCGTGCTCCTGCTCCCGCACGATGCGGCGGATAGATTCAATTTTGGCTTGGCGCTCGCGTTGGTTGGCCAGATCGAACGCGCAGAACGAGAACTGTCCCGCGCCGTTGAGCTCGATCCGCAAAATACGCGGGCGAAGCAGTTGCTTGACGCGTTGGTCGAACACGATCGCAGGCAAGCGGGCGTCACGCTGACTCCTTGAGCTATCTCACAATCGCTCGAACAAAGGATTCACCAACGCCAATTCACTGAATCGTGATTGGGCGAGAAGACAGTGGTATAGGCGTGTGGGCGAAATAGGGATGGTTTCTCGACGCCGCTACAGCTTCAGCAGCGCCCTCAGCCGCTTGGTCTGCACCCGGCTCACCGGAATCTCGGTCTGCTTCTTATCGTCCATCCGCAACTGGAAGCTCGACTTGAACCACGGAATCACTTCCTTGATGCGATGAATATTCACCAGAAACGACCGGTGCACGCGCCAAAATGTCTCCGGGTCCAGATTCGACTGCAGTTCCTCGATGGTCCGGTAATTCGACTCGCCTTCCACGTTGGAAGCCACCACCGTGATCAGCCCGTCTTCGATGGTGGCGTAGATCATGTCCTGGGCGTCGACAATGAAATGCCGGTTCGCGCTACGCACCAGCAGCTTGGTGCGTTGGGCGCTGAACTTGAGCGGCGCGGCTTCCGTCGGCGGCGTCTTGGATTTCTCGGCCACCGCCTTGCAGGCCCGTTCCACCGCCAGCGCCAGCCGGTCCTTCTCGATCGGCTTGAGCAAATAATCCAGCGCCTCCCAGCGGAACGCCTCCAGCGCGTACTGGTCGTAGGCCGTCGCCAGGATGAAGTGCGGCAGCGGGACGCCTTTCTCCCGCAGCTTCTGAATGACTCCGAAGCCGTCCAGGCCGGGCATCTGTACATCCAGAAAAACGACGTCGGGCTCCAGGCTCTCGATCAATTTGATCGCTTCCAGCCCGTTGCGGCCCGTGGCCAGAACTTCGACCTCGGGAAATTCCTTCAGCAGGTAGGACAGTTCTTCGCTGGCGAGTTGCTCGTCGTCCACCACGACCGCGGAGATGGTGCTCGTCGCGCGGTTTGTCATAAAATGTTAGTATAGCGTAGGATAGGCGTAGCAGGTCCCCCTTCGCGGGCTGTTCCAAGCATCCGCGCGCTACCCAAGGAGACTCGCAGTTGTCCAAAAGAGGAAACGCCACCGTTGCGCCCGCGAATGGCAAGTTGGGGGTGTTGATTCCCGGGATTGGCGCGGTCAGCACCACCTTCATGGCGGGTGTCGAGGCGGTCAAGCGCGGGCTCGGCGCGCCCATCGGCTCTTTGACGCAGCTCGGCACGGTGCGGCTGGGCAAGCGAACCGAAGGCCGGACTCCGAAGATTCAGGATTTCGTCCCGCTGGCGAAAATCGAGGATCTGGTTTTCGGCGGCTGGGACATCTTCACCGACACCGCCTACGAAGCCGCCACCCACGCCGCGGTGCTGGAGCCGTCGCTGCTCGAAAAAGTCCGCCAGCCGCTCCAGGCCATCCGGCCCATGCAGGCGGTCTTCGATCCCGACTATGTCCGGCGCCTGCACGGCCCCCACGTCAAGGATCAGGGCTCCAAGATGGACCACGCGGAAATGCTGATGGACGACATCCGCCAGTTCCGCGAGTCCACCGGCGCCGCGCGGCTCATCATGATCTGGTGCGCATCCACCGAGGTTTTTCACAAACCCGCGGCCGTGCATCAAACCTTGAAGGATTTCGAGTGCGGCCTGCAGAAGAACGATCCGGACATCGCGCCCAGCCAGATCTACGCCTACGCGGCCCTCAAAAGCGGCGTGCCGTACGCCAACGGTGCGCCCAACCTCACCACCGACACGCCCGCGCTGCTGGAGCTGGCGCGCGACCGCCAGATTCCGATTTGCGGCAAGGATTTCAAGACCGGGCAAACCTTCATGAAAACGCTGATCGCCCCCGGCCTGAAGGCCCGCATGCTGGGAATGTCGGGCTGGTTTTCCACCAATATCCTGGGAAATCGCGACGGCGAAGTGCTGGAAGATCCCGGCTCGTTCAAGTCCAAAGAGGAAACCAAGCTGTCCGTGCTGCAGCAAATTCTGCAGCCCGAATTGTATCCGCAGCTCTATAAGAATCTTTATCACGCCGTGCGCATCAATTATTATCCGCCGCGTGGCGACGCTAAGGAAGGCTGGGACAACATCGATATTTTCGGATGGCTCGGCTATCCCATGCAGATCAAGATCGATTTTCTGTGCCGCGATTCCATTCTGGCGGCGCCCCTGGTGCTGGACCTGGTGCTGTTCCTGGATCTGGCGCAGCGCGCGGGTATGAAAGGTATTCAGGAATGGCTGTCGTTTTATTTCAAAGCGCCCATGACGGCGCCCGGCCTGTATCCCGAACATGATATTTTCATCCAACTCATGAAATTGAAAAATACATTGCGGTGGATGCGCGGAGAGGACTTAATTACACACCTTGGCCTCGAGTATTACGACTAACGGATCCAAGCGGCAAGAGCCTTCCAAACGCAAGGTTCTGGTCATTGGGGGAACGCAGTTCATCGGGCAGACCCTGGTGAAGGAATTGGTGCGTGCGGGCCACGAGGTCGCGCTGCTGCACCGCAAGTCCCGCCATAGCTTCGGAAAGAAAGTGGCCAACATCATGGCCGACCGGAACGATCCCGAGACCGTGAAGCGCGCGCTCGCCGGCAAGAGCTTTGAGGTGGTGTTCGACAACGTGTACGACTGGGATCGCGGCAGCACCGCGGCGCAGGTGGAAGGCACCGCGCGCGCCTGCGGCAACAACCTGCATCGCTATATTTTCATGTCCAGCGTGGCCGCTTACGGCGACGGCTTGAATCATCATGAGGGCGACGCGCTGGCGCCCGACGATCACTCCGATTCCTATGTCCGCAATAAGGCCATGAGCGAGCGCGCCCTGTTCCGCATGCACCAGCGCAACGGATTCCCGGTGGTCACCTTGCGGCCGCCGTTCCTCTATGGTCCCGGCAATCCGTTTTATCGCGAGGCTTTCTTCTGGGATCGCCTGCGAGAAGGCCGGCCGATCATCCTGCCCGGCGACGGCCGGCGGCTCATGCAGTTCGTCTACATCAAGGACCTGGTCGCGGCTTGCTTGAAGGTGATGGAAGTGCCGGATGTCGAAGGCCACGCGTTCAACATCGCCAATCCGCGCCCGCTGACCCAGGTGGAGGCGGTGGAGGCTTTCGCGCGCGCGGCCGGCAAAGAGCCGACTTTCGTGCGCTGGCCCCGCGAACGACTCCTGCGCGCCGGCGGCCATCCCATGGGGCCCAAGCTGTACTTCGGCATGTACTTCGACTTGCCTGCCATCACCGTGGTGGTCAACAAGGCGCAGCGCGTTCTGAAGTTCAAGCCCGTGGATTTCGCCACCGGGCTCAAGGAAACCTATCGCTGGTATCTGCGCAACAGCTCGTTCCCCAAGCAGGATTATTCGTTCGAAGACGCGCTCATCGAAGCCGCGCCGGCGTCAGCTTATTCGGCGCCTGTGGATTGAGCCGGCCCGCGGTCACCGCCCTTGCGGCCGCAACGGACCCAAGGAATCCAACACTTCCCCTCAGCCGGAACCCTTCGCAGCCGAACGCCGGTGTTAACCTCGCAATGGAAACTTATTCGCCGCCGGTCGACTGCGCTTCCTCGGCCCGCAGACGCCGCAATCGGTCGCGCAGCTCTTCCGGAAGTCCGGCTTCAATTTGGGGCGTGATCAAGCCCACTGAATCCATATCTAGGAGATGAACTTTGTCCTTCAATCGGAAGCTGGTCAGCTTCATGCAAACGAGATCCGATACAGGCGCGAGCAGGATTCCCTCTTCCGTGACCGTGGGCTCTGAGAAGGAGGGAACCGGTTCCACGTACTCGGGCCGGACTTTTGCGCCAACGAAGACAAAATGAACCGCGCTGCGGGCCTTGGGTTCCGCGGCATCGAGCAGCATATCGACGCCGGCGGCGTGCCTGTAACGAAAACCAAAATCTCGCACAGCGGCAGCGATTCGCTCGAGGTCCTTCCGATCCACCGCGATGTCGACGTCCCGAGTCAGGCGCGCGGCGAGCGGGTTCCGCGCGCTCACTTGAAAGAATACCGCGAGCCCTCCCACAATTCTGTACTGGATACCGGCCTTCGTCAGCGCGGTGTGAAGGCGCCGCAAGACCTCAAACAGCTGATCCACGTGTTTGTCGACAGCCCGGGCTGTGATCATCAGCGAAGCTACTTTGATTCTGACACAAGCGCTGCAGCAGCTTCCTTGGCCGTGTTGCAGTGAATGGTCACTGTATCGGCGGTGTTGCGCGCGTAGCCGCCCGCCAGCGCCACTGCGACGGGGACATTGCGCCGGAGAGCCGTTTCAAACACCAGATGGTCGCGCTGTTTCAGGCCTTCCATGGTCAGCCCCAGACCTCCGAGCTGGTCCTCGCCGTAGGGATCGGCGCCCGCCAGGTACAGGATCAGGTTGGGACCGAATCCCAGCGCCAGATCCAGGGCGCCGCGCAGGCGAGTCAGGTATTCCTCGTCGCCCAGACCGTCGCGCAAGTGAACGTCAATGGTCGAAGCCGGCTTCTCGTTCGGATAGTTGTGGAACTGGTGCATGGAGAGCGTCAGCACCGTCCGGTCGCCGGCGAAGATCGCGGCGGTGCCGTTGCCGTGGTGGACGTCGCAATCCACCACCATGGCGCGCTCGATGAGCCGCTCGTGCTGCAGCGCGCGGATCGCGACTGCGACATCGTGGATCGCGCAGAAACCCTCGCCGTGTCCGCGAAAGGCGTGATGAAAACCTCCGCCGATGTTGAATCCGATGCGGCCGCCGAGGGCGTTGCGGGCCGCCAGCAGAGTGCCGCCGGTGGCCAGCCAGAAACCATCCACCATCGCCTTCGAATACGGGATCTCCAGCCGCACAACTTCCGCCTCGCTCAACGTTCCGGTCTTCAGGCGATGCACCCAGCCGGCCTCGTGCACGCGCAGCACATCCTCGTCCGAGGCCGGCTGCGGTTCGACAAAATCCCAGGGCGCAGCGAAGCCTTCGTCCAGCAACTGATCGCGAATGAGCCGGTATTTGCGCGAGGGAAAAACGTGCTCGCCGAGCTGCAAATCGTAGCCTGGATGATAGACCAGCTTAAAGGGAAGCATGCGCCGATTGGAGCGCGGTCACGATGGCCGAACCGTAGATGTCGTCGGCCGAGCAGCCGCGCGAAAGGTCGTTGGCGGGTTTGGCGAGCCCTTGCAGGAACGGTCCGAGCGAGACCGCGCCGGCCAGCCGTTCCACCAGCTTCACCGCGATGTTTCCGGAGTCGAGATCGGGAAAAATCAGCGTATTGGCGCGGCCGGCCACCGGCGAGCCGGGCGCTTTCGAGCGGCCCACCGCCTCCACCAGCGCCGCGTCAGCTTGCAACTCGCCGTCGATCGCCAGATCGGGCGCGCGTTCGCGCGCGATGCGCAGCGCTTCCACCACTTTGTCTACCCATTTGTGGCGCGCGCTGCCCTTGGTGGAAAACGAAAGCAGCGCCACGCGCGGTTCGGCGCCCAGGACGTGGCGCGTGGTGGCGGCCGTGGCGATGGCGATCTCAGCCAGCTCGACCGGCGAAGGATCGACCACGATGGCGCAGTCGGCGAACGCCAGCACCCCGTTGTGCCCGAACGCGCGATTCGGCACCGCCACCAGGAAAGCGCTCGACACCAGATGCACATCCGGCGCTGTGCCGACGGCGTGCAGAGCCGCGCGAACGGTGTCGGCCGTGGTGTTGGCGGCTCCGCCAACAAACCCGTCCGCGTCGCCCGCCGCCACCATGAGGGCCGCCGTGAACAGCGGCTGGGCCGCGATTGCGGCCGCCTCCACTTCCCTGATTCCCTTGGCGCGGCGCCGCTCGAAATACAGCCGGGCGTATTTTCTGGCGTTTGGTTCCGGAACCGCGCTGCCAGATTTCAGAAGAATCGGCGTGAGCAAGCCCTCGCGCTCCAGCCGTTCCGCGGCGGATTGCACGCGCGCATCGTCGCCTTCCGGAAAAACGATTCGACGTCTGGGTTTCACCTCGCGCAGACGTTTCACTTGCGCGGCGAGGAACGCGGCGGCCGATTCCGGTAGCGGCATCAAGGTCTCATGATAGCGTGGCCGTGGTCTAAGCCGGCCGCGAATGCCGCGATTTGCGGGCTCGCTCGTGCGGCCGCGGCGGATCAGCTTTGCGAAGATTGTGGCGATAGTTCTGAACCGCGCGGTTGTGCTCTTCCGCCGTCTTCGAGAATCGATGCGACCCCGACCCGTCCGCCTTGGCCACGAAGTACAAATAATCCGTGGACGCGGGCGCGAGTGCGGCCCGCAGCGACGCCGCGCCGGGATTGGCGATCGGGCCGGGCGGAAGGCCCGCATGCTGGTAGGTGTTGTATTGGTTCACGCTTTGGAGATCGGAGCGATAAATCGTACCGCGGTAGCGCTGTTCGAGAATCGCCGCGTAGATGGTGGTCGGGTCGCAATCCAGTGGCATGCCCAGGCGAAGGCGGTTCAGGTACACGGAAGCCACCAGCGGCCGCTCGTCCGGCACCGCGGTTTCTTTCTCGATCAGCGACGCCAGCGTAACGGTCTGATTCACGGCCGCCGGATGATCGGCGCTCTGGAGCTGGCGCCATTGTTTGCGAAAAAGGTCTGTCATCATCTGGCACAGCTCGCGGGCCGTTGTTCGGCGCGTGAGCCGGTAGGTAGACGGGAACAGATAACCGTCCAGCGTCGGCGCATCGGGAGCCAAATCGCGAATCAGCGACGGATCGCGCGCAGCGCGCAGAAAGTCCGCGGCCTTCAGGAAATCGAATTGATCGAGGCTGGCCGCGATGTCGAACATGTTGCTGCCTTCCGGCACCGTAAGCTCATAGAAGAACACGTCGCCGCGGACGATGCGATGGAAGACATTCCAGGTGGTGTCGGAATGCGCGAACTGGTATTCGCCAGCCTGGAGACGCGCGGCGGGACTGAGCAGCCGCGCCAGCACGAACTGCCAGGGGTAGCGGACCACGCCGGCGTCGGCCAGCTCCCGGGCCATTGCGACGGTGCTGGTGCCCTTGGGAAAATCGAGGATCACGGGACTGGCGAAACCCTGATAGGCCATGGCCAAGGTTGATGCCAGCAGCAGGATTACGCCGGCGCTGATGAACAAAAACCAGACTGCCAGGCGCAGCAGCATTCCACCGGATCGGGAGCGAGGACGAGTCATGGGCGGCGCGAATCGAGATAGCTTTCCAAAAGAATCACCGCCGCCAGCCGGTCCACGGCCTTGGCGCGCTTTTCGAGGCTGATTCCGCTTTGGCGCAGCACGCGCTGCGCTTCCACGGTGGTCAGGCGCTCATCCCAGAACTCGACGGGCAGGCCAGTGGCGGCGTGCAGCCGCGCGCCGAACTCGCGTGCGTGTTCAGCCTGGCGCCCTTCGTGCCCGCTCATGTGCAACGGATTTCCGATCAGGATCAACGACACGTTCCTCTCGGAAGCGAGCTCAGCGAGGCGCGCCAGATCCCGCCGAATGTTGGTGCGCTGGAGCGTTTCCAGGCCCTGCGCCGTGACGCACAGCTCGTCGCTCAGCGCCAGACCGATCCGCCGTTTGCCCAAGTCGAGCGCCAGCACTCTGCCTTGATCCATGCCGATTTCGAGAATCCTCTGCTTGTGGAGTTTGCTGTTCGTTCCAATTTCATTTCATCATAGAAGTAGAAGACCAGGCCCGGATGTCCACTCTGACACCGCCGCTCTCCGCCCACAAAGCGGGGCAGACCAGCATCACTATACTTGCGACCGCCGCAAGCGTAGCGCTGCTGTATTTCGGCCGGGTGTTTTTCATCACGGTGGTGATCGCGGTGATCATCGCGTTCCTGCTGGACCCGGTGGTGACTGCGCTGGTGAAACTGCGGTTGCCGCGAGCGGTGGCCAGCTTCCTGGTGTGCAGCACCGCGCTCATGGTGCTGTATCTGGTGGGGCTGGGGCTGTATACGCAATTCTCCGGATTCGTTCAAGATCTGCCGACCTACAGCCAGCGCATGAATGAAATTGTGGATGCCGTGGCGACGCGTGTGGATCAGTTCGAAAAGCGCAGCTACCAATTCGTGGT
Source organism: Bryobacteraceae bacterium (assembly GCA_035632015.1). Classification (GTDB taxonomy): domain Bacteria; phylum Acidobacteriota; class Terriglobia; order Bryobacterales; family Bryobacteraceae; genus Palsa-89. Next base: position 8,344 of record DASQHQ010000061.1, read on the forward strand.
TCCCAAACGATTTCAGCCGCCGCAGCCCGTGCCCGGAACTCCTCCGGTGGAAAACGGCCGGCGGCGCCGAACGACCAAGACGCCCGCACCGCCTCCGCCCGAGCCCGTCACGCCGGTGCCCATTCCCGAAGTGCGGATTCACGCCGAGCCCACTCCACTTCTGTCCTACGTCTACGGCTACTTCAAGTCTTTCTACGACGTGCTTCTCATGGCCAGCTTCGTTCCGTTCCTGGTGTATTTCATGCTGAGCTGGCGCGATCACATGCGGCGCAGTTTTCTGTACCTGTTCAGCGGATCGGGACGGCAGGTGGCGGGCAGAAGCTGGGAAGGAGTGGCGGGCATGGTGCGGGCCTACGTGATCGGCAACTTCATTTTGGGTCTGCTGCTGTCGATCCTCAGCTCGCTCTTCTTCTTCAGCATCCGCATGCCGTACTGGCCGGTGATCGGGCCACTGAGCGGTTTCCTTAGCCTGGTCCCCTACGTCGGGCTTCCCCTGGCCGTGCTGCCGCCTTTGCTGGGCGGCCTGATCACCTACACGACGCCGGCGATTTACGTCATGATCGCGGTGGTAGTGGCGGTGCTCCACCTGATTTCGTTGAACCTGCTCTATCCCAAAGTGGTCGGCTCGCGCGTGCATCTGAACCCGCTGGTGGTGACGGTGGCGCTGATGTTCTGGGGAACGCTATGGGGCGCCATCGGTCTGCTGCTGGCGATTCCGATTACGGCCGGCGTCAAGGCGGTCTGCGATAATGTCGGCAGATGGCAAGGCTACGGCAAACTCCTGGGTGATTGAAGTTTTCTCATGAGCCGGCGATTTCTGATTTTTTTCGGCGTCGGCGTGGTGGCGGTGGCACTGGCCGTGGTCGCGATCCTCGTCTACACCAAGGGTTCGCACCTGGTGTTGCAGGGCAAGATCATGAAAATTCGCACCGGCGCTTTGAGCGAAGCGGATAGCATCGCCGTGCTCGATTTCCGCGTGGAGAATCCGTCTGACCTGCCGTTCGTGGTGCGCAACGTCGAAGTAAACATGGAAGCGCGGGACGGCAGCATGACGCAGGGCTCCAACGTCGCCAAGGAAGATCTCAAGCGCCTGTTCGAGTACAACCGCTTCCTGGGCGACCAATACAACGACGACCTGACAATCAAGGACACCGTTCCGCCGCACACTACGGTGGACCGCATGGTGGCCGTGCGCTTCGACGTGAAGAAGCAGGATCTCGAAGCCGCCAAGGCGATTCATCTGAGCATTCAGGACATGGATGGCCCGTTGTTCGAAACCAGCTCGAGTTTGAAGTAGGATCTTGCGGCGGCTGCTGATCCGACCAGGTGGAATCGGCGATTGTGTTTTGTCGCTGCCCGCGCTGGAGCTTCTGAAGACGGACTACACCGAAGTCTGGGTGCGCGGCGATGTCGTGCCGCTGGTTCGCTTCGCGGATCAGGTTTGTTCCATCGCATCGACCGGACTCGACCTGCTGGGATTGCCGGAGGTGGATCCGCCGCCTGGGCTGGTGGATCGATTGCGATCGTTTGACTCGATTGTTTCCTGGTATGGCTCGAATCGCGAGCCGTTGGTCGCAGCGATGCAAAGTCTCGGTGTGCCGGTGCAGTTCCTGGCGGCCTTGCCTCCGGCGGGCGAACGGATTCACGCGGCGGACTTCTTCCTGAGACAGGCGGGGTCGAGCGCGATTGCGGCGCCTCGAATCGACTGCGGCGAGGTCACGCGCGGCGAATTCGCCGTCATTCATCCGTTTTCCGGCAGCGCCCGCAAGAACTGGCCCATGGATCGGTTTCGGGAGTTGGCGCGGCGTCTGCCGGCGCCGGTGCAGTGGTGCGCGGGGCCGGACGATTGGTTGCAGGACGCGGTGCGAATCGAGAACCTGTATGAGCTGGCTCAGTGGCTGTCGGCCGCGCGCATTTATATTGGAAACGATTCGGGAATTACGCATCTGGCCGCGGCGGCGGGCGGTCGAGTGGTGGCGATTTTCCCAGCTACCGACCCGGCGCTGTGGGGGCCGCGCGGAGAACGGGTGCGTATCGTGAGCGGCGGTCTGGATGAGATCGGGGCGGATCAGGTTTTCGACGCGGTCTGCCGTCTCTTGGAGGCTAGCGAGTAGGCCTTCGCGGAACGCTCCCGGAAGCGACGCACCTTGACGAGATTGCCGCAGTCCTGCATGTCGCACCAGCGGCGGCTGTGATTGCGGCTGGTGTCGAGAAACATCCAGCCGCAGTCGGGCCCGCCGCACCGGCGGACTTGGGAGAGTTCGGACGAGGTCAGCAGATCGGCAGCCGATTGACACACGCGCCACAAGATGCAATCGAGGGCGCGCTGCGGGCGGTCCCACTTCCAGTGGAAGCGGCGATCGGCGGGCGAGAGCTTTTGATGCTGCCGCGCGATGGCGAGCTCGCGGCTGAGGACGTCCAGGTACGCTGGCGCGGGCTGAGAGCCGTCGAGCGCATTCTTAAAAAGACCATAGAGCGCCCGCCGCAAGGCCACCGTCCGAGAGAGAACTTTCGCGGCTTGCGCAGGATGCCGCCGGGCCACACCAGC
>DASQHQ010000062.1:0-8613 GCA_035632015.1 Bryobacteraceae bacterium
TGCTTATAACGGTGTTCACCCTTCTTGTGTTCGCCGCCCTGCCCCAAGCTCCAGCACAGACGGACTGGCAGGTCGTGAAGACATTTCAGATCGGCGGCCAAGGCGGATGGGACTATCTGACCGTAGACCCGCAGACGCACCGGCTATATGTTCCGCGGACGACCCACACGATGGTGATCGACGCCGACTCCGGTAAGACCATAGTCGATATCCCGGGCCAAAAGAACGCCCACGGTGTGGCGCTTGCTCCGGCCGCCGGGCGTGGATTTATCAGCGACGGGGGCGGTGACGGCGCCATCGTGATCTTCGATTTGAAGAGCTATGCCGTTCTTGGCACGCTCGCCGCGATGCCTGATGCCGATGGGATTATCTTCGACCGCGCCAGCGGGCACGTCCTGGTCGTGTCGGGACGCGGCAAAGCGCTCCTGTCGTTCAAGCCGGACATCGATCCCCAGAACGGAAAAATAGATGAGCCGATCGCGCTGCGCGGTGAGCCGGAGTTTCTCGCGGCCGATGCGGCCGGCAAAGTCTACATCAATCTCATGAACACGCACGAAGTGGCGGTTGTTGATTTCAAGGCGAAAAAGGTCCTCGCGAACTGGCCCGTGGCCCCCGGCGGTCTGCCGGTGGGGATGGCGATCGACGCCCAGAAGGGGCGGCTCTTCATCGGATGCCGGGGCCCCCGGAAGTTGATCGTGATGAGCACCAAAGACGGCAAGGTGCTATCGGACCTCCCGATTGGCGCAGGCGTCGACGCCGTCAAATTCGACCGCGGCCTGGCATTCGCCAGCACCGCCGACGCCCAACTCTTCACCACCAGGGAGGAGTCGCCCGGAAAATTTACGATCGTGCAAATCGTGAAAACGGCTGATGGCGCAAGAACCATGGGCCTGGATCCCACAACCCATAGGATCTATCTGCCCACTGCGGAATTTGAGAGTGCAGCGAACGGCCGGCGCAGACCCAAGCCCGGCACGTTCATGATTCTCGTGGTCGCGCGTCAGCCGTGAAGCAGTGGCGACGCGAGCCCACCGGCGGCATGGCAGTGGCGCCCGCCAAGCGCATAAAGCGCGCACATGGCCAGCATCAGCATTCTTGATGCAAAACTGGCATTTTCTTGATGACACGTTGACCTGACGCGCGTATAATCGATCAGCACTTGACGGGGAAGGAGGTCTCCATGCGCATTCGCGCCTGTATTTACGCTTTTAGCGTGATTTTTGCGTTGTTCTTTCCGGTTTTGGCGCAGGAGTTTCGCGCCAGCATCGCCGGCCAAGTCACCGATTCCACCGGCGCCATCGTCGATGGCGCCACGGTGGTGGTTACCAGCGTCGAGCGCAACACCTCCACGGAGGCCACCACCAACTCGGCGGGCCGCTACCTGGTTCAATTCCTCCTGCCGGGGCACTATAACCTCAGCGTGGAGAAGCCCGGCTTCAAGAAATTTGTCCGGCCGGGCATCAGCCTGGAGGCGGCCGATCACGTCAGCGTCAACGTCGCGCTCGAGCTGGGGGAGCTGGCGCAAAGTGTGACGGTCGAGGCGGAGGCGCCGCTGCTCGAAACCGAGACGGCCTCGCGCGCTTCCACCATTGAAAACCGGACCCTCGAAAACAACCCCACCAACGGCCGCAACCTGTTCGCCCTCCAGTACACGCTGCCCGGCGCTCTCAAAACCGATACCTACTGGGGATCGATGGAGCTGTACGCCTATGCCGATGTCAACGGCGTCACCATCAACGGCGGCCGCTCCGGCCAGAACGAGACGCTGGTGGACGGTCTTGCCAATACCAAGGGCAACAGCGGCGTCTCGCTGGTTCCGTCGCTCGCCGGCACCCAGGAGTTTGCGGTCCGCACCAACACCTACGACGCGCAGTATGGCCGGTTCGGCGGCGGTGTCACCTCCATCGTGGTCAAGTCCGGCACCAACGCCATCCACGGCGAGCTGTACGAGTTTCTCAAGAACATCAAGCTCGACGCCACCGAGTGGGTCCTGAACCGGGAAGGCACGCCCCGCACCCAATTCGAGAACAACACCTTCGGCTTCGAGCTGGATGGTCCGGTTTATATTCCCAAGCTCGCCGACGGCCGCAACCGCCTGTTCTTCATGTTCTCCTACGAAGGCGAACGCGAGCATTCCCAAGGCTCTTACATCGGAACCATGCCCACTGCTCCCATGCTGCAAGGGGACTTCTCCGGGTTGCTCACCAATACCGGCAAGCCGGTGACGATCTACGATCCGACCACGGTTCAGCAAAACCAGGACGGCAGCTATGCGCGGACCCCCTTTCCAGGCAACCGGATACCTGGCAGCCGCATCAACCCCATCGCTGCCAAGCTGGCCACCTTTTACCCGCAGCCCAATCGGCCCGGGGCGGGCCCCGACAACCGTTTCAACTACTCCGTCCTTACGCCCGGCGGCAACACTTACACGGCCGTGCTGGGGAAAATGGATTACCGGGTTTCTTCCAAGAGCAGCCTTTCGTTTCGCTACGGCCAGACTCCCTACTTTGCCCCCGGCTCTGTGGCATGGGGTACCAATGCCGCTGAGCCAAGCACCTCGAAAACCCAGGTCCCCCGCAACTGGGGCGCGGACTGGACCTACATCCTGAGCCCCTCCCTGCTCTTCAATCTCCGCGGCGGGCTCGCCCGCTACGAGCAGTTCGGCGGCAGCAAATACGCCGGCGGCTATGATCCCCGCCAGCTTGGGTTCCCCTCCTCGCTGGTGTCCCAGTTCACGACGCTCCAATTTCCGCGCTTCGACCTGGGCGCCTACGCCGCGCTGGGCGTCACTGCGGTGACCCGCTACGAGACAGACGACACCTGGAGCCTCCAGCCCAACATGAGCTGGGTGCACGGACGGCACACGCTGAAATTCGGCGCCGAGTTCCGCCTCTACAACCAGAACATTCTCCAGCCCGGCTTGGCCGACGGACGATACATTTTCGCCAAGAACTGGACGCAGGCCAATCCGCAACGGGGAGACGCGCTGTCGGGCAACGAGTTTGCCTCGTTCTTGCTGGGCCTGCCCAATTCGGGCTCCGTCGATCGCAACATCGACCCGTCCTATCAGAACAAGTACTACGCTCTTTTCGCGCAGGAAGATTGGAAGGTCACTCCGAATCTGACGCTCAATCTCGGGCTGCGCTGGGATTACGAAGCACCGATTGCAGAGCGCCACAACCGCATGGTGCGCGGCTTCGCCTTCGATCAGGCCAGTCCGCTGGCCAGCCAGGTGCCCGGACTGAATCTCAAAGGAGGCTTACTCTATGCCGCATCGAGCGGCGGCAACCGCCTCGCCTTCAATCCGGACCACCGCCAGTTTCAGCCTCGCGTCGGCTTCGCCTGGCGATTCAGGCCCAAATGGGTAATGCGCGGCGGCTATGGCCTGACGTACCTGGCGGAAAGCTCCTTTGGGCAGCCGACCGGCTTCAGCCAGCCGACGCCGCTGATCTCCTCGATCGATAACGGCCTCACGCCGGCCATGAGCCTGAGCGATCCCTTCCCGACCAGTCTCTACCCGAACGGTCTGCTCAAGCCGATCGGCAGCAGCCTGGGTCTGGCGACCAACCTCGGTCAGGCCATTACCGCCCAGTATCTGGACCGGCCGCTGCCCTACTCGCAGCAGTACTCCTTCGGCTTCGAGCGCGAGTTGCGCGGGGTCTGGCTGGTGGATGCCTCCTACGTCGGCAACCTCACCAAGCGGCTGCCGGTGAGCTTGCCGCTGAATTTCATCCCCGCGAGCGTGCTCAACGGCATGCCGGTGGATGCCCGTCCGGCGTATTTCAACGCCCAGGTGCCAAACCCCATGAAGGGCCTGCTGCCCAATTCCAGCCTCAACGGCGCGACCCTGCCGCGCCAGAAGCTACTAGTTGCCTATCCGCAGTACAGCGGCGTTACGATCACCGACGTCCCCATCGGGTCTGAGCGCTACGATTCGTTCCAATCCAAGCTGACCCGGCGGTTCTCCCGAGGCCTCTCGGTACAGGCCTCGTTTACGATTTCCAAGAACCTCGAGGAGGTCAACCTGCTCAACCCGCAAGATGTGAACCTGGGCAACCTGCTCGCCACGCCGCTCGAGAAGCGCCTCTACCAGTTCGACGCGCCGCGGTCGTTCGCCATTGTCACCAGCTACGAGCTGCCGTTCGGCCGCGGCAAGCGCTTCGGCAACTCCATGAATCGCGTGTTGAACGGGTTCGTCGGCGGCTGGAATGTGAACACCCAGTGGAGCACGCATTCCGGCTTTCCGTGGGACTTCCCCAACGCCGCCCCGCTCGTGGCGCAAAGCGCCAAGTTCGACGACGCGCAGCGGGACGCGCTCGCCCAAAAGGCCGGCCGCACCCAGTTCGACCCCAGCTACGACAAGTTCTTCAACACCGCGCTGTTTCCCAACGACGCCCAGGCCCCCTTCACCTTGCAGAATTTCCCGTCGCGCTTTCCCGACGTCCGCGGCAAGATCCTCAACGTTTGGGAAATCTCCGTTTTCAAAGAATTTCCGATCAAGGAACGGCTGCGCTGGCAAATCCGGGCTGATTTCCACAACGCTTTTAACCACCCCTGGTTTGGCGCCGAGGGATCGAACGACGTGACCGATTCGAGGTTTGGGCAGGTGCTCGCCCAGAGCATCGATGACAACAGCGAGCCCAGGCTCATCGTGCTAGTGATGAAGATCGTTTTTTGATGTCGCCTTCGCCAACCCGTTTTGTGAGGGAGAAGTTCCAGCCTCAACTTCTCCGCGCTTGTTCTTCCCTGAACAGACTGCCCCCCGAATGTACCGCCTCACCATCTGCATACTCCGATGCTCCGTCTGGTTCATGGTCGAGATCTGACGCTCCGGCAACGGCTGCGCTGTGGCTTGCCCGCAGGGAACGCCCTTCTGTCTGCCGCCAGGTCTCCAGTCTCCTGGGGCATCGACTCGAAATTCCGCTGCATGCGGTCCACGCCGACGGCGATCGCATCCACGAGCGAAAGACTCTTTGAATGCTTCGCGAGCACGAGCCGGAAGACTGTTTGAACGCAAAAGATAACTTGGGCCGTCTTGGGCTTCAGCGGTTGATCAGTTGGCCGAGCTCCGTCACTGGAGTCGGGTGCGGAAGTCGGCATCGGAATCGAATGGCGGATCGTGAGACTCTCTTTGCCCACCACGATCTCTCGTACAAACAGGCGGAGGATTTTCTGGCGCTCTGCGACGTCCAAAGTATCGGCTCTGGCCTGAAGTCGTGTGCGGAACTAGTTGAGCGCGCACGCCAGCCAGCCTCACCTGCAAACCTATTTCCTGCACAGGCACCGGTACCTTGGATCCGCCAGGAACAATTGCGAGGGAGCCGGGTCGGACTCGCGTCCAACGAGTCTATGGCAGGAACCGAGTTTCAGGTGAAGAGTTCACGCTTGTCCAATTCGCTCAGTGTGAATGGAATCGCGTCGGCAACGTGTATTCGCACCTCAACTGCATGTTCGTGATGATCGTCCAGAAGGGGAATGAACTCGTCGTCTTGCTCGACCCCATCCAGGGTCACACTCGTGCCGCGACCCGCGGCGCGCGTTTGCAGGACAGCGATGTGGTAGACAGCCTCCCGGTACCGGTAATGCACCTTGAAGGCATCCCAATCTGCTGGAAGGGACGGAGCAAAGTGCAGCTTGTCCCGTTCCAGCCTGAGCCCCAACAGGGATTCAACGATCAGCCGGTACATCCACCCGGCTGAGCCCGTGTACCAGGTCCAGCCGCCCCGGCCGGTGTGCGGCGACAGCGCATATACGTCAGCCGCGGCGACGTACGGTTCTACCTTATAGGCCGCAATCCCCTCCGGTGATCTGGCATGGTTTGCCGGATTGATCATCGCAAATAGTTCCCAAGCCCGGCGGCTATCGCCCAATCGAGCGAACGCCATCGCCGCCCAGATGGCCGCATGGGTATACTGCCCGCCATTTTCTCTCACCCCTGGAACGTATCCCATGATGTAGCCAGGGTTCAAATTGGACTTGTCGAACGGCGGATCCAGGAGTTGAATCAATGAGTCGCCCCGGCGAACGAGGCGCCGGTCCACCGCCTCCATAGCCATCCGCGAGCGCTCCTCATCCCCGGCGCCAGATAGAACTGCCCAGCTTTGCGCGATCGAGTCGATCTGGCATTCGGGATTGCTTGCCGAGCCCAGCGGCGAACCGTCATCAAAGTAAGCGCGGCGGTACCACTGGCCGTCCCAGCCATTCTGCTCGAGATTCCACCGCACCTGAGCTGCCTCCGCCTGGCAACGCTGTGCGAAGGCCGTATCACCATGAATACATGCAATCTCGGCGAACCGCCTGAGCACTTCGTAAAGAAAGAATCCCAGCCAGATGCTCTCGCCCCTGCCGTGTGCGCCCACCATATTCATGCCGTCGTTCCAGTCCCCGGAGCCGATCAGGGGCAGACCGTGCTCGCCAAACCGCAGGCCTCTCAGGATAGCTCGGACGCAGTGTTCGTACAGGCTGGCCGCCTCTTCCGACCGGCCGGGCAAATCGTAATACGAGTCCTCCTCCGCGTTTACCGGGCGGCCTTCGATGAAATGGATCGTTTCATCCAACACCCCGGTATCTCCGGTGGCCAGAACATAGTGGCAGGCCGCCAGCGGCAGCCAGAGATAATCATCCGAGCAGTGTGTACGCACGCCGCGGCCCGAAGGTGGATGCCACCAATGCTGGACATCACCCTCCTGGAACTGGCGGGACGCGCACAGAAGCAGGTGCTCGCGCACGAGGTGCGGCTCCGCGTGGATCAGCGCCATGACGTCCTGCAACTGGTCACGGAAGCCGAAGGCGCCTCCCGGCTGGTAGTAGCCGCTCCGCGCCCAAAGGCGGCACGCCAGGGTTTGGTACAGGAGCCAGCCGTTGGCCAGGACGTTGAGGGATGGGTCGGGCGTCTCGACCTGTACTGCGCCAAGAGTGTGCTTCCAGTAGTGCCACACCACTTCGAGCGCGTCGCGGGCGGCCGCAGATCCCCGGAAGCGACGCACCAAATCAGTGGCGTCGTCGGCGTCTCGCCCTGCGCCGAGCGTGAAGATGATCTCACGCTCTTGCCCGTCGGCCAGCTCGAATGGAACCTGAATCGCCGCGCAGGGATCTAGGGCGGGCCCCACCTTTCCGGATAGCCGCGATCGAGTCATAGCGGCCGGGCTCCGAAGCGTTCCGTTGCGCCCCAGGAATTCTGTCCGGTCGCCGCTCACCGTGCGGGTTGTATCGGCGACGTCAAAGAAGGCCACATGGCCGGAGAACTCCGTGTTGTACGGGTTGCGCGCGAGGAGCGCGCCGCTATTGGCGTCCATTTCGGTGATCACGTGCATGGACGATTTCGGCCGCAGGTCGCCAAGAACCCATTCCACGTATCCGGTAGCGGAGAGCCGCCGCGATCGACCCGACTCGTTTCGCACCTTCAGCACCGTGAACTTGATCGCTCGGTCCAGGGCCACGTAAACCCAGACCTCCGAGCGGATGCCGCCCTCCGCGTGCTCGAAGACGCTGTAGCCGAATCCGTGCCGGGTGACGTAAGGCGTCTCGCCACGACAGGGCAGCGGCGTGGGGGACCAGAAGTGGCCGCTCTCTTCGTCACGGATGTAAAGGGCTTCCCCACTCGAATCGCTCACGGGATCGTTTCCCCACGGAGTGAGGCGGAACTCGTGGGCATTGTCGCTCCAGGTGCAGGCCAGACCGCTTTCTGAGACTACGGTTCCAAAGTGCGGGTTCGCCAACACATTCACCCATGGAGCCGGAGTCGTTTGCCGGCGCGTGGTCGTGATGATGTACTCGCGCCCATCCGGGGTGAATCCGCCCAGCCCGTTGAAGAGAATCAAATCGCCGCGAGGAGCGGCGGCCGCCACGGAAGCTGCGGCCCGGTGGGTTCGGGTCGGCATAAAAAGTGGGACTGTCACCTCCGCAACGGCGCGACGGCTGATCTGGTCCGCCAAAGGCCCCCGGCTGTCGGTAATGATGGCGCGAGCGACCGACTGGAGCAGAATGCGGTCCTCGTTGGATATCTGGTCCGCGGGTCTAACAAAGATATCGCCCGGCCGCTCTTTCGCCTTTGCCTCCACTCCTGCTGCAATCAGCCCCATGATCTGATCGTGGAGTAGCTGCCGGTAACCGGTGTGATCTTCGTTCCAGATCACCAGGTCCACGGCCAGCCCTTTCAGGCGCCAGTAGGCATGGGCCTGTACGAGTTGGCGCACCAGATCGATATTGCCGGGATCACCGATCTGCAGCAGCACGATCGGTAAGTCGCCGGAAATGGAGTAGCCCCATAAGCCGGATTGCGCGCGGCGGTTCTTGATGAGGACGCTTGGGTCGGCGCGCAACGAGGAATTGGCGTAGATTACAGAGCCGGCAAGGCGGCCATACAGTTGTGCGTCGGCCTCCGTGGCGTTGAGTTGCCGTAAGAGCACCTGGCTATGTGTCCACGCCAGATCGAAGACCCGGTCCGCCAGGCGGCGATCCTGGTATTTCTCGACAAGGTTCAAGCACGCGTCGCGAGTGTCGCCGACACCGGAAACAACATTGATTGTGGCCGACTCTCCCGGGCCGAGTGTGATCCGACACCGGATCGCGACGATCGGATCGAGCACCGAGCCCTCGCTGCCCGAGAGCGCT
>DASQHQ010000063.1:0-29249 GCA_035632015.1 Bryobacteraceae bacterium
GCGCTCGGCCGGCGGCCTACTGTGATAGACTTGCCTCAGCGCAGAGGAGGCTCGACCACTATGAAATTCGGCACGAGGAAGTGGCTTGTTCTGGGATTGCTGGCGGCGCTGCCGCTCGCCGCGCGCACGGTCCGCATCGTTCAGACCAACAGCGCAGGCGATGACGTCCACCTCATCGATCCGGCCACCAACAAGGTGGTGGGAGTGATTCATGGCATCGAGGTGAACCACGGCGCCACGTTCGCTCCCGACGGAAGCCGCTACTACATCAGCAACGAGGCGGAGAGCACGCTGGATGTGGTCGACGCCAAGACGCTGAAGGTCACCAGAAACATTCCGCTCAGCGGCCATCCCAACAACATCGCGATCAGCAAGGACGGCAAGAAGGTGTATGTCTCGATCGCGGCGCGGCCCGGCGCGGTGGATGTGATCGATACCGCGTCACAAGAGAGGATCAAGAGTATTCCGGTGAATGGCCCGGTGCACAACACCTATGTGACGCCGGACGGCAAGTACATTGTCACCGGTTCGGTAGTGGCAAAGAACCTGACGGTGATCGATGCGACGACCGAGCAGCCCATTTGGACGGTGACGTTTGAAAACGGCGTGCGGCCGATCACGTTCGAGACCAATCCGGACGGGTCCACCAAGCGCATGTTCGTGCAGATTTCCGAACTGCACGGGTTCGCGGCGGTGGATTTCGCGACGCACAAGGAAGTGGCGCGCATCACGCTGCCGGATGTGCCGGGGAAGACCAAGAATACCGAAGGCGTGCAGGGGTCGCCGTCGCATGGGATCGGCATCACGCCCGACGGCAAAACGCTTTTTGCGACCAGCAAGTGGTACGGCTACGTGTATGCCTACTCCATGCCGGATCTGAAGTACCTGGGTAACGTTCCGGTGGGCGAGGATCCGGACTGGCTGACGTTCACGCCGGACGGCAAGTCGGTGTATGTGGCGTGCGCAGGCTCAAATTACGTGACCGTGGTGGACGTGAAGTCGCTCAAAGCGGTTACGCACATTCCAGTGGGGCAAGTTCCGAAGCGGAACATTACGGCCGTGCTGCCGTAGGCACAATTCAAAAAAAGTCGCGCGTTTATTTCCTCTTACCGGGAACTGGCGGTTTCCTTCTGGCCGCGCGCCCACTCGTCCAGGATCTTCCACTCGGGCGCGCTCTTGGAATCCCAATGCTTGCCGCCGGGATGGAAATGATTTCCGCCCGCGGCTTCGGTGAGCGGGTACACCAGCAGCGGGCTCTCTTCCGGATCGCGCGTGTTGACCATGGCGGAGGCCGCGGTGAAGTTCTTGCGAGACTGCTCGGCGTCCCAGGTGGTGGCGCCGGGCGCCAGGCGCTGCAGGCGAAAGGGCGTGCCGGTGGAATGACAGGCGTAACAGCGCGCGTGCCCGGGACGCTTGGCCAAGAAGATCGGCTGCACTTTGTCCTTGAAGAAGTCGAAGTCCAGCGGCGATTGCGCGAAAGCGCCGGTGGCGGCGATTAGAAGAAGAGCCATTCGCATGGTGGCCGATTCCTTTCTTCCCGATTCTACACTCCGGCTGGAAATAGCGCAACGCGGGGAGAGGGATCAACCTTGCGCGGGGATTGCGGCGGGCGTGGGCGCCAGGGGCACGCGGGTCGGATCGCGCGATTTGCGAAATCCCGGGAACGGCGTTCGCACGAGTGCGAACCCGGCACGCAGGAGTGCGTGCGCCACGCGACGACTAGGTCTTGGCGAAGTACAGGGCGGCGGCTCGCTCCAGTTCGGATTTGCTCATGTAGGGGGCGCGGCCCTCGTACTTGCCGATGGACTGGAGAATATTGCAGATGTCGCCGGGATAGCAGGCGCGGAGTTCGGTGCGGCCTTCGCGCAGGCACAGCCTACGCAGATATTCGGAGCTGTCGGGCTCGAAGGGGATGTTGCTGGCGGTTACCACGCGATGGAAGATCTGGTCGAACGACTTTTCGTCCACGGCGTCGACGTAGATCTTGTTGTGAATGCGGCGCAGGAAGGCTTCGTCGGCCAGGTCGCTGGGTTCGAGGTTGGTGGAGAAGACCACCATCAGCTCGAAGGGGATCTGGAACTTGACGCCATAGCGCAGCATCAGGTAGTCGACGCGGCGGTCCAGCGGCACGATCCAGCGGTTCAGCAGGTCGCGCGGCGACATCAACTGGCGGCCGAAGTCGTCGATGATGAAGATGCCGTTGTTGGCTTTCATCTGCAGCGGCGCGGCGTAGATGCCCGAGGACTCGTCCAAACGCAATTCGAGCATGCTGGGAATCAGCTCGCCGCCCACCACGATGCAGGGCCGGCGGCATAGAATCCAGCGCGGGTCCAGATCCGGATCGTCCATTTCGAGTTTTTGATGGACGACGGGATCGTACAGGCTGATGATTTGAGAGTCGACCTCAACGGCGTAGGGCAGCAGCACGCCATCCTGATAGACGCGCAGCATTCGCTCCGCCAGGCTGGTTTTGCCGTTGCCGGTGGGCCCATAGATGAAGATGGAATTTTGTGAAATGAGCGCCGGCCCCAACTGGTCGAGCAGGTTGTCGGTTACCACCAGGTCGGAGAAGGCGGACTTCAGCATCTTGCGATCCACCTTGACGTTGGCCGACTGCGCCTTGGTGGCGCTGTGATAATCCTTGAGCGAGACCGGAGCTGCGCCGGCGTACTGGCTGATCTGGAAGCGTTCGCTGGCCAGGGCTTTGCCGGCTCCCGAGAGGGTGAAATGATAATCGTTGCCGATCATCCCCTTGACTTCCAGCAGTTGCTGCTGGCGCATGTGGTTGAAGACCAGGTTGAGGATGGGCACCGAGATCCGGAGGCTGGCGCTGAGGCTCTGGAGGTTGCTGAAGCCTTCGATCATCAGGCGCCGCAACAGCAGGTCCAGCACCAGGCCTTGGGAAATACCTAGTTCCTCAAAGGTTTGGGGGGATCGAGGAGCAAAGCGCGGGCGGGTGGAAGTAAGTGTGGCGGCCATGGAGAACTTGTTCCGTTTCTCCTATCGGCCGTTCCGGCTCAATTGTTTATACACGCTGGGGCGCTGCATCCCGTCAGTCTTATTGTGGAGAAGCGCAACGGCAGTGGTGCGCGGGGAGGGAAGCTGTTTGTTCTTGCGGCTCTCATCGCCTCTCTGGCGCGCGCCGCAACGCCCGCCCAGGAATTGTTCCAGGAGGCCCAGAAGGCCGAACGAGCGGGCGATCTGGTGCGCGCCTATGAGCTTTACGCGCAGGCCGCCGAGGCCGATCCCGCCAATCTGAATTACTGGTCGCGCGTGCAGGCGCTCCGGCCCAAGGCGAGTCTGCTGAGCGTCTCCCAGCTCAAGACGCCCGACCTCAAGCCGGAAAACGCCGATCCGACGCTGTTTGGAAGCATCGGCGACCAGGAACTCGAAGAGGCGCGCCAGCCGCTTCCGCCGGCGAACCTGAAACTCCCGGAAGCCCGGCGCGATTTCGATTTCCGGGGCGACTCCAAGTCGCTCTGGGAGCAGCTTGCCGCCGAATTGCATCTAGCGGTGATTTTCGACACTCAGTATCAGCCCAGCCGGCCGCTTCGGTTCCAGCTCGCTGACTCCGATTCCCGCGAGGCCTTGCGCGCGCTCGAAGCCGCCACCGATTCGTTTCTTTCGCCGGTGAACAGCCAACTGATCTTCGTGGCCAACGACACGCCGCAAAAGCGAACGGAGTTTGCGCGGACGGCTGCGATCGTGATTCCGTTTTCCGAGGCGCTGACGGTTCAGGAGCTGCAGGAGATTGCCACCAGCGTGCGCGGCGTGCTGGACACGCAGCGGCTGATGGTGGACACGCAGCGGAAAATGATCCTGATCCGGGATCGCGTGGCCAAGGTCCGGCTGGCGCAAAAGCTGTTCCAGGATCTGATGCGGCCGCGAGCGCAGGCAGCCATCGATGTGGAGATTTTGACCACCGACCTGTCCTCCTCGCTGAGTTACGGGCTGAACCTGCAATCCGCTTTCCCGCTGGTGAATTTCCCAAACAAGGCGAATCTGCTGAATTCGATTCCATCCGGCTTCGCGAATTTCCTGACTTTCGGCGGCGGCGCGAGCGTGCTGGGCATCGGGGTGACCAGCGCCCGGCTATTTGCGACGGTCTCGAAATCCAACGCCAGCACGCTGCTCGAGAGCCAGATTGTGGCCCTGGACGGCCAGCCTTCCACGCTGCATGTGGGCGACCGTTACCCGCTGGTCACCAACACATACATCGGAAACACGTCGGGAGGCGGGCAAGTGTTTACGCCGCCGCCCACGTTTAACTTCGAAGATCTGGGTTTGGTCCTGAAGGTGACGCCGCACATTCACGGCATGGACTCGATCACGCTCGATCTGGACATCGAATACAAGCTGCTGGGGGCGGCGTCGGTGGACGGGATTCCGGTAATTTCCGACAAGAAACTCGAATCCAAGGTGGACTTGAACACCGGCGAATGGGCGGTGCTGGGAGGGTTGATGAGCGCTACCGAGGCGCGCACTATCAGCGGGATTCCGGGGTTAAGCCTCATCCCGCTGCTGCGAAACAATACGGTGACGCGCGACAACGGCGAGACGGTGATTGTGTTGAAGCCGCACATTCTGGTTCCGCCGCCCACCGAGATTCCCACCTCGCGGGCCTGGAGCGGGACCGAGACGCGGTTTCCGACGGAACTATAAAAAACCGCGGATAGCGCACGGATTTGTCTCGAAGGCCAGGCAAGCCAATTGCACTACAGGGGCTTGACGCTACCGCACCGCGATCGTCACCGGCAGGCTGGGCAGACCAGCGGCGGTAACCACGACCGGCACCTGGTCCCCCGGCGACACGTCTGCGGGAACGTATGCATCCACCTCATAGAGTCCCGCGGAACCCGGCGCGAGCCCCGAGAAGGAGACTTTGGCGTCCAGGCCCCCGACACTGACGCTGACCGGGATGACGGTACTCGAGGCGGGCGCTGCAGGAGCGGGGTAGCCCGCAGGAACTGGTGGATCGACCTTG
This sequence comes from Bryobacteraceae bacterium, assembly GCA_035632015.1. Taxonomy (GTDB): domain Bacteria; phylum Acidobacteriota; class Terriglobia; order Bryobacterales; family Bryobacteraceae; genus Palsa-89. The sequence goes on from DASQHQ010000063.1 coordinate 4,985, forward strand.
CCGAGGCCAGTGCAATAGATGACGATGGCATCTCCAGACATCACCGGATGCGCGGGATCGGCGAGTGATTTAGCGCCGCTGGCGTCGACGCCCATGATGAGTCCCTGACCTTGGCCGGAGCCGTCCTGGGTGAAGATTCCAGGCGCCGCGGGGGCGATGGTGAGGGGCTGTGGCGCCGACAGGCTGTCGCCTCGCGTCACAATCACCTGCTGATCCGTGTTCACGGCAACGTCGTAAGGAACGATGGCAGTCAGTTGGCCGTCGCTGGCATGTTGGAGCGGAGTCGCGATTCCCGCCAGCACCACGGTACTTCCGGCGAGATTGATCGGCAGAGGGATTGTGTCCGCCGACGCATCGCCCTGCGCCAGCTTGCTGCCAAAAATCGTGATCAGGCTGCCGGGAGCAACGGGCCCCTGAAAGGCGTAGCTGGCGGCGTTTACGATCCTGCCGGCCTGGATGACCGGAGGTGTGTCGAAAGTCAGAAAGCCGCCCTTAATCTGCGCCTGGCCTGTCAGATTTTGCTCGGGAATCGAGGCGTTTGCCGTCACTGTGATGGACTTGGTGCTGTTCTGCGGAGTCCAGGTAGCGGTCCAGTTACCATCCTTGAGCGAAAGGAGCGAAAGGGGCGGGTCGCCGTTGGAGAAACCGACCACAACATGGCCGGTGGTCATGGGATTGGCGCAATCATCGATAACTCTGACGGCCAGCGCACCGGGGAAGCCGGCCGGAACCGTGAAGCCGTCGGAAAGCAGCGTGAAGACCGGCGCCAGCGTGGTCGGAGTGCAGGCGGCTTGGGCATCGCGGAATGATACCGATGACGGCACCGCGGAACCCGACGGTACGATCACCAGGACGATGGCGATGTTGCGCGTATTGCCATCCGAGAAGGAAAGCGTGACGGCGCCGCGATGAATGCCGGGGTCGAGCTTTTGGATATCGGGTTGGATGACAATACGCAACGGTTGGGCCGCCGTGACCGTACCATCATGCGGGAGCGTTGTGATCCAGTTCTGGCTGTCGGAGGTAACGCTTCCGGAGCGGAATGTAACGGGGGTCGTGCTGAGACTCTGGACCAGAACGCTCTGGGAGCCGGGCGATTCGCCTCCGGCGGCGGCGGCAAAGATCATGGCCGCTGGTTGCACGATGGGGCCGATACTGCTGCCCGGCGGGAGGACATTCAGAAAAACCGATGCAGACTGCGGCGTGTTGTCGGCATCCGGTGCGCTGACCTGAACGGTTCCGGCATAGACGCCCGGGTCCAAGGCCAGCGGGTCCACGTCGAGTCGAACCGCAGGCACCAGCGGAGAATCCGCATCGCTCACGCCGTTGGCGGGAAAAGCCGAGAGCCAGGCGCCGCCGGAAAGTGTGGACGCTTGGGCACTCCAGCGCATCTGGCCAAGGCCAGTATTCAGGATGTTGAAGAATTGGGGTGGGGCGGGCCCACCACCTTGGACCGCGAAGAAGGTCAAACCGGTTTGTGGAATCCGAATCGTTTGTGGCACCGCCGAGACGGTCATGGTCACCGGGACCGTCACGCTTTGCGCAAGATCCGCGCTCGAGACCGTGATTGTGCCGGCGTAGGTACCCGGGGCGAGGCCGGTTGGGTCGGCGGTAATGTTAACAGAAGTGGATCCGAAGGCGGCGATGGTTACAACGTCGGCGGAAGCGGCGAGCCATGGCCCGCCGAACGTGGTAGTAACGGCCACGCTTGCGGTAAGCGAGCCTCCGCCAAGATTTGAAACCGAGAGCTGCCGCGAGCGGGTTGGAGACTGCTGCACGAACGAGAAGCCCATGGAAGTGGGTTTCACGTTGAGGCTAGGCTCACCGGCGGCCGTGACCGTCAATGCCACCGATATGATTTGGACGGGCGGGCTGGCGTTAGGAGCGGTGATGTTGATAGAGGCCTGATTCGAACCCGCCGGGAGCATGGATGGGTCCGCGGTGATCTGAAGTGTCACGGGCATAAACCCGGATGCAGGCGAGACGCTGAGCCACGGACTGGCAGCCGGCACCGAGGCGGTGTAAGGGATGCCGGGAATCGAGCCGGTCAAGGTGACGCTCTGGGTCACCGGCGAGGATCCGGCGGGTGCGGTAAAAGCGAGGTTGCTGGCCGAGATCTGAAAGCCCGGTGGGGCGGCCAGCACCTGGCGGATCCGACTGAGGGCAAATTCGGCGATCAGGACATTGCCGGCCGGATCCACCGAGACATCGGATGGCGCTCCTATAAAAGCATTTCTCGCGGGGCCGCCGTCTCCGAATGAGGACGCGGCCGGGGATCCGGCGAAGGTTGTGATCGTGCCGTCCACAGCAACCCTGCGAACGACGTTATTCCCTTGATCCGCTATGTAGAGATTGCCGGCCGGATCGAAAGTGAGGCCCTGCGGACTGTTCAGGGATGCTTGTACCGCCTGGCCCCCGTCCCCGGAATAGCCGGCCTGCCCATTGCCGGCGACGGTGGTGATGGTAAGGTCGCTGGCCGCGATGCGCCGCACGCGATTGTTGCCGGAATCACAGAAATAAACGGCTCCGTTGAAGAAAGCCAAGCCGGCGGGATGGTTGAGCATGGCTTGTGTCGCCTTGCCGCCATCTCCGGAGAAGCCGGCCTGCCCAGTGCCCGCCACCACTCCACCCTGAGTAGCGGTTGGATTCACCACCAGCACGCGGTGAGTGCCCCGGTCGGCGATGAGAAGGTCCCCCACACCATCGAAATCGATACCGTATGGCTGGCTGTGAGCTCGCGCGTCGGATCCAAAGACGGAGTTGCCGGTATCGACGAAAGTGGTGATAGTTCCGTTCTGATCGATCTTGCGGACGGCCTGATTGAAAGCATCGGAAAAATACAAATTGTCGTCAGGCCCAATGCCGAGGTAGGTTGGAAAGGCGATGGCCGCTTGGGTGGCCGGGCCCCCGTCACCGGAATAGCCCTGCTGACCGGTGCCAGCGTAGACTGAAATCGTGCCATCCGGAGCGACGCGGCGGATGCGGTTCTGACCGGTCTCGGAGAACAACACGTTGCCCGAGGCATCGGCGATGACGGAGGTGGGCAGGTACAAGGTAGCGCTGGTGGCAGGCCCTCCGTCTCCGGAAAAACGATACAAGCCGTTTCCAGCGACGGTCTGAATATTCCCATCCAGCGTTATCTCACGGACGCGGCGGTTTTGATCGGCTATCAGAATGTTTCCCGATGCATCGAGAGCGATGCCGGGCGAGATGAGATTGAAGCTGGCTTGGAGCGCCGGGCCTCCGTCACCGGCAAAGCCCGTGGTGCCGTTGCCGGCAATGGTATTGATTCTCCCATTGGCGTCGACTTTGCGGATGCCCGACACGATCAGATCGACGATGTAGAGATTGTTGGCAGAGTCCGTGGCAAGCGCTAGAGGAATCAATCCGGCCTGCCTGGCGGGTACGCCTTCTCCGAAATTCGAACCACCCCCGGCAAAGGTGTCGATGACGCCTCCGGAGACCCTGCGCACGGCGGCGTTGAAGCTGTCGGCGATATACAGACTCTCGGCCAAATCGAGGGCGACGTGTATCGGGAAATCGAGTGTGGCCGAGGTGGCCGGCCCGCCATCGCCCGAATATCCAGCCCGGCCGGTCCCGGCGACGGTGGTGATGATGCCGTCAGGAGAGACTTTGCGGATCACGTTGTTGCCGGTGTCGGCGATGTAGAGATTGTTGGCTGAGTCTACAGCCAGCCCTCTGGGTTCATTGAGGCGGGCCTTGGTGGCCGGACCGCCATCCCCCGAGTAGCCCTCCTCTCCGGTTCCCGCAATACTCTGGATGATGCCGTCCGGCGTGACCTTGCGAACATGACTGCCGAACTCGGCGATATAGAGATTCCCAGCGGCATCGACAGCGATGCCCAACGGGGTATCGAGCGACGCGTTGACCGCTAACCCGCCATCGCCGGAACGGGTCAGGAGGCCATTGCCGGCCACCACATTGATGATGCCGTCCGGGCCTACGCGCATAACCATCCCGTTGTCGGCGTCGCAAATATAATAATTCCCGTTGCGGTCAGTCGCGACGTCCAGACTAAACAGGCCGCCGATAGGGGCCTCGAGGGCCGGCCGGCCGTCGCCTGGAAACAGCCAGTCCGCGCCCGCGAAAGTGGTGATGACCTGCTGTCCGAAGGCTGGCCAAGGAAAGACGAGGAAGGCTAAACAAGTCGCAAGATATCGAAGCCGTATCCAGGGAGACATTCCAGTGACAAAAACTGCGGGGGCGCCCAGACCGACTTACATTATGTCATTGTGAATCGGCGCTGTGCGATGCCGGGTACAGGCAGCCGCGATCCGCCCCCGGGTTCTTCGGCACGCCCCTGCTATTCTCGAACCAGAACGATGTCTAAAATGCTGGAGGAGATCCGCGAGCAGCCCAGGACGCTGGAGCGCACGCTACGCTCGGAACTCGCGGCCGTTCAGGACCTGCGCCGGCGGCTAGAGCGTCACCCGCCGCGGCTGATCATGCTGGCGGCGCGCGGCACGTCCGACAACGCCGCGCAGTTCGGCCGGTACTTGCTCGAAATCACGACCGGCATTCCAGTGACGCTGGCCGCGCCGTCGATCTTCACGCTGTATAAGGCGCCCTTTCGTTTCGACGGCGTGCTGGTGGTGGGGATTTCGCAATCCGGAGAGTCCACCGATACCAACCTGGTGCTGGAACGCGCGCGGGAGCACGGCGCGGCCACGATCGGCATCACCAACGAGCCCGCCAGCCGGCTGACGCGCATCGCCGAACAGGTTTTTCTGGTGCACGCCGGCCGCGAGCAGAGCATAGCCGCTACGAAAACCTACACCGGCCAGTTGCTGCTGCTGTACCTGATGGCGTACGCGCTGGGCGCCGGCATCGCGCTGGATGATCTGGCTCGCCTGCCGGAGTGGTCGAGCCGGGCGCTGGAGCTCGAGCCCGAGATTGCGCGGCGGGCCCAGGAGTATCGCTCGATGGAGCACGCGGTGGTGCTTGGCCGCGGGCTCAACTACGCGAACGCGTTCGAGTTTGCCCTGAAGCTCATGGAAACCTGCTACGTGGTGGCCGAACGATTCTCCAGCGCCGATCTGTTGCACGGGCCCATCGCCATGGTGGAAGCCAGCTTCCCGGCGTTTCTGTTTACGCCGTCGGGGGTCACCTGGCCGGGCCTGCGGGAGATGATCGAAAAGCTGATTCATCTGAAGGCCGAGACGCTCATCATCACGGATCCGAGCAATCCCGAAGCGATGCGTTTGGCCCGCCGCGCGCTGGTTCTGCCGGTTGAGCTCGCGGAGCTCTTCACTCCGATCCCCTACATCATTCCCGCGCAATTGTTCGCAGCCTGCCTGGCGGCGGAGAAGGGTCTCAATCCAGACCAGCCCAGAACATTGACCAAAGTCACACGGACGCTGTGACGGCGTTAGCGGACGACGCCGGCCGCGGGACTGCTGGCGGCGGCGTACAGCTTCTTCGGCATGCGGCCGGCCAGGTACGCCAAGCGTCCGGCTTCCACGGCCAGCTTCATGGCGGCCGCCATTTTTTCGGAATCCTCCGCTTGGGCGATGGCGGTGTTCATGAGCACGCCTTCGAAGCCCAGCTCCATCGCGATGGCCGCGTCGGATGCGGTGCCGACGCCGGCGTCCACGATGAGCGGCACTTCGGTGATGTTTTCGCGCAGGATCCGCAGATTCGTGGCGTTCTGGATTCCCAGGCCTGAGCCGATGGGCGCCGCCAGCGGCATCACCGCCGCCGCACCGGCCTCGACCAGCTTGCGCGCGTTCACCAGGTCGTCGTTGGTGTAAGGAAGCACGACGAAGCCTTCCTTCACCAGCACGCGCGTGGCTTCGAGCAGCCCTTGGTTATCCGGGAAAAGCGTTTTCTGATCGCCGATCACTTCCAGCTTCACCCAGTTCGAAAGGCCCACCTCGCGCGCGAGCCGGGCGGTGCGCACCGCCTCCTCGGCGCTGTAGCAGCCGGCGGTGTTGGGCAGGATGAACATTTTCGAGCGGTCGATGAAGTCGATGAGCGATTCCTTGGACTTGTCGGTGAGATTGACCCGCCGGACCGCCACCGTGACCACCTCAGCGCCCGCAGCCGCGTGGCACCGCGCCATCTCATGAAAACTCCGGTATTTGCCCGTTCCAACGAACAAACGCGAGTGGAACTCGCGATCCGCGATGCACAGCACATCCGACATGTCCTCATTTTAGCGCCGCCGTAAGGGAGAAACCGTACCGTACGGCTCGCGCGCCAACGCGTTCTCGCGCTAGCAGAGTGGGGGTTGGCCCGGCTGAGAATAAGCCATTCGAGAACGGGGCATTCCCGGCCTCCTGCGTAGAGCAAGTCCCTTAGACCGGCCTTACGGCGCCGCGGAATGCTTAAGGCGACTGCCTGTCTCTAATTAGAGCTTTTCCTCGCTACCAGCAGACATTGGAACGCCCGATGCTTGGGGTGCGGCATAGAACGGAGCGCGAGCGTGTACCTGGTTCAAATCTTTCGAGCGAATCCGCCGACCGGGCTGGCGCTGTGCGTGTGCCTGGTCACCATTCTCTGGTGCATCGGGTTGACGCGCCGTCAGAATAGCCGGTTAGATCGAGTGCTTACGGCGCTGCTCGGAATGATCGCGATCTATCAAGCGCTCCACATGCTCACCGATTCCGGCCTGGCGGTTCTGGGCGGGTTTCGTAAGCTGGATGGCTGGGTCGAGTTTCTGATTGCGACGCTGTGCCTGATTGCGGCTCTCATTCTCAAGCTTTCGAGTCTGGACCGGACCAGCACCAAGGTTCGCCTCCGCCTGGTGGAAGCCAACGAGAAGGCGCCGGAGTCCGCCATAGGCGCCGCACCCGCGCCCACCGCCCTGGAGACGACCTTCAGCTACCTGGATGCGTCGCCGCTGGCGATGTTCGCGGTGGACTCACGCAACATTGTGATCTACTGGAATCCTGCGGCGGCAGCTCTGCTGGGTTGGAAACGCGAGGAGGCGCTGGAGTCTCTGGCGCCGTTCGACGGCCACTCCAAGCTACTGAACAAAAGGGGGCGCCGGGTGGAGGCCGCCATCTGGACGGCGCCCATTCAGGACTCCAAAGGATCCACCTGGGCGATGCTTGTGATGGCGGCTTCCGGCTCGGCGTTGCGAGGCGCGGGAATCGGCGAAGTTCATCAGGGCTCGCCCGCCGAGCTGGTGTTGAACCACTAGGCCGCGCGCACCCGACGCGTGTTCCGGGTTATTCACCCAGCAAGGCCTTCAGCCGGTCATATCCGGCGCGGCTCACCGGAAGCTGCGTTCCATCTTTGAGCACCGCGATGCGGCTGTCCTTGGCATAGGGCTCGATCTTCGCCACCCGCTCCAGGTTCACGATGATGGAGCGGTGAATCCGCAGGAAGCGCTGCGGGTCCAGCGCGGCTTCGAGGCTCGAGATGGTCTGCTGCTTGAGGTAGTTCTTGCCCTGGCTGTGGAGCGAGACATAGTCGTCCTGCGCCTCGGCGTAATCCAGCGCGTCAGCCGGGATGATGTGGACGCGAGCGCCGTCTTTGACTACGATGCGCTGCAGGTATTGCTGCGGCGGGCGCGCCTCGCGAGCGAGTTCCGCGGGCGGCGGCAGCTTCTCGCCCAAGCGCTGGCGGGCGCGCGCAATGGCTTTTTCGAAACGGTCCAGGCTGAAGGGCTTCAATAAATAATCCACCGCGTGGGCGTCGAAGGCCTTCATGGCGTACTGGTCGTAGGCGGTCACGAAAATCACGGCGACTTCGCGATCGATCAGCTCCAGCACCTCGAAGCCGTCCAGCTTGGGCATCTGGACGTCCAGGAACACGATGTCAGGCTGGCGCTCGGAAATGGCCTTTACCGCTTCGAAGCCGTTGGCGCACTCAGTTACGATCTCGATGTCGGGAGTGGATTGCAGATATTCGTGCAAAAGATTGCGCGCCAGCTCTTCGTCGTCGACGACGATCGCACGGAGCTTCCTGGCGGCATCGGGTACGGGACTGGCCGGGGCAGCCGCCCGGCCGGCGCTCGAATCGCGCTCCAGGTTCTTCAAATCCACCAGCAATTCGCGGGCGGATTGATAGCGGCGCTCGCGGTCCTTCTCCAGGCACTTGCGGACGACGCGGTCCAGCTCTTCCGGCGCGTCGTAGTTGAAGCGCGCGATCGCGTCGGGCTGGCTGTGGAGAACGCGGGCCATGGTCTCCTGCGCGTTGGCCCCGGTGAAGGGAAGCCGCCCGGTGGCCATCTCGTACAGCACCGCGCCCAGGCTGAAAATATCGGTGCGATAGTCGACTTCGCGGCCCAGCGCCTGCTCCGGACTCATGTACGCCACGGTCCCGAGCACCATGCCCGCGCTGGTCATTAGTTGGGTCTCTTGCCGGTCGGGCGCAGATTGCAGCTTCGCCAGGCCGAAGTCCAGCACTTTGACATGACCGCGGCGCGTCAACATCAGATTCGCGGGCTTGATGTCGCGATGCACGATGCCTTTCGAGTGAGCGTCGTCGAGCGCGTCGGCGATCTCGACGCCGATGGCAACGATTTCGGCCATTTTCAGCGGGCCTTCGCGGATGCGCTCGCTCAGCGGGCGGCCTTCCACGTACTCCATCGCCAAAAACCAAAGGCGATCTTCCTGGCCGATCTCGTAGATGGTGGCGACGTTGGGATGAGCCAGCGCGGAAGCCAGTTTGGCCTCCTGCAGGAATCGATGCCTGCGTTCAGGATCGGAGGCCAGCTCCGGCGGCAGAATTTTCAGCGCGACGCGGCGGCCAAGCTTGGTATCGTCCGCCAGGTAGACTGCGCCCATGCCCCCCTGGCCGAGTTGGGACACCACGCCATAGTGTCCGATGCGAGTGCCTGGCGCGACGGGGTCGGGCATGTTCTTCTCCATCTTAATCGCGCTCGGCATGCGCAGCGCACGGCAGTTGCACGTGGACCACGAAACGGCGGCCGGAGACCTGGGTGTCCAGCCGCGCCTGGTTGTCGTACAGCGCGCGCAGCCGGCCGCGCACGTTTTGAAGCCCGAGCCCATGGCGGCTGGCGGGCGGAGCGTCCGGATCGAAATCGTTTTCAACGGTCACCTGCAGCCACCCGTTCTCGCAGCGGGTGTCCACTTGGACCTCGCCGCCATCCACCATCCCCGCGATCCCGTGCTTCACGGCATTTTCCACCAGCGGCTGCAGAAACAGTGGCGGGACAATGCAATCGTCGCACGCGGCTTCGGTGTGAAACTCGGCGCGGAGCCGCGCTCTAAACCGGACCTGTTCTACGTCCAAGTAGGCTTTCGCCAGGGCCAGCTCCTCTTTGAGAGAGATCTTCGTTTTCTCGCCCAGGTTCAGCGTGCTGCGGAGAAAGTCGGAAAGCTTGATGCACATTTCGCGCGCTCGGGCGCCATCCACAGTGGCAAGCGCGCTGATGGAGTTGAGGCTGTTGAACAGGAAATGCGGATTGATCTGCGCCTTGAGCGCCTTCAGCTCCGCCTCGCGCGCCAGCGTCCGCGCCTCCTGCTCTCGGGTTTCGGCTTCTTTGGAGGTCTCGAGCGATAGCAGCACGTAGTGCAGCGCCACGGATAGCAGGTACAGCAGAACGCCGATGCCGAACAGCAGGGGAAGCTGGGGACTGAAGCGCTCGTTGAGCTGCGGAAAATAGTAGCGGTCGAGCGCGAGCGCCAGCGCTTTGGCCAGGACGATCCAAAGCAGTCCGGCGACGACGGCGGCGGGTGTGTGATTGCCCAGCAGCTTCAAAATCTGCGAAGGCCCCAGCGGTAGCACGCGGCACATATACCAGGGCGCCAGGCAGACCAGGGCATAAAACAACCCGAGCGGCACCGTCAGCGCTTCCGCCTGGAGTATCGCCAGGTGTCCGGTGACCGAGAGCAGGTAACCGAGCAAACCGGCCAGCGGCAGCCAGGCGAGCAGATAAAGAGTGATCCTGCCTTTGGTGGCAAGCAGAGGATGCATAGCGCGGCCCCGGGCTAGTTGCTCACCGAAGTGCCGCCGAAGACGGATGCGCCGGTGATCACCAGTTCCGGCATTTTGACATTAGGGTCGGGCTTGGGGTGAATGGTTTTGTCGTCGAAACCGCCGAAGATGCCCGCGCCCTTCATGGTGACGAGCCAGGTCTCGGGAACCCGAATCTCGACTCCGCCGAAGACCGCGTTGATCTCGAGCACGGCCCGGTCAACCGTCATCGCGGCACGCCGGAGGTCCAGGCGAATACCGCCGAAGACCGCCACCACTTCGCCACCGCGAAAATCCTGGGAATCCACCGACCGCCGGCTGCCGCTGAAGATCGCAACGATATTGAGCACCGGGCCGCTGGAGGCCGGGGCGCCTTCCACAGAGCGCCTGCGATCGATGGCTCGGACCAGCATGCTGAGCCCGAAGGCGATGATCACCAGCGGCCAGATGAGACCGGCATTGAAAAAGATGATGTCCAGATTGTCGAGCAAAAGGAACGTGCCGATCAATGTGATAGCCCCGCCCCAGATGTAGCCGGAAGTCCGGTGGCAGCTCAGGACATGCGACACGCCATAAACGATCAGCAGCACTGGCCAGTAGCGCCAGACATCGCGAAAAGTGACGATGCCCATGTTGTCCAGCAGGAGGGCGAGACCCACCAGCACGATGATGCCGCCGAGAGCGATTCCGGGGCCCGGCCCGCGATTTTCCCAGCGGCGTCGTCGCTCCTCGCGACGGCCCAAGCTGCGCTCGATTCGGTCGTGGACGCGGTTGGTGATCTTTTCCTTGAGCTTTTGTTCGAATTCTTCGTCCGTCACGATTCGAGCTTAGCAGTCGCGCTGCATTGATTCGATTGGAGATCGGCGAACGGTGGCCTGGGGTCGGTGAGTGGCGCTCCGGGAGGCGGTGCCGGCGGCTAGGGCGCCAGGCGCTCGATCTTCCAGCGGCGGCCTTGGAGCGTATAGCGCAACCGGTCGTGCAGCCGGTCGGGACGGGCTTGCCAGAACTCGATGGAATCCGGACGCAGGCGGTATCCGCCCCAGCCCGGCGGCGTGGGGATGCGCATTCCTTCGTAGCGGGCTTCCAGCGTGCGCACCCGCGCCTCGAGCAGCTCGCGGCCGGGCACCGGCCAGCTCTGAGAGGAGGCCCAGGCGCTGAGCTGGGCGCCGCGCGGGCGGTTGGAGAAATAGGCGTCGGATTCGGCGCGCGACGTTTTGACGACTCTTCCGGTGACGCGCACCTGACGGTGCAGCTCCGGCCAGTAGAAAACCAGCGCGGCTCGGGGATTCCCAGCCAGTTCGCGCCCTTTGCGGCTGCGGTAATTGGTGTAGAAGACGAAGCCCTTGGCGCTGGCCTCCCTCAGCAACACCATGCGCGCGGATGGCTGTCTATCCGGGGCAACCGTGGCGAGCGTCATGGCGTTGGGTTCCGCAAGGCCGGCGGCGCTGGCCTCGGCGAACCACTTATCGAATTGCGCGAGCGGCTCGGGATCGAGGTCGGCTTCCCGCAGTGCGCGGTTGCTGTACAGTTCGCGCAGATCCGCCCGCCGCTGCTCGGGAGTCCGGCGGCGCGGGACCACGATGTAGCCGGTGCGCGAGTTGCCGAGAACATCGTTGCGATCACGGCCCCAGTACCACCAGTGCGCCGCGATATAAGCGCACAGCAGCGCATCGAGCTGGTCCTCGAGGGCCTTCAGTGCGCGGCCGCCCCGTGGGATCTCCGGCAGTCCTGCCAGTTCGAGCCGCGGAATCAGGTTCGGAAGGTGTTCGAGCATCAAGCCGCGCAGCAAGCCCAGCCCCGCGGCCCGCTCGGTCAGCGGTCCCTTTTTGTATTTGACGATGCGATCCAGCAGGAAAAGCTGAACCGTGGCCGCATGGGGATGAACCTCAATCTGGTAGCGCCCGCGGCTTTTCGCAACCAGCTCGTCGCCGTGGCTGAAGCCTAGCCTGACGAGCGCCGCTGAAAGCCGCGTGGTGCGCCGCCAGAAGCTGCGAGCGCGGCTGGCCGGATACGCGCCCGCGTGAAACTTGCCGTACAGCGCGTGTGCCAGCCGGTCCGCTGTTCGCATTCCGGTTGCGTTCGGAATCACGATCGGGGCGTCGATGCCGGCCAGGGCGTCCGGGCCGGCGTTGGTATCGATCCAACGCACGATCTCGTCCGGCTCGGCGAGACGATCGAGTCGTATCAGACGCAGCGTGCCGGAGCGGTCTTGTTCCAAGACCGCCAGCCCGCTCGGGTTTCTCTCCCACCCGAAATCAATCCCCAGGAAACGCAGAACCCATATTCTAGCCGGTGCTCGAGCCGGGTTCCATCAAGCTCGTCTGGCGAGACCACTGACCACGGTCACCAGAAACAGCACCAGGAAAACCAGAAACAGGATTTTCGCAATACCGGCCGCGGCTATTTCGATACCCGTAAAACCTAAGATGGCTGCAACCAGCGCGATGACTAAGAATACAACTGCCCAATACAGCATATTTTCCTCCAGACTCAATTGATCTCTTGGAGCCTTTGAAAAGCACTCCTCTGTTTTCGTGCGGCCAGGGCGCGCCTGCCATACCGGACGCGCCCTGGCGAGCCGGTCCACACCTGTGCTGTCAAATGCGAGTGCCCGGTCGATCGCTGACGGCGTAGTCCGCCGAGACCTCGCCAGCCGAACTTACATCTTCCGCGCCCGTCTCCTCGAGAATTTTCTTGGCGCGCTTCACCCACTCGGAGTTATCGCAGTGAGCCGAGAGCAGAATGCCGCCGGCGCGGATCCGGCCCTCGTAACGCTTGGCTTCGTATTCCGGAATGCCCATTCCGACTAACGATCCGACGATGCCACCCGCAATGCCGACCGCTCCAGCACCCGCCAACATCCCGAGGATAGGACCGGCCGCGAGGAGCGGCCCAACACCCGGGATTGCCAAAGTGCCTGCCCCCGCCAGCCAGCCCAGCACGCCGCCCAGCACTGCGCCAGAAGCTGCTCCAGCGGTAGCGCCCTCGGGCGCCTTGGTGTCCTTGTGGTGTGCGAAGTCCTTAGTGCCGGGGTTGGCCGGTATCAGAACAGAAATATCCGTGTTGCGGAAGCCAGCGGAGCGCAAGACTCCGAGGCCACTTTGCACCGCGGCCTTGTCGCGATAAATTCCGAAAACTGCCGTGTTCTTTCCTGCCATGATTCCTCCTGTGCGCTAACTGAGTAACTTAATGCGTGCTTCCGCCCGAATGCTCTTGAGCGACCGTCAATTCGCTGGTGACCATGCCCGTCCCGGCGGTCCCAGCCGTCTTTCGGATTTTCTGTATCAACTGCCGGTCCGCTGGTCGAATGCCCGCGGTTTTCTCGCTGGGTTGAGCGCTCAGATGGCGCGCAACGAGCGAACGCGAGTCCGGACGACGCAGCCGCCAGTTGGACTGCCGAGGCGATTTCCGATGCGAGTGCGTTACCCACGCCCGGTCTGTTGCAAAACCCCTGCCATCCGGCCGCGCTTGCGTCAAATCGCGAAATCTGTTGGCGAGGATTGGATCGACCGGCCGGCGCGTAACCGGGGAAGAATTACAAACAGGTGCAGTCCGGTTCTGGCGTTAGCGTCGTGTGACAGGGGCACGTTACTTGGCCTTGCGCAGATAGATGCTGCCGCTAAAGGTGGTGAGTTGCAACTCCGGGCCGCCGCCGTTGATGGCGCCGTACAGGGTCCGATCAAACTGCACGCGATATTTTCCGCGCCCGGATGTGTTGTCCTGCACGATGGGCTTGCGTGAAGAGGCGTCCAGCGTGATATCGAAATCGGTGTAAGCGGCGCCGTTGTCGGTCTTGAGCCGCACTCGCGCTTTCGCGTCTCCGGGCAGCGTCACGTCGATGTCGCCGTTCAAAGAGCTGAACGACATGGGCTTGTCCGAAGCCAGTTTGTCGAACGAAACCAGCACCTTGCCATTCAAAGCATGCACCAGCGCCGCTCCGGAAATATGCGTGGCGGTGGCGCTTCCATTAGTGCTGTCGATCTCGACATCGCCGGCGATGCGATCGACATTGATTTCCCGGCCGTTGACCAAATGCAGTTTCAGCGTTGTGTCGAGGGGCACCTGGATGGTTAGGCTGACGGGTTCGTTGATCTGTCGCGTGCCGACGGTGATGACATTATCGGACTCCTCGGCCACCAGTCCGGTGGCTCCGGTGTCGATACGGCGCAGGCCGTCGGAGCGTTCCGGACGGCCGGCGCGGCGCGAGCGGTTGGATTCGGCACGCGCTTCAATGATGGCGTCCTTGCCGTCATAGCCTTTCACCGTAATGCTGCCGTTGAGCAGCGAGGCTTTCAGCGTCTTGGGACGCGCGGGGTCGCTGAAGGGGACGGTCACGCGGTCCGGCTGCGCGTCCTGGCTCCAGCCCGGGCCGCCGGCGTACAAAAGAAAAATGAGAATAGACAAATGTTTCATGACTACTGTCCTCGATTGAGGATTCGTATGCTGCCGTTGAGGGTGTCAAATTTCAGTTCCGGGCCGCCCGCGCCGATGCGAACGCCATTGGAGGCCCGGGCGCGATAGACCAACCGCCCACCGCGCCGCTCGGTTGCCGGAGTGGCAAGCGGCAACGCGGCGACCTCGAAATCGGTGTAGGCCGCCCCATTGAAGTTCTTCAAGCGCACATCGGCGGAAAGGCCCGGCTGGAACGACGCCTCGATGCTGCCGTTCACGGTCTTGAATGAGCAGGCTGCCGCGGGATTCTTTGCGAAGGAAGCCTGGATGCCGCCGTTGACGGTGTGGGCGTCGCCGCGGCCGCTCACTTCGACCAGTTCGATGCCGCCATTGACGTTGCGAAGGTCGTAATCTCCGGTGGTCCTTTCGATGCGGACGTCGCCGCGGTTCACCGTTGCGAGTTTGAAAATGGCCGCGGCCGGGACCTTGAGGTCGAAATCGTAGGTGACGCGGTAGCCGCGATGCCCGTCGTCATGGATGCCGGAGCCGGCATCGCCGCAATGGCAGCGGAAGGGGCCGTCGACGAAAAACTTGAGAGTATCGCCGGATTGCGACACATCCAGCTTCACTTCGCGCCTGGCGGCGTCCAATCGGTCCTGCGAATCCGCGACGATGGTCTTCTCGGCCACCATCTGAATCTGGTTGCCGTCGTATCCGGTCACGTGAATCGAGCCGTCCACGTTGTCGATCTCGACGCGCGCGGACGGCGGATAGCTCTGCCGGATGGTCTCCTTCTCCTGGGCGTCGAAACCGTACGCCAGTGCCAGGACGCTTGCGGCCGCGAGCAGCGTTTTCATTGCAGTTGCTTCAGCGCCCATTTGGCTCGCTGCCTCACATCCGGGTTCACATTCTGGCTCGAAAGCACAGACTGAATGGCCGGCGCGGCGGACCGGTCGCGCAATTCCACAATCTGATCCAGAATTGCGATTTGCACCAGCGGTGAAGCCTGTTTGGCCAGCGCCTGCTCGAGGCCGCGCCGTCCCACGGGCTGGTCGGTGAACTTGTGAAGCGCATCCACCGCCGCCAGCCGGACGTTGACGTTGGGATCGTGATTGATGGTGGTCAGCAGCGCCGAGAGCACCTGCGGATCGTCCTGTTCGACGCGATACGCGTAGTTGACGCCGCGCAGGCGGTCGCTGGCGTTTTGCTGCTGGAGCAGCGACAGAGCCACGAGTTGACGCATGTTATAAACCTCCCCACGCAGTTGCGAAATTTCCGAGGTGTCGCGGCCACGCACCAGGTAGCCGGCTGCGACTCCAATGACCAGGATGAGCATGGCCGCGGCGGCCTGAAGGGCGGGATGATGCAACCACCACCGAGGCCGCCGGCGCTCGGCCTCGCGCTGCCGCCAGTCCCGCAGCGCGTCGTAAAAGCGCACGCGAAGCTGCATGCCGGGGTCTTCTTCCGGCAAAGCTCCCAGCGTGCTCCACATATCCTTCAGCTCTTCGGCTTCGGCGCGGCAGCGCTCGCACGCGGCCAGATGCGCCCGGAACTCGGCCTCCCGGCCCTCGAGCGAACCCCGCCAATAATCGACGAACTGTGTTCTTGCGTCTTCGCAATTCATGACGCCCTCTCTCCCGCTAATTCGAAATAGATTTGTCCCAGCGCCCGCACGGCGCGGTACACGCGCACCCGTACGGCGCCGGCGTCGCATCCCAGGATGGCCGCGATCTCTTCGTACTTCAGATTCTGAAAACGGCTCAGCACCAGCAGTTCCCGCTTGTCCAGCGGCAGGCGGGCCATCGCGCGTTTGAGCAAGCCCACCTCCTGTTTGCGTTTCAGATTCTCGTCCATTAGATTCACGGCCGGAAACTCCTTGTCGCCGAGGCTGACCTCGAACTGTCGTTTGCCCACGGAGTCGACATTCAGGTTGCGGGCGATCTGATACATCCATGCGGCGAAGGGCCGCTCTCTCTGATAGCTCTGCCGGTACTTCAAGATTCGGAAAAAGACATCCTGCACCAGGTCCTCACTCAGGTCGCGATTTCCGTTAAGGTGCAGGAAGTAGTTAAACAGCGAGCGATGATGGCGCTCGAACAGGATGGCCAGCGCGCCCAAGTCGCCTGAGCGGACGGCCTGCATGAGACTGCTGTCCGTGGCCTCGTACACGTTAGTAATTACCGGGCGGAGCCGGAAAGGTTACAGGGAAGTTTCTCGTTTGTTCCGGGCCGGCCGGCCCTTTACCAGACACGGCAGGCAGGCGCGCGCACCATCGGCTGGCCTACCTTACAGGAGAAGGCCTGCTGGAACTCGGGCATGTTCTGGACCACGCCGTTCACGCGATCGGCGCCCGGAGAGTGGGGATCGGTCTGAGCGCGCAGCCGGGCCGCCTCGGGCCGGACATTCTGGCACCAGATTTGTCCATAGGCCAGGAAAAAGCGCTGCTCCGGCGTGAGCCCGTCGATCTTGGGTTGCGGCTTTCCGTTCAGCGATTCCATGAGCGCCATGAACGCCAGGCGCACGCCGCCGTTGTCGGCCGTGTTCTCGCCCAGCGTGAGCTTGCCGTTGAGGTGAGTTTCGTCGATTGGGGTGAAGCTGGAGTATTGCTGAATGAAGCACTGGGCGCGCTGTTCGAACTCCCGGGCGTCCTCGGGCGTCCACCAGTCGCGCAGATTGCCGTGCGCATCGAACTTGCGGCCCTGATCGTCGAAGCCGTGCGTCAGCTCGTGTCCGATGACCGATCCGCCGCCGCCGTAATTCACGGCCGCGTCCAGGCGGTTGTCGTAGAACGGCGGCTGGAGGATGCCCGCCGGGAAGTTGATGCTGTTTTCCGGCGGATAGTAGTAGGCATTGACGGTGGGCGGCGTCATGAGCCATTCCGAGCGATCCACCGGTTTTCCGATTTTGTTCAATTCCCGGCGCGCTTCGAATTCGGTGGCGCGTTCATCGTTGCCGACCGCATCGCCGCGCACGATCTTCACCGTGGAATAGTCGCGGGGCTTGTCCGGATAGCCGATTTTATTGGCCACGGCGCGCAGCTTCACCAGGGCTTGTTCCTTGGTGGCCGGCGTCATCCAGGCCAGCTCGCGAATGTCGTTGCCCAGGGCTTGCTCGATTTCCTGGACCATCTTCAGGGTTCGCGCCTTGCCTTCGGCGCCGAAGGTCAGGTCCACGAATTTCCGGCCGAGCGCGAACCCCAGGTCGCCGTCGGTGGCCGAGACGCAGCGTTTCCAGCGCGGCTCCTGCTGCTCGGCGCCTGTCAGAATCTGTCCATAGAAATGGAAATCTTCATCGTCGATGGCTTTTTCCAGCAGGGAAGCTTCGGCGTGGACCAGATGCCAGCGCAGGTAGGTCTTGATGTCCTGGAGATCGGTGTGCGCGACAGCGGCGTCGAGCGCCTTAAAGAAATCCGGAACGCCGATGTTCAGCTCAGCGAACGCGGGCGGGTGCAGCCCGTTGAAGTATTGCTGCCATTGGATGTCCGGCGCCAGGGAGGCGAGTTCGCGGACCGGCAATTTGTGATAGGTTTTGTCGGGATCGCGCCGTGAAACGCGATCCAGCGAGCCCTTGGCCAGCTCGGTTTCAAAACGCAGCACGGCTTGCGCGTCCGCGGCCGCTTTGCCGGGCGCCTCGCCTAGAAGTTCGAGCATTTTCTGGACATGCGCGACATACTGCTTGCGCAGCTCCACCGATCGGGCGTCGTCCTTCAAATAGTAGTCGCGGTCCGGCAGGCCCAGTCCGCCCTGGTCGATGTCCGCGATATTGATGCTGGAGTCTTTCAGATCCGGGCTGGAGGAAAACCGGAACAGAGCGTTGACGCCGATCAGATGCAGGCGCGCGAGTTCGCCGGCCAGGGCGGGTTTCGCGGCGATGGCGCTGATGCGGTCAAGGTCGGGCTTCAGGGGTTGGATGCCGAGCCTTTCGATGGCGGGCTGGTCCATGCAGGAGAAGTAGAAGTCGCCGATTTTCTGGTCGTTTGGCGCGCGCTTTGGATCGTTCGCGGAGGCTTTCTCGAGAATGCCGCGCAGGATGGCGCGGTTGCTGTCGTCGAGCTGGCTGGTGGCGCCCCAGACGGAGCGGTCGGGCGGGACCGGATTCTTGGCCATCCAGGTTCCGCAGGCGTACTGGTAGAAATTGACGCAGGGGTCGGCGGTCGTGTCCAGGTTGGCGATGCTGAATCCCGGCTCCGTCTGAGCGGCCAGTGTAAAGGCGAACAACGGCAGCAGCAGTGTGGGGCGCACGTCTTGATTTTACTCTCGCCGGGGGCTTGACAAGCGGCGCCCTGGACCATTAACATATCGTTGTGCGACATGTTGAGACACGACCTGACGAGGCAGAGGGAAAGCCTCTGACCGAGCCGGTTTTATTGATCCTGGCCAGTCTGGCGAGCAAGCCCCGCCACGGCTATGCGCTGATGAAGGACATCCAGGCGCTCAGCAACGGGCGCGTCCGGCTGAGCACCGGCACGCTGTACGGCGCGCTGCGCCGGCTGCTCGAGGACCAGTGCATCGAGCGCTTCGAGCAGGCAGACACATCTCGCGAAAAGCAGGCCTACCGGCTGACTTCGGAAGGGCGCCGGCAACTGCAGCTCGAAGTGGACCGCATGAAACAACTGACGCGGGCGGCCAGCGCGCGGCTGCGCGTCAAGGAGGTCTGAAATGCGTGTCGGGAGCGTCTATGGAGTCTTGCTTTCTCTGTACCCGCGCGACTACCGGGAATGGTTCAGCCGGGAGATGCGAACCGCCTTCGAAAAGGCTAGCGAGGAACACCGCGCGCAGGGACGGGCGGCGTACGCCGGTTTGGTCCTGGCTGAGTTCGGCGGTCTGCTGTTCGGAGCAGCGGCGGAGTGGATTGCGAAGTGGACCACCAACAGCTCCCTCCGCGGGCGAACGCTTCCGGACTTGCGCAACATGAGGCCTGTGGGCGTCCCTCGGGACGTGTGGTTTGCCGGAGCGGGCGCGGACGCTCCGCCGGACGAACTGCTGGAGGCGGAGAAGCGCACCGAATTTTTGGTGAGCCGGATCGTGCACGCCATCGCCAGCCACGATTTCGAAGGCGCGCGGTCCTATTCTTTCGAGGAAAGCCAGGCGCGCGAGAACCTGCGGCAACTGCACGAAAGGTACGGGATCGGCGAATAGGCGCCGCGGAGCGGGATGCTGGTCGGACATCTGGCCGTCGCGCTCGGCGCCAAGCGTGCGGAGCCGAGGCTCTCGCTGGGCACCCTGACGCTGTCGGCCCAGCTTCCCGATTTAATCGCTTTTCCGTTGCTCATCGCCGGCGTCGAACGTTTCGAGGCGGTGCCCGGCGCCACAATCAACCGGTCGATCGGAAACATCCCCTACAGTCACAGCCTGCTCGCGGACGCGGTTTGGGGCGCGATCTTCGCCGGCGTCTATTTTCTGTGGCGGCGTCACGCGCGAGGAGCCTGGATATTGTTCGGCGCGGTGCTCAGCCACTGGGTGCTGGATGTCATCAGTCACAGACCGGACATGCTGCTGGCGCCGGGCGGGCACACGCTTTTTGGGTTGCAGCTCTGGAATTCGATGCCCGCGACCTTGCTCGTCGAGGGCGGCTTGTGGCTGGCCGCCATCATTGTTTACGTTCGCTCGACCAAGGCCAGCGGCCAAGCCGGGACACTCGCGTTCTGGGCCGGCGTCGCGCTCATGACGCTGGCATGGTACGGCAACATTACCAGCGGAATGGACACCAATCCTGTTCGCGCCGGGGTCTCGGGGCTGGTTTTCTTTTCCCTAATTGTCGCTTGGGCCGGTTGGATGGACCACGCCCGGGCGTTGAATGAAGCAAGTCGTCGGCGAGCGCCTCGGCAAGCTTAAGTCTGTTCTATGAAGCTGTCTGCCCTAAGCTTCAACGGGTCGATGTCGTAACGCTTTTTTCGAGGGGCCGGCTTTCCAGCCAGACAATGTTCGGCGGTTGAATTCTGGACATTGTCTGCGGAATAGGGACGGCCTCCCCGTCGATCTGGTATCGGACGACCAGGGTGACGGTTTTGCCGGCGCAATCCGGCCGGATCTTTGCGGACCGAATGACTTTTTCCACTGCTGGAACAAGCAGCTTCGTTCCCTCGGCATAGGCCGATACCACTCGAGTGTCGATCTTGTCCACTGCTCCCTGCGGCGTCATCTGGACGGTCGCCCATACCGAGCCATCTACATTGGCTTGCAGCGCCGCCCGGGGGAATTCCGGCATCGACAATTGCTCGAAGCAGGCCAATTGGGCATTTTGCGGTTTCGCCGATTGAGGGCAAGCAGGCAATGCCAAAAGACACGCTGTTGCAACCATGAACAAACTACGCAACTTCGCACCTCCATTTCCTTGAATTGTTCAGACTTGGGGCGAGCGCCCCTGGGAATAGATACGACTAACGCGGTTGAAATGGGACCTGAGCACACCTCAGCCGGCGGGCGAATCGCGGAAAGAGCCGTCCGTTGGACTGGGCGGCGGGATCCTTTCGTCAACAGCATCAGAACGGTGTATCTTCCCGTTTGAAGCAGTTGGGCCCGCCGACGTTACAAGAGCGCCCCCAAAAATCTGTCCCAGCCCACCCGAGGCATCCACTCCAGGCTCCAGCAAGTGAAAGAGAAAGCCGTCGAGGGCATAATTTCGGATCGTGACAGAAAACTAGCTGACTGACTCGGCGGAACACTCCCCGCGACCTTGCAATTTGATAAAACGGTGTGATGACACGAATCCTTCTGCTGACCGTTTTGGCCGCGTCCGGTCTCGCTGCGCAAGACTGGGCGAAGGCAGTTCTGGATAAATCCCCGCGCAAACATGAATGGGTGACTGTCACCCACAACGGCCGTTCCGTCAAGACTTTTGTCGCGTACCCCGACACGAGAGGCAAGACCGGCGTGGTTCTGGTTATCCACGAGATCTTCGGCATGACCGATTGGGTGGAAGATCTGGCCGATCAAGTGGCCGCCGCCGGCTACATCGCCGTCGCGCCGGATCTGCTCTCCGGCATGGCTCCGAACGGCGGAGGCACATCCGATTTCCCGCAAGGTGGCGTCGGCCCGGCCATCGGCAAGCTCAGCCCCGATCAGAAAACCGACGATCTCAACGCGGTGGCCGATTACGGCCTGAAACTTCCAGGCGCCAACGGCAAGCTGTTCGTCACCGGCTATTGCTGGGGCGGCGGCGAGAGCTTTCGCTTCGCAACCAACCGGCCCGACCTCAAAGCCGCCTTCGTGTTCTATGGCGTGCCGCCCACCAAGGACGAAATGGCCCGCATCAAGGCGCCGGTGTACGGTTTCTATGCCGGCAACGACGCGCGCATTGACGCGACCATTCCCGACACCGTCACGCAAATGAAGCAGCTTGGCAAGAAGTACGATCCGGTGACTTACGAAGGCGCGGGCCATGGGTTCATGCGGGCCGGCGAAGATCCCGGCGGTACGGAAGCTACGCACGCTGCCAACGTCAAGGCGCGAACCGAAGCTTGGGCGCGCTGGAAGACGCTGCTGGCTCAAAACTAGGCCGCTCGGGGCCGGGAGTTCGGGATGTCCCGCCGGCCGCCCGTGGTACATTTGAGCTTTCGCCTGACATCGCATGTCCGTTCAGATCCTTTTGCAAGGCAAGATTTTGGGGGCCGAGGGGTTTCTGCTGGCCGGCGAACCTGAGGAATCGGTGTTCATAGGCCGTCTTCGCTGGGCGAGCCTGGTGAGCGAGGTTCTGCCGCGCGCGCTGATCGCCGAGCTCGGGCTCTCGAAAATGCTGCTGGGCTCGAGCGGAGGCGAGCAGTTCCTGGCGGTGCTGCCGGAAGAAGTGCGCGCGCAGGCCGAGGGATTCCTGAATGCCGCGCGCGTTGCGATGCGGCAATTGAGCGGCGGCCGGCTGGAGTTGGTGTGGGCCATCACCGAGAACCTGGGCGATTGGACGGTGGTGCGGAAACGTCTCAACGAGGCGTTCCAGCGCAAGCAGGACACGCCTTTGGCGGGAAGAGGATTCGAAGCGGCCCAGGATCAGGGGGCCGAGGCCGACGCGTATTTCGCCGAATTGGAGCAGTCCTTGCGCGACGCAGCGTCGGTGAGCTGGTCGCCCGAAGAGCCGGCACGAATCAGCACGGCGGGCGGCAAGCATTCCTGGGCATGGGGCTCGTCGCCGGATTCGCTGCCGCTGGCCCGGCACACTGCGCTGACCGATGATCGCCGCGATAGCGCCACTGCGGCGGTGCTGGCCTCTCGCGCCGAAGGGCGGCCCGTTTGGGGCGTGTTGCGCGGCGACGTCGACAGTTTCGGCATCCGCATGCGGCGACTGCACAGCATCGAGGAGTATGTGCAGCTTTCGGTGCTGTACAAGCAGTTCTTCGCCGGCGAGGTGGAGGTGCTTTGTTCGTTGCCGGAATTCTGGCAAAAGGTGAACCTGCTTTACACCGGCGGCGACGACTTCGCCGTGTACGGCGCTTGGGACGCGTTGATCGGGCTGGGCCGCGAATTGCAGCGGCTGTTCCAGCGGTTCAGCGAGGATCATCTCAAAGATTTTCCGGGGGCGGAGGGCAAGACCATCACCATGGCTCTGTCGCTCGCGCCGGAGCTCGATACGCCGCTGCGTTCGGTCTACGAGCGGGCCGGGGATAAGCTTGAAATCGCCAAGTCAGCCGACAAGGATTGCTACTACTTGCTGGGCCGGACGCTCGAATGGAAGCAGCTCTCGGACGCCGCGGAGCTGAAAGACGAGCTGACCGGGATGGTGCGCGAGTTCGGCGTCACGCCGCAGTATATCCGCGATCTGTGCGGCATCTATCGCGAGACCAAGCGCGCGCCCGGGGCCAAGCGGCCGGAGCGTCCGTGGCGATTTCACCGGCGGCTGTACCGGATTCTGGGAAGCTCGCGCGCGCGGGACTTTCAGAAGGCGCGGGCGAGCCTGATCGCCGACCTGGTGGGAAAGAATCCCGCCAATTTGAAGTTGCGGCCCTCGGGCCGCGTAGCGCTAGAATGGGCCAGATTGTCCACGGAAGGCCCGGAGCATTGAGCCAGCCGTGGCGCACGCACTCGTGCGTGTCGCGTTCACGCTCGTGTGAACGCCTATAAGGGAGTTTTGAATGGCTGAAACAACGGAAGATCAGCAGGAACCGCGAGTGCAGGAGGGCGGCGCGAGCGAAGGCGCGGCAGCCGAGTCCGGCACTCACGAAGGCCGCGAACGCGAAGCTGGCGAAAGCCGCAGCGAGGGAGCGGGAAGCGAGGCCGCAGCCCGCGAAAGCGGCGAGACCCGGCCGCAGGAGCGCCCAGCCGGCCAGAGCACCGCTGAGCCCGGGCGTCGCGAAGGTGGCAACCGCGAAGCGCGTGGCGGCGAGGCGCGTGGACAGGCGGGCGGCGGTCAGGGCGGACAGGGGAGTGGTCGCGAAAGCCGCGGTCGCGAAGGCGGTGGCCGCGAAAGCGGAGCGCGGGAAGCCGGCGCGCGCGAAGGTCATGGCCGTGAGGGCGGCAATCGCGAAGGCCGGGGACGCGAAGGCCGAGGCCCGCAGTTTGGCAGCCGCGAAGGCGGACGCGGCGACGACCGGCGCGGCGGCGACCGAAGCCGCTTTGAAGGCCCGCCCGAAATCGATCTCGACAAGCTCATCTCCGACCCGCTGTACCTGGACAACCAGGCGCACGGCGTCGTCAGCCGCATGCGCGACATGGATTCCGGCACTAAGAGCCAGTTGCGGCGCTTGTACAATGCCGTCCGCCGCGCCGTTCGGGCCCCCGAGAGCGAGCGCCAGCAGCAGTTCGTGATGCTGCGCGCGCGCCTGGCCTACACCATCGCGCGCCACTCGCTGCGCAGCCTCGATTCGCTCGAAAAGCTGCTGCTGCAGGTGACGCGAAAAAACGATGCGCGCGGATACGAGCGCTTCCGCGATCTGTTCGAAGCCATCGTCGCATACAACGAATAACTGGAAACGGTTGACATGAGTTCTCACACAGCGCAAACGGAACTGAAGCTGATTGGAAAACTGATTCTGGAA
>DASQHQ010000064.1:0-2745 GCA_035632015.1 Bryobacteraceae bacterium
GATGACCGACAGGCCGGGGAATGGAACCGGGCCGGCGCAGCCCGTGCCGCGTCCGTCCAATCGGGGCTGGCCCCGCGGAGCAGATCTGCGGCTAGTTCCCCCACGGCGGCACTGGTCATCATGCCTGAGCCGCCAAGCCCCGAGACATGGAAAAGTCCGGGCAAGTCCGGATCGGGGCCGATCAGCGGCCGCCGATCGGGAGCAAACGTCCTAAGACAGGCCCACCGGCGGCGAATCGACAGATTGCCGAGGAAGGGGGCGTGGCGCGCCAGCTTTTCCGCAAGCAATTCCGCCGCCGCCGTATCCGTGGGCGGAATCCCCGGCGCGGAGGGTGTTTCGTCGCACGGGGACAGCAGCAGCCCATCGCCTTCGGCGCGGAAATAGAGCGCTGGATCCTCGAACCAGACAAACGGATCGCTAGCGCCGACCAGGTCCAGTTGGCTGGAGACGAAGAGGTGACGACGCCGGGGCTGGAGCGGCAGCGGACTGTCGGCGCGCCCGAGGCGGCCGGCCCACGCCCCGCTGGCATCGATGACGGTACCGGCAAAGATCTCGCCCTGGCTGGTGCGGACGCCCACCACGCGATCGCCTTTCAGGATCAACTCCTCCGCCGTGCAGTTGGTGGCCAAGCTGAATCCAGCGCGGCGGGCGATCCCCAAGTAGCGGCTCAGCAGCGCATGGATGTCGACGACGCCTTCCTCAGGACACCATAAAACCAGATCGAATTGGATATCCCGAAGGAAGACGAACCGCGTCTTGGCGACCGGAGCAGCAAGCATCTCGCAGGCGATGCCCTGCGACTGCAGCACGGCGAAGACGGCTTCTACCTCCTCAATGTGGCTTCTGTCGCACAGGGTCAGGCCGCCAGTCGCACGTAGAATCTCGGATGGCGACTCCTCTAGCGCGCGAATGTGCGAGGTCGTGCGCCAAGCCAGCGAAGCAATCAGGCTATCGGGCTCGGATAGCTTGGACAGCGCGGCATTGCGACCCGAGGCATGTACCCCAAAAGAGAACTCCTGTTCCAGGATCACGCCGCGGGTGCGGCCGCGACGGCTCAGGGCCCAGGCCGTGGCGGCACCGGCGAACCCTGCGCCGACGATAATATATTCGCTAGTGGAAGGGAGCGGCTTCATCGGGTACGGCAAGCAACGCCCCCAACACGGGAGCCGTGACGTAAATCCAGAGGTCGTACAGACTGAGACAGACGAACCTTGGCGCGAATGAACGCGCCGGATTCATCGAAGCCCCGCAAATGGGACCGGCAAAGAGCGCTTCGAGACCAATCACGGAGCCGACGGCTACTCCAGCCATGATGCCTTTCTCTTTAGCACCGGTCGAGACGCTCAGTATTACCAGCATCAATATCCACGTAAGTATCACTTCGTCGATGCCTATGTCCACTGGCTATGCTCCCTAGTGAGCTTCCCCTCCAACTCCAAGACTGTGGTTTTTCAGCTGCTCGACTTCAAGGAGGTGGTTGGATCGGTAGCTCAGGTTGGCAACCAGTGCGGCAACAACCTTTCTGGGACCATGCGTGTTCCTGGCAACCAGCAGCATCCGTCGAAGGATCTGCGGATACGAGTAAAACAGATCGTTGAACCGGTTGACCTCCTCCACCAGTTCCGCCCAGGTAAAATTCCTATAGTCGGCCACCGGATAAGTCAGAGTGTAGTACTTCCAATCCCGGGGGTAATCGTTTGACCGGATCCTGCCCTCGTGCTTCATTTGAGCATATAGCTTCGTCCCGGGAAGTGGGGTAAGGATCAGAACGTTCGCAGCGTCGATGCCGTAGTCCGTGGCCGCGCGAGCGATGCTCTCGCCAATCCCCCGCTTGTCTGTGTCTATCCCGATGATGAACGAGCCCACAACGCACATGCCGTGTTGTTGAATACGGCGGACAGATTCACGGCAGTCTCTCCCTCTTTGGATATTGAACTTCTTGTGAACGGCGATGAGTCCTTCCACGGTCGGGGATTCGAACCCGATGTACACGCCTTGGCATCCCGAACGCCAGGCCAACTCAAGCAGTTCTTCATCGTCTGCGAAGTTGATCGTCACCTGACAGAACCAAGGCCGGCTCAGCCCTTCAGAAATCATCGCCCGGAAGAGTTCCTTGGAGTATGCGAGATGGTCGCGGCGAGTACCAATGAGGTTGTCATCCACGAACAGGATGACCTTTTCCTGGATCAGCCGCAGTTCTGCAATGACATCGGCGACGGGTCGGTGGCGGAACGTGCCTCCATTGAAAACGGTCACGCTGCAAAAGCTGCAATTCAACGGACAGCCGCGCGTGGTCTGCAGCGAGCCGAAGTGGTACCTTCCGTGAAGCAGGCCGTGGCGAGCGGCGGGGATTGCGGCCATCGAACTGATCCCACCCTGATACACTCTCTGCAGCGCACGGTTCCTGGCATCCTCCAAAACCTGCCTCCACACCGATTCCGCCTCTCCCGTGACCACCGCATCCGAATACTGTAGTGCCTCCTCGCGACAGAAGGTGGTATGAATGCCCCCCATCACCACCGGTACGCCCATCGCGCGATACATTCCGGCGACCTCGTAAGCCCGTGGCGCCTGGGATGTGAACGCCGTTATGCCGACGAGATCAGGTATGGGCAGGCATCCGTAATCGGGGTGGGACAGGTTCTCGTCGATCAGTGTCACCTCCCACTCCGATGGGGTCAGTCCTGCCACCACCAGGAGTCCGAGCGGCTTCCACACCCGATAACTGTTTAGGCGGTTCCAACG
>DASQHQ010000065.1:0-7928 GCA_035632015.1 Bryobacteraceae bacterium
CGGCAACGACAAGAGCCGCTGTGGTACCGGGCCGAACTGGCCCAGCGCCTTCTCCCGGCTTTCGAACTTCTTGACCGGGGCGACGCCGGGAATGCTGTTCCAGAGCTCCATCAGCTTGGAGCTGCGGCGCCCGCCGCGAGCCCCGGCTACGGGCCAGGATTGGCGAGTTGTTCGAGCTCCTCCAGACTGCTGAAGTACTCGGCCCCGGCGATGTTAGCGGCCTGGGCCTCTTCGAGCGAGGCGAAGGCAGTGATGTTGTTGTCACAATCGATGGTGAAAGTTTTCATGGTTTCGGTCTCCTTTTATCAGACCTTCATGCCGACGATCTTGCCGTCGGCGGTTATCGAGAGGTTCTTGTAATAGCCACTGCGGACGCGTACCCAACCGTGCGGGGTTTGGGTCTCGAACCCGGCCGCGATACGGCTCAGCTTGAGCCGGTAATGGCGGAGTCCCTCGTGCTCCACCTTGTGGAGATGGCCGAAGCGATCCAGCGCCCAGCCCTGGGCAGTGGCCCATTGGATCAGTAGTTGACGGGTGACCATAGGGACTCCATTGATCCCTCGGGTTGGCAGGTAAGTCAAGGTTGGTTACAGGCTTGCTGGCCACAAGCGTCCGCAAAATTTGCGGAAAGGTGCCGCGAGGCTGGCCCGGCAATCCCGCAAAGACTTGCGGATCGTTGCCGGATGGCTCTTACTGTTAGGGCAGCGTGCGGGAAAGCAAGGCGAGGAAAGTTGAACTCTGGCCCATCGACAAGCCGATTCCCTACGCCCGAAACGCTACATTCCCCCGCAGGCGGTGGCCAACGTCGCCGCCAGTATCAACGAGTTTGGCTGGCACCAGCCCTCCGCCGAATGACGAAAGTGCACGGTAGGGTTGTTGATGAATTTGGCGCGTCTGTGCGGTGGTGCTGAGGCGTTATAGGAAGTAGGAATTGGGAGGCCGCATGAACAGGGCCTTGGCCCGGGCTCCGATGCGAGGGAACTCGGCTCATCGTATTTCGTTCACCGATAAAGCCCTTGTGACCCTAGCTGCAGTCGCCACCGTACTTGTCGATGTTGTCAAAAATATGGCTGCACTCCTCTTTGGTGAACTTGCCTCGATCGTCGCCGGCGCCGGGATACATCACTCGCTTCGGGTCCGTGATGTCGTGGTGCTCGTCACCGCCGTCCTCATTGCGCGGCAGATCTATGAGAACATGCCCCAGCTCGTGCACGAGTACGGTGTCGGTGTCGGGAGCGCCGTTGAACAACGTGCCCGTACCTGACCCCGCAGCGCTGGTCGTCTCGGGATAGAAGTTGGGCCCAGGGTCGTGGCGCGCGGTCCGTACCACGTGCCGCCCGACTTGTTCTTAAAATCGGGTAAAAAATAAACCGTATGGCAGTTCGGCTTCCGGCACTTTTTTAGAAGCTGCTTCAGTTTGTCGCTCACCTTCGCGCCATCTTTTGCTTTGTCGGCGCTGGAGGTGTCGTAGTCGACACCCTCCATCTCGCCTGGCCGCGTGCCGCCCTGCGTGAGCGGCTGATAGTCGGCCCACTTGAACTCGTCAAAGCACGCCTTGATCGTGATCTTCGGGCAGCAGATGGGGATATTGTCGTCGAACACCTTCTGCGCCTTATCAACCTGCTTCTGCGCGTCGGCCTTGAGCTGCTCTAACGTCTTGCCGCCCGGCTTAGTGACCAGGCAGAAGTGGACGCAGAGCCGCTTGGCGAGAGGCTCCTTCTGCTTCGGGCAGTAGCTGGTCTTCGGGTTCAGCGGGTGGTCGCGGTCCGGAGAGCGACTGATAGTCATCGACGCGGCGAGCGCCTCGAAGCAAGCCTCCGCCGCCTCGATGCACTCATACTCCAGCTCTGCTACTACGAACGGCGTCGGTTCGGTCGGCAGCGACAGCTCGAATCCACTGATCGTGAGGTGTAACGCGCCGTCGTCGTCGTCCCGCACGGTCGCTGCAGGCAGGCCGTTGGCTGGGTTCGGCTGACGCACAACAACCCGGCGCACCGTGCGCGGTTGCTTCATCGAGATCGTGATCGCCTTCAGCGTGCCGCCTCCGGCCGGCGCGAACGCCTCCACCGAGAAGCGGAACCGCTGGCCGGGGTTGAAGTGGACGCGCCCACTCAGTGGCCGAAAAAACACGCCGGGAAGCTCCACCGTGTAGCGTGCTGACAACTTACCCGCGCGCACAGTCACCTTCGACGACGGGCGATCACTGGCAGCGAACACGAGGAGCGCTGCGCCGGCCACGCTTGGCGAGGCGGTAACGGGCTCGATGCGCCCTGAAGACGCGCGCCATGCAAGCCGGCCGCTCGGCTTTGTCACGTTGCCAAAGCGATCAAACGCGTCGACGACGAGCACCGTGCGGTCATACGGCGGGTGCTCGCGGGGCTCCTCGAGCGCGCGAAGGAGTAGCTTCTTCGGTGCGGCGGGCAGGAAGCGGACACGCGCAACGACCGAGCACTCGCCTTGCGTGTCAGCAATGACGATGTCATGGTCGCCGGCGTAGCGCCACGTGAGCCGCAGTCGGTAGCGCCCGCCGCTGCCGCCACGCGCTCTCACCGACGTCGCGCCCGTGGGCGGGCCATTGTCGAGAGCGATTGCAGCACCGAGCTTGGCGCGGGTAACCGGAGTTCCCAGCCAATCCGTCGCGAGCACGACCACGTTTGTCGGCCGATCGACCGCCGTCGGGTTCGCGCGCAGCACCGTCAGCGACGACACGACGCCGTCGCTGTAGACGCGGAAGTAAGCATCGACGCAGTCCGGCGCTCCGAGTAGCGTCGCCCGGACCACCCAGGTGCCCGGCGTCGCGGCGAGGCGCATCGACGTGCTAGCATGCCCCAGCGAGTCGACCAGTGCTACCACGCGCCGACCGCTGCCGCCGAGATCTGCGCCCGGAGGCCCCTTCACAATGCTCCACTCGACTTCTGCCGCAGCTTGCGGTGGCCGACCGTCCCGGCCGACCAGCTCCACGGAGAGCGGGGCCGTCGTCGCCTGAGATCGGCTGCCAAACCGCTCCGGCCCGCCGATCGGCTGCAGGACGAACGGACCATTAGCCCCACCGGGGGTAGTTTCCGACTTGTGCACTGCCATCGTCAGACCTCCTTACAGCGTTCAGGTCGCTTAGCAATATTAACTCTGCGCGCGGGCGCGACGCATGTCCGCTGAATCGCGACAGCCACGGTCACCGGCCCTGGGCCGGTGGGCGACACCTTGAAGTACACCTTCGAACGAGCGATCGGCGCGAAGGGGTGATGGACACACCGTCGCTGCGCTGGCCGAATTGAGAGGAGTTCTGATCGCGGTATGAAGAAGAAGCGCCAGGCAGTTGCCGCCCTAAGGGCGGAAGTCTTCCGTCTCCGCACGGAGGGTAAATCATTTGGGGAGATTGCCGAGGTCTTGGGATGACCCGCCAGTATGCCCACAAACTCTGGAAGCAGGGGCCGCCAACCATCACGTCAACGGAACCGTCAGCCAACGCGTCAGCCGAACCGCCACGGATGGGGCCAGTCCAGTTGGCAATCCGGCGCGCTCGCTTCGCCGCTGCCCTGGCGGAAGGAAAGTCGCAGCGGTTGGCGGCCGTCGCGGCGGGAGTGCCACCGGGCGGAGCCGATGGCTTTGCCCAGCGCACGCTCAAGGATAGACAATTCCAAAACGAATTCCTTGCTCTGCTGGCACGGAAGGGATTGACCGAAGAGCACTTGGCGGAGCGGCACATGGAAGCGCTGCGGGCGACGAAGACGATTGTGGTCCCCCACGAGGGACAGCTCCGCAAGCTGGAGACCCCCGACCACCGGGCTCGCATCAAAGCGCTGGAGTTGGGCTGGGATCTTTACGGGCGCCGCCAAGTAGCGACCTCGCCCGTAACCAATCAGCAGCTCGCCGTCCTGATCGGCCTGCCAAGGCTCAAGCCGCTGCAGTCTCCCTACGCAAAGCCTTGCGATGAATCGGCAACCACTCCGATCGACGTGACGCCGGAAGAGCCGGATTTGGATTTTCCAGAGTGAACGCTCTTCGCGCCGTCGCGCCCGCGGGCGCGGTTCCGGCTCTCGGTGGCCTTTCTTACCGGTTCCGGTTCGCTTCCGCGCCGTGTGGGGCCTGTGTGGCGCAACGGGGGCCTCCCCCGGGCCGCCAAGCCTTCCCAATCCCCCTCCTTGGCCCGCGGCCACAATCCAAACAAGATCGTCAGGAATGTTTCGGGCGCAGAAAGGCTTGACTCCGGCGCGGGGTTGAGCACTCATGGGCCAGCGCCATGAGAATCGCCCTTTACGCCAGGGTCAGCACCACGGACCAGAGCTGCGACATGCAGCTCCGGGAACTGCGGGACTACGCGGCCCGGCGCGGTTGGACGGTCGTCGAGGAGTACGTCGATACCGGCTGGAGCGGGGCCAAGGCGAGCCGGCCGGAACTGAACCGCCTACTCCACGACGCGCGCACGCGCCGCTTCGACGCCGTGCTGGTGTGGAGACTGGACCGCTGGGGCCGCAGCGTGGCCGATTGCATTCGCTCCATCCAGGAGCTGGTGTCACTGGGGATTCGGTTCCTGGCGGTGACCCAGAACCTGGACACGGACAAAAGCAACCCGATGTCGCGGTTTCTGCTGCACATTCTGGCGGCGTTCGCGGAGCTGGAGCGGGAGATGATTCGGGAGCGGGTGATGGCCGGGATGAAGACCGCCCGAAACAAAGGCAAATCCATTGGCCGGCCCAAGCGGGTGTTTCGGCGGGATGAAGCCTTGCGGTTGCGCGCCCAGGGGGCGAGCTGGCGCACCGTGGCCGCCACGCTGGACGTTCCGTTCTCGACGGTGATCGACGCCTGCCGTTCGGAAACCCCTCCTCGTTGAACTGCCGACCGGGTTAGAAATCACGCCCTTTATCTGGTAGCGTTTGGGAGTTCGGAAAGCATGTGATTTCCGAACGGCGAAAGCTGGCACAAAACAGCTTCTTCGGGCGATTCCTCTCTGCGAGGAGTCTTGGGCGGCGTTCCCAAGAACCCTTCCCCAGAGGCCTCCCGCAAGAGCTTGGTTCCGCGACGCGGCTGGCGAGCGCTTTTCGCATTCCGCGAAGAGGGGTATTGCGCGGCCGATCACGAAACCATCAGAATCAGAATTTGACGCTCCAGGTTCTTTTTTATGGGCCGACAGAATCAAAGACATGAGAATCACCAGACGCCAAGAACGAGCGGTGGGAACCTTGCAATCCAGGCTGGGACCTGCTACCGGCGGGCCAATTCGTTGCGTTGAGGGCAAGAGAAGCGTACAATGTCTAAGCCGCAGGTCCAAATCGGAAATTCCGATTAAGGATCCGGAGGAGGTTCCCATGAGCGCTCCATTGATCGGGATGCCTTTTCTTTCGTTTTTGGTTCTGCTAATCCTCAGCGCGATTGCTGCCGCGGTAGTCCATTGGGTTTTCCGCTATCGTCTGTTCAAGGGGATCGATGGGTTTCTCGGCCAGTGGATCGTCGCTTGGCTCGGCGCGTGGCTCGGCCCTGCCGTGCTGGGCCACTGGTTTGACTCCGTTGTCCTGTGGGACATCTATATTCTTCCGGCACTCATCGGGGCGTTTGCCGGCGCTTTCGGCGGCACCTTAAACGCCAAGGTGCTGGCAGGAGTGGCGTCGCAAAGGGGAACGTCCTCCTCAGCAGGATCCGCTTAATCGTTGGGATCCATATTCGGAGCACGGGCAGTTGGAGCGGCAATTCCGGAGGAGTCGGCCGCTCAAGCCACACTCAAAAATCGGCGATTAACAAGTGCGTCCTGTATCCAGCGGGCTAAGCGCGACGCTTCTGGGGGCTGACCAGGCCAGTCTGCGCTGACCCTTCGAGGAGGGAGCTTGGAATGATCAGTGGCCGGAAAACCAAAATGCACGTCGCAGAGCCGGCGCCGACAACATTACGGCCGAGGAAGCATGCAGCAAGATGGTGCCGGCTCGTGAGTTGGCTGTTCGCGCGCAAAGCGGTGAGTGAAACGGTCGCGACGCGGGTTCACTTCAATACCAGCCCGGCAGCGGTCTGGAATCACATCATGCTCTATGAGGAAGTTCCCGGACAACCGCCGCTCCTTCTTCGCGCCTTACTTCCCCACCCAGTTCGAACCGAAGGCGACAAGACCTGCGTTGGGGCAACGGTCCGCTGCGCTTACCGGAAAGGGGATTTGGTAAAGCGCATCACCAGCGTTGAACCGCCCCATTTGCTGCAATTCGAAGTCATTGAGCAGCGTTTGGGGATCGAGGGTTGCACCCGTACGCTTGGCGGTTCGTACCAAATCCATCCCTGTGGCAATGCGGCCGACGTGGTGTTGATCACCAATTACCGGACGCACCTGCGGCCCCGCTTCCTGTGGCGGCCTCTGGAAGCGCTCCTGGTGGGCCAGCTTCACAATCATATCCTCGATGGCGTCCGCGGTGCGATCCCATCTACAAATCGAGGCGTCCTGCCGGCTGTCGCGGTATCCCTCACGCCACAGTGCGCTCCTCTAGGGGATCTTGCATGCACAGTATCGCAATCGTGTTCCCGCCGTTAGTGATCATCCGCGTCAGTGTCGCGGCCGTGTGGCTGTACGAGGGACTATGGTGCAAGCTCCTCGGCCGCGTGCAATCACAAGTCCAGGTGGTCACGGCGGTGCCGCGGCTGGGCCCGCGGTTCGGATCGCCTTTCCTCAAGGGGCTCGGCGTCGTGGAGGTCGGGCTCGCCGCGTGGGTGATGGCGGGAATCGCTCCGGACGTATGCGCGATCGTGGAGACGGCGTTACTTATTGTGCTCAATGCGAATGGACTTGTGTGGGCGCGCCGAATCATCCATGAGCCCGTCGGCATGGTTGTCAAGAACATCGCCTTCCTCGTATTGGTCTGGGTATGCGGCGCCATTCCCGGGGGACGACTGTGAAGTTGGAAACTGCATGGCAGGCGGGGCGCCTGGGTTCGTCGAATGGCCTGCACCGGCTGCTCTTTGGGAACATGTACGAAGACGCGGAGATTGAGCGAGCGGCGTTCCAAGGCGCAGGCCGCGTGTTTTGCATCGCGTCCGCCGGCGCCACCGCGCTCCGGCTCGTCGATCAGCACGAAGTGGTCGCTTGTGACATCAACTCAGCCCAGCTTGCCTATGCCGAGCGGCGGGCCGGCGGCGGGCCGGCGGAGACCGGCGACGCCGAGCGGGCGATGAATTTCGCGCGCGCCTTCATGCCGCTGGTGGGCTGGCGGGCAGGACTGGTCCGCGCCTTTCTTGCTCTTTCCGATGTGGACGAACAGATGGCCTTCTGGCACGAGCATCTCGACACACGCCGCTTCCGCGCCGGCTTCGACGCACTGATGTCTCCCATGATCCTGCGCGCCGTATACGGGCCGCGGTTCCTTTCCGTCTTGCCCGGCAGATTCGGCGCCGTACTTCGGAAACGGCTGGAAAGAGGGTTCGCCCGGCATCCAAACGCCACGAATCCTTACGCGCGGGCGCTTTTGCTTGGCGAGAGCAGCGATGAGACCCAGCCGAGATCACCGAACATCCGGTTCGTCCTGGCGGATGCAGTATCCTGGCTGGAATCCTGTCCCGCCCGTTTCTTTGACGCCTTCGCGCTGTCGAACATTCTGGATGGCGCTGAACCGGCTTACCGATCACGCCTGTCGTGGGCCGTCCGTCGCGCGGCCAGCCAGGAGGCCGTCGTCGTGTTGCGAAGCTTTGCGGAACCGCCTCCGGAGCTTGGCACCAACCATGCCGAGCGCGATCGCTCGATGCTGTGGGGAGTTGTGGACATCCGCAGCGCACAGACATTTTACGCATGTCGTTCTACATCCTGCTTTCGAATGGTTCACTGAAGAACAACACGCAGGACCGCGCCGAACCGGCCTAATTCGCGCACCTCGCGCGCTGCTCAACGACGGCGCGCCATTTTCTCCCAATTGGAAAACCCGCTGTAAATCGCTGCCAGCGCGGCTGTGATCATCGCCTCT
>DASQHQ010000066.1:0-77964 GCA_035632015.1 Bryobacteraceae bacterium
GTCCATGCCGAAGCCTTCGGTGAAGGACTCTTCCGACAGCTCGTTGATCGGGTAAGAGACGTGATGCTGCAGACCGGGGATGTCGGAGAATCGCAGGTCCACCTGCCTGGTTTTGTTCTTCTTGGTGAAATCCAAGACTTCTTTAGGGTTCATTCAACCTCCTGTGGGTGTGTCGAGAATAACCTTATCAGCATACCCTACCGAGGCCGCTGCAAGAGACGAGCATCAATATATTCTTTGAATGGGCGACATAAAGGACTCTTTCCGACGCGCCGCAGCCCAGTCGGCCGGCTCGCAGCCCGCGCGTGGAGTCCGAATGTTCTTTATGATGGAGGCATGTCCACCGCGGAAGAACTGCAGGAACACGCTGAACATGCACAAGGTCCGTTCGACAAGCGCGTCGCCGCTACCATGGCGATCATCGCCGCGGGGTTGGCGATTGTTGCTGTCTTCGGCCAATTGACTACCACAGAAGAGCTGCTCAATCAGCAGAAGGCTTCGGACCAGTGGTCGTACTATCAGGCCAAATCCATCCGCCGTTACCAGTCCGAGTTTGCGCACGATCTGTTTGCTTCGTTGAAAAACGAGAGCATGGCCGAGCAGTACACCAAGAACGCTGAAAAGTACCGGCACGATGATGATGAGATTCAAAAAGAGGCGCAGTCGCTCGAGCAGGAGAGTCACGTCAAGGGCAATCAAGCGCATCGCCTGCATTTCGGCGAGGTATTTCTTGAAATCTCCATTGTGTTCGGCTCGCTGGCGATTCTGACCAAGCGCCCTCTGCTTTGGTATGGATCAATGGCGCTGGGGCTCGCCGGTGTCGCGGTTGCCGCGACCACGTTAATGATCAAGTAGGGGATTGCGTCCAAAGCCCGGCTCGATCGCGGAAAATCAGGGTTGTGCGCCGCTGCCGGCCGGTGTGAGGACGCGCACACGCTGGTTCAGTTCATCTGCGACGAAAAGAAGGCCACCAGGCGTCAGTGCCAATTGCTTGGGAAAATTCAATTGCCCGCTGGTGGCGGGGCCGCCGTCGCCGCTGAAGCCGATCACCGGCGTGCCGGCGATGGTCGAGATGATTCCGGATGGCGAAACCATGCGTACCTGGGCGTTGCCTCCGTGCGTGATGAACAGATTGCCGCTCATATCCACGGCAACACCAGCCGGCCCGATCAGCCCCGATGCCGTCGCGAGTCCTCCATCGGGACCAATGCGCGCTGTGCCGTCGCCCGCGACGGTGGTGATAATGCCGTCCAGACCTACCATACGAACGCGCTGGTTACCAGTGTCGGCGATGTAAAGGTTGCCAGCCTGGTCCACTGCCACGCCCGAAGGAGAAGTCAGGTTCGACGCGGTGGCCGCTTCGCCATCTCCGAAGAAACCTGGCGTACCGTTACCCGCTACTGTGACGATCACTCCGCTGTCACGCATCACTTCCCGGATGCGGTGGTTCGAAGTGTCCGCGATGAAGAGGTTGTCGTTCGAATCAAAGGCCAAGCCGCTCGGAAACGACAGCTGAGCATTAATGGCCGGCCCATTGTCGCCGCCAAAACCGTTCGAATTCCCTCCGGCGTACGTGGAGATGGTTCCAGCGGCCGTAATCCTGCGCACGCGGCTTGCTGTTGCGACGTATACGTCGCCGCCCGAATCGACCGCCAGGCTCCTTGGCTGTGCGACAGAAGCTTGGATGCCGGGACCGCCGTCCCCCGTCGTACTGAAGCTTCCGTTTCCGGTCAGAGTGGTAATGGTCCCGCTCCCATCGATCCTGCGCACGCGGTTATCCACTTGATCGCTGACATAGACGTTGCCATTCGCGTCGACGGCGACGCCGACCGGATCGAGTAGGCCCCCCATTTTCGCCGGTCCGTTGTCGCCCGGCGCGTCGGTCCATGGCGCGCCGGCCACGACGCTAATCCCGCCATCCGCCAGCCCGACGGACCGCACGCGGCGGCGGGCCGTTTCCGCGAAGAGCAAGTGGCCCTGCTGGTCCATCGCGAGCCAGCTCATTGCAGACAAGTTGACGGCCGTCGCCACTCCGATCTCTTGGTCCACTGGCCCACCGCCGCCGATGGTGGTGATGATTCCGTCTGCCACGCGACGCACGCGTCCGTTGGACGAATCCGCAATCAGAAGCGCGTCGTTTGCATCCACCTTTACATCGCTCGGGAACAACAGCCGGGCTGAAGTAGCGGCGCCATTGTCGCCGGAGAAGCCGGACGAAGCCGATCCAGCGACCGTAGTGATGGTGCCGTCCGGAGCCACGCAGCGAATGCGGTGGTTCTGCGAGTCGGCGATGTAAAGATTTCCGACTGAGTCGAACGCCAGCCCAAGCGGGCGTTGCAACTGAGCTTCCGTAGCCAGGCCGCCGTCGCCGCTGAAACCGATCGTGCCGTTTCCGGCGTAGGTGGAGATCATGCCAGAGGTGTCGATCCGGCGCACCACATGATTGAAAGCGTCCGAGAAATAGAGGTTGCCCGCTGCGTCAAAGGCAATGCCCGCGGGGTTCCCGATTGCCGCGGCAGTCGCTGGACCTCCGTCTCCGGTCGATGACAACGAAAAGGTCCCGGCCACCGTGCTTATGGTTCCATCCAGCGCGATCTTTCGAATCCGAGTGTTGCTCGCATCGGCAATAAACAGTTCCCCATTCGCGTTTACCGCCAGCCCCAAAGGGTTTCGCAGTGCCGCATTCACGGCCAAGCCACCATCCCCGGAGAGGCCTTCCTCGCCGCTGCCTGCGAACACGGTGGTAGTTCCGTCCGCGGCGATCCGGAAGACGCGCTGATAGTAATCGTCGATCAGGAACAGGTTGCCGTTTCCATCAAAGGTCAAACCAGATGGCCGGACCAGTCGGATGTCCCTCGCGTAAGCGCCGTCGTCGGACGACGAGAGCCTTCCGTAGCCAGCAAACGTGTCGATGTAGTACTGGACTTGGGCCAGGCCGAGACTCTGGATCGCCAAAAGCAGAAATATTCGCACTGCGCCAATCTCCAATGGGCCGCAATGGCCGCGCGTCCCTGGAGCCTTTAGAAACGCCAAGATTCGTTGGCAGCAGCGCATGACCTGCATTTTGACCTCCTGATTTTTGGTGTGCCCTCAACAATACTACAGGGAACGGCGTAAGAAAGATCGTTGCGCGCCTGGGTAGGAAATGTTCCCGTGTGCAAACCTTCCTCCTCGTGATTCCCAACCCCTCCCAGTTTCTGCGAAACTCGATCAGGGATGGCCTTCGCGGAACTGAGACTCGGCGATCAGACCATCCGGTATGACCCTGATGCAACACAGCGCGTCTACGCCGGCCTGGAGCGGGGCCAGGCCGAAAAGTGCGGCTGCATCGATTGCCAGAACTTCGCAGCGCAGCGTGACTCGGTCTATCCGGAATCGTTCAAGCGACTCCTCGATCAACTCGGCATCGATCCTTCGACGGAAGGCGAAGTGTACGCGATGGGTCCGAACGAGGCAGGGAAGATCAGTTATGGCGGGTGGTTTTACTTTGCAGGCGAGATGATCGAAGCCGGAGAGAGGACTACAAATTTGACTCGTCAGAAGAAATCGTGGGTTGATTCCGGCTCAGGCAGCTTGCCAAGTGAGTGATAGAGAGCCAGTTCGAGTACCCGGTAGGTGCGAAAGCCGTAGGACTTTCTCATGGTGACTTTGGCCTTGTTATTCAGACCCTCTACGACTCCGCTGGAAATCAGCTTTTGAGCCCGGAAATAGTTGAGAATCAGTTCTCGGTGCTCCCGCAGGGACCGAGCGATCTTCTTCATGGGCTCAATTCGGGATCGCATCGTTTGCCGACACCACTCGTCCAGGAACTTGCCGGCCCAGGAGGGCGAGCTGTACTCCCAGAGTTGCTGGAATGCTTCCTTAAGAAAGTAAGCGCGAACGGTCTTCAGGTTATAGCGGAGTAGGTCGCGCAGGCGGAAGCGCTGCTCCTCCTTCAGATTCTCTTCGCGCTTGAGCAGAAGCCACCGTGACTTCTTCAGTAGCGGTGTGCGGCCCTCGCTCGCGATCCGGCGCGATTCTTCAGCCCGGACTACGTCGAGAGCTTTGTTCATTTTCGCGACGATATGGAAACGATCGAGAATATGCAGGACCTCGGAACATTTCTCACGGATGACCTTCAAGTAGGGTTCCCACATGTCCGAGCAGACGAACACGATCTTCGATGTGATTTCTTCACCTATGGTGGTGAAGAATCCTTGAAAGGAGTCGATCGTTCTCTCTTTGCCGACCCAAAGCAGACGGGTGACGCCCAGATCGATCTGATAAACCAGTGTCAGATACTTGTGGCCTTTCGAATACTGGATTTCATCGACACCGATGGCATCGATCTGACCGAGTTTCCTGTGCTCCAGACCCCAGATGACAACATGTTCGACCGCGTCGTAAACCTTGTCCCAGGAGGTACGAAAGGCCTCCGCCGTCTCTTTCCATGACAGTCGCCGCGCCCAACGGGCTAGGAAGAACATGTAAGCTTTGGTCAGTGTCCGTTTGCCGTCGCCCCAGGGAACTTCTTCGACAGTCACAACGCCGCAGCGGCGACAGTCGACGCGGCGCATGGTGTATAGAAGGAACACAAGAAATCCCCACAACGGAATGAACTCAAAGCGCCGTTCGGCGAGTTGGTCATAACCGGGCGCCGGCAAATGGCAACGCGAGCAGACTGCGGCCGAACCCTTACGCGGTCGCACGGCCACTTCGATGCTCTTCTTGTCGGTACCGAAGCGGGCGTGCTGGTAAACGAAACCCCGGAAACGGTGGCAGCGGTTCAGAATCGTGATCAGTTCCATGGCACGGACGCGAGTGGCGGCGAACCTCTAAAATAACCGACCCGAGGCGAGGCTCTTCTTCCCGCGTCGACCCGACATGGAAAGCGAACAGTTTAGGGAGGAGGCAAGTCGATTACGCCGGGACCAGCAGGGTCGGCAAACGCTGACCAGAGCGGGGTAATCTGTTCTCGCGCCCGGGATCTGTGCGATAAGTCGAGTGCTCTTTCCGCCCAGTATCAGCGTAGTCGTACACCACCAAGACTTCCGGATGGCCGAAAAATAACCGGCCGGAGCGCAGGCCACGTTTTCAGCAAAGGTGTTTATGGACGGCAAGGTCCTTTATGTCCAACGATGCAGGAGCTATCGCACCAAGAGGTGGCGAGGGTTCGGTAGACAAGATGCCGCCAACCACGCTTTTTCCGTGAATAGCGTTCGTCTACTGTACTCCGATCGTAACCTTTTGATTGCTCGAGCGGCCGAGGTAATTCAATCGCACAGAAACGGCTGGTCCCGGCGCGACACCCGTCGGCACCCGAACATTGATCTGGTTCACTGCGCCATTTCCGGACTTGCCAAAATAGAGGACGTCGGCTACACGGCCTCCAATGCCCACCATTGGCGGGACAACGCCGCCATGCGCCAAGCCAGTGCAATAGATCTCCAGGAGTTCCCCGGCCAATGCCGGATCGCTAGATGAGGCGACCCGGGGGGTTCCCGCATGAAGAATTGCGCCCTGCTCCCCGTCGCCGGACACAGGGAGCAGTTCGGGCGGAGGGACCAATGTGGACGGGTGATAAATTTCGGTACTCGAAAGTATCGCGTCTTCAGAATCATCGGGCCAATAACGCAAGTCGAGGCCCCCTGCGATCAGAACTGTTCCATCTTTGAGCAGAGTGGCCGTGTGCAATTCTCGCGGCGAATTGAGCGATGCAGCCGGGCGAAAGGTCCCTGTCGCAGGATCATAGAGTTCGGTTGTAACGGCGTTCTGGGGGCGGTCATGAGCACCGGCCAAGAAAACGGAGCCGTCGCCAAGGAGGGTGGCCGAATGCGATTCACGCCCGATGGTCATGGCACCTGCGGGGTAAAATGCAGCACTGGAAGGATCGTACAGCTCAGCTGCCCATGAGGACCCGTCGCCATCGCCTACGTCTCCGCCGGTAAACAGCACGCGACCGTTGATCAGCAATGTCGCCAAACCGCCGTTGTGCATCCCTGCCATATATCCCGCGAAGGTGAACTTTCCGGCGGAGGGGTCGTAGAGTTCGGCAGTGGTGACGTACGGGGATGGCCCATAAGGATCTGACTTGGCCACCAGAACGTTTCCGTTCGACAGTAATGTGGCATCTTGCGCGAACAATCTATTCATATCGCCGGTAGCGGCGAAGAGTCCCGTTCCCGGATCGTAGACCTCTGCGCTCGTCCAATCGGCGGCGCCTCCGGCGATCAGAACCCGGCCATCACGGAGCAACGTTGCAGTGTGGGTCGCGCGCGCCGTGGTCATAGAACCGGTCGGAGCAAATGATCTTGTGATAGGGTCGTAGAGTTCCGCTGTCGCAAGGGCTAGAGGCGCCCGCTCGTCCGTTTGGTTCTCGACATCGCCACCAGCAATTAGTACCCGGCCATCCATCAACAGAGTGGCCCTGTGCCTGCTCCGGGCAGTCGTCATGCTTCCCGTCGGCTGGAACGTGCCCATGCCTGGATCGTAGAGTTCCGCACTCGATTGGGTTTTGAATACCGGCGGTCTCGACGATTCTGTGAGGTTTCCTCCAGCTATGAGAACTGCGCCGTCTTCCAGCAGAGTAGCCGTATGCGAGATGCGCCGCGTGGTCATGTTACCGGTCGGCGTGACGCTGTCCGCCGATTGCGCTAGCCCGATTCGGCCCTGGGCCGCCAATCCCAGGAGGAGCAGAAGACTTTTGTTAACCGCGTTTTGCATCATTGTCTATTCATTTCCTTTTACACGCGCCCTCAGCCCCAGCCGATCGTGACTTCATGGCTCCTTTGGCCGAAATAATTCAGTCGAATATGCACGGCCGCATCCGGTGCCACCCCAGTTGGCAGACGGACATTGATCTATTTGCGCCGGCGCTTCCGAACGCGGGATGAAATGTGAGCGCAAGCAGGATCAAGATCATTCTTCACCTCCGCTAAATGTCTTGTATATACCGCTCGAACCGCAGGCGTAGAGTACCGTTGCGTTAGCCGGATCCATGGCGAGGCCCGTCACCCTCAAATCATCAAGCCCGGAGTTCACCGCGAACCAATGACTCCCGCCATCGAGGCTCTTGAAAACGCCGCCCCCACCTTCGCTCGCCACGTACAGCGTCAGCGGATTGGTGGGATCGATAATCACCGGGGCGCTGCGGCCCATGGTGAGGTTGGTGATTCCGGTGTTGATCGGCTGCCAGGTATGGCCACCATCCGAACTGCGAAACACTCCCTGCGTCCTGGTGGTTGCGTACACCGTGGAAGGCATAGTGGGATCGATGGTGACGGTCCATGCTGGCACAGTCATCACGTTACTCCACGTTTGTCCGCCATCCTCGGAGAGGTAAAATGCCTGAGCCGTGGACGCAAACAGTCTTCCGCTTTTCGTTGGATCGGCAGTCAAGT
The DNA here is from genome assembly GCA_035632015.1 of Bryobacteraceae bacterium. Lineage (GTDB taxonomy): Bacteria > Acidobacteriota > Terriglobia > Bryobacterales > Bryobacteraceae > Palsa-89. The sequence continues at coordinate 7,380 of DASQHQ010000066.1, forward strand.
ACGTAATCGCGCCCGAAAGCCCGCCTCCCGCAGCCGCCCAGGTATCGCCGTAATCGGTGCTCTTGAAGGTCCCCTCATTTTGCGTACCGGCGTAAACTACATTCGGGCTTAACGGATCAACTGCGACCGAGATAACGTACACCGCCGGAGAGCCGAAGAAGCGGCGCGACCACGTGCGGCCGCTATCGCTGCTCTTGAACAACATGCTCCCGACTATGGCGCCAGCGTAAACACGCCGCGAATCGGTCGGATCGAAGGCTACACCCCGCGACGACATTCCGGTGAAGCCTTGTCCGGCGGCGGACCAAGTCATGCCGCCGTCCTGCGTGGCCGTCAGTCCAACCACCCCCTCGAAGCCCATGAGGATGTTCTGGCTATTGCTGGGATCGATCCACATTCCGTAGGCCGGTTTATTGGCGCTGTCGATGCCGGTATCCAAAACGGTCCAGGTCGCGCCGAGATCCGCGGAGGCCAGTACGCCGGCCCAGTTTGTTCCGGCGAAAACAGTCTCCGCCGCGGGATCGACCGCAAGCGCACGAATCACGTTGTTGGGCGGTCCGGCTGAATTCCAGGTATCGCCGTCGTCGGCACTTGTCCAGACGCCGCCGCCGTTCGTGCCGGCGTAGATCGTATGCGCGGGAGACGGATCGACGGCGATCGCGTATACGGGGTATTGTGAAGACGACCCTGTGGGCCGCCAAGTCATCCCCGCGTCCCTGCTCTTCCACACTCCGTCCTCGTTGGTTCCAGCGTAGAGCACCTGGCTGTCGCGGGGATCGATCGCTATCGCCCATACCGCCGCCGAAGTCAGGCCAGGCAGCGGCGCCCAGGTTTGGCCGCCGTTGGTGCTCTTGAACGCCCCATGCCCGATAGTCGGCAGGTACAGGATGTCGGAGTTTATGGGGTCAATCGCGATTTTGTAAATTGCCGCGGTGGTGGGAAAGATGGTTGTCCAGGTAACGCCGCCGTCGACGCTCTTGCGAAGCGAGCCGTTCGCCAGGTTCTGTACGACGCATACATAGACCACGCCCGGTCGGTTGGGGTCGGCTGCCAGCGAGGTAACCGCGCCGGAAATCGCGGGTAGGTTGCGCCACGTCGCCCCACCATCATCGCTCTTGATCACTCCTCCGAGCGCTCCAGCGTAGACGGTTTGCGGACTCGAAGCGTCCATGGTGACGCCGTCAATGTTGAGATCGGTCAGGCCGTTGTTGACGGCGGACCATGTGCTGCCGGAATCGGCGGACTTGAGAATGCCGCCTGCGGCTGAAGTCACGTAAATCGTGCCGCTGCCCTGCGGGTCCGCGACGATGGTTTGCACGGCGGCGGGATGCGGCCCGATGTTGACCCAGGCGGGGCCGCCGCTCTGTTCCGCAAGCAGAGCGACCGGTGAAAGTAGCATCGCGATGAGCGTTTGTTTCACGTATCCTCCTAGTGCTTTTCCATGAAGAGGCGCTGCTCGGAGCGGCGGCCCTCGCCGTCCTGTTCCGTGATTTCAAAGATGAGCATCCCCAGTTGTACATCCCTTCGTAGCAGGCGGATGTGACGGCCTCCGACACATTCGCGCAGGATTTCCACGGCCCGTCGGTCGAGACGTCTCGACTTCTGCGTTCCGGAACAGGAAAAGTCATGGAACTCCCGCGCCTTCCCGTCGAAAAACAGAATCGTGCTGAACGTCGTCGCCCGGCCATCTTCCGCAACCGTGTTGACCGTGAGCGCCTCTCCGCCCCGGTGATCCTCGATGCGTATCGTGAGGACCTTCGGGCGGGCACTCCCGGCGAACGTTGAGCGGCCTCGAATCGTCCAGACACCGAAAACCTGTCCCATCGAGTTCACGGCTACCAGAGCCGTAGCAAGCAGAATCCGCACTCCCAAGAATGCGCGCGAGCCGTTTTCGAAAGCAACAGAAAAGGTGTTGCGATGGTGTTGTCTACATGCTTAACACCTTGTTAGAATTGGCGATACGGCTGGTCGTTATGGCGAAGCCCGGCAGTGATAAGGAGAAGCCGGCAGATGGTAAAGTCCGAACTGGTCCGTAACGAACTGGAAAAGATCCTCGCAAGCGAAAGGTTCGCCCGTAACGAACGGCTTCGCGGTTTTCTGCGCTTCGTGGTGGAAGAGGAACTTTCCGGGAGAGGGGACCAGGTCAAGGAGTGCCTTATTGGCTCAGCGGTATTCGGACGGAAACCCGACTACGACGTTCACCAGGATTCGATCGTTCGCACTGAAGCTGTCAAGCTGCGAGCTCGGCTGATGGAGTACTACATCACCGCCGGCGCGGCGGACCCTGTCCTAATTGAAATACCGAAGGGTGGCTACAAGCCTCTATTCCGGCCGGTCGCGCGTCCGTTGGAAGCGCCTCGGGAATCGACCACGCCGCCGGATGTGCGACAGGCGCCCCGCCAACGTAGGCGATGGCTGCCGCTGCCGTCGAGAGTGTCATTGGCTGGGGCGACTGGCGCTCTCCTGCTCACATTGGCTGCCGGGAGTTGGTACGCGCTGGCTCGGCGCTCGGCTCCCATCCCTATTGCAGTGCTGCCCCTCCTGAACCTGAATGGGAATCCTGCCGATAACTATTACGCTGACGGACTCACCGGTGAGATCATTCGCAATCTGTCGATCATCGATGGCTTGGCGGTGCGATCTCAGACATCGTCCTTTGGCCTGAAGGGACAGTTTCGAAACGTTCACGACGCGGGGCATCAGCTCAAGGCCGACTACATTCTGGAAGGGTCGGTTCTGCGTGCAGGGCCGCAGTTGCGGATTGATGTCCAACTGGTTCGAGTGAGTGACGATTTTCCGCTATGGTCGGGACGATTCGACCGTTTGGTATCGGACATTTTCGCCATACAAGACGATATCTCGGTGGGCGTCGTCAACAATCTGCGTCTGAAGCTGGGCCGGGGCAGGCGCCGGTACGAAACGAACGAGGAAGCGTACGACCTTTACCTCCATGCGCGTTCTTTACCCCAGCGCGCCCGCAACGCTGCACTGGAGGCAGCCAGCGTTTACAAACAGGTAATGGGTAAAGATCCGTCGTTCGCACCGGCGTACGCTGGTCTGGCGTCGGCCTATGCTGCGAGCTCCGCGCAAGGTTTCGGGAATGACCACGCCGAGGAACTAATCGCCATGCGCTCTGCAGCAGAGAAGGCGATCCATTTGGACCCTCTGCTCGCAGAGGCGCACGCCGCACTAGGCATGGTATACGCGCGCGAGGGGCAGTGGGTGCAATCCGAACAGAGTTACCGTCGCTCAATTGAGCTCGATCCGAACAATCCACAAACCCACAGCGACTTCAGTATGTGGCTCTTGTGGCCGCTCGGCCGAATCAATGAAGCGGTGCGTGAGATGCGCATCGCGGAGAAGGCCGACCCCCTCTCGGCCCTCATTGAGCTACGCCTGGGGCTTACGCTAATTGCAGCCGGCCGGTATGAGGAGGCCGCGGTGCACTGCGCCGGCAGTCCTGAGTGCCTGGGCCAAGCCCGTCTGGCTCAGGGGAGAATCGACGAGGCGATCCCGATTCTCTCCACACTCGAAAATCCTCGCTATCTCGGTTATGCTTATGGGCGGGCTGGCCGCCGGGAAGAGGCTGAGAAACTCGCAATAGCGGTTGCCCCAAACGCCTTCTCACAGGCGCTCATTTTCGCGGGGTTAGGTGATAAGGATAGGACGTTTCAAGCACTTGATCGTGTAGCTGAGCTCGGTGGCATCAGGATCGGCAGAGCTCTCAATTCACCGGAGTTTGCCTTGCTTCGTAACGACCCGCGAGCCAAGGCGCTTCGGAAGAGGGTCGGCTTGCCATACTGACCATGGCGTCCTTTCGCCCATGGCTTCTTCAACGAGGCGAGCTGGCGCTCTTGCCTGGAACAATAGTGAAACTGCGATCAGTGATTTCAAATTGTCGCTACACGAACAGCTTGCGGATTCGCGTCCGCTCATGCGATTCCGGGCGATTCACGCGACAACCGAGAGTTCACCTTGACGTGTAGTGCGCGATGATGAGACATAGCCCGCCGGCGGATAAATCTAACTGACGGCGTAGCGTTTACTGGAGAGAGCAAAACTAGTTCAAAAGGCAACTGGCTACAAACAGAAAAGAGCTGAAGCCGCGCTCTCCCGCACCAGCTTCGCGGGCTGAGTGAGCCGAGTTTCTGGCCGCCATTGGATTGACCGGTGACCCACAGATTTCTCTGACGAGGCACAAATTTAGATGGCTTCCAATTCTGGTTCAATGCCAAGGGTCCCAAGGCCCCAGCCTTCTGGGGTGAGCCAGTGCTCTCGGTCGAGTTCGTTACAGCTCTTGACTGGATGATCAGCGCTCGTCGAGATCCGGGCAGTCGGAGGTAGTGGGTTTTGCCGAATCGCGAAGCCGGTGCGCTCGTGGCCCGTTTGCCGCGCGCCTGCTCCGGCGCTGGAGCCGGCGGTGCCGAGCAGTGTGCCAGCCTGCCTGGCGCCCTGGTCAAGGTAGGAACTCCCGGCCATCCCCGACCTAAATCTCGCCGGCGATGCGCGATCCCGATCCCGGCGGGACGCAGGTGAACGTCAGCTCACCACCGGGGATCTGCGTCAGCGCTCGCAGGTCCGGATCCGCCAGCGCGTTCGAACTCTGGCTGTCGTTGAACACTTGCTGGATCGGATCATACAAAAAACCGGAAGCCTGCCCTTGAACCAAGCCCTTCGCCACCAGCTCGCACTCGCCCGCGGCGGCGCGGGACTCGAACAGGTCGATCCGCGGGCCGGCGACCGCCGAGTTGCTTTGCGTCAACGTGATCTCCTGGCCCACGATGGGCGCGAGGTTGCTATCGAACGCCAGCAGGAAAGCTTCAATCTGCCGCCGCAGCTTCTGGCCCGCCGCGTTGACAGAGATGCCGCCCGGGTTTTGCGAGGTTTGCACGAACACCGCCGCGCCATGGAAGCGGAACAGCGTGTCGACGCTTCCGTCGTGCAGAAATCCGAAGCCGCGCACCTGATCGCCCATTGTCGGCGTCGCGTCCACCGGGAAGAAAGAATCGGGCGACATGCCGAACTTGCCCACCTTCTGATACAGGTTGCGCAGGTGCGGGATCTTAAATAACTGCGACTCGTTCTCGAACGAGGATTGCCCGTCGGTGCCGAAGAAGCCCGGCCGCGCCACGCCGAACTGGCTGTTCCCGTTGGGGTCCAGCACGTGGCAACCGTTGCAGGTCTTGACCGTATCCGAGGCAACGCCTTTCGTGGTCGCACCCATAAAGAAGTCGCGGCCGGCCTGTTGATCCGCAGTCAGCGAGTTGTCCAGATTGCGGATCGGATTGGGCGGATAGGTGAGCTGGAGGACGAAATCGGTGAAGGCCTGCATGTCCGCGGGCGCGAGCGGATTGCTGCCGCCGACCAAATCCTGAAACGCGGGATTGAATTTGTTGAAACCGGCGCGCTGGTCGAAGCTGCCGCGGTCGGGCTGGGCACTGGGCGCATCATTGCCGCCGGTGCGATCGCCGCGCCAGTGCATGGGTCCATGATTGGCCATGCCGCGCAGACTTTGCGTAGTCATGGGTCCTTTCAGCGGATTGAAGGGCTGGATCGGGCCGGGCGGAACGAAGGCGAACGGTCCAGGATCCTTGAGCGGCGCGTTGTCCGGATTGCCGAGGTCCCAGGCCAGGCTGTCAAAATCGCCGAAGATGTGACAGCTCGCGCAGGCTGAGTCGCCGTGGCTGGAAGTGGTCGACGCATCATAGAGGAACCGGCGGCCGTTGACCACGCTGGCCGGCTCGGGATTGTACAGCGCCACGTGCGCGGCTTCCTGCCGGCTGGCGAGGTCGACGATGGAGATGGAATCGTCGAAGCGCGTCAAAACATAAAGCCAGTTGCGCGTTTCGTCCAGCACCAGGCCGCTCGGGCCGCCGCCCGACACGCTGATCTGGTTGGCGGTGTCCGGAACGAAGCTGTCGCTCTCGAGCTGGCCGGTATCGAAGACGCCGATTTTGCTGGATCCGAACGCGGCTACGTACAGCGTCGTGCCGTCGCTGGACACCGCCATGCCGGTCGGAAACGCGAGGCTCTTCACACTTTCGGCGTTGGGCGACGGGTCGCAGCAGTGCGTGTAGTCGATGTGCTTGTTGAGGTGGTGCGGCGTCGCCTGACCGGCGGAGAGCACCGAGATGCGGCTTTCGACCAGGTGCCCGCGCACGCTGTGCCCGGCGAGGATCCCCGCGCCTTCGAAGCGGTGGTCGTTTTGCGCGTCGGTGTTGCTGACATAAACAGTGCCGCTGACCGGGTTCACCGCCATATTGAACAGCACGGTGCCGACGCCGGTGTAGACGCCCGCCGGGTCCGCCACCTGTACAGGCGGGTCGGCTGTAGCGTCGATCGCGAAAACGTCCTTATCAGGCAGCGACAAGCGTACCGCGCTGTCCCAACTGCGGTCCAGCTCGTCCAGCCAGTGCATCTGGCCATCCTTCGAGCTTTGCCGATACTTTACGATCAGGCCGACCGCTGCCCCCGGCGTGCCGTCGGCTGAAGCGTTTGGGGGCGGCAGTCCATTCTTCGGAATCGAGCCGGCCGACACCGTGGTGGTTCGGTTTCCCGAATGGAAGGCGGCGGCATAGACCGTGCTTCCGTCCGGCGTCACGGCGAGGGCGCGCGGCGTGTCGCAGAACAAAGTGATGATCGTCAGCGGCGTGCCGCCGAGGGTGTTGTCGAGAGCGTTGGCGTCGAATACCCACACATCCGCGCGGCCGATACTCGGCGTGGTGAGCTGAGGGTCGAACGGCGCATTCTGCCCGCGATGTGCGGTGGTGATGTAGGCATGGTCAAAATTCGGACCCGCGAAAACGATGTCGCGCGGTTCGTCGCCCACCAGCAGAGTGCGGACCACGCGCGCCGCCGAGAGATCGCTGACGTCCACGATGCTCACGCTGTCGGAGAGATGATTGACCACCCAGACCTCGGTCGCCGAGCGCACCGCCACGGCCACCGGTTCGAGTCCCACCGGCACCGAAGCCACCGGACTCAGGCCGGGCGCAACGCTCTGATCCGCTGACCACTGAATGGAGAAAATCTCCAGATGGTTGGCCGGCGTGTTGACGGCGAACAGCAGCGATCCGTCGGGAGAAAGCGCCAGCGGACGCACTTGCCCGCTCTCAAACAGGGTGTACGAGGGGCCGCTGCTGGCTCGCCCGGCAAGCTGGGCGCGCGCGGGACTGGCGGTGCGCTGCGGCAAAGCAGACGGCTTATCCGCGATCCGCGTCGCCAGCAGCAAGCAGGCCGAGGCCAGCACGATTGGAAAGAAACGTTTCGAGCATCGCCAGGGCGCGCTGGACATGCTAGCTCCTCCGTTGCCAGTTTAGTTTAGGGCAATAAATCACCCCAGACGAAAGCGCCGGGCGGCGGGTTCCAAACCAGTATGGGGAGCTTTCGGAGGGCGAAGACATGATTGGGACAATGTTAACTCACCTTCGGCGCTAAGGAGTGTAGCGCACGCACGAGTGCGACGCAAAGCGAGTGCGCCACAGCCCGATCGATCGTTGTGGACATATCAATCGCTGGTTCCAGCGGCCCGCGCCTTCACCTGATATGCTGTGGGAGGCATGGATCTTAACCTTTCCCCCGAAGAACTGAAATTCCGCGACGACTTACGCGCCTGGCTGCAGGCCAGCGTGCCGGCGGACTGGGAAAAACATCGCACTGAAGATGAAATGCACGTGCGCTTCCAATTTCTGCGGGCGTGGCAGAAGAAAGTATATCGGGCCGGCTGGGCCGGCATCGCATGGCCGAAGGAATATGGGGGCCGCGGCGCAACGTTGATGCAACAGGTAATCTTCACCGAGGAGATGGTGCGCGCGGCCGCGCCGCCGCTGGCCAACGTGCTGGGACTCGCGCTCATCGGCCCCACCATCATCGCCTTCGGAACCGAGGCGCAAAAGAAACGCTTTTTGGCGAATATTCTCAGCGCTGAAGAGATCTGGTGCCAGGGTTTTTCCGAGCCTAACGCGGGCTCCGACCTGGCCAATGTGCGCACCGAAGCGCGCCTGGACGGCGATCATTACGTGATCAACGGGCAAAAGGTTTGGACCAGTTACGGATGGGCGGCCGACTGGTGCGCACTGCTGACTCGCTCCGATCCCAATTCCACCAAGCATCAGGGGCTCACTTACATTCTGGTCGACATGACCAGCCCCGGCGTCGAGGTCCGGCCGCTGCGGCAAATGACCGGCGAGAGCGAGTTCTGCGAGCTGTTTTTTCACGATGTGCGCGTGCCGGCCGAGAATGTCCTGGGCAAAGTCGCCGATGGATGGAATGTGGCGCTCGGCACCTTGGCGCATGAGCGAGCCACGCTGGGTGCGGGCGCACGGATCGCGATGAAGCGGCAGTTTGACCGCCTGGTGGAGCTCTCGCATTCGATTCAGCGAAACGGAAAGACCGCCGCCGAAGATCCAGTGATCCGGCAGAAGCTGGCGCAGAGCTACGCTGAAATCGAAATCATGCGGCTTAACCAGATGCGCTCCATCACCCGCATCAACCAAAAGGGGCTGCCTGGGCCGGAGGGGTCCATTCAGAAGATCTTCTGGACGGAGCTGAACCAGCGCTTCCAGCAAACCGCCGCTGAGCTGCTAGGGCCGTTTGTGACGCTCGGCAAGGGCGACCCGCACGCGATCGACGATGGGCAGTGGGCCTATTCCTTTTTGCGAGCCCGAGGCAATACGATCGAGGCCGGAACATCCGAGATCCAGCGCAATATAGTAGGGCATTTTGTTTTGGGCCTTCCTAAAAGCTACTAATACGAGCAAATAATCACGGAATTGTCATGGAATTCGGACTCTCAGAAACTCAACAAACGCTGAAGAACACGGTTCGCAAATTTCTCGCCGCGGAATGTCCGGTAGCCGAGGTGCGCAGGCTCATGGAGATCGAGGGCAATGTCGATCCCGCGCTTTGGAAGAAAATCGCCGAGCAAGGCTGGACGGGAATGATTTTCGCCGAGCCATACGGCGGCTTCGGAATGGGCATGGTGGAGATGGCCGCGACCCTGGAAGAAATGGGCCGTGCGCTGCTGCCCGGGCCATTCTTCAGTACGGTCTTGATGGCTGGCGTCTTGGTGGAGAGCGCCGGGGACGAGAACCAAAAGGGGAAGTATTTGGGAGCGATCTGCCGCGGCGAAGCCAAGGCGGGCGTCGCCTTTCTGGAAGAGTCGGCCGCCATGGCGCCGGAGTCGATTCAGATGCCGGCTCGGACCGCCGGCAGCGGCTTTGTGCTGGATGGCCGGAAACTGTTCGTGCAAAGCGCGCCGATCGCCGATTTTCTGGTTGTGGCCGCGCGGCTCGAAGGCGAACTTGCTTTGTTGGTTGTGCCGGCGAAGGCCGGCGGGCTCCAAATCAGTCCCATGGCAAGCATAGACTTGACCAGGAAAGTCTATGAGGTTTCGTTTCAAGGCGTCAAGGTGCCGGGCGAAGATCTGCTGGCGCGCGGCGAGGCGGCGTTGAAAGCGCTCGGGCGCGCGCGCGATGTGGCTACGGTCGGGTTGGTGGCCGAGATGACCGGCGGGATGCAGCGGCTGCTCGACATGACGGTGGAGTATGCAAAAACGCGCCAGCAATTTGGCCGGCCCATCGGGCAATTTCAGGCGGTCCAGCACCACTGCGCCGACATGCTGCTCTATACCGAGAGTGCCCGCTCGGCGGCCTACTACGCCGCGTACGCCGTCCAGGAAGGAATACCGGACGCGCGACTCGCGGTGTCGGTCGCCAAGGCCTACGCGAGCGATGCGTATCGGGAGGTCGGCAATAACGCCATCCAGGTGCACGGCGGCATGGGCTTCACCTGGGAGAACGACGCGCATCTGTATTACCGGCGCGCCAAGGTCTCGGAATTGATGTTTGGGGACGCGACTCATCATCGCGAGCAGATCGCGCGGCTGGTGATCGACGCCAAGCCGGCTGCGGATCGCACCGAAGCCGCAGCAACGGTCCGGGTCGCCTGAGTGGTCAATCGCCGCACTTGATCGCCGGCACGCTCGCGCAGGTGAGCGTCCAGCGTGCGGACGCGTTCCGCACGGTTCACCGAACCAGAAGATCCGTCAGCTCGCTGAACAGCTTCGAATCCGGATGGCCCAGCGTGCACTCGCCGATATCCAGCCAATCGTCGCGACGCGTGTTCTGGACGAAGACGGCCTTCTCGACGCGAAAACTCCGGTCGAACCGGAACTCGTTCCAACGGGCGCGCGCCACTCGGACTAGTTCATCCAGCTCATCCGGCTTCAGGTCCTGCGCCAGCGTCACGTGAGGATGATAAGCGAAGGCCTCTTGGAAGCCAAGACCCTTGACGGCCATGGCATCGTGCATCTGCTTCAGCTCTTCGCTGCCTCTTCCCACGCTGATGTAAATCACATCCGAGGCAGGAAAGACCTCGACGCCAGTCATTTCCACTTGGAATGGCGCGAAGTGCGGGATGATTTCGCGGATCATGCTCCACGCGTCGTCAGGACTGGTGGAGACCGGCCGGGGCGGCAGGATCGTAACGTGCGCCCGCAAGAAACAGGTCGGCACCAGTTCCCGCCGCAACCGATCTAGGAAACCCGCCAGGGGATCGGGAATATAACTGACTAGAGCGAAGGAATTGATGCGATCCCACGGGATGGGATCTCTATACATATCAGTGCCCTTATATTACCTCGACCGGCGGAGCTTCGTCGCGCGGAGCAGTTTCTGGTACGTACCAGCGGGCTTCTTCAAAGCCGATGTATTTGAAGATGCGCAGCTCGCCGCCCTCGAGTTCAAGCAGATCGCCCACTTCGAGCGGAGTCGCCGCGTCGCGCAACGCCAGCCACAAGGCGTATGGGCTGGCTGCGTCCACGAGCGCTCCCTTCTCGTAGTCTTTCGGTTTGACGATGGTCCCTCCGGAGGTATGCGGCGCCCAGCGGAATTGTTGCCGTGGCGCTTCCTTCAGGCGATGGATCTGATAAGCCGGCATGTCAGGATCTATTTTCGCTCAAAACAATCCGCAATGGAATGTTTCATGGCGGCGGCATCGCGCTCCCCGGCCTGAATCCACGCCAGAGTGTTGGCGCGATTCCAGAGGATCGCTTCGTGCGGCTTGCCGAGCAAGCCCGGCGGCGCGATGCGGACCACGTGCAGCTCGGGAGGAACCACGGGTCGGAATGAGGACAATCTTCGCGCCGCCCCCACGAACGCCTTGGCGATCATTCCAGGCGCCACCGGCAAGACGTCGATCACCAGCGCTCGGGTCGCGCCCAGCCGGGCCGCGGCCCACAGCGGGACTGCCGCCAGTAGGCCGCCGTCCCAATACCACCGCCCCTCCAGCCGTACCGAATCGAAGAGTAGCGGTACCGCGGTGCTCGCCAGCAAGTGGCGCCAGCTCATTTCCTGGGCACGGAAGATCCGAGGCTGGAGTTTGAGCAGATCGGTGACGACCACGGCGCAGTCCACCCGTGGCCGAAACGAGTCGAAGACGTCGCGGGCAGCGCGCTCGAGAGGCTGTGTGTCCAGGAAGCCGCCGAAGATCGTATGGGGCAGCTTCCATCGCGGCCGCGCGGCGTCATCGAGACCCAACCAGCGCCGGATGAGTTCGTCGGGATCGCAGCCGCCCGCCATGGCCCAGCCATTCACCGCGCCGATGGAAGCGCCGACGATCAAGTCGGGCTGGAATACGTCGTGGAGCACTTTCCAGGCGCCGACCTGATAGGCGCCGAACATTCCACCAGCGGAAAGAACCAGACACTTCATCCGGAAGACAGGCGAGCCAGCGACGGATGCACGATCGGGACGGTCTGCACGATGTCCACCGGGATCACCCCGTAGCCGGCGAGGCGCGGTCCGCGGAAACGGACATCGGCTATCCAGCCTCGCTGAGTCTCCTTGCGCTGGAATTGGTCGAACACCAGATTGCCGAGCGAATAGAAGATGAGCCCGCCGGCGTAGATCTCGAGCGGCTGGGTTACGTGCGGGTGATGGCCGACCACCAGGCTGGCGCCGGCGTCGATGGCCGCGCGCCCGAAGCGCTGCTGCTGGGCATTGACCACGGGTCGATATTCGTTTCCCGCGTGCATGGATACAATCGCAACGTCGCAGCGTTCGAGAAGCCGCTTCACATCGCCAGTCATCTCATCTACGTCCATCATCGCCACGCGATCGTCAGGCTCGGCATGATTTCCGTTGGACTGGTCGAACGTGTACGCCAGAAATCCGAATCCCACTCCGTTGCGCGCCAGGATGGCGCCCTGATGCGCCAGAGCCGCGCTGCTTCCCGTGCCAACCGCCAGGATGCCGCTGCGGGCCAGCAGATCGAGCGTAAATTCGATCCCGTGGCCGCCACAGTCCCGGGCGTGATTGTTGGCCGTGGAGACGATGTCGATTCCGGCGCTGCGCAAGGCAGCGACCATTTCCGGCTCGGCCTTGAACAGCATGCCTTTTTCGATCCTGCGGCCCTGGTCGGAGAAAGGCGACTCGAGATTTACGAAACCGAGGTCGGCCGAGCGAAACAACTCCGCCACTGCATGCAGCGGCCAGGTTGGGTCGTGTTTCTCCTCCGCCAGTCTTCCTACGTAGCGCGACAGCATCACATCGCCACCGAACAGCAGGCGAGTAGCCGCAGGGCGCTCCGGGAGCTTGGAGCTGACGCCGGCCTGGCGAGGCAGCAGGCTCAGGGCCGGCAAAGCAAGGAACATTCGGCGCGTCATCGCTTAGTCCATTCGACTGGCTGCCGCCCGATCCAGAAACCACATGACGGTGTGGCCATCGTGAGTGGCAATTTGAACCGGGTACCGTTTCGGGTCGTAGGGGCCGTCCAGTACGGCGCGAAGCGGTTCCGCTTTGTCTTCTCCCGCCACCAGCATGATGGTCTGCCTGGCCGCTAGAAGAACGCCGGGGAGCAGCGTAATCCGCCACTGCCGGAATTTCTCGACGTATACGGCCGCGGCCAGATTCTCCAGGTCGTCAATGGCTGGCTCGCCGGGAAACAGGCTGGCGGTGTGAGCGTCCGGTCCCATGCCGCGGTGAATGATATCGAATTGCGGCAGTTGCCCGGCCTGGAGACGGAAGAATTCGCGAATCTCTTCCGAGTACAAGCGGGCAGCCTGTTCGGGAGGCAGCTCCGCCTGAATCCGGTGCACGTTGCGTGCGGGAAAATGCGCCGGATCGAGAAACGAGTCTTTAGCCAATTTGTAGTTGCTTTGTGGATCGGTGGGAGGGACGCCGCGCTCGTCCACCCAAAACAAATGCACCGGGTCCCAATCGAAACGTGCCTTGGCCATTTCGGCGAACATCAATTTCGGCGTACCTCCGCCCGAAACGGCCAGCGTCGCGCGCGGAGCGGCGGCCAGTGCGGCGGTAAGCAAGTCCAGGATCTTGGCGGCGCACTTAGCGGCTGATTCGCGAGCATCTTCGTATATAAACGCGTGGATGCTCATTCATGGACTCCCGGATGTTCAGGTTTCCTCCCACTCCAGCTTAAGCCAGTCTGCGGCGGCATGCTAGAATAGATCTTACCTTCCACTCAGCCTGCTGTCTTCAGACGGTAGCTAAAGACACATTCAGGAGCTATTGGCGGTACATCCGGTATGCACACGCGGGAGAAGAAGAAGATTTTAGCCGTAGTGGACGACCTTCTGTTTACGGTCAAAATCAGCGATGCGGCCAAGCGCGTCGGGCTGGATGTCCAGTTCTTGAAATCCGAGCATGACGTTTTGCAGAAAGCCGCTCACGACAAGCCGCTGCTGATTATTCTCGATCTGAACAATAGCTCGGTGGAGCCGCTGGAGCTGATCTCGAAGTTAAAGAGTGACACGAATCTGAAGCAGATCAGCCTGATCGGCTATTTGTCGCACGTGCAGGGCGAGCTAAAGCAGAAAGCGCACGACGCGGGAGCGAACATCGTGATGGCTCGCTCGGCTTTTTCGCAGAACCTGCAGCAGATTCTCAAGCGTCACGCGGGCATCGTGTAGCGCCGGCAAGCCGCGTGGCCACGGCCGTTCACCACACCCTGCAGGGTTGCGGGCGCACCATGGGCTGGCCGACCCGGCAGGAGAAGGCTCGCCCGAATTCCGGCAGGTTCGACACGACCCCGTTGATGCGGTCCTCGTCGGGAGAATGCGGGTTGGTTAGCGCGTTCAAGCGCTTGCTCTCCGGGCGCTCGTCGCCGCAGGCCCACTGCGCCATTCCGATGAAGAAGCGCTGGTCCGGCTTGAAATCGTCGATCGGCTGAAGGTTTTGACCTTTGGTGGCGTCCCTCCACGCCAGATAGGCAAGCAGCGTGCCGCCCAGATCCGCCACGTCCTCGCCCAGCGTCAGCTTGCCATTGATCTTGATGTCGTCCACAACCGTGTATTGCGAATATTGATCGGAGACGCACTTGGCGCGCTTTTCGAATTCCGCCGCATCGTTCTTGGTCCACCAATCCTTCAAATCGCCCTTGGCGTCGAACTGGCGGCCCTCGTCGTCGAAGCCGTGCGTCAATTCGTGCCCGATGGTGGCGCCGGTGTTGCCGTAGTTGGGGGCGTCGTCCAGCTTCGGATCGAACAGCGGCGGCTGTAAAACGCCGGCCGGAAAGTTGATGTCGTTCATTTGCGGGTCATAGTAGGCGTTCACCGTGGGCGGGGTCATCTGCCACTCGGTGCGATCCACCGGCTTGCCGATTTTGGCCAGCTCGCGGCGCGATTCAAACTCGGTGGCGCGCTCGACATTGCCGAAATAATCCTCTCGCGCGATCTTGATGGAACTGTAATCGCGCCATTTGTCGGGATAGCCGATCTTGTTCACCACAGTGTGGAGCTTTTCGAGCGCGCGCTTCTTGGTCTCTTCGCCCATCCAGGAGAGCTGCTGGATTTCGCTTTCCATTGCTTTTTCGATTTCTTTGGTCATCGCTACGGCCCGCTGCTTGGTGTCCGCTGCGAATGTCTTCTGGACGAAAACCTGGCCCAGGGCCTCGCCTAAGTCGGCATCCACGCGCTGCACGCAGCGTTTCCAGCGCGGCTGCATTTCCTTTACGCCGCGCAGATACTTGCTGTAGAAATCGAAATTCGCCTGGACAAAGGGTGCAGAGAGAGTCCGCGCTCTGGCGAAGACCAGGTGCCAGCGCAGATAAGTTTTCCAGTCGGCCAGGCTTCTGGACTTGAGTTGTGTCTGAAGCTCCTTGAAGAAGGCCGGCTCGGTCACGTTGACCACGGGCGTGTCGGGAACCTTGGAGGTCTTGAAATACACGTCCCATTGAAAGGCGGGAGTCAGCGCCTGCAACTGGGCGCGAGTGAGCTTGTGGAACAGCTTATATGGATCCCGCTTGTCGACGCGCGTGAGCGACGCCTTGGCGAGCGCGGTTTCCATCTCCATGACCGTGCGCGCATGCGCGGCCGCGAGGGGAGGCTGCTCGCCCAGCAGCTCGAACATCTTTTGCACGTGTTCGACGTATTTCTTCCGAGTCTCTTGGGATTTCGCGTCGGCTTTGGTGTAGTAGTCCCGATCCGGAAGCCCCAACCCTCCCGCTTCCGCAAACGCGATCACCTGAGAGGAATCCGCATAATCCTGGTTGGAGCCGAAGCCGAAAGCCATATGGTTGCCCACGACGCCGAGATGCAAGCGTCCCAGCAGGGCGGGCAGTTCGCGGATCGATTTGAGCCCGGCGATCTGCTCCAGCTCGGGCCGCAAAGGCGCGGCGCCGGCCCGCTCCACCGCCGCCTCGTCCATGCAGGCGTGGAAGTAGTCGCCGATCTCAGTTTCCACCAAGCTTCGGCCGGCCGCGGGTTTCGAAGCTTCCTCCAGAATGCCCCATAGAAAGCGCTGGTTCTCTTCGGTGAGTTTGGCATACACATCCCAGCGCGCCTGGTCGGCCGGAATCGGATTCTTCTTGATCCACGCGCCGCAGGCGTAATGATAAAAGTCCACGCAAGGGTCCACCGCGCGATCCATAGAGGAGAGATCGAGACTCGGGCTGTAAGGCAGCGCGAACAGCGGCTTCTCAGCGTTCGAGGACTGAGCGAGCGCCTCTGCGCCGGCAAGCGTGGCCAGGAAAACCAGGCGATAGCATGTCACGAGATTATGGTACCCAAGCGTTAACGCGCGCGTGTGAACGCAGCGCAAAAAGAAATACCGGCCGATGCTCTATGATCACTACTACTGGATCGCGATGGTAGCCGGCTGCGGACTCTGCACGCCGCCGATCGAGATGGTCACGGGGACGTCGCCGCTAGCCGTCCCCTGGGGAATCCGCACATCGAACCGATACAGCCCGCTAATCGCGTACGGCGCCAGGCCCGCATAGGAGACCGCGGAAGGATCCAGCGTGATGCCGCCGATCGTGATGGTGACCCCATTCACCAGTTTCTCCACGCCGGTCCCCAGCCCTCCGACTGGAACCGATGGATTGGTGTCGCCAAAACCCGTTCCGAATAAACTCACCACATCGCCGGGCTTAGCAGGCACACTGCCGGGAATCACGGCCGGATTACCTACCACCGTTACCGTGTTGAAGAACTCCGCCAGAATGGCGGTGGAATTCGGAAGAATTACAAACGCCGGAGCGAAGGGCTGCAGGCCGTTCAGCGTGGCGGGCGCGCTGTCGATCTCGTTCCCCGCTCCAGGATTCGCCAAGACCTGAAGCATGACTGGCCCGGTCGCCGAAAACGCGGGCATCTGCGCGATGATCTGGTCTCGTCGCACCGAGACGATCGGAAGGAGTACCGGATTGGCAAAGCCCGGTCCACTGACCTGAACCGAGATGCAAGCCAGTTGGGTGGGATACGCGCCGTTCACGAAGTCCCCTGGGCCGGCACTTCGTGTGGGCCCCGCGGGGTTGAAAGCCAGCCCGCGGACGGCCACGACGGACTCCGGCGAGAACGCCTCTTGCATCGAGCCCCCATTGACCACACTCTCCAGCAAAGGACGCTCGTGCAGCGCGCATGCGCCGGCGTTGGAAATAGTCATCACGCTGGTGTAGACTGCATCGCCGGCCGGTGTGCCATCGCCGTTGGCTGCCACGGCGGCGACGTAGACCTGCAGCTTCCCCACTTCCGGGTCAGGCGGATTCCACGCTACGTTAAACGTGAAACCGGCGCCTGCGGCTACGAAAGGCGGGCTTTTGTGCTCTGCGAATTGCCGCTGGGTAACGCAGGGCGGAGCCGATCCATAAGTCGATCCATCGTCACAGACCACTTGCACCGGGTCAGCCGGTGAAACTTGGGAGAAGTCGCCGGCGGACTGGGTCGGGTCGCTGACTTGTCGAATCGTCATCTGAAAGCCGAAGCGCGTCGCCTGAGGATGCTGCAAGACGATGTGGATGGTTTGCTGCACTCCAGGAATGTAGTCGCTGACCGCCACGGTCAGCGATCCGCTGGTGTCGCTGTTAGCTGGCCCGAGACTGCTGTGGCACGTACTGCAATCCTGTCCATTGTGATCCGAAGGCAGGTAGGTGGGTGCGCCCGCATACCCGAGGCTGGGAGTATTGCTCTCGGCCAGCAGGGCGGCTGGCGCGGCGGCGAGCAGAGTGAACAACAATGCGCGTTTCATCTTGCCGTGAGACTACAAACGTCAAAACAAAGTTACACATTAAGGGACATGGACTATGTCTTACTAAGTGCCTGGACTTAGTACCAAGGCCGCTAAATCGTGTAATTCCCGGCTCTAAGCCACCGTCAGTCCTGAGAACGCAAGCGCCTTTTTTGCCGTCGTGCTTAAGAGAACCCGTTTCAACTTATCTGCCGCCAGCCAGCGGAAGCCCTTGGGGATGCGTGCTGCCGAGGCCCTATGCACGTGGAAGATGTAGTTTACGTTGACGATGGAATGCCGAAACTCTGCGATTTTCGGCCCTACCGTGGCGCCGGGTAGCTGCTCCAACTCGGGCAGCTCCCAGAAGTTTGCCAAGCGGCGGCTGTCCGCGGACCGTCGCCACGCCAGGATGGCGCGCGCTTCCTCAACCACGAGTAATTGCCGCTGTACCTGTATCGGACGTGATCGTGGAAACCTCACCGGTAGCTCGTGTTCGCGACCGGATTGCCGCGCAGCGCACAGTTTCTCGACCGGACAAACGGCGCATTGCGGCTGTTTCGGGGCGCATACGGTGGCGCCCAATTCCATCAGGGCCTGGTTGAAATCTCCAGGGCGCTTGGGATCCATCAGGCGGTTCGCGACATCGCCAAGCCGCGCCCGGACCACGCTGGCTGCTACGTTGCCTGGTTCGGCTGTCAGACGGCTCAGCACGCGAACCGCATTTCCGTCCACTGCGGCGCGCTTCAAGCCAAATGCAATGCTGGCGATGGCAGCGGCCGTGTAATCGCCCACGCCGGCGAGCTGCCGGATCGACGCATAGTCGCTAGGAAATGCTCCCAGTGTCAGAATCTTCCGGGCGGCCTTCTGCAGATTGCGGGCCCGCGCGTAGTAGCCGAGGCCCGCCCAGGCAGCCAGTAGATCCCGTTCTCGCACGCGGGCCAGCGCCCGGACGTTCGGAAATCGTTCCAGAAAACGCACATAGTACGGGACCGCGGCCGCCACGCGCGTTTGTTGCAGCATAATTTCCGAAATCCAGATTCGGTACGGATCGCGCGTGCGGCGCCACGGCAAGTCGCGTTTGTGCTCCTGGTACCAGGCGAGAAGCCGGCGCCGGATGGCTAGTACCTTGAGGCCGGCATCAGGCCGGACGTCTCCGTTGCTAGAATGCATTCGTGAAGCTGTCCCGCGTCGTGTGGCTGGTCGTGCTCCTTATCATTATTGCGGGACTGGCGTATTCTTTCTACCCTCCCTTCCGCCTCTTCACCTTTGTGGTGGCCGGTCGCAGTCCCGTCTGCCCGCTGGAGGAAGCCGTCAAGGCGTCGGAAAACTTGCGCCGGCAGGTCGAATACAAGGACCGGATGCTGAATGCCAGCCGGCTGGTCGAGCAAGATCCCAAGGGCTACGAGCTTTGGCAAACGCCCAAGGGGCGCTATTGGATTCCGTCCGGCAGCCGGTACGTGCTCCCTTTCAATTTGGCCGAACAGGAGCGCAAGATTTACGGAACTGGAGATTTCGGGCCGCACGCTGGCGACATCACGCTGGACTGCGGCGCGAACGTCGGAGTCACCGTGCACGAGGAACTGGCCGCGGGCGCCCGGACCGTGGTCGCCATCGAGCCGGCGCCGGAAAATCTTGAATGCCTGCGCCGCAACTATGCCCCCGAAATTCAGTCCGGCCGTGTGATCGTCGTGCCCAAGGGCGTTTGGGACCGGGAGGATTTTCTGACGCTCCGTGTGGATCCAAAGAACTCGGCTGCCGACAGCTTCGTGATTCGCCGGGAAGGCGCGGTGGACGTCGAGAAAGTTCCGTTGACCACGATCGACCAGCTCGTCGCCGAGCTCAAACTTCCGCGCGTCGACTACATCAAACTCGACATCGAGGGCGCCGAGCCAAAAGCGCTCGTGGGCGCCCGCGAGACACTGGCAAAATACAAGCCCAGAATTTCGATCGCGTCCTATCATCAACCCGACCATCCGCGCGTGATTCCTGAGCTGATTCGCGCGGCGCGGCGCGACTACGAAATGCGCTGCGGCCCGTGCGCCGAGGCCGGCCACGCGCTGCGCCCCGATGTTCTGTACTTCAAGTAGGCGCGCAGCGTTATTTTGCTCGCAGGCACTGCGCTTTCGGTTTCCTGCGTGAGGCGCTACCGCGCTCAAAGGATGTGCTCGCGGTGGATCGCGGTGTGGGCCAGGTGACCACTCGCAGCGTGCTAGCTGGTGACAGTGGAGCCTCCGGCGTATCGTGTTATAGTGCGGATCGTTGGTTAGCGAAGCCGCGCATGCCCACGCGGATCATTCGATCGTTTCTCGGAAGCGCCCTGCTGCTGCTCGGGGCCGCGCTGCTGGTGCTCGACATCCAGGCCGCGCGGGTTGATCCGCAGCTTTGGTATCCGCTGCTGGGAGCCTCCGCCGTCATCCTGCTGTTGGAAGCCGCGCTGGCCTACGCGTTCGTCCGATCTTTTTCGGGGCAGATCGCGCGCCTGCGAGCTTATGCCGAGCGTTTGCTCGATCCCCAAGCGACCGGCGAGCGATTGGCGGCCGGCGACGATGATCTCGGCGCGCTGGCCCGCTCGCTGCAGCGGATGGCGCCCCGCCTGCGCGAACTAGTGGACAGCCTCAAGCTCGAGAACGCCCGCCGCGAGGCCATTCTCTCCAGCATGGTCGAAGGAGTGCTGGCGGTGGATAAGGATCTGCGGGTTACCTTCTGCAATCGGTCTTTCGCCCGCACAGTCGGCGCTCGGATCCCAGTGCCTACCGGCATGCCGCTGCTGGAATTGGTGCGCGACCCAGGTTTGCTGGAGCTGATGACCAAAGTCCTGACGACCGGCGAGCGGCTGGAGCGCCGTCTCACTTTGCCGGCGGCTGAAGATCACACCTTCGAAGTTCTGGCCGGGCCGCTGGCTGGAGCTTCAACGCACGGAGTTCTCGCGATCCTGCATGATGTGACGGAACTGGCTCGGCTGGAACGTGTCCGCAAGGACTTCGTCGCGAATGTCTCGCACGAGCTGCGGACGCCCCTGGCCTCCATCCGAGGCTATTCCGAAACGCTCCTGGACGGCGCGCTCGAGGATCGCGAAAACAATCGCCGCTTCGTCGAAATCATTCACGCGCAGGCCACGCGGCTAAGCAATATCGCCTCCGATCTTCTAGCGCTGTCCGAACTGGAATCGAGCGAGGCAGCCGTGGAGGCCCGCCCGATTGCAGTCCGCTCGGTCCTGGAAGCGGCCCTGCGAACCGTGGAGTCCAGTGCCAGGCTCCGCGGCGTGCGGATGCTGTGCGGACGCCTGGAAGACATCCGCGTGTTGGGCAACGAGCTGCGGCTCGAGCAGGTCTTCGTGAACCTGCTCGACAATGCCGTCAAATTCAACCGCCCGAACGGGGAGGTCCGAGTGGAAGCGCGCGAGCTGGATGGAGAAGCGTGCATCACGATTCGCGACACCGGCATCGGAATACCTTCCGAAGACCTGCCCCGCATCTTCGAACGCTTCTACCGCGTGGATAAGGGGCGTTCGCGGGAAATGGGCGGGACCGGACTCGGGCTTTCCATCGTCAAGCACGCCATCGAACAGATGGACGGAACCGTCAAGGTGGAGAGCCGATTGGGGGAAGGCACCGAGTTCTCCATTACGATCCCGGCCACGCGGCTCGTAGCTTAGCCGGCAACCCAGCAAACCGCACACTTACAAGTGCCGCTTGACGAATGAACAAATGTGATAGCCGTCGATGAACTTGAACGGCGTCTCGCCCAGCGTGTAGTGGCCGCACGGCAGCATTACAACCTTGTGGTCCACTTCGCGCTCCTTCACCCGGGCAATGATCTCGCGCGAGAACCGCGGCAAGAAGGTCGTGTCGTAGGCGGCATAGATGAACAGCGACTTGTGCTGCTTGGCCGCGAACTTGTCCAGATAGCTAATGGGACTGATCGCCATCCAGGTTTCCCGCAAGCGGTCCAGATCGATGTGTTCTTCGAGTCCCTGGCGAATGTGCCGGGTCGACAGACCGGTCCACACGACATCGGCGACATAGGTGGAGCAATGATTGAAGACGTTGACGGAGATGCGCGGATCATGTGCGCTGGCCAGACAGGCGTAAGCCGAGCCCAGGCTAGTGCCGATGATTCCGAGGCGCTGGAAGCCTTGCGACTCCAGCCAGTCGAAGCAGCAGCGCACATCGATCACCGCCTGGCGCGCGGCGTCGATGGTGCGGCACACGTTGGCTGAAACGGCGTAGTCGGCCCGCTGGAGCTCGGGCGGCATCCGATAGTCGTGATACGGCAGGCTGATCCGCAGCGCGGAGATGCCGAGCCGGCTTAAACCGCGGCACAGCGCGTTATGTCCATCGGCGGGGGCGTTCCAGTGCGGCAGCAGCACTACCGCCTTCTTGCCGCCGTTCCTGGCAGGGAACCACTGCGCATGAACCACGTTGTTTTTCGGGTGCGGCGTCACCACCGGTGATCGGAATCTCAGGACGCCGTCGCGAAGCGCAAAATCCCTGGGCCGCTCGTATCCGAAGAACTTGTCGCTGTTCTGCAAGGCGAGCTGATTGAGCTTGGCGACGTAATCGCCGGGCGGCTCACCGTTCTTGGGATACCCGCACGGCCAGTTTGCCGCCCATTCCAGTCCCCAGTCGAAATGCCGGACCACGCGATTCGTGGCCCGAAAGCACAACTGAGTCTCGCGAGACCGGATCCATCGTTCGTACCACCGCGACACTTTCCTCATGATGGGCGTTTCTTCCCAGAATACCGGGCGCGCGGGGGCGTTGTCACGTTGGGGCTTGCGCGACGCTGCTTTCCGGACGCTGTGGTGCACCGGACTCCCGTATTTCCGGGCGTGCGCCGGCGAGTGGTCTGTTAGGCTGGTTTGATGAAATCGATGCCGGCCCGTGCGCAGCAACCCGTAGCGACGTTGGCGCTTCGCACTGCACTGGTGCTCGTTATCGTGGCGGCGATCACCTGGATTTGTTTTCGCCTGGTAGCGGTCAACGCCACCACGGCGGGCTTCGCGTATCTGCTGGCTATCCTTTTCATCGCCGCAAGCTGGGGACTCACGGAATCGATCGTAGGCTCGCTGGCTGCCGTGCTTGCCTACAACTTCTTCTTTCTGCCGCCGATCGGCAAGCTCACCATCGCAGACCCCCAGAACTGGGTGGCGCTGTTCGCTTTTTTGGCCACCTCCATCACCGCCAGCCAGCTTTCTATGCGAGTCCGCCGGCGGGCGATCGAAGCTACGGTCCGTCAGAAAGAAATGGAGACGCTGTATGCCTTCAGCCGCTCGATTCTTCTGATTCAGCCCACGGAAACGGTTCCCAAACAACTGGCCCTGCAGATTGCCCGGAGTTTTGCGGCTTCCGCGATCGCGCTGTACGACCGTGAAACGGGCGAGACCTACCGGTCCGGCCCCCAGGATTTTCCGGATTTGAGCGAACAGCTCCGGGAGGCTGCCACGCAAGGAACTTTTTTTCGTGACATCGCTGCGCGCATCGTGATCACTTCCGTGCGGTTGGGCGCCCAGCCCATTGGGAGTCTCGGTCTCCGCAGCGTCGATCTCTCGGACTCCGCGCTGCAAAGCCTGGCGAACCTGGTGGCCATCGGTCTGGAGAGAGCGCGCGCGCAGAACGCGGCCAGCCGGGCGGAAGCGGCCCGTCAGAGCGACGAATTGAAATCCACTCTGCTGGATGCGGTGGCGCATGAGTTCAAGACGCCGCTGACATCCATCAAGGCCGCCAGCACGGCTCTTCTTTCGCCCCAACGCCTCCAGCCGGAACAGGAGCGCGACCTGATCTCGGTGGTCGATCAGGAGGCGGACCGGCTCAGCGTCCTGGTCACCGAGGCGATTCAGATGGCGCGGATCGAAGCCGGCCGCGTGCATTTGCGCCGCGAGAATTACCCGGTGCCGGAATTGTTGCAGGAGGTGATGGAGAAATTGAAACCGCAAGCCGACGAGCGCTCCATCAACCTGAAGATTGCGCCTGAACTGCCGCCCGTCTGGGTGGATCGCGAGCTGATCGAAGTGGCCTTGCGCCAGCTTGTCGATAATGCCTTGAAGTACTCGCCTCTGGAATCGCCGGTGTCCCTCACTGCGGAAGCGGCGTCCGGCCGGGTTATCGTGAGTGTCGCCGACCATGGGCCGGGGATTCCGGAATCCGCGCAGACGCGCATTTTCGAGAAGTTCTATCGCGCCGAGGCGTCGCGTCAGATCCCCGGCGCCGGTCTCGGTTTGGTCATCGCACGCGAGATCGTTCACGCGCACGGCGGCGAAATCTGGGTGGAAAGCAAGCCCGGGGAGGGCTCCATCTTCCGATTCTCCCTGCCCTCGGCGCGACTTTCCGTCGCATAGGCAACGGCCAGCCCGCGATAATGAAATAGATGCCTGCGACCATCAAACGCAAGAGCCCTGAGGAACTGCTGCAGCAGGTTCAGGCCGAAGAGGCGCACCAGAACCGCGGCCGGCTGAAAGTGTTCCTGGGGTATGCTTCCGGCGTCGGAAAGTCATTTCGCATGCTCGACGAGGGACGGCGTCGCCGCGAGCGGGGCCACGAAGATGTCGTAGTGGGCGCAATCCAGCCCAAGACCTCGCCCGAAATCGAGGCGCTGCTGGGCAAACTGGAAGTGATCCCGGTGGTCATGGTGGACGGTGTGCCCGTGATGGATTTGCCCGCGATTCTGAAGCGGCACCCTCAGGTTTGCCTGATCGACGGTTTGGCCTATGACAACCCTCCCGGTTTTGGCAATCGCAGCCGCTGGCAGGACGTGAAGCAGCTCCTCGAAGCCGGAATCGCCGTCATCACATCTGTAAACATCCAATACATCGACGAGCTGGCGGAGCGAGTCGCCAAGATCACCGGCAAGCACGTCACGCAGACGGTTCCGCGCATTTTCTTGAACGAGGCCGACGAGCTTGTGGTGGTGGATGCGCCGCCTGAGATGTGCATGCCGCGCCCGGAAGGCGGCCAGGGCAACGAAGCAGACGCCAAGGCTTCTGCCCAGGCCCAGAAATTGTCCGAGCTTCGCGAGATCGCGCTGCTGCTGGCCGCCGATGTGGTGGACCGGCAGTTGGAGCAGTATCTGCAGCGCAATGGAATCGCCCAGACCTTTGGCACCCAGGAACGGATCCTGGTGTGCATCACGCCGCGCGCGAACGCTGCCACGATGATCGCCAGCGGAAGACGCAACGCCGATCGGTTTCATGGCGACCTGACCGTGGCCTACGTGCGCCAGTCCGAAATTTCGGCCGACGACCAGGCCGCTCTGGATCGCAATCTGGCGATCGCGCGCCAGGCCAATGCGCACATCGAGATTCTGGACGGAGAAGACGCCGTCGATACCATTCTGCACTTCGCCCGGGAACGCGGTATTACGCAGATTTTCGTCGGCCACAACATCCACGAGCGCTGGTGGGAGCGGGTCACCGGCACTGCTTTGGATCGGTTGATCCGCGGCGCCAATGACATGGATGTGCGCGTCTTTCCGCATTGACATGGCTGCACGCCCCTGGCGCGGAAAACTGAAGATCTTCCTCGGCTATGCCGCCGGTGTCGGTAAGACCTATCAAATGCTGCAGGAAGCGCAGGAGCTGAAACGCCAGGGCCAGGACGTCGCAATCGGCTACTTTGAACCGCACGGCCGGAAAGACACCATCCAGAAGACCGAAGGGCTCGACTTGATTCCCCGCCGCATGGTCGAATACCGCGCAACAGTTTTCGAAGATATGGACACGGACGCTATCCTGAAGCGCCATCCGGAAGTGTGCGTGGTGGACGAGTTTCCGCACAGCAATGTGCCCAAGTCGGAGCGCGACAAGCGCTGGCAGGACGTGCAGGTTTTGCTGGATGCGGGCATCGATGTTCTGACCACTATGAACATCCAGCATCTGGAAAGCCTGAACGATCAGGTGTGGCAGATTACGGGCATTCGAGTCCGCGAGACTATTCCCGACTGGGTGATGCAGCAGGCCGACGAGGTGGTGATGGTGGATCTGACGCCCAGCGCCCTGCTCAATCGCCTGGCCCGTGGTGTTGTGTACCCGGCGGACAAGGCGAAAAAAGCGCTGGACCATTTTTTCCAGGAATCGACCCTGGTGGCTTTGCGCGAGCTGGCCCTTCGCCAGACCGCGCACGAAGTGGAAATCCGGCAGGTGGACTACGATTCGCCTGGATTTGAAACGGAGCCCTCCTACGGCGACGTTACCGATCAGCCGCCGCGCAGCGGCGAACGCATCCTGATTCTCATCACCGCTGACCCTTCCGCCGGCATGCTCATCCGGCGTGGAAAACGCGTGGCGGACTACCTGCACGCGGACTGTTTCGCCGTCGCGGTTCTCCCGAATCATGGCGGCCGGGAAGCTTCACCCGAAGCGCAGGATGCGGTGGAGCGCCACTTGAACTTCGCCCGTAATCTGCACATCGAGGCGCGCGTTCTGGAAGGCCGCGATATACCCAAGACGCTGGTCGAGTTTGCGCGGCTGAACGGCATCACCCAGTTGTTCATCGCCAGGCCGTCTCGAAGTCAATGGTCCATGCGGCCCGGCCGGAATCTCCTCTCGGAAGTGGTTCGACAGGCCCGCGACATGCAGGTGACCATCGTCGCGGACCGCAGCCGCCAACAAGCGCACTAAAAAGATCAGCGGGATTGTAGTTTCTTCCCCAGTCTTACGCTAATCCGGATGAAGAAACGAGCCGGAAATAGATGCAGCGTATATCGCGGGCCGCCCGCGAGGCCCATGTATTGTGTTTGAGATAGACTTGATGAATCCTCGGGAGTTTGCGCTGGGGATCGCCGGCAATTGAAAGGGAAAAAGGGGAAGAAAGTGACTGTCAGGCGTTCACAAAAGACCACCATCTGGGTAGGCACGCGCAAAGGCGCTTTCGTGTTCCGCTCAAGCGATCGAAAGAGCTGGGATATCGAAGGGCCTTTATTCCCCGGCGCAGAGATCAATCACATTATCCAAGATCCGCGGAATCCCAAGCTCACCTATGCGGCCGCGTGGACCACGTGGTTCGGACCCCACCTCCAGGTGACCAGCAACGGAGGAAAGACGTGGAACCTGTCCGAGGCGGGCCTGGAGATGAAATGCGTGCCGGACACGTCGCTGAAACGCATCTGGTGCATTCAGCCTGGGCATCAGGAACAACCGGGCGTGGTGTGGCTGGGCGGAGAGCCAGGGGCCCTGTTTCGCAGTGACGACTGGGGCCGGAGCTGGAGCGAGGTCGCCTCGCTCACCGCGCATCCCACGCGGCCGCAATGGACGCCCGCCATGGGCAGCATCACCCTGCACTGCATTCAGTGCCCCAGGAAAGATCGCATCATTGCGGCCATCTCGGTGGGAGGTGTGTTCCGCTCCAACGATGGCGGGGCCAGTTGGTCGCCTTTCAACGGCCACGTGCTTGCTGATTTTCAGCCGCAGCCGGTGAAATATCCCGAAATCGGCCAGTGCGTTCACAAGCTGCTGGCGCATCCGGCCGATCCCGACATGCTGTACCAGCAGAATCACTGCGGCGTCTACCGGGCCCGCTCCGACGCCAAGAATTGGACCAACATCACGCGCGGGCTCCCCACGCGCTTCGGATTCGGCCTTGCTCTGCCGGCCGCCGAAGAGAAAACTCTCTTCACGGTCCCGATGGATTCGGTGGAGTTCCGTTGCAATCCCGAGGGCCGTTTTCGCGTGGCTTGCAGCCGCGACGGCGGAAAGAAGTGGGAACTACTCGGGTCTGGGTTGCCGCAGAAGCATGCGCATCTCACCGTTTTGCGAGAAGGAATGTGCGCTGACTCGCTCTCGCCGCCAGGAGTGTACGTGGGAACAGTGAACGGCACTCTTTTTCATTCGCGCGACTCCGGCAAAAAGTGGCAGGTTCTCGCAGAATATCTGCCCGCGATCCTGTCGGTCAGCGCGAGCGTCGAATGAGGTATCACTATGACCAACCGAATGCGCTGGACGTTGCTTTTGGCGGCAGCCATGCCGCTCGCAGCAATGCAGGATCCTGTTCGCGTCGCCGGCGGCCTGGTTTCGGGCGCACCCGGATCAAACCCGGAAGTCCGGGTCTACAAAGGCATTCCTTTCGCGGCGCCACCCATCGGCGATCTTCGATGGAAGCCGCCTAAACCTGCGCCTCCCTGGCAGGGCGTCCGGCGGGCGACGCAGTTTGGGGCGGCCTGCATGCAGTTGTTTGTTCCTCGCAGCGAGTTTTACTACAGCGAGCCCGAGCCGACGAGCGAAGACTGCCTGTACCTCAACGTCTGGACCGCCGCGAAATCCAGCAGCGAGCGCCGGCCGGTGATGGTCTGGATTTTCGGCGGAGCGCAGACTCGCGGGTCCGGGTCGTGGACAGTTCCAGGCCTGATCGAGACGCGGCTCAACGATGGCGAAGCGCTCGCCAAGAAAGGCGTGGTGTTGGTCACGCTCAACCACCGGCTGAATATCTTCGGCTTCCTCGCGCATCCCGAGCTAACCAAGGAATCCGACCGCGGATCGTCAGGAAACTACGCGTTCCTGGACCAGATCGCGGCGCTTGAATGGGTGCAGAACAATATCGCAGCCTTCGGAGGCGATCCGAAGCGCGTGACGCTGTTTGGTCAGTCCGCTGGTTCATTCAGCGTAAATTATCTGATGGCGTCGCCGCTCGCAAAGGGGTTGTTCCAGCGCGCCATCGGCGAGAGCGGCGGCGTGTTCGGCGGGATGAGGACGCGCGAGGAAGCCGAGGCCGCGGGCGTAAAGTTTGCCAATTCCATCGGAGCAGAATCGCTCCAGGCGCTTCGCGCCAAGTCCGCCGCCGATCTGCTCAAGGCGTCCGCCCCGGCCGGTTTTACGCCGTTCGTCGATGGCTGGATGCTTCCCCAGGATGTCTATGCGATCTTCAGCAACGGAAAACAGAACGACGTGCCGCTCATCGCCGGCTATACTTCTGATGAGGCCACGCCCGTCGTTCCGTGGCCGGCGGACGGAAGTGCGGCCTGGTTCATTGAGCAGGCTCGCAGCCGGTTCGGCGAAAAGACCGATGAGTTCCTGAAAATTTATCCCGCTCGCTCAGTCGAAGAGGCCAAAGCCTCCCACTATGCGAGCAATCGTGACAGGATGTTCGGCTGGCATGTGCGCACTTGGGTTCGAATGCAGACCAAGACCGGAAAATCGAAAGCCTACCTGTATTATTTCTCTCGAGTCCCGCCGGGTTCTGACAGCGCGCGCTACGGTGCGTTCCACAGCGCCGAGCTGCCCTACGTCTTCGCCCATCTCGATCCGCCGCGGCCGTGGGAGGACATCGATCGCAAGCTCTCGCAAGCCATGTCGTCCTATTGGGTCAACTTCGCAGCCAGCGGTGACCCGAATGGCAAGGATCTGCCGAAATGGACGTCCTATGATAAGTCCGGCGATACGGCCCTGGAATTTGGGAACAGCATTCAGTCACGGTCAGGTTTGAACCAGGCGGGGCTCGATTTTCTGGATGGCTACTTCGCCGGGCAGCGTCAGCCGAAATAGAGCAGTCCCAATCGACTCGGCCGGACTTTGGACCACCCGCGCCAACTCGCTGCGACGGCGTCTTGCTTCGCGGGGGCCTTCTTTGCTACAGTTCCACCGCAAGCGTGAAGCCCTGCAATCACGGCCATGACACCCGAGCGCTGGCGGCAAGTCGAAGAGCTATTCCATTCGGCTCTGGAACGTGAGCCGGGGCGGCGCGCCGCCTTTCTCCACGAGGCCTGCCGAGGTGACGCGGAGCTGCGGCGCGAGGTGGAGTCGCTGCTGGCGCAAGACGGCGGCTCTCAGGTCCTCGGCCAGGGTGGCGCGGAGCGGCTGTTCGAATCCGACTCGCCATCGCGTCTGGCCGCAGGCAGCCAGTTGGGGCCGTATCGCATCGAGGCGCTGCTCGGGGCCGGCGGGATGGGCGAGGTGTACCGCGCCCGTGATACACGCTTGCGTCGAACTGTCGCCGTCAAGGTGCTGCCGCGCGACGGCGAGGCCGCCTACGCCGAGCGCAAGCGGCGCTTTCTGCAGGAAGCGCGTGCGGCGTCCGCGTTGAACCATCCGAATATCGTGTTGTTGCACGACATCGCCAGCGACCAGGGGCTGGACTTTCTGGTGCTGGAGTATGTGAACGGAAAGACCCTGAAGGAGCTGCTGGCAGGCGGCGCTTTGACGCTGGACGAGATAGCCCGTTATGGCGCCCAGGCGGCCAGTGCGCTGGCCACGGCGCATGCAGCCGGGATCGTGCATCGCGACATCAAGCCGGCCAACATCATGATCGCCGGCGGATCGCAGGTCAAGGTGCTGGACTTCGGCGTGGCGAAGCTGACGGAGCAGGTCGGCACCGAATCGGCGACCCGGATGGCCGGCGAGACCGCGCACACGACTCCCGGCATGGTGGTGGGTACGGTCTCCTACATGTCGCCCGAACAAACGCGCGGCGAGCCTTTGGACGGCCGGTCGGATGTATTTTCGCTGGGCTGCGTGTTGTATGAAGCCGCGACCGGCCGGCTGCCGTTTCGGGGCCCCAGCACGCTGGCGGTGATGCACGAGATCGCGACCGCGACGCCGCCCGCGCCGAGCAGCATCCGTCCGGATGTCCCGGTCGAGTTTGATGTCGTCGTGGAGCGCGCACTCGCCAAGGACAAGGAGCGCCGCTATGCCACCGCTTTGGATCTCGCCGCGGCCCTCGAATCCCTGCAGACTCGCGCTCCAGCTGTGCTTAGGCATCAGGCAGAGAGGCGACCTGCGGCGTTCGTCGGCAGAGAACCTGAGCTGCGCAAGCTGGGCGACCTGCTGAAGAACGCCGTGGGCGGCGCGGGAAAAATCGTCTTCCTGTCGGGCGAGCCGGGCATTGGCAAATCGGCGCTGGCGGAAGCGTTCCTGTTCGAGGCGGGGCGTGGCGCCGCAGATTTGTTGGTTGGCCGTGGAACGTGCGTCGAACAGTTCGGCGCGGGCGAGGCGTACCTGCCCTTCCTGGATGCGTTGTCAGGGCTGCTGAACGGCGTCAGCCGCGATCGCGTTCTGGCGGTGCTGCGCCGTCACGCGCCCACCTGGTGCCTGCAATTCCCTGGGGCGTTCGCTTCCTCCGGCACGTTCGAGCAATTGCAGAAAGAGACCATTGGCGCAACCAAGGAACGCATGCTGCGCGAATTTGGCGACGCGCTGGGCGCTCTGGCCGCTGCGGGCCCCGTGGCGCTGTTGCTCGAGGACCTGCACTGGTCCGATCCCGCAAGTATCGACCTGCTGCGCCACCTGGCTCCACGCGCCGGGACTCAGCGGCTGCTGCTCATCGGCACGCTCCGTCCGGAAGACGTCGAGCGTAGCAATCACCCGCTCAAGAACTGCAAGCGGGAGATCGAGGCTCACAACTGGTCCGACGAAATCGCCCTTCGCCCGCTGCTTTCCGAGCACGTAGCCGGCTATCTGGACGCGCGTTTCCAACCGAACGACTTTCCGCCTGAACTTTTTCGTTGGATCTATCGCAAGACCGAAGGCCATCCGCTTTTCTCCGCGGCCCTCATTCAACTGCTCGCTGAGCGCGGCGACATCGCACGAACCAACGCCCACTGGACGCTGACCCGGCCGGTCGGCGACCTGGGGTTGGAGGTTCCTGAAAGCGTGCGCGGCATGATCCGCCGCAAGCTGGAAGCCCTCGATGTCGACGACCGGCGAGCGCTGCAGTACGCCAGCATCGAGGGCGAGGAGTTCACTTCCACGATCGTGGCCGGAATGCTCGGCGCCGATGAGCTCGCGCTCGAACAGCGCCTCGACCGGCTGGACCGGGTTCACCGGCTCATTGACACGCGCGCCGAAGAGGAGTTGCCGGATGGCGCGCTTGCAACCAAGTACCGCTTCGCGCACGCGCTGTATCAAAACATCCTGTACGAGGATCTTGTGAGCAAGCAGCGCCTGTTGCTGCACCGGCGAGCAGGCGAACAACTGGAGCGCCGGTATGGCGATGAAACCGCGCGCGTCGCCGTGGCGCTCGCTGCACATTTCGAGCGCGGCCGCGAGTATCGGAAAGCTATCCAATACCTCATGCAAGCCGCGGAGGTCGCCACGGAACGCTGCGCGGGCAGCGCCGCCGAGGAGGACATTTCGCGCGCCTTGCGGCTGGTTGAAAAGCTGCCTCGCGCGGAGCAGCCGGCTACGGAGATCCAACTGCTTCAAGAACGGGGATCCGTTCGGCTGGCGTTGGGGCGCATGGCGGAGGCGGAGAGCGACTTCAATGCCATGCTCGAGCGGGCCCGCGCGAGTCACGAACCCGTGCACGAGTGCACCGCCCTGAACGCTCTCGCGAATCCGTTTTTTACTACGACCGCACAGCCCCGCCTGGATCAAATGAGGCGCGCGGAAGAAGCGCTGCAAGCCGCCGAGAGAGCCGGCGATCCCGCGCTTCGGGCGGAGGCGATGGTGAATCTGGCGTTGCGTCACTCGGTGGTAGGAGAGCCGCTCGTGGCCAAGGATCTGTTTGAAGCAGCCATCCCGCTGGCCCGCTCGTCTGGAACCAACCAAGCGCTGCTCGCGACGCTGACCTACCGCGGCGTTGGGCACTTTTTTCAGACCGAGTTCCGCGAGGCGGAAGAGAAGCTGACCGAGGCCTCGCAACTTGCGGCACGGCTGCGGGACGGAGTAATGTTGCGCACTGCGCTTTTCTTCCTGGCCTGGACCAAGGCCAGCCTCGGGTGCATCGGAGACGCGATGGCGACCTTGGGCGAGCTGCTCGAAATGGCCAAATTGAACGGCGACACCCACTTCCTCTCACGTGTGCCGAAGCGCGTGCGCTGGATTAAGTGGGAGCTGCAAGGTTTTCCCCACACCACTCCGTTCCGGCAGCCCGGACAGATGGAACGTGGAAGCGCGGCCGTTGATGATCCGAGGTCACCCATCAACCTCATCCATCTCATGTTCGAGAGTGATCCCAGCGGCGAGCATGAGAAAGATTTGGCCGAATTCAAGGAGTGGCGGTTTTCGGGCGTGCGTATCCAAGCCAGCGAAGCTGAAGAGGCATTAGCACAAGGCGATCTGGAGCTCGCCAGCGGGCAAGCACGCGCGCTGTTGGAAAACTGCACGCGCCACGGCCCGCCGAAGTACCTAGCGGTCGCGCACAAGATCCTGGCGGAAATCGCCATGGCTCGCGGTGATCTGGTGGAAGCGGAGCGCGAGCTGGCCGGGGCTTTGGAGCCTCTCCGCACCAATTCAGCTCCGCTGGTGGCTTGGAAGACCTACGCCACGCTGGGCCGCCTGCAGCGCATGAAAAATGATTCGCGAGCCGCGCGCGCAGCTTTTCGCCACGCCGCCGAAATCGTGCGCCAAATCGCGGCCAGCGTGGACGATGAGCAATTACGGTCGACGTTTCTGAACGCTGCTACGGTGCAAGATGTCCTGCAAAGTAGCGCCTGACCAGATCGCGGCTGCGGCGTGCGCCGCGCCGTCGCGTATGAGTACAATTAGCGACGAGACAACATGTCTGAGACCGTCTTTCTTTTCGATGTGGACAATACGCTGCTCGACAACGACCGCGTGACGGCCGATCTCAAGCACCACCTGGAAACCCACGTCGGCCGCGAGCGGGCCGAGCGGTATTGGCAGATCTTTGAGGCCATCCGCTCCGAGCTCGGTTACGCCGACTACCTCGGCGCGCTGCAGCGCTATCGCTTCGACTACCCGCACGACCCCCACCTGCTGAGCGTGTCCTATTTTCTGCTCAGTTATCCTTTCGCCAATCGTCTGTTTCCAAACTCGATCGATGCCGTTCAACATGCCTCGAAAGCGG
This sequence comes from Bryobacteraceae bacterium, assembly GCA_035632015.1. GTDB lineage: Bacteria > Acidobacteriota > Terriglobia > Bryobacterales > Bryobacteraceae > Palsa-89. The sequence goes on from DASQHQ010000066.1 coordinate 40,570, forward strand.
GTCGCGTCGCGATCCTTTCGGATGGCGACGTCGTGTTTCAGCCGCACAAAGTGTACCGCTCGGGACTCTTCGAGGTCTTTGCGGGCAATGTCCTAATTTATGTCCACAAAGAACAGGAGCTGGCGGATGTGGAACGCCGCTATCCGGCCGAGCACTACGTCATCGTGGATGACAAGCTGCGGATTTTGCGCGCGGTGAAACAGATCTGGAAGTCTCGCGTCACTACGGTGTTCGTGCGGCAGGGGCACTACGCGCACGACCCTAAGACGCTCGCGGAGTATCCGCCCGCCGATGTGAGCCTGGAGAGAATCGGGGATCTGCTCCAGTACGATCTCAGCAAGTTGGTCGAAGCCACTGGCGTCTCAGTCGCCTAGGCAGTGCGTGCGACGCTATCCAGAACCGCCGCCACCGCAGCGCGCGCCTCCTCCTGAATCCGCGCCAGGTGCTCGGCGCTCCGGAAGCTCTCGGCGTAAATCTTGTAGACGTCCTCGGTGCCCGACGGCCTGGCCGCGAACCACCCGCTCTCTGCGATGACCTTGACGCCGCCAATAGCATTGTTATCGCCGGGCGCTGTGGTCAGGATGCGTTGAATTTTTTCTCCCGCCAGTTCGTTCACTTGAATATCGGCCGGCGACAGCTTGGCCAGAGCGGCGCGCTGCTCCGCGCTGGCGGGCGCATCGATGCGTTCATAGAATGATTCTCCATGCTCCCGCGTCAACTCCCGGTAAAGGTCTCCCGGATCGCGGCCGGCGCGCGCGGTGATTTCCGCCGCCAGCAGCGCAGCGATGAGCCCGTCCTTGTCGGTGCTCCAGGCCGAGCCATCGCGTGCCAGGAACGACGCGCCCGCACTTTCCTCGCCCGCGAATCCGAGCCATCCGCCCAGCAAGCCGTCGACAAACCATTTGAAGCCGACCGGAACTTCGTACAGCCGGCGGGCGAGCTTGGCCGCGACGCGGTCGATCAGGCTGCTGCTGACCACGGTTTTTCCGACCGCCGCATCCGAGCGCCATCCCGCGCGGTTGCCGCACAGGTATTGGACGCATACCGAAAGGTAGTGGTTTGGAGGCAGCAGCCCGGAGCTGCGCGTGACGATGCCGTGCCGGTCGTGATCGGTGTCGCAGGCAAACGCGACGTCGAACTTATCCTTCAAGCCAATGAGCCGCCGCATGGCATAGGACGAGGATGGGTCCATGCGTATCCGGCCGTCCCAATCGAGCGTCATGAATCCGAAGGCCGGATCAACCGTGTCGTTGACCACGGTCAGATCCAGGCCGTAACGCTCCGCGATGAGTCCCCAGTAGTGCACGCCGGCGCCGCCCAGCGGATCGACGGCCAGCCGAATGCCGGAATGGCGGATCGCCTCGAGATCGATCGCTTTCCCCAAATCCGCGACATACTCGGCCCTGAAATCATGCCTGCGCGTAGAGGCAGCCTTCAGCGCTTCTTCGAAGGGAACTCGCTTCACGCCGTCGAGACCTGTCGTGAGGAATTCATTGGCGTGGTCTTGGATGAACGCCGTGGTCCGGCTGTCGGCTGGTCCGCCATGCGGCGGATTATATTTGAAGCCGCCGTCGTCGGGCGGATTGTGCGAAGGCGTGACGACAATGCCGTCCGCCAAACCGGTCTTCCGCCCGCAGTTGTAATTCAAAATGGCATGCGAAACAGCGGGCGTGGGAGTGTATTCGCCCGGCGGCGCGATCAGCACTGCAACAGCGTTGGCCGCCAGCACCTCCAGAGCGCTTGCGAAAGCCGGCTCGGAAAGCGCATGCGTGTCGATTCCCAGGAAGAGCGGCCCGTCAATTCCTTGTTTGGCTCGATAGAGACAAATGGCCTGGCTGATGGCAAGGATGTGCCACTCGTTGAACGCGCAGTGCAACGCGGATCCGCGATGTCCAGAAGTTCCGAACGAAACCCGCTGCGCAGGGATGCTCGCGTCGGGGCGTTCGGCAAAGTACGCCGTAACCAGGCGAGGTATGTTGACCAGGTCCGCCGGATTCGCCGCCCGGCCGGCGTTCGGACTAACGGCCATTCGTCTCCCTTTCCAGATTGACACAAGGCGCTCGAACGATTCGGCCGTGGTGGCTCAGACAACTCGTGCGTGCCGCGTTCACGCTCGTGTGAACACTTTTCCGGGGATCCGCCCGCGACGCGCCCGCGGTCCGCGATAATAGAAGCAATGCGTCTGGCGCTTGCCCTGTTTCTCCTCACGCCGCTCGTGGCGATGCGGGGACAAACATTCGTGGACCCATCCCGGACCGCCCGCATCGCAAAATCCTTTGATCTGCACCAGGCTGACAAGCCGCTGCGCTGCGAAGTCAATCTTATCCCGCCGCAATTGAATTTCAGCTTCCGTTTCCAAACCGGATACCTGTTCCGCGTTCCTTTGAGCCAGTACTCGGGTCCAGGTCACATCGCTGGAACATCGTCACGCGAGTGACAGCGAATGCGAGCGATCAGCCGGCTTACCTGGCGTCCCAATTCCGTTTGCCCGACATCCCCAAGACGAAACGAATCGCAGAGTGGGGCGGCTTCTACTGGGTCGGCGAAGGAAAGTATACGGTGGACTGGCTGCTGTACGATGACACCGGCCGCGCTTGCCGCAAACAATGGAAGATCGAAGCGAAATTGAGCCCCAACGAGCGGGGCGTTACGCCTGGCATGGCGGCCGGCACGATAGCCCCGGTATCCTTCCGCCGTTGGTCTCCGCAGGATGATGCCGACGTCCACGCGCTGCGCCGGCTCACGGTCCTGCTGCACGCGGCTCCGCTATTTCCCCGCGCCACACGCTTCCGGCCACAAGACCGTCTGGTCCTGCTGGGATCTCTGGCCTCGCTGCTGGAGAGCATGCCGGCGCGCGCCGTACGGCTGATTGTCTTCAATCTGGACCAGCAAAGAGTGCTTTTTCGCCAGGACAGCTTCACTCCCGACTCGTTCGATCAAGCCGCCCAGTCTATGCAGAACCTCCAATTGCAACTGGTAGACTACAGCGTTCTGAAGAACCAGCGTGGCCGTGTCGATCTGTTGGCCGACCTGATGAGTGAGGAATTGAACGCCGGCAGTCCATCCGATGCCGTGCTCTTTCTTGGCCCCGCGACGCGCTACATCGACAAATTGCCTCCTGCCAGTCTGGAGGACCGCCCCAGCGCCTCGCCGCGCTTTTTCTACCTTCAGTACAGACCCTACGTTCGACCCGGCGCGGAGTTTGCGGATTCCATCGAGTTCGCCTTGAGACGTGTGCATGGCAAGAAACTTGTGATCCGCAGCGCGGACGATTTTGCGAAGGCCATCAAACAAGTCGACATGCAGGTTGCCAGCGAAAAATGACCCAGGGGCGAAAAAGTCCGCCGTCCGTGGTAACCGGGACGCGCCAGCGAACATCACCCTAAGCGAGATCGCATTGGTGGCGCGACGTCCGCTTTTTTTGCGCATTTTCCGGCACGATCCCTGGATGTCACGGTGAAACTTCTTTCCAAACTAGCGTCCGCCGTACTTGCGGTCGCCTGCGCCTCAATACCTGCCCGGTCGCAGGACGACGCGGCTCAGAAGAGTGGCGCCCCTCAACAACCGGCTGAACAATCGTCGCCGCGCGTCATCGATCCACAGGGCTTTCAGCCCGGAGAAGCACAGGCGCCGCCCGACAAGCGTGCCTTCGCCATTTTGCCCAACTACGGCACAGTAAACGAAAGCACCGTCTATATCCCGATCACGCGCAAACAAAAGTTCATCATTGCCAGCAAAGACTCCTTTGACTATCCGCTGGCGCTTTTCGCCGGTGGGATTGCCGGCCTCGGCCAACTGACCAACGAGAACCCTTCCTTCGGCCAAGGTCTGGCGGGCTACAGCCGGCGATTGGGGAGCGCGTACGGCGATCAGGCGATCGGCACCATGCTGACGGAAGGTCTCTTCCCAACCCTGCTCCGCGAGGATCCGCGATATTTCCGGCGCGGCCGTGGAGGCGTGTGGTCGCGTACCTACTACGCGATGACACGTGCCTTCGCGACGCGGACGGACTCCGGAGGCCGAAGCTTCAACTTCTCGGAAGTGTTGGGAAGCGCTGCGTTGGTTGCGATTTCGGTGTCCTACTACCCGGACGAACGCACCGTCTCCGACAGCGCCGCAAAACTCGGCGAGCAGATGGCAATCGATTCGGTCTCGCAAGTATTGAAGGAATTTTGGCCCGACATCAAGCGCCGCTTCTTCCAGCGCCCCAGGGATGGCGGCGCCGCTTCGCATTAGGCCCGAGCTGGCACGCCACTGCGGTTGCTTTCCAACTTGCTACCGTAGAATTTAAGGCTAGGTTCTTTTCTTCGGCAACACCTGGACATGATCAGCAAGTCCGCCCGATTCTGGTTCTCTATATATGCCTTCACTGCGATCATTTTGACCATCGCCGTGGGAGTGTTTGCGTGGCTGGCATCCGAATCGCGAAAGGAAGCCGGTGAAGGCCGTACGGCGAACGCGCGCCCGCCCGTGCTTCGACACATTCCCGAGGAGCGCTATCGGCTTCTGGCGCATTTCGATCCGCCACTCTATTCACCTGCAGAGACCAATTCATCCAAGGGGCGCGCCTTCCAGCGCGCTATGGAGCGCTACACAAAAGGCGACTACGCCGGCGCCATCGCGGGATTGCGGACGGCGGCCGCCGCGCAGCCCGATCCGCCGGCGGCGCGATTTTATCTGGGCATCTGCTTCCTGCTCACCAACCAGAATCCCTCCGGCATTCACGAGCTGAGCGCCGTCGCGGCCGCTGCTTCTGCTCACCAGGAGCGCGCCCGTTTCTACCTGGCCAAAGCCTATCTCGGGCAGTTGGATCCAACTGCCGCGCGGGAGCAGCTTCAAGCGGTCATCGCCATGCATGGCGAGCTGGAAAAGCAGGCCCAGGCCCTGCTGGCGCAGATCCAATAGCGGTCCTCGCGCCGCTCAAAGCCGGGTCCGCCGCGGGCCTTGAGTCTCCGCCTTGAGCCTCTGCTGTGTTCGATAGCCGGCCCATGCTATGCTGGCTGAAGCTTCAGAAGCTTGAACGTCCTTTGAAAAACAGTTCCAAGAGCACCAACCAGGACCGCTCCGCCAGACTGCCCTCAATCCAGACGTCCGGGACCACAGCTAGAAAGAAAGAAGAGAAGGAGAAGATATGAAAGAGACAGGTACGGTGAAGTGGTTTAACGCCAGCAAGGGTTTTGGATTTATCCAACGCGAAAATGGCGAAGACGTGTTCGTCCATTTCTCGGCGATCGAGGCCAGCGGTTATCGCACTTTGGATGAAGGCGCGCGAGTCACCTTCGTCGTGAAGCGCGGCCCCAAGGGCCTGCAAGCCGAGCAGGTCTCGCTGGCGTAGGCCGCAACCGTCCGGCGCTCGCCAACGGGCGCCATTCGGATCGGCTCGGGCTGATCGGGCCGCATCCGGCATCAGATTCCGAGCAGCGCGTCCGCCCGGTCCACGCTGCCGAGCGCCGCTCGAAGGTGCGGCAAGCATGCAGTTTCTCTACATGGGCTTTAGCCAGCGAGCTAACATCCGCAGTTATCGGTTCCAGGGCGTAGTGCCGAGGCAGCGCCCGAGCAAGATGGCTAAGAACGTCGAGTTTTTGCTCAGCGCAGACATGTCTCTGCTGGCACAGCACCACATCCGGGTCCAGGACGGGCCGACTCTCTGTCTCCGGATCCTCGCCGCACTTTCCGGCGCCGAGGCCGACATGATTCAGTTTTCGAGCTACACGATCACGCTCGCGGATGTGTCGGCGTTCACCACCGCTCGCGCCGCGCTAGAGCAATCCAAAAGCGCGCGCCGCAGGCCCCGGCCGCCGTTCAAGCCCGCTCCCGCATCGCAGTTGAAGTGGCCCCAGGTGAAGTAGCGTTCGCGCCACTTATAGGACCGGGCCGATGCGCCACGGCACGAATTCCTTGTGGCCCAGGCGCTCGCTGCAGGTTTTTTCGCCGGACGCCACGCGCAGCAGCAGTTCGAAGATCTCGCGGCCGATCTCGCCGACCGTAGCTTCGCCATCGCCGATCCGGCCCGCGTTGACATCCATGTTGTCGCGCATGCGGCGGTAGGTTGCGCTGTTGCTCGCAATCTTGATCACTGGAATGGTCGGAAATCCAATGGCGCTGCCGCGCCCGGTGGTAAAGGCGATGGCGTTCACGCCGCCGGCCGCCAGGCCGGTAAGCGACACAGGATCGTAGCCGGGCGTGTTCATGAAAACAAATCCCGGCGATTCGATTCGCTCGGCGTAGTCGACCGCTTCCATCAGCGGAGACGTTCCCGCCTTGGCAATCGCGCCCAGCGATTTCTCGACGATATTCGTGAGGCCGCCTGCCTTGTTTCCCGGCGTCGGGTTGTCGTTGAAGCTGCCGCCGAAGCGGGTGAGATAGGCCTTGTAGGCCGCGATGAATCCGAGCAGTTTCTCGGCCACTGGCCGGCTGCGCGCGCGCCGCACCAGCAGGTGTTCGGCGCCGAATATCTCGGTGGTCTCGGCCAGGACCGCCGTTCCCCCGGCCGCCGTCAGCGTATCGCAACAGGCGCCCAGCGCCGGGTTGGCCGTAATTCCGGAAAACGAGTCTGAGCCGCCGCAGTTCAGGCCCAGAACAATCTTGGATGCGGGTGTTTCGACCCGTTTTTCCGCTGAGGCGCGCTCCATAAGGCCGGCGATCGCCTTGCGGGCCGCCTCGACCGTGGCGCGCGTTCCCCCGCTCGATTGCAGCGTCATGCCGGCCAGCCGATCGGAGCGCGGTGCGCCCTGACCGAGATAGTGGTCGATCTGGTTCACCTCGCAACCCAGGCCCAGGATAATGGCTGCCGCCACGTTGGGATGATTCAGCACGCCGCCCAGCGTCCGCTGCAACTGTTCGGTGTCCGGGCCGATGCTGTGGCCGCAGCCCTCCCCGTGCGGAAACGCCGCCACGCCGTCCACGTTGGGCGGCAAAGGCTGTTTGTCATAGCTTGCTGCGATCAACTCGGCGGTGTGCGCGGCGCAGTTGCTGGCTGCCACCACGGCGATGTAATTCCGCGTTCCCACCCGCCCGTCCTCGCGACGGTAGCCCAGAAACGCCGGCGCATCTCGCGAGGGTTCAGGCAGCGGCAGCTCCTCGCCCGGAAACTCGTAGGTGAACGACAACTCCTCGAACAACACGTTGTGAGTATGAACGTGACGGCCCGCTTCGATCCGCGAAAGCGCGCGGCCGATCACCTGGCCATAGCGCAGGATGTTTTCGCCCGCGGCAATCTCGGCGATCGCGACTTTGTGTCCCGCGCCGATCGCTTCCTGAACGATGATCGCGCGGCCGCCCATTCGCAGCTCCTGCCCCGCCGAAAGCGCGACCCGCACAATGGCGACGTTGTCGGCAGGGTGCAGATGAATGACGGCGTTTTCAGCGGTCGGAAGCTTCGTGATCTCCAGCAGGCCCATGGATGACCTCTCCAATATACTAGGACTTGCTCACGCCAATTTCCCGGGTCCGCTGGCCGCTCGCGATTCTGTGCGGTGGCGCACTCCTCTTTCTTTACTTCTTCGGCCTGACACGAGCCGGACTTCTCGGACCGGACGAGCCGCGCTACGCCGCCATCGGCCGCGCGATGGCGCAGTCTGGCGATTGGATCACGCCGCGATTGTGGGACCATCCCTGGTTTGAGAAACCCCCGCTGCTGTACTGGGCGACGGCTGCAGGATTCCAAATCGGGCTCGGCCGCGACCTCGCGCCGCGGCTGCCGGTGGCGACCGCAAGCGTCGCATTTCTCCTGTACTTCTTCATCGTCCTTCGACGCGAATTCGGGGAACGGGCGGCCTTCTTTGCGACGGCGATTCTCGCCACCTCCGCTGGCTGGCTCGCCTATAGTCATGTTGGGGTTCCGGATTTACCCATGTCTGCTGCATTCGGCGCCGCCATGCTCACGGCAATGCGCCGTCCTCGGACGGACACGCGCTCCTCCATCGCTGCCGGGGTCCTGCTCGGACTCGCGATCCTGGCAAAGGGCCTCGTCCCGCTGGTGCTGTTCGTTCCCGCTCTTTGGTTCTTGCGACGCGAGTGGCGGCAGGTGTTACTGCTCCTCGCCTCGGCACTGATCGTGGCCGCGCCCTGGTATCTTCTGGTCACGCTCCGGAACGGCGAGCCATTCGTGCAGGATTTTTTCTGGAAGCAGCAGATCACCCGCTTTCTCACCGCCGAGTCACTGCATCCGCAGCCGCTCTGGTTCTACGTGCCCGTGCTGCTGGCAGGCCTCTTTCCCTGGAGCCCTCTCCTGCTGCTCTTTTTTTCCGGACGGCCCTTCCAGGAGAAGTACGCCCCATTCCTGCTGGCTTGGTTCGCATTCGGATTCGTGTTCTTTTCCGCCTCGCGCGGCAAGCTCCCCGGCTATCTGCTGCCGTTGCTGCCTCCCTTCGCCGCGCTCATGGGCATAGCACTCGACCGCATCCACGAGCGCAGCGCAAGCATCATGCTGCTCCTGGCCGCGAGCGCAGGCCTGCTCTCGCTGGTCCCAACCATTCAGGATCTTGTACCCGCAGCTCTCATTTCCGGCCTGTCCCGCACCGAGATCCGCTTCTCGCCCGCATGGCTTCCGCCCGCTCTTGCAGTCATGCTAGGGTGCGCCTGGGCCGAACGAACCGGCCGGCGACTGCTGGCATTCAACCTCGTTGTAGCGCTGGTCACGCTGTCGGTAGTCCGCTTTGTGTGGTTGGGCTACCCTCTTCTAGACCGCACGGCCTCCGCTCGTAACCGTTGGTTTTCCAACTCTGAATCAATCACTTGCGTCCCCCGTGACGCCGCCTCTGAGCGCTACAGCCTGGATTACTACGCCGGCCGGGATCTGCCAGATTGTAATTGACAGCCAAATATAGTAATCTCTATAGGGATAGAGGTATTGCCATGGCGAGCGCCGAAACCGTTCAGGTTCACGACGATAATCTGGCCTTGATGACCGAAGCGGCGTACGACGCGACGGTGCGGGCCGATATTGAACTATTTCGCTCGTTCGCTGAGAAATGGGTCGCGGGCGAGATCAACGACGATCAGTTCCGGGCGCAACGACTCAGACGCGGCATTTATACCCAACGGCAGGCCGGCGTGCACATGATCCGCACCAAGATTCCGGGCGGAATGCTGACGGCCGCGCAGATGGATCAACTGGCCGGCGTCGCCGACGAGTTCGGCGGCGGCAAGGGCCATCTGACCACGCGCCAGAACATGCAATATCACTTCGTCCCGCTGAAACACGTTCCGGACGTGCTTCATCGCCTGGCGGACGTGCGGCTGACGACGCGCGAAGCATGTTACAACACGGTGCGCAACGTGACTGCGTGCCCGCTGAGCGGGCTGCTGGAAGACGAGGTCTTCGATGTGCGTCCCTACGCGCGCAAGGTGGCATTTGCGTTTCTGCACAAGGATCTGACCGACAGCCTGCCGCGGAAATTCAAGATCGCGTTTTCCGGCTGCAAGGAAGATTGCATGCTGGGCGCGATCCACGACATCGGGCTGCGCGCCGTGGTGCGCGACGGGCAGCGCGGATTTCGCATGGTGGTCGGCGGCGGGCTGGGCCCTCTGCCGGTGGAGGCGAACCTGCTCGATGAGTTCGTGCCCGAGGATCAGCTCGTGAGCCGATGCGAGGCCGTCATCCGCGTCTTCAATCAGTACGGCAATCGCAAGAATAAAAACATGGCCCGGCTGAAGTTCGTGGTTCGGGAGCGGGGATTCGCCTGGGTCCGCGAGCAGATCGAAAAAGAGTTTCAGGACATTCTGGCCAATGGTGGCATTCCCACTCCGGAAACGATCCCGGACGGGTTTGGTGGTTTTCAAGCAGCACCACCACCACTAGGAAGCGGCGATCTGCTGCCGGTCCTTGGGCCTAACGGTCATTCCAATCCCGAATACGAGCGTTGGTTGGAAACCAACATCCAGGAGCAAAAGCAGCGCGGTTACGCCATGGTCACCGTCAAGGTGCCGCAAGGCAACCTCACCGGCATCCAGATGCATGGGTTGGCCCAGGTTGCCCGAAGTGCAGGCGACGGCGTACTGCGTGTGACGGTGGATCAAAACCTGGTGCTTGCCTACATCCCGCTGCGTGCTTTGCCCCGGGTCTACGCAGCACTCCGTACTATTGGGTTGGCTGATGCGGGCGCCCACGAGATCGAAGACGTGACTACATGTCCTGGAGCTTACAGTTGTAACCTGGGCCTGACGAAATCCATGACCTTGGGAGTGGCCTTAGCCGAAGAAGTGCGGGGTCATTCTGACGCGCTGGTTCGTCAACTCTCGATCAAGATCAGTGGCTGCCCGAATTCCTGCGGCCAACACTGGATCGCTGATGTCGGCTTTTACGGCAACGCCCGCAAAATCGAGGGTAGGGAAGTCCCCTACTATCAGATGCTTCTTGGCGGAGGCTACGACCAGAGCGGCAATATGCGATTCGGCGTCGCGATCCAAAGCATCCCGGCTCGGCTGGCCCCTGTGGCTGTCCGCCGCGTGCTCCGGCACTATGTCGAAAACCGCCAGCCAGAGGAAAGCTTCCGCGATTACGTGCTGCGGCACAAGGTTGAGACATTTCGTCTCATGACCAGCGATCTGGCCAAACCCGCCGAGACGTTTGCCGAGATGTATCGGGACTGGGGCGATGAAATGGATTACTCCCTGCAGCTTGGCCGCGGTGAGTGCGCGAGCTAGAACAGACCGGCAAGTCCAGATTGGAACTGGCCGGTCGTCAACACCTTTCCTTTTGAAAAACTCCGCTTAAGCTCTCTTGGAGGAGCGCGCGCTTTGTGTCTTGACGGCTTCGATGAATGCGCCATTGGCGAGCGCGAAGGCCGGGATCGAGATGGAGCGGTCCACCAGATCGGCCATGGCGTGCACCGCCAATCCTTCCGCTTCCTTGACGAAGGTGAGCCCGTGGTTTTCGGCGTCGAAATCCACGAAAACACAATCTCCGCCGCGGACCTGATCGGTGGCGATCAGATTCGACATAGGCTGAACGAGCAGCCGTTCGATGGCGCGTTTCAGATGACGCGCGCCGTACTTCAGGTCCGTGCCTTCGTGCAGCAGGAAGCCCTTGGCCCCGTCGCTGGTCTTGAAGACGAACGACTTCTCGGGCGAAGTGTTGAAGATGCGCTGCTGAACCATATTTAGCTCGATGTCGAGAATCTTCTTGAGCTCGGGGGAACCGAGTGGGCGGAAGGTGACAATCTTATCCAGCCTGTTGATGAACTCGGGAGTGAACTTGCGCCGTGCCGCGTCCGCGCCGCTGCGCGCGATTTTGCCGCTTAGTTTCTCATCTACGGTGCCGTTCTGGGCCTCGCGAGCTGATGCTGCCGCGTTGAAACCCAGCCTTGGATTCATCATCGCGCTCATCTCCGAAGCGCCCAGGTTGCTGGTCATGAAGATCAACGCGCGCGAGAAGTCCACCTTGCGGTTGTCTCCCAAGGTCAAGGTCCCTTTGTCCAGGATGCCGAGCAGTAGATTCCACAACGCATCCGAGGCTTTCTCGATTTCGTCGAACAGCACGAAGCTCAGCTTCATCGCTTCCGTGTGATATTGGTTCAAGACCTCCTGGCTCAACAGCGGATGCGTTTCGCGATGCCCCAGATATCCGGGAGGCGAGCCGATCAGCTTGGCGATTTCGTGGCTGTGCTGAAATTCCGCGCAATCGATCTTGATCACCGCGCGCGCATTCTTGACCAGGGCCTCAGCAGTTGCTTCCACGATGCGCGTCTTTCCGGAGCCAGTCGGGCCGAGGAACAGAAAATTGGCGATCGGCCGGCCAGGGGGTGTCATCCCGGTCAGGTGCATCTGGTAGATGTTCACGATTTGCTCGATGGCTTCGTCTTGGCCGACGATCATTCGGCGCAGGCTGGCCTCCAAGGCCTCCGCCTCTCTTCCCGTCCTCGTCGGATCTAAAGGAACATTAACCCGTAACATTTTCTGGGCCCCTTTCACTTCCACTCCCGATAATGTCTGAGCAAATCGGATGCCATACTCAACACCGGCCGTCAAAGCTCTCATTTCTTTGGCTTTGAAGGTCTGACCTCCACTTGGCTCACCAGCGTCCTTGCGGGCATCCCCAACAACATCAGCACAATCTCCGCTATATCCTCGGGAGCTATCTTCCAGTCCGCTCGTACTGAGCCGGGACTGAACTCCGTATCGACACTCCCCGGCATTATGTGAGTGACCCGCACGTTGTCATATCGATGATCCAGCATCATCGCCTCACTAAAACCTTTCAGGCCGAACTTCGAGGCATTGTAAGCCGCCCCACCGGCAAAGGCGTTCTTGCCTGCCAGGCTACCCATATTGATGATGTACCCTCCGCCTCGGTTCTTGAGCCGATGCAGCGCTTCCCGTGAACAGTAGAAGACACCGGAAAGGTTGGTCTCCACGGTTGTTTGCCACTCCTCTATCGTCAGGTCCGCCATGCTCTTGAATATTCCCAGCCCGGCGTTGTTGACCAGGATGTCTAGGTCTCCCAGTTCCCGGTCGACGAACGCAAACAAATCGGCCACATCTGTGCTACTGCTTACATCGGCAACTTTTCCCACCACTTTACGTTTCTGCTCGGTCGTGAGCTGTCTTACGGCACGGTCAACGTGGCCCGCATTACGGCCACAGATGGCGACACTGGCGCCTGCGCCGGCCAGGGCCCGGGCGACTGCGAAGCCGATGCCGCGCGTTCCTCCCGTCACTAATGCATTTCGTCCGCTCAAGAATGTGTTGTTCATCCCTCCATCCTAAGGTCTGCTGGCCTCTCTGCACCCGCAAATTTGCGTGCTAAACAATGAGTGGCGTTCGACCGGGCGCGGTATCATAGATGTTTTGGAGGAGTTTTTCCGATGCACAATTCCGTCTTGGTGCCGATGGTGGTCGAGCAGACCTCGCGCGGCGAGCGAGCCTTCGATATCTACTCGCGCCTGCTTAAGGAAAACATCATTTTCCTGGGAACGCCTATCGACGACAATGTGGCGAACCTGATCATTGCCCAGATGTTGTTTCTGGCGGCCGAAGATCCCGAAAAGGATATTTCGCTTTACATCAACTCGCCGGGCGGATCCATCACCGCCGGCCTCGCGATTCTCGACACCATGAACCTGATAGAACCCGACATCGTGACGTACTGTGTCGGCCAGGCTGCATCCATGGCGGCCGTGCTGCTGGCCTGCGGCACCAAGGGCAAGCGCTACAGCCTGCCACACTCGCGCATCCTGATCCATCAGCCTTCCATGAGCGGCCTCGGCGGTCAGGCCACCGACATCGACATCTACGCCCGCGAGATCCTGCGCATGCGCGAATCCCTGAATCAGATCCTCGCCAATGCCAGCGGACAGGCGGCCGAGCGCATCGCGCGCGACGTGGACCGCGATTACATTCTGGAGCCGGATCAGGCGCTCGAGTACGGCCTCATCGACCGCATCATCGAGAGCCGCGCCTTGCAGCCCGTCCCCACCCGGTAGCGCCGCCGGTCACTGTGCCCAGCTCGCTCAGCCAATCGCTCGCAGACATCACGCTGCCCGATTCTCAGGGCGCCGCCGTCCGGCTCGGCTCGCTGTGGGAATCCGCGCCCGCGGTGATTGTCTTTCTGCGCCACTACGGATGAATCTTTTGCCGCGAGCACGCCGCGCAGTTGCGCGAACACCAGGCCGAGTTCGAGGCCCGCGGAGCCAGGCTGGCCGCGATCGGTTTAGCCGACGCCCGTTATGCCGCTCAGTTCCGCGAGGAAACAGGAATCACGTATCCGCTATTGATCGATGCGGACCGGCGCGCCTATCGCGCAGCCAGTCTCAAGTCCGCCAACATCCTGCACATGTTCCGCTCCGAAAACGGGGTCGCGCGCAAGCGGGCGCAAAAAGGCGGATTCCGGCAGCATCGTCTGGGCGCCAACCCGTTCCAGCTCGGCGGCAGCTTCGTCTTCGGGCCAGGCAATATCGACCGCTACGCCCACGTCAGCCGGACCTTCGGCGACAACGCGCCCGTAGAAGCCCTGCTCGCCGCCCTCCCGTAGCGCACGCACCCGTGCGGGCCGCGGCGACACGCTCCAGAAAGCCCGCACAACGGAACGCAGTGGCAGCACTTTTGTGAGACGCGAGGAGGCCGCGGCGTCTGGTCGTTCCGGTCGACGCTAGGCAAGCATTTCCGCCGCCGTCAGCGCGTAGATCTGCGCGCACTGCACCATGCGATCCACCGGCACAAACTCGTTCGGCCCGTGCGACACGGTCAGCAACCCCGGCCCATAGGCGAAGGCGGGAATCCCGCGCTCGGCATAGAACCGGATCTCCAGCAGCCCCGGACACATCTCGAATTGCGCCGCCCGGCCCGTGACTCCCTGGATGCTGCGCGCCAGCGCCCGGCCCAGCTCGCTCTCCGGATCGGCTCCGCACGATCGCCCTTCCTGCAAAACCTCGACCTCCAGCTCGGTCCCGGCGGCGCGAGCTTGCTCGAGCACGCCCAGCAGCCGGCGCTTCTCTTCCTCGAAGTCTTCTTCGGGATTGATCCGGCGATCGATGCTGAACGAGCACGCGTCCGGCACCGTGTTGAAATTGGTTCCCGCCTCGGCTCGGCCCCCCAGCATGAGGATCGAGCGCCGGGCCGCGTCCGGTTGAATCCGAAACCCCGTCGAGCGCGCCTCCACTTCCGTCTTTAACTCTGCCAGCGCCTGCGCCACAGGCAGCATCCGCTCAAAGGCATTCACCCCTTCGTGCTGCCGGCCGACGTGCGCCGCCTTGCCGCGAATGGTCACTCGCAGCGTTATGGCTCCCCGGTTCGCATTCCACACCACGCCGCCGGTCGGCTCCGGCGTCAGCATCCCCATGCCGTTCGCGCCCAGCAGCCCGCTCTCAGCCAGATAGCGCGATCCCCGCGGTCCGGCGGTTTCCTCGTCCGGCACGAAAACCAGGCCGATCCGGCCATGGAGCCGCACGCCGCACTCGCTCAGCGCCACCGCCGCATAGATCATCGCCGCCAGCCCGCCCTTCATGTCCGAAGATCCCCGCCCGAAGAGGTTCGCGCCCTTCACCGCAGGCTCGAACTGCGAGGCGCTTTGGGCCGGCACTACATCGTAGTGACCGCTGAAGTATAATGTGCGCTCGCCGCTGCCCAAGAAGCTCATGACGCAGTCGCCCTCGACGCGGGTGTCGCCGAAGCCGAGGTCGCGCAGGCGCCTGGAAAGCAGGTCCGCCGCGCGCTGATATTCGTTCCCCGGCGGATTCTCGCTCGGAATCGCGATCAGGGCCTGGCTCAACTCCACCATCGCCTCGCGATGGGATTCCACTGCTTCGAGCAGCGGCGGGCTCATCTCAAGATCGCCCCAACCCGGGAGCGGCGAAGACTCGGCCAGCATCTCTTAAATCCGCGTCGGCTGCCCATCTTCTCTACAGTACTCGAAGAGTTGATGTGGCGTGCCGCCGCCGGACCCTCGGCCAGCCAGCAACGGGTACGAATGCATGAAACACTTTTGCCCTTTCTGGAATCTATAGGAAGCCGCTGCCATACTCGCGTGGCCCGGTTGCTAGCCGATCCCGTGGAGGTTCCTATGTCTGTGAACGACCTCGAGTCAATTCACTCGCGCCCCGGTTTCCGCACCGGCGTCCTGCTTCTGTTGTCGCTGGGCATGACTCTGGCGTTAGCCGGAAATGTGTACCAATTTGTTAGGGGCGAACATATGGCGCGCGACATGGCCCTGATGCAGCGCAACCTGCAAACTCAGATCACCAAGCTGAGCGACGCGACGTCAGGTGCGTTTGAGGTCACCCAGGAGCGCTTCGAAGCGGTGAAGAAACTCGAGGTGGACGCCGCGGAAGCGTTACGCAACACCCGGTCCGAAGCGCGGCGAACCAATTCCCAGACGGCGAATCGTCTCGAGCAGGAGAATCGCGATCTGGAGCAGACCAACCAGGAACTGAGGAGCCAGTTGGCGGACTTGAGGCGCGACACCAGCGCCGGCCTTCAGAGCGCTAGCGCCCGGCTGCAGAATACCAGCGCCAGACTCGACACCACCAGCGCGAAGCTGAACCAGGTCTCCGCCCAGACCGAGAAGAATGGGTTGGATTTGAAACGAGTGGTGGGCGACCTGGGTGTGATGAGTGGCAACATTGCCACCAATGCCAAGGAATTCGCCGCGCTGCGCGATCTCGGAGACCGCGCCTATTTTGAATTTGATCTGGTAAAGACCAAGGCCCCCACCAGGATCGCCGACATCCAGATCGCGATTCGTAAGACCGACACGAAACGCAACCTGTATACCATGGACCTGTATGCCGACGATCAGGTTGTGCAAAAGAGAGACCGGACCATCAACGAACCCGTCCAGCTCTATGTCAACGGCGGCCGCCAGTTATATGAAATTGTCGTGAACCGGGTCAAAAAGAACGAAGTGAGCGGCTATTTGGCCACGCCCAAGGCGAGAATCCCGGGAGGGCGGACCGCGGGTGTGACGCCGTCAGCGGGCGCCACGCCGGAAACGGCTCGGCGATAAATCACCATGCGGCACACGACGCCGGCTGTGTCTGTCTGTAAACGAGCTGTGTCCCTCGGTAAACGTTACACAGGTCGCTGGATGCCGTCTTGGCTCCATTTTCGCCGCCCAGGGCGCTATCTTGCTGCATTCACGGAACCGCGGCCGTCGTCCACAAAACAATTCTCAAGTGGAACGTATTTTGCTCCTGACTCGGCCAGACCGGACAAGCTGTTGACTGATTTCCGGTGCATCCGACAAGGAGAATTTTATGCCCGTCAATGATTCCAACCAGTCTTTCGATCGTCCCGGCGCGCGTTCCCACGCCGGCGTCTTTTGGGCGCTGTTCATCGGCCTCGCGCTCGCTTTGGCAGGGAACGCTTTCCAATTCGTCAGGCAGGAACATCTCTCGCGCGACATGACGCTCCAGCAGGTGAGCGCGCAGAAGGAAATCGCCAGGCTGACCCAGACTGCGTCCAACGAAGCCGATCTGAACCAGCAACGCTTCGATGCTCTGAAGAGTCAGATCGACGGAGTGTCCACGGCGACGCTCCGCCAGGCCCGCTCCGAAGTGAAGCGCAGCAACTCGCAGTTGGCGCAGAGCCTCGAGCGGAGACGCCAGGAAGTGGTGAGCCAGTTGTCCGACCTGAAGCAGGATACCAGCGCCAAACTGCAGGACGCCAGCGCCAAGCTTGAAGACACCAGCGCCAAGCTGGATCAGGTGTCGAGCGACGTCGAAAAGACCGGCTCCGATCTGAAGCGCGTGGTGGGCGACCTGGGCGTCATGAGCGGCGACATTGCCACCAATGCCAAGGAGCTGACCACGCTCAGAGAGCTCGGTGAACGCAACTATTTCGAATTCGACCTGAGCAAGACCAAAGCGCCGCAGAAAATTGGCGATATCCGGGTGGCGCTGAAGAAGACCGATCCGAAACGCAACCGCTTCACGATGGAAGTGTACGCGGACGACAAGATGGTCGAAAAGAAAGACCGGACCATCAACGAGCCGGTGCAGCTTTACGTGGCCGGCAGCCGCCAGCCGTATGAAATCGTGGTGAACCAGGTCAAGAAGAATGAAGTGGTCGGCTATCTGGCTACGCCGAAAGTCAAGACTCCGAGACGTCAGGGCGCGAGCGCAGCTCTATAGCTCGCGCGGTCCCTCCTAATGGCCGGCGTTAGCCGTGAAGCGGTTAATGCCGGCCTTTTTTTCAGTCGATGTCGTGGCGCACGCACTCCTGCGTGCCGCGGCCGCACTCCTGCGAACGCTTGCTCTCGATGGCAGGAGTACGCCCCAGTCGCCAAGGGTGGGCGCGCAGCATCGCAAGAACAGGCCACAAGCCCAATCAATCTTGGCGACAGACCCGCCCGCCGGACAGTCAGGTTTTATCTGACTTCCGCCCGCCCGCAGGTAGTAATCGGAATGTTGCATTCCGCGAATCACCCCCGCACCGGTAGTGCGCTACTTTAGCGGACTACCCCCGCACCTGATGCCTCCCCCATTCCATAATGTTGTTATGAGGAAATTCTCCGGTCCGGAGCTGAAAGCCGCGCTCTCTGAACTCTCCGGATGGAGCGTGGTCGAAGGCAAGCTCCACAAGGACTATAAATTCGCCGACTTCATTCACGCTTTCGGCTTCATGTCCACCGCGGCGCTGGCGATCGAGAAAATGGGCCATCATCCCGAGTGGTTCAACGTCTACAACCGGGTAACCGTCGACCTCACCACACACGACGCTCAGGGCATCACCTCCCAGGACGTGGATCTCGCCAAGCTCCTGGACGAGGTCGCGAAAAAACTGCAATGAGAGCGTTACTGGTTCTGTCCTTCGCCGCCTGCCTGGGCGCGCAGCCCACCTTTTCCGGCGCGGCGGCGGTGGACGAACAAATCGACCAAGCCGTCAGCAGCGGCCTTATTCCCGGTGCGGTCCTGCTCATCGGACATAACGGCGCGGTCGTTTACCAGAAAGCCTACGGCGAACGGGCCCTAATTCCGCGGCGCGAGCCGATGACGCTCGACACCATTTTCGACGCCGCTTCGCTCACCAAAGTGATCGCGACCACGCCCTCCATCATGAAGCTGTTCGAGCAGGGAAAAATCCGCATCGACGACCCGGTCACAAAATACCTGCCCGAGTTTCAAGGCGGGCATAGCGACATCGAGATTCGCGATCTGATGACGCATTTTTCCGGCCTGCGTCCCGATCTTGACTTGAAGCCGGCCTGGAGCGGTTATGAAACAGGAATCGGGCGCGCGCTGATCGACAAGCCCACGCGCCCGCCCGGCCTGCGCTTCGTCTACAGCGACATCAATTTCATTCTTCTGGGCGAGATCGTCCACCGTCGGAGCGGCCAGATGCTGTCCGATTACGCGCGCGCCAATATTTTCCAGCCGCTCGGCATGCGCGACAGCATGTTTCAGCCTCCGGCCAACCTGGTTGATCGAATCGCGCCCACCGAGATCGATCCGGCCACCGGCAAACCGCTGCGCGGCGTGGTCCACGACGACACCTCGCGCTACATGGGCGGCGTCGCCGGCCACGCCGGCCTGTTCACTACCGCCGCGGATCTGGCGAAATTCGCCCAAATGATGCTCGATCGCGGCCAAGCCAACGGAACACGCCTGTTCAACGCCGCCACCGTCGAGAAGTTCACCTCGCCCGCCTCGCCGGCCGATCAGCCCATTCTGCGCGGGCTCGGCTGGGACATCGACTCCACTTATTCGAGCAACCGCGGCGAGCTGTTTCCCATTGGATCGTATGGCCACACCGGCTTCACCGGGACTTCACTTTGGATCGACCCGACCAGCCGTACTTACGTCATTCTTCTCACCAACGTGGTTCATCCGCATCGCGGAAAATCGCTCAGCTCCCTGCGCAGCCGCGTGGCCACAATCGCGGCCGCCTCCTTCGGTCTCACGGCTCCCGGCGTGGCGCTCACCGGCTACAACGAAACCATCACCGGACCGGGCCTGCATCGCCAGGTCGAGCGGAACGCCCAGGTGTTGACCGGCCTCGACGTTCTGGCCGCCGACAATTTCGCGCCCTTGCGCGGCAAGAAAATCGGCTTGATTACGAATCACACCGGCCTGACGCGCGACGGCCGGCGCAACATCGACGTCATGCTCGCGGCCAGTGTCGGCATCCGGACCATTTTTTCGCCCGAGCACGGCTTGCGCGGCGTTGAAGACAATGCCGACATACCTAATTCGAAGGACCCTGCCACCGGCTTGCCCGTGATCAGCCTGTTTCAAGGCTCCAGTCGCCGCCTCCGCCCCGAAATGCTGGAAGGCCTGGATGCGCTGGTGTTCGACATCCAGGACGTGGGCGCGCGCTTTTACACCTATTCGTGCACCATGCTCTACAGCATGCAGGAAGCCGCGCGCCGGCATCTGCCGTTTTTCGTGTTGGACCGCCCCAACCCGATCTCCGGCGTCCACGTCGAAGGTCCCATCCTCGACCGCGACCTGGAATCGTTCGTCGGATGTTTGGAGATTCCCGTCCGGCACGGCCTGACGTTGGGCGAATTGGCGAATATGGCGAACGCCGAACAACATCTCGGGCTGGATCTTCACGTCGTCCCGATGCAAGGCTGGAATCGCGGCGATTGGTTCGACGCCACCGGTCTGGCCTGGGTGAATCCTTCGCCCAACATGCGCAGCCTCAGCGCAGCGCTGCTCTATCCGGGCCTCGCCATGCTGGAGGCGTCCCCGAATTACTCGGTGGGACGCGGCACCGACGCGCCCTTCGAGCAGATTGGCGCAGATTGGATTCACGGCCGCGAGCTGGCTGCTTTCCTGAATGCCCGCTATATTCCCGGCGTTCGAGTCTATCCCACCCGCTTTGCGCCCACGTCCTCGAATTTCGCCGGCCGCTCCATCGAAGGCGTCCGCTTTGTCATCACCGACCGGAACGCTTTCGACAGCGTGCGCCTGGGCCTCGAGCTCGCCTATGCACTGGAAAAACTGCATCCTGGCAAAATACCGTGGGATGCCAACCGCTTCCTGATCGGAAGCCATGACGTGATCGCGGCCGCCAAGGCAGACGTAGACCCTCGAACGTCGCTCCAGAAAATAGAGGACGCTCTCGCGGCCTTCGTCAAACGGCGCGAGGGTTTCTTGCTGTATCGGTAAAGTAAAGGGCAGCCCGAGTCTGAGCGAGACACCCAGCTCTAACCGGCACGGCGGCCAGTTTTGCAACGCCGACAAGAGTATCGGGCTGCGGCTAAGACTGCCCTCAGAGCCTAGGCGGCTGCGGATTTAGCGGCTGCTTTGGCTTCGTTCTTTGGCCGGTTCTTGCTCCCGGGCGGGCGTCCGCGCCGCTTCATCTGAGACATCCAGGCCGGCGGCCGTCCACGGCGCCTTCCTCGACCTCTTGCCAGGCGCTCCAATGTCATGATTGCTTCTTCAATATGCTCACGCTCTAGGCGCAATTCAGCCAGCATCTTGTTGATGTCCATCTATTCAAATCTCCCAGAAAAAAACGTTCAAAATTGCCTTCCTGTTCTGGAAGGCGAACAAGGCGAAAGAATCTAAAGGCCTTGTAACATTTGTTGTACATCATTTTTGCTCCGTCTTTCAAGCCTTCTGTTCGGAAAACAGAACAAAAATCTGGTACTAGCCTTCTCTCCGGAGCTTTTGTCTTGAAAACGCCATTTGCATGGGTCATTTCACTCCATTGATAATCGCTTGAGACCCCTCCAGTAGCGATAGAAGGGTAGACCTAGCGCAATCAGGACCAGACCCAGCAGCGATTCGCGAGGTGACTTCAACAGCGTCGAAACCACTAAGCAGGCGATGCCGAGCACAAAAACTACGGGAATCAGGGGATAACCCAGGGTTCGGTACGGCCGGGGCCAGTCCGGCCGCTTGAACCGCAACACGATCACCGAGGCCGTGGCCATCCCGTAAAGTATCGCACTCGCGAAAATAACGTAGGTATAAAGCTGATCGTAGCGCCCGCTCAGCACCAGCAGTGCGCTCCAGGCAGTTAAGACCAGAATGGACACGCCGGGGGTGCGATGTTCGGGATCGACTCGCGCCACACGTCGAAAGAACAGGCCGTCCCGAGCCATCGCGAAAGGCACCCGGGCGCCTGAAAGAATCGACCCGTTGAGCGCTGCAAAAATCGAGATCATGGCGGCAATGCTGACGCCCGCCGCGCCCGGCGAGCCCAAGATCCGGTGCATCATTTCTCCCGCTACCCGGTCGGTCGCGGCCACAGCCTGGGCCGGGAGGACCCGAAAATAGGCCAGATTGGTCAGCAGGTACAAGCCGATCACCGACAGCGTGCCCAGAATCAGGGCCAGCGGCAAGTTGCGTTGCGGCCGGCGGACTTCCGACGCTACCATTGCCACGTTGTTCCAGCCATCGTAGGCCCATAAAGCCGCCACCAGCGCTGCGAAAAATCCCGTGACGCCTCCGGGCGCCGGCACAGAGGTGCGATAGTTCGCGCTGCCTCCGTGTGACGTCGCGAGTCCCACTACAATAATTGCCCCGATCAGCCCGATTTTCACCAACGTCACCGTGACCTGGACGTTGCCGCCCACACGAACGCCAAGATAGTTGATCAGTCCCAGCACCCCAATCACGGCCATGGCGAGCAATTGGCCGTAGCGGATTTCGAGCGGATGTCCGGACTCCCCGAGAGGCAGTGGCACTACCACCCAGATCTTCTCCAGCTCCGGCTGAAAGTTGGCCAGATAGATGAAAAACCCCGTCGCCAGCGTCGCGATAGACCCGCTCTTAGCCACCCACATCTGGGTCCAGCCGTAAAGGAATCCCCACAGCGGCCCGTACGCCTCTCTCAGATAAACGTACTCACCACCCGCTTCAGGCATGGCGGCCGCCAGCTCCGCGTAGCTCAAGGCCCCAAAGAGCGAAAGCATTCCACCAAAGATCCAGACTGCGAAAACCATGCCTGGCGTGCCGACGTTCTTCACCATGCTGTTGGGCACCAGGAAAATTCCGCTACCGATCACGGTGCCGACCACGATCGCGGCCGCGCTCCAGATTCCCAGGTCGCGCTTGAGATCGAGCCGGTCAGTCGTTTGACCCATGAGGAGACTCTTTCCACACTAGCGAGACCGCGTATCCGGTCACAAACGTGGCTGTCGTTCCAATCAGCACATACCAGGTGAAAGCGATATGCGTCCATTGCTTCACGCCGATCATGACGATCAACCCGGCGATCATGGCAACCATGGCGGCGTTTTCTTGCACCGACTTGGTCAGCAACCCGAGCAGGAACACGCCCAGCAGCGATCCGTACAAAATGGACGCGATGGTCAGGCCGGCTTCGAGCACCGATCCCCAATTGCGCGCCACCAGTCCCACCAGGACAAGGATCACGGCCCAAGCCAGAGTCGCCCAGCGCGCGATCCCCAGGAAATAATGCTCGGACTTGCCCGGATCGCGCCGCAGCGCCAGCGGCTTGTAGAAATCCATGACGGTTGTGGACGAAAGCGCATTCAGCGCTGCGCTCAGGTTGGACATTCCCGCCGCGAGTATCGCTGCCACCACCAGGCCGGCCACGCCCGGCGGCAGATTCTGCCAGACGTAGCCCGGATAAATCGCTTCCAGCGGCCGCGGCGGCTCAAGGTGCGCATCCGAATAGTGGACAAACAGCAGCGCGCCGATCCACAGAAAAAGAGCAAACTGGAAGAAGATCACTGCCCAGCTCGAAAGCAGGGCGGCGCGGCTCTGCGCCTCGTTTTTCGCGGCCAGCAGCCGCTGGACCAGCAGTTGCTCGGTGCCGTGACTCGCGGTGGTCAGAAAGCAGCCCCCGATCAGGCCGGCCCAGAAGCTATAGTTTCGCGAGAAGAACTCCGCCGTCCAGGAGAAGCGGAAATCGAACACTTGCAGCTTGTGCGCGGCGCGCGCGGCGTCATAAGCATGAGCCCAGCCGCCGGGAAGCTGGTGCAGGATCACAAAAAAGCTGAGGATCGCACCCGCGACGTACAGAAACATCTGCACCACGTCGGTCCAGATCACCGCGGTCATTCCACCCTCGAAGGTGTAGAACAGAGTCAAGGCGACGATGACCAGGATGGAAACCACTTCGCCCCGGCTGCCGCGCAAGAAGCTCAGCTCGGGCCGCCGTGCGGCCGGCTCGACCAGAATGATCGAAATGATGATCGAGACGGCGAACACCCGCACGCCTTCGGCCAGCGCGCGCAGCACCAGAAACGTGCCCGCGGTGAGCTTTCGGATGCGCTCGCCGAAACGCCTTCGCATCAGCTCGTACGCGGTGTACATCTCGCCGCGGAAGTAGTGCGGCAGGAACAGAACCGAGATGACGATGCGCGCCAGCAGATACCCCAGGACGAGCTGGAGAAACTGGAAGTTTCCAGAAAACGCGAGCGGCGGTGTGCCGATCACGGTGAGCGTGCTGGTTTCAGCCGAGACGATCGACAGCGAGATGGCCCACCAGGGCGCGGCGTGGCCGCCCAGGAAATAATCCTTCAGGCTCCGCTGGCGGGTCCGAAAGCGCGTTCCGAACCAGGTGATCGCGATCAGGTAGATCGCAATCGTGGCCAGATCGAGTGAGTGCATGGCGCCAACGCTAGGCCGGCTGTTGCATAGTCATGCAATGCAGCGTCCCTAAGCCTAACACTAAATCGCGGCAGTAGATCCCGACTACTTCGCGGTCCGGGAAGAGCTTGGCCAGCGTGTTGAGCGCGACGCGATCCATGGGATCGCCGAACGTCGGGACCAGCGCCAGCCGGTTGGCGATGTAGAAATTGGCGTAGCTGGCCGGCAGCCGCTGGCCGTCGAAATAAACGGGCGCGGGCATCGGAAGCGTCACGACCTTCAGGCCGGTTTGCTTCAACAGCGCCAGGTTCTCTCGCAGCGGCTCGTAGTTGGCCTCGGAACGGTCTTCCTCCACCACGGTCACCACGGCGTCGGTCCCAACGAACCGCGCCAGATCGTCGATGTGGCCGTGCGTGTCGTCGCCCGCGATTCCATCTTTGAGCCAGATGGTGCGCTCGATTCCCAGGTAATCGGCGAAATATCGTTCCAGGCCCGCGCGGTCGAGCCCGGGATTGCGGACTTGCACGGTCTGGTTCAGCAGACACTCCTCGGTGGTCAGCAGCAGACCCGCGCCGTTCACGTCGATGCTGCCGCCCTCCAGCACGATGCCCGGGTCGAAGGAGCGCATCTTCAAGCGCCTTGCCAGGAACGCGGGAATCCGGTTATCGAGCCGCCAGTTTCCGTACTTGGCCCAGCCGTTGAACCGCCAGTTGGTAGCGGCGACTTCGCCCTTGGAGTTGCGGACAAGAATCGGACAGGTATCGCGCGTCCAGCTCCGGTTGGTGCGATGCGGGAAGAATTCGACGGCGCTCAGGTTGGCGCCGCACTTGGCAAGCACGCGGCGCGCGGCCTGTTCGGTGGCGCGATCCTCCACCAGGATTCGCACCTTCTCGACGCGCGCCAGCCAGCGCACCACCTCGCCGTACACCCAGGGAATCGGCGCGAATTTTCCGGGCCAGTCCGTGCGCTCGTGCGGCCAGGCGAGCCAGGTGGCCTCATGCGGCTCCCACTCGGCCGGCATCCGAAAACCGAGTTGGCGCGGCGTCAATCCAGCCACCGCTTCAGGATGGGGGAGTAGGCGTCAATGCGCCGGTCGCGCAGGAACGGCCAGTGGCGCCGCACCTGCTCGATGCGCGCGGGATCGCACTCGGCGATCAGGATCTGCTCGTTGGTCGAAGAGGCCTCGCACATCACGCGCCCGAACGGGTCGGCCATAAAAGATGTGCCCCAGAAATCCAGGCCGCCATCCGCGGGACCTTCGTGCCCCACGCGATTGACGGCCGCTACGTACAGCCCGTTCGCGATGGCGTGCCCGCGCTGGATGGTGCGCCAGGCATCCACCTGCGCCGCGCCGTACTTCTCTTTTTCCGCCGGATGCCATGCGATGGCGGTGGGATAGAAAAGAATGCTGGCCCCCTTGATGCTGGAGAGCCGCGCCGCTTCCGGATACCACTGGTCCCAGCACACCAGCACGCCCACACGCGCGAATTGCGTGTCGAAGTTTACGAAGCCCAGATCGCCCGGCGTGAAGTAAAATTTTTCGAAATACAGCGGATCGTCCGGGATGTGCATTTTGCGATAAATGCCGGCGATCTCGCCATCCGTTCCGATCACCGCCGCGGTGTTGTGATACAGGCCGGCGGACCGGCGCTCGAACAGCGACGCAATCACCACCACGCCCAGCTCGCGCGCCAGCCGGCCCAGCGTTTGTGTGGTGGGACCGGGAATCGGCTCGGCCAGCGCGAACAGTTCCGCATTCTCCTCGCGGCAGAAGTACTGCGACCGGAAAAGCTCCTGCAAGCAGACAATCTGAGCGCCTCCCGCGGCGGCCTCGCGAATCCGCCACAGCGCCTTCTCCAGGTTCTCATTCGGGTCCACGGCGCAGCTCATCTGCACCAGGCCGACACGGAATTTCTCCGTGCTCAAGGAATCCATTCCTCTATTGTGCGGTTGCGGCGGCCTGATCGCAATTGCGGCGCGGTTTTCAGGCTGGCTTCTCGGCCCAGACCAGAGAGCGCAGCGTCATCTGATCCCTGGTTCCGGCCAGGCCCCAGGCGCTGGATGGCGGCTTCAGGCCGTAATCCTTCAAACTGATGTGCGCCTCGCCATCGATTTCCAGGCGCACTTCACCGACCGGCTTCACGGCCGCCTGCACCGAGACCCGCTTTGAGATTCCGCAGACCGTGAGATCGCCTTGCACCTCGAATTGGCCTTTCGACTTGGGGGCGATCTGCGTCGAAACAAACGTGAGCTGCGTATATTGGCTCGCGGCCAGCAGGTCGTTCAGCGTTGTCTCCACCACCTTCTTCCGCTTCTCGGGTGTGAGCCACTGGTCTTTGCAGGTGACGCTGCGCGCTTCCACAGTGAACCGAGCCTTCGTGCCCTCCGGTCATACTCGATTTCGCCGCCGTACTGCTCGAAGAAAAGAAAATGCTTCTTGCCAGCGAGCAATCCGGTCCTGAAAACTTCCAGCGTGAATGTGCTTTCGGTCGAGGGCCGAATGTGAAAGCGCGCCGACTCATCCGGCATGGCTTCCTCCGTGCTGCAGACGACTTCAGGTCATAGACGAGACCGGCTCGCGGTGGTTCCTCGGACGATGGTTCCGGAGGGCCTATTTTCCGCCGCCGCGCGCCCCAGAGAGCATGGTCTCCATGATCTCAGCGTTTCCCTCATGACAGGCAAACTCGAAGATCTTGTCTTCGGTTCTTTTCAGGCGAATCATCACCGTCCAGGGCCTGGTCCAAGTGCTCGGGGCGTCAATCGTGATTTCGTAGTGGAGTTCGTCGGGCGCGACGCGTGTGAGGCGTTCGACTAAGTGCAGGTCTTCACCCGCACCCAGGAAGTTAGTCTGGCCGGAGAAATTGGTCGTATCCACGACCAGCGCGTTGCCTTCCCAGCGGCCCCTCGAGTCGCCGTTCCAGGTGCGTATGTTGGGCGGAAGATGCGGGCGGCCGTCCAGCGGAATGACGCGCGCATCGTGGATCGCCTCCAAGAAAAATACGACGTGGTCGGGCGTTTGGAAGATCTGGTAATACCCGAAATTACCTGCCCCGACGTTGCCCCCGAGCCGCGGAAGTCCGAAGCTGATGCAACGCTGCTCGGCTGTCAGGTCTTCCGGACCGGCGGGAATATTGGTCGCGCCCGCCGCCGCCAGGTCTCGCGCGCGGCGTTGCCGGCCGGTTGGCGTGTAGGAAGGGATTCTTCCGTCCGGGGGATCGATGATGAGCGAGGTCCGGTTGTCGAAAACCCGGACGAGATTGGAGGAATCGCCGGTCGAGTTTGGATTCTTGAAGCGATCGACATCGGACAGCGCGGCGAGGAAAACACCGTCTCCGCCGGCGAAGTCGCTGCGTCCGCCTTTAAATATTCTCTCGGCGCGCTTCTCCAGTTCGGCTACTTCGTCGTCGGTCAGAAATTGGCGGCCTTCCAATTGCTTGGGCCGTTCCAGCGGGGTGGCGCTATTATTCAACCAGTTGCCCTGCAGGTCCGGGCGACCATCCGGCGTCAAGGGGGCGGTCCAGGTTTTGGCCGCTGCGGCCGCAGGCGCCTGGGCCACGAGCGGAATCCCCAAACTAGCCAGGATCGCGATTGAGCTCAGCAGTTGATTCAGCATCGTACGGCTCCTTCGCTCGGACGGCCGCTTGCGCCGAATGAAATTGTCCACCGGCTGCACTTGAACCGGCGGCCGTTACGGTGAATCCATTATTTCACATGCACAGCGCGTCGTCGCCGTCCAGCAGGTGTCTGGCAGATGTAGCTCGTCGCGGCGCTGCCTCGGGGGCTGCGCTGCCAGATGATCGGGCGGGGGAGGAGCATCGGCGCGTCGAAGTGGCTGCGAGCGGGTGGAGGGGATTGCGCTGGAGCGAGTCAGAACGAACCCAAGCGTCGAAACCGACCAAAAAAGATCACAGCTCGCGACACCCGCAAAGAAGGCCGAACTGGTGGCAAGGGCGCACACTCTGTGTTTGGCGTGCATATTTCTTTGATGAAGTTTTGTCCATCGAGGTGGAGTCCGGGCGGAGAGGACACAGCGCTCGCGGCGTTGCTTGGTCGAATATCGCCTGGAGACAGTTTATGCTCTGGCCCAGGAGACAGTTGCAGCACGAGCGCGCAAGTAGTTGTTGTGGAACAGATCAAATATCTGACGATGTGTGTGATTGCAACGCGAGACGTGCTGGCAGTCCTCGACTCGCTCAAACTGAACCGAGCGATCCTGGTGAGACACTCGATCGCCGGGGCGGAATTGAGTTCGATTGCAAACAGCCACCCGCATCGATAAGCATCACGCTGAATGACGACATTGACCACAGCTACGGGTTGTCGCTAGCGTTGATCGGAGCCTATGTGGCGCGGAAGCCGGGGTGATATTCTTATCGGAGAGCTGAAGTCCTTGTGCGGCATGGCTTATTCGCGCGCAATGCCCGCGATCCGTCAGCACCCGCCTATCGCGCGGGGAAAAGCTGAGGTGTGACGCGAAGAGCTGGAGGATATTGTCACTATCTACTTGCCGGATAAGGAGAAGGTCAAATGAGAACTTTCGCCGCGCTCACCGTTATTCTTACGCCTTTCGCGCTTCTGGCCGGGACGAATCAGTGGACGAACATCGGGCCGGACGCCGGAAATGTGTTCGCCCTGGTGGTGGATCCGCAGGACTCGCGCACGCTGTTCGCTTCGACCGACGGGGGTTTGTTCAAAACCAGTGATGCCGGCGCGAGTTGGAGCGCGGTGAGTTCCCCCAAGGGGCTGGATGGATGGTCAATGTCGCTGGCGATCGACCCGCAAACCTCCGGCACCTTATACGCAGGGCTTTCTGGCGACAGAGTGTACAAGAGCACGGATGGCGGCGCCAGCTGGAGCGCGCCGAGCGGGGACATGGAGGATTATCTCAGCTCGTTGGCATTGCCCGGGTCCCTGGCGATCGATCCGCAAAACCCGGCCACGCTGTACGCGGCGATGCACCATGGAGTCTACAAGAGCACGGATGGCGGCGGAAGCTGGAGCGCGGCCACTGCCGGTCTGCCCTTGGAATTGGATGCTGTGCGAATGCTGGCCGTCGATCCCAAGAGCTCAGGCACGGTTTACGCGGCTTGCAGGGGGGACATCGGCGCCAATTCCGGTGTCTACGCCGGCAGCGGTGTATACAAAAGTACGGATGGTGGAATCACCTGGCGCGCCCTGAACTCCGGGCTTCCGGCGCAGAACTTGGAAGTCTGGTCCCTGGCCGTTGACCCACAAGATCCCGATGCGATCTACGCGGCCACCAACAGCGGGATGTTCAAAAGCACCGATGGCGGCGAGGGCTGGAGCGCGGCGAACTCGGGTCTGCCGCCGTTGGGGGGATTTGCATCGCTGGCGATCGACCCGCAAAACACGGCTACGGTTTACGCGGCGTTTCGATTTCCTCCCTCGGGACAGCCCCTGACAGCGAATCCTGTTGCCTCCTTGGGAGTATTCAAGAGCACGGACGGCGGCGCGAGCTGGGTAAGCGCCGCCTTACAAGATTCTATTTCGGTCATCGCGATTGATCCACAAAATTCTTCCACGCTCTACGCGGGGTCGGCCAGAGGCTTGGGAATTCGCAAGAGCACCGATGGGGCGGCCACCTGGACGCGGTCAAGCGTTGGGCTGCGAGGCCTCAACATTTGGGCCTTTGCTGTGGACCCGCAAGATACCAGTAAGGTATACGCGGCGACGGGCAGCGGAATATTCAAAACGACGAATTCGGGAGCGAGTTGGAGTGAGGCGAACTCCGGCCTGTCAGCGGGCGAATTTGGAGGTTCGATGCATCCCGGATCCCTGGCGATCGATCCGCAAAATCCGGACACCCTCTACGTCGGGATTTTCGGCGGCGGGATATTCAAAACCACGGATGGGGGAGCAAGCTGGAGCTACTCCGGCCTGGGAGGCAATGGCAATTTTGATCAATCCCTGGTGGTGGACCCCCGAAACCCTGGTACGTTGTACGCGGCGGGTTTCTCCAGCGGCACGTCACCCACAGCAATTGAAGAATCGAGCCATGTATTCAAGTCGACCGACGGCGGAGCAACCTGGGAGCCGAAAGGGTCGTTCCCGACTCTTATTTCTTTAGTGACCATGGATCCACAAGACTCTTCCACGCTTTACGCGGCGAACAGCTGGGATGGAAGAACTATTTTCAAGAGCCAGGATGGAGGAGAGACCTGGAGCCCGCTGGCGACGCCGCCGGGATTCGCGATGCTGGCCGAGGAGGCGCCGGATATTTTGGTGCTGCAGGTCGATCCGCAAGACCCTCAAACAATATACGCGGGAGGGGGCTTGAGCGGGTTGATCAAAACCACGGATGGAGGCGATAGTTGGGAGGCGGTGAATTTCGGGATGCCGAGTGCCTTTGTGGATAGGTCCAGTAGTGTTACCGCGCTCGCGATCGATCCGCACTCCAATACCGTTTACGCGGCGGCTGGCGGCTTGATGCTCCAGAGCCCGGATGGAGCCGTGACCTGGACCGAGATGAACGCCCTCCCGCCTAGGTCCGGGGTCGGGATCCTGACGATTGATCCGCGGGACCCCAACACGCTTTACGCAGGCACCGGTAGCGGCGTGTTTGCGATTACCTTTGTCCCTTGAGATCTCTTGTCTCCACTCCGGCGCACAGACTCCTGTTGAGATAGTTGCAGAATTGCTGAGATTCAATGGCGCTGCCGAGCTGGGGTCCCCGATTGTGCGGAAAGGATTACCTTCTCGCACACCAGCGGCGAGTCCGAGGTGCACCGGCAGCCCCAAAATCTCAGGGATTCAACTGGGGAGTCAGACGCCTTGCTCTCCGCCGCCAGTTAACACGAAGAGACTCTTTGCGAAAGCCGCGACCGAAGCAGCCGGCTTATGGAAGCAGCCGGTTGCCGCCGCGGATCGAAAACTGGCCAGGTCATATGAGCTTGACCGCTGTATACTGCATTCATGACCAACCCGCGCAAATGCCACAGGCGGCTGCGTTTCTTTTTGCGGACGGCAGTAGCCGCCGCGATGCTGGCCGCCGCGTCCGTCGCCCCGGTAGCTCAGACCCAGGAGCAGCAGCCAACCCTCAGTGCCTCCGACCTTGCCGATGGCATGAGACTCTATCAGCAAAAAGGTAACTGCCAGGCCTGTCATGGCTGGGCGGGCGACGGCCACAAAACCGACAGCCAAATGCCGGACGGAGCCAACCTGCGGGAGACCAAAC
Source organism: Bryobacteraceae bacterium (assembly GCA_035632015.1). GTDB lineage: Bacteria > Acidobacteriota > Terriglobia > Bryobacterales > Bryobacteraceae > Palsa-89. The sequence goes on from DASQHQ010000066.1 coordinate 71,713, forward strand.
TCAACCGCGCCGGCCTGATCCTGCTCATCAAGTGCGGGAAGCTGAATTCGCAAATGCCGGCCTTCGACAAATTTGCATACAGCGACGGGCGATGCTACGGCAAGAAGCAGGCGGATCTGAAAGCCTATCCGACGCGCATGCCGGACCCTCCGGCAACGCTGCAGCAGCGGGAGATCGAGCTCATCGCCGACTTCATGCTCGCCAAGATCGTTGGGAAGGGCCCGATGGATCGGGCCAAGTGCATCGACTTCTGGGGCTCCGACACGGACGCCTGCAAAGTGTTCCCGAAATGAGGCGGCGGCTGCTCAAGTCACCAGCGCTCAGTTCAAGGCGAACACAAACAGATAGCTGGCATCCTGAAGGTTGTCGTATTTCACGGGATGCAGGTGGCGGCCGCCGGCTTGCACGGCCAGATACTGCTTCGGTCCGATGGCGTAAGTCACCGGCGCGCCTTTCAGAGGCGTACCCACGTTGAACCGCCACAGCTCCTCCAGCGTTTCGTCGTTGTAGGCCACAACCCAACCATCCTGAAGCGCCGAGAACACCAGGCCGCCCGCCGTGGCCGTGATGCCGGACCGGATTTCGATGTCCGTGACGGCTTTCGCGATGACCTTGTGGTTGATGGTATCGAAAGCGGTCACCGAGCCATAGTAAAGGTCGCTGTTGGACGCGCGTTTCGTGCTGTTCTTGTAGTCGATGCCGCCATTGGGAGAAAGAAAAGCCACGGTTTGGCCATTCTCTGTAAAACAGCCTTCGACACCGACGCCGTAGGCGATGTGTTTGACGGGATTATAGGCGGTCGGCTGATGTGCGATGCCGCCATGCCAGGTCGGGCAGGTCCGCTTTTCGGGGTCTCCGCGCAGCGCCCGGGCTACGGGATTATAGACCTGAACGTCCAGCTTGGGATTGTAGTCGCGCGGCTTGCCGGTCTCCGGATCAAGGCCTTTGGTCCAGTTCAAGTCGTTGACATACTGAGCGCCTTTGATGAACTTTCCGGTGGTGCGATCCAGAGAGTAAAAGAATCCGTTGCGGCCGAAGTGGCTGACCACCTTGCGATTCCTGCCGTTGATCGTGGTGTCGTAGAGCATGTGCACGCCGACCTCGTCGTAATCCCAGGAATCGTTGGGAGTGTACTGGAAATACCAGGCCAGTTTACCGGTGTCGATGTTCAGCGCCACTGCTGAATCGGTGTAGAGGTTGTCGCCCGGACGGGATTGAGGATCGTACTGTGGAACCGGGTTGCCCGTTCCCCAGATGGTGAGCCTCGTCTCGGGATCGTAGGAGCCGGTCTGCCAGATGCCGCCGCCGCCGGTTTTCCAGGCATTGTTCTTGTCCTTCCAGGTCTCGCTTCCCGGATCGCCGGGCTTGGGTATCACGTACCAGCGCCATAATTCCTTACCCGTCCTGGCGTCGAGGGCCGCGATCCAACCCCGCGTTCCGGCGTCCCCGGCGCCGTTGGCAATGAGAACCTTGCCTTCCACTGTAATCGGCGCGGTAAAGAATCTCTCCCGATTGCCGAACTCGTTGGCCGTTAGTACCTTCTGATCCCACAGGATTTCGCCCGTATCGCGCTTGACCGCAATCACGCGGCCGTCTGGAAGGTTGGCGATGACCAGGTCTTCCCACAATGCGATGCCGCGTGTGCGCGACACGTTGCCCTGGTGTTTCACGCCGGGGTCGGCGACCCAGACAAGCTGGCCCCGGTTTGGATCGCGCGCGTCGATCTTATAGACCGTGCCCCAGCCGTCCGTCGTGTACATGAAGCCATTGTCGATGAGCGGATTCACCTCGTTTTCCGGGCCGTTCTGTCCGACATCCTGCATGCCGCCGAGCGCCAGAGCCCAGACCATTCGGAGGTTCTTGACATTCTCGCGGTTGATTTGAGAAAGCTTGGAGTACCGGGTGGCTCCGTAGTCTCCGTTCATCATTAGCCAGTTTTGCGGCTCGTTCTGCGCATTGAGCAACCGCTCTTTGCTTACGGTAATGGTGTACTGAGCAAATGCCGCGACAGCGATGGCGATCGCCAACCCCGCGCGAGCTGAAATTCTCACAGGCTTCCGCACACTAAGTCTCATTCTGGCTCCTCGTGAAGAGGATAGGAACTTCCAGCGGGCTCGTCAAGTGGAGCAGGAGGCATAGCAGGCTGACATCAGTGGACTCCAGCGGAATCTCGAGCCAGGGCCGGGAAGAGTGGTTTGCGCGTCCGCCCTGCGCGGGCGGAGCATTTGTTTCAAGATTTGAACTGAAGATTGAGCCGCATCCTGCCAGTTCTGAATCACCAAAGGCTCGGCACCTCACTGTGCCGGCGGTTGCCCGTTGGCTCAACATCCATCCAAGATCTCGCCATGCGAGACCGTTTTCCGATCGCTCCTAGCACGCCCCATCCAAAGCAAGATTCGGCGTGAAGCTACTTCGTGTGTCGCCGACCAAGCGGAGAGTTTCCGGGTTGCCAACCAGCCGGAGACTGTCCAGCCAACCCCTGCTATTGAAGACTTACGCAACTTTTCGGCGCATGAGGTCACTTGTCGAGCGGCGCCCGCCGCCGCAGCTCGTCCAAGAAGTTTTCGAGGACGATCATGAAGGGCATGCTCGAAGCGGGCAGTAAGAGAGATTTGCCTGCGGGCGCGGCGGCGCAATCATTGCGGTGGCGCAATTATCGTTAGGCGTATACTGAGTGGCAATCGGGAGCGACAGCAGATCCCGGTTAAAGGAGAAGAGTCATGCAGAGAATTATTCCGGGCGGGTTCGCCGCCCTGCTCACGATGGCGGCCAGCGTGTTTGGACAGACTAGCGCGCCGGTCCTAGCCCCTGGACAGGGGTCGGGCGCACCGCCGGCCTATGCTTTCGATATCCCGAAATCCGACATTGATTTGCTGCTGAAGGACCACCCCGGTGGCGACAAGCAGATTCGTGTAGTCGACATGGGCAAGTACAACATGGGCGTCGGCATCATCTATCGAGGTCCCACCAACGACAAGCCGGGCGATCCGATCCACGTGCTGTATCATGACTACACCGCCGAAACCTATATCATCACGTCAGGCTCGGGCATCCTTACAACCGGCGGCGTTATCGAGAATAAAAAAGCAGGCACTGGCGTTCCGAACGTGATGAATGGACCGAGCGGAAACGGGATAGCCGGCCGCGGCGCCTACAGCCGCAAAGTGCAAGTGGGCGATATTATCATCATCCCTACCGGGGTGGCCCACGGCTGGAGCCAAATCACAGATCACGTGACGTATCTGAGCGTGCGTCCTGATCCCGATCGGGTGTTGCCGGCCGGATGGGTTTATCCAACGTTGCTGAAGAGCCTGCCCGACGAAGTCAAGACAAGTTCCGCAAGCGCTTCCGGCAACTAGCCGTCGAGAGCGCATGGCGGGCACGTAGCTTCAGGCGCCACGACGCAAGCTTGGTGGGTAAAGATTTAGCTGAGCTTTAGCTTGGATATCATAGTAGTGGAGTCGGTTAAGCATTGGTCAACAGGCCGGTAAAAGTCACCGGCGCTGCCCACGCCGATAGACGCCAAGCCGCCATAACGTGCGCTACCTTGGCCCGGTGCGGAGCCGCTGGTGACCGCTTCGGTTATACTCGTCTCACGATGGCCGCTCGATCTCTGACCGCACAGGCTTCCGACGCGCGATTTTTCGGCCATCCGCGCGGGCTGGCAACACTGTTCTTCACCGAGATGTGGGAGCGCTTCAGCTATTACGGGATGCGCGCCATTCTCATCCTCTTCATGACCACGCCCGCGGGCCGGGGCGGGCTCGGGTTCAGCGTCGCCACCGCCGGCGTGATCTACGGGCTGTACACGTCCATGGTTTACCTGCTCAGCGTTCCGGGAGGCTGGGTGGCGGACCGGATTTTCGGGCAGCGGCGCGCGGTGCTGTACGGCGGAATCCTGATCGTGCTGGGCCAGTTCAGCCTGGGCGTGCCGCGGCTGCCGTTTTTCTACCTGGGGCTGGCGCTGCTGATTCTCGGGACCGGGCTTTTGAAGCCGAACATCAGCACCATCGTGGGCCAGCTCTACGCGGCCGGGGACGTGCGGCGCGACGCGGGCTTCTCGATTTTCTATATGGGGATCAACCTGGGCGCGTTCATTGCGCCGCTGGCGGTCGGATATGTGGGGCAGCGCATCAACTGGAATCTCGGCTTCGTGCTGGCCGGCGTCGGCATGACGCTGGGCTTGATCCAATATTCGCTGGGCCATCGTTATCTGGGGACGGCCGGGCTGCACCCGGTTCCCACGGAGACGCCGGAAGCGCGCGCCAGGCTGCACCGCACCACAGGGCTCGGCGTGGCGGCGCTGGCGCTGCTGATCGGAGCGCCGCTGTTGTTGCAGGCCGGCGGAGTGATCCAGATCACCGCCGCGGGAGTCGGCAGTGCGAACGGGATCGTGCTGGGGGCGGCCACGATCGCGGTCTTCGGCTGGCTTCTGGCGGGCAAGGATTGGACGCCGCTGGAACGCAAGCGGCTGATCGCGGTGGCGGCGCTGTTCGTGGCGTCGGTGCTGTTCTGGTCGGCGTACGAACAGGCCGGCTCGACGCTGACGCTGCTGGCGGATCGCAGCACCGACAATCGCGCGTTCGGGATTTCGTTCCCTTCGAGCTGGTATCAGTCGGTGCCCGCCATTTTTGTGGTGGCGCTGGCTCCGGTGTTCGCCATTTTGTGGCTGCGGCTCGGCCGGCGCGATCCGTCCACGCCGTCGAAGTTCGCCGCGGGGCTGGTGCTGGTCGGGTTGGGATTTGTGGTGGTGGCGGTGGGCGCGGCGCGCGCGAGCAGCGGTGTGCGCATCAGCCCGCTGTGGCTGATCACGGCTTATTTTTTGCACGTGTGCGGAGAACTTTGCCTGAGCCCGGTGGGGCTGAGTGCGATCACCAAGCTGGCTCCGCAGAAAGTGGCGGGCTTGATGATGGGCGTGTGGTTTCTCTCCATCTCGATCGGCGATTATATCGGCGGGCTGTTCGGATCAGCTTATGAACGATTTTCGCCGCCGGGGCTGTTCGCGATGGTGGCGGCGTTTACGATCGGGCTCGGGTTGGTGCTGGTGCTGCTGGTTCGGCCCATCAAGCGCCTGATGGCAGTGTGACCGATTCCTGAGTTATACAAGAGCAACCTGCTCTTCGGTTGGCTCGGCTCAACAGTACCAGGGCTCGTCCATATAGGGGATGGTGGCGCGGGGCATCAGGTCGAAATTTTCCGGCAGCGGGCTATCGGACGCCAGGGCCCACATCCGGCTGAAGATTTCGCGGCGCGGTCCTTTCAGCGCGGCTAATTTTAGGGCTTGTTCAGCCAGCGCGTCTACGTGTGGATCGGGATGTTGCCAGCGATGGAGCAGGGCGGGCTCATCGAAACCCGTGATTGCGGCGCGGACATCTGCGAGTTCCAGCAGGCACGAGCCGTTCGGGATCAACAGGCGCAAGGCGAGCTGGATGGGCGCGACGTTTTCGACCAGATCCAGCTCAATGAGCGTTGCGAGCAACTCGAGATAGGACGCGCGCGTGGTCCAGGGCGTGAACGGGATGAAGGTCGGGGCGAGCGCGAGGCCGGTGGACCGGAAATCGGCGACCACTTGCACGAAATCCGCGCGTGTGTGGCCTTTGTCCAGTTTTTCAAGCACGGCGTCGTCCACCGACTCGACGGCGCTGGTCACGAACAGGCAGCCAGTCTTCTTCAGGCGCGGCAGCAGGTCGCGATGCTTTTTGAGGTGCTCGATTTTGATGGTCGCGTCATAGGTGAGGCTGGGAAATTCCTGGTGCAGCGCTTCGACGATGCGCATGGCGTGCGTGGGGCCGTTGAAGAAATCGGGATCGCCGAAGGTGATGTGCCCGGCGCCGGCGGCTACCTGGCGGCGGATGTCTTCCAGGACGACGGCCGGCTGGACGATGCGAAAATTGCCCTGATAAACCGGGACCACCGGGCAATGCCGGCACAGATGCTTGCAGCCGCGGCTCGCCTCAGTGTAGCCGGCGCGCGTGGCCGTGCCGTTGATCCGCAGCTTGGCGTACTTGTCTAGCGGCGGCAGTCCGGTGCGCTGGGGGACCAGGAATTGCAGGCGGTCCAGTGAGATCAGGGGATCGGGTTGCGCGGCGCGCTGGCCGCTTGTGAGGCGGTCGGCCAGAGCGGCCAGGGCGGATTCGAATTCGCCGCCCAATATCGTGTCCGCGCCGAGCGAGCGCAGATAGGATGCGTTGAGCGGCGCGTACAGACCGTAGCAGCACAGATGCGCGTCAGGGTTGAGCTTGCGGATTTTCG
>DASQHQ010000067.1:0-3243 GCA_035632015.1 Bryobacteraceae bacterium
CGCCCTCATACCACGCCCCACCTTCGCCGCAACAGCCATTCCGCCGATGGCAGCAGCAACAGCAGCAAAAAAACGATGGGCATGTTCCACAATTCTTTCGCGTCGCGCACGGTGATGCCGGCCTCGGAATAAGATATTTCGCCGGGCAGCTTGGAAACGTCCTGCGGCGTCCAGTAGCGCCCGCCAGTCTCAGCCGAAAGTTTTTCGAGCAGTCCGCGGTTCTGCTCGGTATGAAAATTTTCAGCAACGCCGTCCATGCGCGCGAAGGTCAGCACGTCGCGCCCGAGTTCCTCCTTGTCGCGCGTGGCAACCACCTCGGTGAGATACGAACCGACTTGGTCCGCCGTCCACTCCGCGTGAAACGTGCCCGGCGCGTTCGGGTCCGGCGTCATTTCGATTTGCGCCGCCGAGCCTCCCGGCCCCAGGATGTGCGCCTCGACGTGCGCGTCGCCCGCGGGCAAATAATTTTTGTCGCGCACGTCGGCGGAAAATTGCACGCGCCCGTCATCCAGCAGCATCTGGCTTGGAACGGAGGCTACGACTCCGCCGGGCGTGTCTGTCACCAGCCAGCGCAAGAGCTGTTGCCAGAATTGCTCGTGCGTCTGATCCTCTAGCGGCTGGCTCATCTGCCAGCGCCACGTGCCGCCGGTGGCCAGCACGGCGGTGCGCCCGCGTCCGTAATTTTCCGTGATGAGCAGAGGCATTTTCCGGCCCGCCGCCGACAATTCCGCCAGCACCACCGCGCCCGGCTTCGGCGCGCCCGCTTCCTGATAGTCCATCAAATAGGGCAGCTTTTTCCAGCGTTCCACGTTGGCCGCGGGATCTTCGACGAGCCGCGTGATGATGTTGTCCGCGCCCGCCGAAGTCAGCGAGACCGTGGCCGGATCGCGATGGAACGTGCCCTTTTTATTGGGCAAAGTGACGGGCAAGAGATCGGCGAGGCTCGATGACGCCCAGCCTCCATCGCCGAGCGACGCGCGCCCTCCGAGAAAAAGCAATCCTCCGCCGCGCCGGTCTACGAATTGCTGGATCAATTCTTTCTGCGCCGCCGTGAAGTAACTCGCCTCCACGGAGCCGATGATGATCGCCTGGTAGGGAAACAATTCCTCGGCGCGCGAAGGAAATCCGTCGGCCAGTTCCTTCGGGTCCTCGATTCCCTGGCGATAAATTTTGTTTTCGCTGGTCCGCAACATCGAAACGATGGCCAGCAGCCGGTCATCCTGCTCCGCGCGGCGGATGAATTTATATTCCCAGCGCGGCTCACCCTCGACGTACAGCACGCGCCGTTTGGTGGATTCGACGTTGACGAGCCGCGCCACGGAATTGTTATCGCGGTTTTCCTCACCCGGCAGCGGATCGACGGAAAACTGCAGCGTCTTGGCCCCGGCGTCGCCCGGATTAAACAAGAGAGACTCGTTCTGCGTTACGCCGTCCGCAGCGAGCGTGATTTGCCTCCCCGCAAGAACCTTGGCGCCGTCGCGCACCGTCAGCATGGCTTTCTGCCCGGCGTATCCGCGCTGGTGCAGCGTCACCTTGGCGGCGAGGCGCGAATCGGCCAACGCGCGCGGCGCCACCACGGCGTCGCTGATCTCCACGTCATGCGCTACCTGCTCGAGGCCGAAGCCAACGGTGTGCACCGGAATCCTGCGGCTGCGCAGCGTGGAAATTGTGTCCAGATCGATCCCGCCGGAATTGTCCGCGCCGTCGCTCAGAAGCACCACCGCGCCGATCGGCAGGTCGGCCGCTTCGCCGGCCAGTTGCTTCAAGCCGTCGCCGATGCGCGTCGCGGGAGCGGGCGGCATCGTTTTCAGGTCGTCGAGTTTCGGGACGCGCGAGATTTGCCGGTCCAGGCGGTAGATGCGAATCTGAAATTTCTTTTGCAGTTGGTCGAGCACGCCGCCTTCGAGCGCCTTGATGGCCTGCGCTTCGCGCGGAGCGCCCGTGTCCGCGATGGACATGCTCCGCGAATCGTCCACCAGCACCGCGATGATGTTCTGCTGCGGCCTGAGCTCGGCCACCAGGACGGCCGGCTGCCACAGCAAGAGCAGCACCAGCGCCGCCAGCGCAAATTGCAGCAGCCAGATGACGCCGGCCCTCCAGTTCTTCACTTGCGCGGAGGCCTGCGGCAGCTTCGCGCGGATCAGCCAGGCCAGACCCGCCCCCGCCGCCAGCACAAGAATTACGAGGATCCACCACGGCCAGGCCCCCAGCAGCACCAGGGTGCCCTTCGAAAAAACGGCGCGCGGATATTTGAACAGGAGCTCGAACATAGCAAGGTCGTTGGATGCTATTTCTTAATGCAAGGAAAAGCCAGTCGCTTCAAAGCGCCGCCTCGCCGCGCGAGGATCGCGGCCAGGCGTGGCGCAGGCTCCAGCGCTCGCGAAAAAAGCCTCCCCGTTGTCATCCCGAGCGAAGCGAGGGATCTGCTTTTTGCGGACTGATGACCAAAGCAGATTCCTCGGGCAAACCCGGGCCTCGGAATGACAATTCGGCAGGTCTTCAGCAACCTGTGAACCTTGTGCCATGTGAACCAGATAAATCGTTACTAGAATCGCGGCCCGAAGTTCGCCGTCAGTGCGTCATTCCGTACATTGCGTAATTGATCCCCAGACGAAACGCCAGCGACGCGAACTTCTCCGGATAGCGAGGATCATCGGCCCATTCCCAGGCGTCCCCCAGGTGCATGTTGTGGCAGATCGCGACCATCACGCGGCCCCGGTCATCCTTGATCGCGCGCCATTCCGGGACGTAGCCGTCCTTCTCATACGTCCTGCCCGTCCAGACGTACTGCTCGCCCGGCACCTGGAATCGGTCGGTCAAATCGTAGAGCACGTGAAAAATTTCGTCCTTGTCGGTCAGATCTTCGATGGGGCGGTCCGGAAAAACCATGAGCATGCCGTTCATGAAGTGTTCCCAGTCGGTCGCGCCGTGGAAATCGTCGACCATCAGGAAGCCGCCCTTGAGCAGGTATTCGCGCAGGCGCTTGGCCTCCGCCTCGCTGAACGTCCACGTCTGCACCTGCACGGCATACACCCACGGAAAATTTTCGATGGCCTGAGGGCCGTCGGCGTCGAGGTCTACCACCTGCTCGACCGGCCGCGCATTGATGCGCGTCAGCCGTTTCATGGCGATCAGGAATTGCCGGTCGGCCTTGGGATAGTCCCGCGACCAACTGGCCCAGCGCCCGTACCCGTATCCGCCGGCCCCGCCGCCGGCCATGGAATAGCGCAGCCGCGACCACGA
>DASQHQ010000068.1:0-6202 GCA_035632015.1 Bryobacteraceae bacterium
CAAGGCTCGCGCACGCTAAGGATCCGGTCGGCCTCCACGTTCCAGCAGCTTCGCCCGCCGGTTGCGCCCCATCCCAAAATGCACGCGCTTGTCGTTCGATGAGAGGTAGCTGCCGCCGGTGGTCACCATGGCGTACTGCTCGGGGCCGTTTTCCGTTACCAGCCGGATGCGCGCCGATACCGTCCCGGTTGCTGATTGTTCCGATCGTATCCACGGCCAGCCAATTGCATTTGAGTTTGGCCGCTTCTTCAGCGAGGTCGAAGACTTTCTCGTTCTCGCCGCATTTCATGCAAAGAGCTGCCCGGCAACGGATTCTAGAGCTAGGCCAGAATCCGGTGCAAGACATTTCCCTCTACGTCGGTGAGCCGGAAATGGCGGCCCTGGAACTTGTATGTGAGGCGCGTGTGATCGATGCCCAGGCAATTCAGAATGGTTGCCTGAAGGTCGTGGACGTGAACCGGGTCCCTGGTAATGTTGTAACAATAGTCGTCGGTCTCGCCCAGCGTAATGCCCGGCTTGATGCCGCCGCCGGCCAGCCACATGGTGAAACAGCGCGGATGGTGATCACGGCCGTAGTTGTCCTTGGTAAGGCGACCCTGGCAGTACACGGTGCGGCCGAATTCGCCGCCCCAGATGACGAGGGTTTCGTCCAGCATGCCCCGCTGCTTCAAATCGGTGATCAGGGCGGCGCAGGGCTGGTCGGCCTCCTGGCAGCGCTTCGGTAAATCTCGGGGCAGGTTGCCATGATGATCCCAATCGCGGTGGTAGAGTTGGATGAAGCGCACGCCGCGTTCGGCCAGGCGCCGCGCGAGCAGACAATTGGCGGCAAACGTGCCCGGCTTGCTCACGTCCGGCCCGTAAAGATCGCGAATCGCTTGTGGCTCCTTCGAGAGGTCGGTCAATTCCGGAACGGATGCTTGCATACGGAATGCCATCTCGTATTGCGCTATGCGTGCAGAGATTTCCGGGTCGCCGAACTCCTCGCCGTTCATCTGGTTCAGCTTGCCCAAGGCGTTAAGGAAGTCGCGCCGGTCCTCCCGACGGAAGCCGCGCGGGTCGGACAGAAACAGCACTGGATCTCCCACGGTGCGAAACTTAACGCCCTGAAATTTGCTGGGCAGGAATCCGCTGCCCCAGAGCCGATCGTACAGCGGCTGGCCGCCGCCGTTCGGTTGTGAAGAGATCATGACGACGAACGCCGGCAGATCCTCGGTCTCGGCGCCGATGCCGTAGGCGATCCAGGCGCCCATGCTCGGGCGGCCGGCGCGCTCCGATCCGGTCTGCATCAGCGTGACGCCGGGGTCGTGATTGATAGCGTCGGTGTGCATCGACTTGATGAACGTAATCTGATCCACCACCTTGGCTGTATGCGGCAGCAACTCGCTGACCCAGGCGCTGGATTCGCCGTGGCGCGCGAACTTGAACTTCGACGGCACCACTGGAAAGCTGGATTGCGACGCCGACATTCCAGTCAGCCTCTGCCCGTTGCGCACCGAATCGGGCAGGTCGGCGCCCTGAAATTCCATCAGGCGCGGCTTGTAATCGAAGAGCTCCATTTGAGAGGGGCCGCCCGATTGAAACAGATAAATGACACGCTTGGCTTTGGGCGTGAAATGCGGCAAGCCGGGAAGGCCGGTGGAGGCGCCCAGGTCGCGCGCCAAAAGACCGGCCAGGGCGGGAATGCCGAGACCGCTCGCAGTGCGGCTGAAGAAATATCGGCGGGTAAGCAGCGGATCCATACGCGTCATTCCTTGGTGATCGTTTCGTCGAGATTGAGAACCAGGCTGGCCACCGCCCCGTACGCGGCGAGCTGTGACGGATCGAGCGCTGGATCTCGTGCAGAGTCGCCATAGGAGAGAAACTCTTGGGCGGCCTGGGCGTCGGTGCGGTAGCGAGTTTCGAAGCGCTCCAGCGCTTCAACCAAGACCTGCAGCTCCGAGGGTCTCGGTGGCCGCGCCAGCGCTAGCCGGTAGATATAATCCAAACGGGTACGCGGATCATCCCCGCCGCCTTCACGCATGGCACGCTCCGCCAGCTTGCGTGCTGCCTCCAGGAACGTCTCATCGTTCATCAGATTCAGCGCCTGAAGAGGCGTGTTGGTGCGGGTCTCGTTCACGGTACACGTCTCGCGGTTCGGCGAATCGAAGTTCACCATGAAAGGTGGCGCCACAGTGCGCTTCCAATAGGTGTACAGGGACCGCCGGTAGAGGTTCTCACCTTTGTCGGTCACGTAACCCTTTCCGCCGGCAAGCTCCTGCCACAATCCGGCCGGCTGGTACGGTTTCACCGGCGGTCCACCGAGTTTTTCCACCAGCAGACCCGCCAGGTACAACGCCTGATCGCGAATCATTTCCGGACCGAGACGCAGGCGGGGACCGCGCGCCAGAAGCCGGTTCTCCGGGTCTGTCTGTTCGGCTTGCGGCGTGATTTTCGAGGACTGGCGGTAGGTAGCGCTCATGACAATAGTCTTTTGCAGCGCCTTAACATTCCATCCGCTATCCATGAATTCCACCGCCAGCCAGTCGAGCAGTTCCGGATTCGAGGGCGGCTCCCCCTGAGATCCGAAATCCTGCACGGTCTTTACCAAGCCGGTCCCGAAATACATCTGCCAGAAGCGATTGACGGTAACGCGTGCGGTCAGCGGATTAGAGCGATCCACCAGCCAGCGGGCGAGTCCGAGACGGTTGTTCGGCCAAGCCGGGTCGAGCGGCGGAAGAATGGAGGGAACGCCAGGGGTGACCTTTTCGCCCGGGTTGTCGTAGGCGCCACGCCTCAGCACGAAGGTATCGCGGGGCGTCTTGCTGTCCTCCATCACCATCACCGTGGGGATCGTAGCGTAATATCGGCCGCGTTCCTGGCGCGCCGCACGAAGCTGCTCGAGCGGCCGGCGAATCTCCTGGGGTGCGCCCGTTTCCAGGAAACAGAAACGAAGCTTGTCCTCTTGCGGCCGCCCGCGGGATCCCGGTGGCACGGCCGCGATCTGGCGAATCGTCTCTCGTACCGGAATCACCGCTGCCTGTTCGGCGCTGAGCGCGATGTTGTAGACGCGCACGTCTGCAATTTCACCCTTAAAGCGCAGCCCCCCGCCGGCGCCGATACGGAACGGCCGCTTGCCTTTCATCGGCCAAACGATCTGGTCGAACAGGATCTTCAGCTTCTGGGGATGTCCATCCAAATATATGCGGACGCCGGAGGCTTTGCGTTTGCCGTCATAAGTCACCAGCACGTGCTGCCATTGGTGCAACTTGACCGGTTCCTCGGTCTCGACCCGCATCCCGAGGTCGGTCCAGCGATAAATCACGTGGAGGCGAATCTTGCCGTCAATCAGATACAAGCCGTGGCCCTGTCCCTCGAAGAAATCGTCGGCATGCGAAAGAATAGCTCCCTTGGGCGAGTCCGGCATGATCCAGGCGGAGAAGGTGAACGGATCGGTGTAGTCGAAATTTGCCACTTCTTTCGTGGATTCCAGGTAGTGTTGGCCATCGAAACGGCGCGCTTGGCCAAAGGGCGACCGGTCCAGCGCAACTTCGCAGGGACTAGATTTTTCCACATCACAGCCGCCGGTTTTCTCCTCCGCCCCGGAATCCTGCCGGAAGGCGAGGCCTTCAGTGACGGTCCAATCCGCCGTGTGCTTCGAGCGCGCCACGGTTCGCTCCCAGCGTCGCTGGGCCTTTTCGAGCTTCGGACGAAGCAAGTCGTTCTGCCGCTCAAGCTTCACCACGTTGGCGTCAAGCTCCTCCAACCGCTTTTGCTCGGGCGGCGTGGGAGCTGCGATATACGGCTCTTCGTTGCCGAAGTTGTAGACAAACCCTTTCTCCGGAACGTTGTTGAAATAGGAGAACAGCCTGTAGTAATCCCTCTGCGAAATGGGATCGTACTTGTGATCGTGGCAGCGGGCGCAGCCGACGGTAAGGCCCAGCCACACTGCGGAGGTGGTTTCCACGCGGTCCGCTACGTACTCGACGCGAAACTCCTCCGGAACGATGCCGCCCTCGGCGCTGGTGCGATGGTTGCGGTTGAAGGCTGTGGCGATGCGCTGATCGAGAGTGGGATGCGCCAGAAGATCTCCGGCGAGCTGATCTACAGTAAACTCGTCGTACGGCATGTTTCGGTTGAAGGCGTCCACCACCCAGTCGCGCCAGCGCCACATATCGCGAACACCGTCGCTCTGGTAGCCGTTGGTATCCGCGTAACGGGCCGCTTCCATCCAGCGGAAGGCCATGCGTTCGCCATAGCGCGAAGAGGCCAGCAGACGGTCAACGACTTTTTCATATGCGTTCGCGGAGGCGTCGTTAAGGAAGGCGTCGACTTCAGCGGGAGTCGGCGGCAGGCCGGTCAAATCCAGACTCGCGCGCCGGATCAGGGTTCGCCGATCGGCTTCCGGAGACGGATGCAACCCCTCGCGCTCCAAACGGGCCAGGACCGCGTAATCGATGGGGTTGCGGGGCCAGCGCGCGTCGCGTACCCCCGGCAGCGGCGGGCGCTTGGGAGGGGACAACGACCAGTGGCGCTCCCACACGGCGCCCTGCTCGATCCAGCGGCGAATCAGCTCGATTTCGTGATCACTCAAGCGGTCGCGTCCCAGATAGGCGGGCGGCATGCGGATGGCTTGGTTGTCGGAGCTAATGCGCCGGAAAATTTCGCTTTGCTCCGGGTGTTTGGCAACGATGACCTTGCGCCCGCCGGCGAGGTCGATGCGAGCGCCGTTCTCGATATCGAACCGCAGCTTCGTTTTGCGATTCGTCGTGTCCGGGCCGTGGCAGGTGTAGCACTTATCGGAGAGGATGGGCCGGATGTCGCGGTTGAACTCTACATGGTCCGGAGAGGCCGCGGGCCGAACGGACGGCGCGAGCGCCGTGCCGAGGAGTACTACAACTGCGGCCATGCCAGGGCTGTTCATTGCCTGCTTCCATGGCAGCCAAAGCGAAGCCGAAATTCTCATTTTCGCTTCGCGGCCCTGCACCAGCATACACCCAAACCACCCCCGCCAAAGGCGTTCTCCATCATTGTGCCCAGAATGCATTGGCGAGGAACACGATGCATTCGGAACCGGCGGCCGGCGGTTCGATTGGATCATTGCGCCAAAAGGACAGGATCTCTGCGTCCCGCTGGCGCACTGTGACGGTGTGCTTGCCGACGGCATGGACCAGGTAAGTCTGATAGCGCGCCTTGCCCCGGAAGACGTGTAGGTCCATGTCGGGCAGATCTCCAGAAAATCTCTCCGCTCGGCCTCCGCCAGCGGCGCCATGGCCCAGTCATCCACGATCAGCACGTCGATCCGGCTCAACCGAAACAGCAGCTTCCCCAAGCGGCCATCGGCCCGTGCCAGGGCCAGATCCCGGAACAGTTGATTGGCTTTGGCGAACAGCGCAGTGAAACCGTCACGGCAGGCCTTCTGCCCCAAGGCCGCCCACTGTCTCAAGGGTGGTGTCGCGAGGAAACTGCGCTTCGCACAACGGCCCACGCGACGAAGCTTTGGCTGCCCTTGGTTTGGTGTCCTTTTTTCTGTCCAGGGTTGAGTTCAACATCACCTCGACTACGAGGAATCAAGACGATGGGAGTCTGGCCGTAGAATCTGGATTCTATTGCGGTTTGACTCAACGATCAGCAAAACTGTTCTATTTTTGTTATACTTGCAGGCGAAGGCGACGCGGGAGTAGTTCAGCGGTAGAACGTCAGCTTCCCAAGCTGAATGTCGCGGGTTCGATCCCCGTCTCCCGCTCCAAGCTTTCACAGCTTCGAATTCCCTTCACGGCTCACTCCATCTCACTCCCTTGGGTAACCGAGGTTTCGCATGAGGTAGAATCGCGTAGTGAAAACCATCGCGCGCGTTCGCCCATTCGGATTGGTAACTGTTCTGCTCGGCGTTGTGTTGGGGCCGGCTCCGCTGCCCGCCCAGTCCCCCCGGAACCTGTTGCAGCGCGCCTTCGGCGAGGCTTCCCCCGACGAGCATCCCCTGTTGAGTCCGCTCGCGCCCGGCTTCAGCTTGACCATCGCCGCCCGGGAGTTCGAAGTGCAGCGCACGGGCCAGGCGAACGTCGCGCGCCTGACCCTCACCGGAATCCCGCTCCGTTTCGAAGTCCGCTACGGCCGCCAGGCCGCCATCGACCTTTACCGCGTCCGGCCTGTGCCCGGATCGGAGGCTCGCGGAGAGCAGGTCCGGTTCGAGTGGCGGTTCCCGGACGATTACAACGAGTCGATG
>DASQHQ010000069.1:0-7365 GCA_035632015.1 Bryobacteraceae bacterium
ACTTCACTTGCCCGTGGGCTTCTTGCGATATTGCCCGTATAACAATTCTTCCACGAATGGAACGCACTTGAATTCCATCAACTGGGCGTTCTTCTCCAGATGACGGTAGAGCGGCATGCTGATCTTCCACGGCCGCGAGAACACGCTGGGGTCCTCCATGGTCGCTTCATACTGGATCGCATCGGCGTTGATCGGCGTATAGCGCTCGGTGACCTTGAGCGCGTCGCTGTGGTAGTCGCCGGCGCGGTCAAACCAGGTCTGATCGTTTAAGCTGTCCACGTTGATCACCAGCGTATCGCCTTCCCAGTGGCCCACCGAGTGCCCCATCCAGGAATCGGCCGGGGCTGGCGGCGGGTTCTTCATGTAGACAGTGCGGCTGGCGCTCGCGAACTCGTAGGCCATCAGGACGAAGTCGGGCGTCTGGACGATTTGGAACGGGAACCCCTGGTAGGTCGCGCGCGGGACACCCGGCATATAGCACTTGATCTCCGGGTCATCCGTCGTGCGGTGCTCGAAGTTGGCTTTCTTTTTCGCCAGCGCCGCGGGCAAGTAGGGAATCGTGCCTCCCTCGACTACGCTCATGCCGCCCGGCTCAGCGCCTTGCGCGCCCAAGGCTACTATTTGCGCGGCGTGCGCGGCGTGCGCCTCGAGGTCCCAGTTCGCAGTGTTGAGAGCCTGCCAGATTCCGTTCAAATTCGGTTTGCCATCTGCCGTGCGAGGTCCTCTGTAAGCGGTTTGAGCGCTCGCAGGCGCAATGACGAACGCGAGGCACGCCCCCACCAGTAACGAATGCCTTATCCGGGCGCGGAACTGATTTTGCATATTCTTATCGTTTCACTCCTCTAGAGATTCAACCACAATCCAAGCGAGCGCGCCACTGGGTAGTGTGATAGCCAACGCGGAGTTGTCGAATGACCCGCCACTGGGGGTAATCCATGAGAAGTGCGCTGTTTTAAGACACTGCCCACTGGGCGGTGGCGCGCTAAGACTTTGGTTAGCGCACCGCCCAGCGCAAGACAAGAAAATCCGGCGACCCACTTCGGCACGGCTCGGAATCGCAAACTCGAGGCCCGCATTGGCCTCCACAAAACGCTTGCGCTGGCGCGCGTGTATCAGGTTCTCGGCTTGAAGTCCGGGAACGCGCCAACTGGCGTATACTTGAAAATGTCTAGGAGGGTAAATGCATTTCCGACATTTCGCATTTGCAGGCGGGCTGGCGGTTGCCCTAACACTGGCGCAGGGACGACTCGCGGCTCAAGCGCAGCCGCTGAGGGCAGAAACCAAGGCCGCCAGGGCGAACTGGACACCGTCCCGAACTGTCGACGGCCAGCCGGATCTTCAGGGAGTCTGGGCCAACAATAACGCCACACCGATGGAGCGCCCCAAGGAGTTGGCGGGCCGCGAGTTTCTCACGGATGCGGAAGTGGCGGCGATGAAAAAGAAGGCGGCCGAGCTTTTCGACGGCAGCGGAGACGCTGAGTTTGGCGACGCCATTTTTACGGCCGTGTTCAATGCCATCAAAGCCAAAGGACCGGAGTCGGGTTCGTACAAAAAAGCGGAAAACGGCTTCGACGGCAAGACCGGCGACTACAGCTCGGTCTGGCTTGTCTCGAGGGACTGGGACAACCGAACCTCGCTCATCACCGATCCGCGCGACGGGAGATTGCCACCCATGACGCCGGAAGCGCAGAAGAAACAAACTGAGGCCCTCGCATCGATGACAAAAATACCTGCCGGCCCCGAGGACCGGGGCCTGTCGGAGCGCTGCATCACCTTCGGCTCGCCACGTCTGGGAGCAGGCTACAACAGCTACTACCAGATTGTGCAATCGCGCGACACGGTGGCCATCGAGATGGAGACGATTCACGACACGCGTCTCATCCCGCTGGACGGGCGTCCGCATCTTCCCTCCAATATCCAAACCTGGCTCGGCGACTCGCGCGGCCATTGGGAAGGCGACACACTCGTGGTCGACACCACCAACTATTTGCCTAACGCCTTTATGCCCGGATCGAGTGACAAGCTGCACATTATCGAGCGCTTCACCCGGACGGGCCCGGAGCGTATCAAGTACGAAGTCACGGTCGACGATCCAGCCACATGGACCAAACCCTGGACCGCAATGATCCCGCTGAGCCACTCTCGGGATGCGATCTACGAGTACGCCTGCCACGAGGGCAATCGCGGCATGGTGGGCATCCTCAAGGGAGCCCGCGCCGAGGAAAAAGCGGCTGCCGAATCGGCTGCAAAATAAGCGCCTAAATTAGACGGTCTGATTTTCCGGACCCGGGTCACGTCTCGGTGGCTGCCCGGACGGCTCGATGCTCGCGGCCCGCCTGCCCGCCGCCCGGAGCGGCCCACAGCGTCGCCACCGCGGAAAACAGAGCCGAAGCTGAGAGCACCAGCAACGCCAGCAGCATGCTGTGCGTCGCGTCGCGAAGCATGCCGATTGCATAAGGGCCGACGTAGCCCGCCAGGTTGCCGATGGCGTTGATCCATGCGATTCCCGCAGATGCGGCCGCGCCGGACAGAATCGCGGTGGGAAGCGCCCAGAACGTCGAGAAGGCGCACATGATTCCGATGGTGGCGAAGGTAAGGGCCACCAGCCCCGCCACGCCCGAAATGCCCGGTATCGCGCTGGCGGCAAACGCCGCCGCACCCACGATTCCTGAGAGCGCGATATGTATCCGACGCTCGCCCGTCGCGTCCGAGTGGCGTCCGAACACGATCATGGCGACCGCTCCCGATCCCCAGGGAATCACCGACAGCCACCCGATGGCCATGGGGTTCCTGGTGATCGTGTCCCCGATCACTTGCGGAAGCCAAAACCCCAGGGCGTAGTTGCCCATGACAAAACCGAAGTAAATCAAACCGAACAACCAGATTTTTCCGCTTCGAAGGGCCTCTGTCAGGCTGTGGTGCGTGTCGTGGGAAAGCGCCTTAGCCGCCTTCTCCTCCCCGAGGCGGCGCACCAGAAGTTCCCGCTCGGCGGGTAGCAACCACGACGCGCTGGCCGGGTTGTCCGTGAGAAAAAACAAAGCCACAACTCCTGCCAGGCACGCAGGCACGCCTTCCAGGAGGAACAGCCACTGCCAGGCCCGAAGGTTGGCGGCCCCGCTCATGCGCGCCATGATCCAACCGGAAATCGGCCCTGCGACGACGCCTGAGAGCGGAATGGCGCTCATGAACAGCGCCACCATTCGCGCGCGATGCTTTTCGGTGTACCAGAAGGTCAAGTACAGAATCACGCCCGGGAAGAAGCCGGACTCCACGATGCCCAGCAGAAAACGGAGCAGGTAGAAGGATCCGGTGTTATGAACCGACATCGTCATGGCCGAGAGCACTCCCCAGACGATCATGATGGGGCCGATCCAGCGCCTGGCTCCCACCCGCCGCAGCATCATGTTGGAGGGAATCTCGAACAAAAAATAACCGATGAAGAAGATGCCCGCGCCCAGTCCATACACCGCCTCTGTCATCCCGAGGTCCTGCTGCATCTGCAATTTCGCAAAGCCGACGTTCACCCGGTCTACGTAGGCCAGGATGTAGCACAGAAACAGGTACGGCAGAAGCCGCCAGGTAACTTTTCGGTAGACCGCAGTCTCGAACGCTTCGATGTGATTTTCCATCTGAGCCAATCAGGCCGCTCCGCCGGTATCCCTAGCTCACTTCGCAGGGCGCTCTGAAATTATAAGTCCTATTTGGGGCGTCTTGGGCCAGGTCTGGCCGTGGAAAGAATCCGTAGTCTGCTCCGCTCCCGTGATCCCGATCGCAAGGATCAGTTATACTGATCGCAACGAGCACATGAGAACTGCTTTTTCATGTTCTTGGCAATATTGCAGAAGCGGAAAGGAGCGTTCCGATGACTTACCGCCGCTTATCTCCTTCGTATCTGAGTCTGCTCGTCGCCCCCGTCGCAGGGATCCTGCTCTTGAGTGCACCGCTGACCGGTCAGGTCAAGTCCTCGCCTGTGAGAGCAGCAGCCAAGATCTGGACGCAGCCACGCACGCCGGATGGGCAGCCGGACATCCAGGGAATCTGGACCAATTCCACTCTCACACCCTTGCAGCGGCCCCCAGATCTCGCCGCGAAGCAATTCCTCACTGAAGCGGAAGCCAAGGAACGCGAAAGGCGTATCCTGCAGCAAGCCGACGGCGATCGCCGGGACGGGTCGGCGCAGCAAGACGTCGATCGCGCTTATAACCAGCTCTTTTACGACCGGGGGACCCAGTTCGCCCGGCTGGACGGGCAGATTCCAACTTCGCTGATTATCGACCCGCCGGACGGCAGAATCCCTCCCTTGACGCCGGAGGCTCAAAAGAGGGAAGCGGCGCGGCGCGAAGCGCGCAGCCAACGTGGGCCGGCCGATTCGTGGACAGACCGGAACCTGGCGGAACGCTGCCTCAGCCGGGGAGCCGTCAAACTACCGGGTGGCTACAACAACAATACTCAGATTGTCCAAACCCGTGATTCCATCATGCTGATGCAGGAGATGCTGCACGAAGTCCGCGTGATTCACCTGGACGGCCGTCCGCATCTTCCGCCGACCACCCGCCTCTGGCTGGGGGACTCGATCGGGCATTGGGAGGGGCAAACATTGGTCGTGGACACAACCAACTACAGAGACGATGTCCGGTTCGCCTCCTTCAACTGCTGCGGACCTGCGGGCGAGGGCTTGCATATCGTGGAGCGCTTCCGGCGCGTCGACGAGAATACGATCGACTACCGCTATACCGTCAACGATTCCTCGACGTTCACCAGACCGTGGACGGTAGCCGTTCCCATGACCAAAATGAACGAACCCCTGTACGAGTACGCCTGTCACGAAGGCAATTACGCCATGGAAGACATGCTGAAGGGGGCGCGCGCTGAAGAAGCCGCAGCCAAAAAGTGACTGCCGGAGTGAAAGAGGCGTACCGATGACTTATCGCCGGTCTTTACCTTCCTATCCGAGCCTGCTCGTAGCTGTCGCTGCAGCAAGCACTTTTGTGAGCGCACCTCTGGCAGGCCAGGCCACGTCTCCGGGTGTGAGACCAGCAGCCAAGGCCTGGACGCAACCGCGCACACCGGACGGGCAGCCGGACATCCAGGGAAATTGGAACAATTCAACCCTGACCCAGCTCCAACGGCCCCGTGACTTTGCCGACAAACAATTTTTGACCGAACAGGATACACTCGAGCTGGAAAAAACCCTGGCTAAAAGGGGCAATTGGGACCGGCCCGGTACGCAGCCGCAGCAAGCCAACGCTCTCGGGTACAACTACCTCTTCTGGGATGCGGGAACCAAGTTGGCCCGGCTCGACGGGCGAGGTCTAACGTCGCTGATCATCGATCCGCCCGATGGCAGAATCCCGCCTCTAACACCTGAAGCACAGAAGCGCGAGGCGGCCCGGCGCGAAGCCCGCAGCAAACGCGGGCCGGCCGATTCCTGGACCGATCGGGACTTGGCGGAGCGTTGCCTCACGCGCGGATCTCCCAAGCTGCCGGGCGGCTACAACAATAATGTTCAGATTGTCCAAACCCGTGACTCCCTCATGATCATGTCGGAGATGCTGCACGAGGTCCGCGTGATTCACTTGGATGGACGCGCGCATCTTCCACCCAACATCCGTCTCTGGCAGGGAGACTCCGTGGGGCACTGGGAAGGCGACACCTTAGTTGTCGACACGACCAACTACAGGGACGAAGTCCGATACGCCTCCTTCAACTGCTGCGGACCTGCGGGCGAGGGCTTGCATATCGTGGAACGCTTCCGGCGCGTCGACGAAAATACGATCGACTTCCGCTACACGGTGGACGATCCATCTACGTACACAAGACCGTGGACGGCAGCCGTTCCCATGGTCAGGATGGACGAACCGATCTACGAGTACGCCTGCCATGAAGGCAATTACGCCATGGAAGGCATACTCAAGGGAGCGCGGGCTGAAGAGAAGGCCGCGGAAGAAGCAGCCAAGAAGAAGTGATGGCCTGTCTCGCGCGACTTGCGCTGAAGAGAACCGACATGCGCGTGTCAATGGCGAGCCGATTGGCCATCATCGCTCTGTGCGTAGCCGGCCCCGTGCTTTTGACGGCACAAGCGCCCAGCCGCCCCGGAGACCGGCCGCCGGCGCGCCTGCGGCAACCCCGGATTCCGCCGCTGCCCGAAGCACAGTGGACCGACGCGCAGCGGAATCTGGCGCAGAAATACTCTGGCTCGGACAATGCCTTCCGGACGCTGCTGAATGTGCCGCAGATCGTGGATAGCGTCATGCCATTGGCTATTTATTTGTCCGAGGAGTCCACGCTCACCCCGCGGCACCGCGAGCTCCTGATCCTGCGGACGGCATGGCTGTGCGGGAATGAGTCACTCTGGCCCGTTCACGCCGCACGCGCGCGAACCGCGGGACTTACGACCCGAGAGATTCGCAGGGTGGCGGAAGGTCCGGACGCGGCCGGCTGGGCGAGCTTCGAGCGCACGCTTCTGCAGCTCGCGGATCAGCTCTATCGGAATTCGGCGGTGACCGACAGGACGTGGCGCGAGCTGGCGTCCAGCTACGATGTGTACCACTTGATGGACGCGGTGGAAACGGTCAATCACTTCACATTCCTGTCGCTGATGTACAACTCATTTGGAGTCCAGCCTGACGCCGGAGCGGCGGATCGGTTGCCGGCTGATATCCCCTATCGCGTCGTCGTCCCGGAACGAGAGCCGCCGCTCACCGCCGCCCGCATCAGTCCCGTGGAAGGAACCGGGATCGCGGTGAGCCGGACTTTTGCACGCTATCCCAAGCTCAATGCAGCGCGCGCGCCACGGGCGGGATTCGTCAACCGCCTGTCGCCGCTTTCTCCGCGCCATCGTGAGATGCTCATTCTTCGGATGGGCTGGGATTGCCAGTCGGAGTACGAGTGGGCGCAACATGTGGGACGTGTCGGACGGGCCCGCGAACACGGGCTCGACCCCCTACGAATTGCCCAGGGGCCGGAGCGGGCGGAATGGGACCCGTTCGAGGCCACACTCCTTCGGGCCGCCGACGAGCTGTACCGCGATGCCGCTGTCTCCGATACTTCCTGGAAGGCGCTGGCGGCTCGATTCGACACCGCGTCCCTGATGAGCGCGGTGTTGACGGCGAGTTCGTATCGTGCCACCTCGATGGCGCTCAACGCACTCGGCGTGCAGTTGGAACCTGGCGACGAACGATTCCCGCGCTTAGCATCGCAGTAGCCGAATGAACCGGAGTGGTAAACCACGGCCACAGTGCGCGGACCAGTGATATGCTTGTGGCCATGTGCAATCGCAAAGTGTTCGTGCTGACGCTTCGGGCTGTGTTCTTGCTGGCGGCCTTGACGGCGGCCAGCGCCCAGAACCGGCCGCAGGCCCCGCGT
>DASQHQ010000070.1:0-61787 GCA_035632015.1 Bryobacteraceae bacterium
GAAATTGATGCCGGTTCGGCAACTGCAGCGATCGCGTTGCTATCCGGCAGTCTTCTGGTACTCAAAGCCCGCAAAAAGAAGTAGGAGCCTGGACATTTCGACAGACTACGGATCCTACCCGGGACTCCACTGATTCCCTACACGAACAAATGCTCCGCCGTTTCCTCTAGCGGTGCATCGCGCTCCGGCTTTCGCTTCCACTGTGCCGTGTCTGTATCCGCGTTCGCCTCTGGCAACGCGATCTGTCGAATCCCCGCCGGGAAGTGCCGTACTTCGCCGTAGTGACCAACCTATGGGACTGGGACACGAAGCATGGCGTCAGGGACCATTCACGGCCACGGTTGGCTCAACGTGGTGGCCGGATAGTATTCAGCGAACCGTCGCTGAATCGCCTCCCGCTGAGTGGTCAAGACTCAACGATGCCAAGTGCAACTTCGGTCATGCGGTTGTACTCACCAATAACCTAGTTATTGCCCGTTCGGCTCTACTAGCCCTCTTGGCTTGACCGACGAATGCGCCGAGCGTATCATCGCTGGTGAGACTGGCCGTGTGCTCAGCGGCCACCGCTGAAGGAGAGCCAAGATGCGCCTGTTACTCGCTTTTCTGGGACTCGGGGCCGTCGCGCTGTCCGGCGCCGACGCCACTTCCGCTTCCCCGGTCACTTTCAACAAGGATGTCCTGCCGATTCTGCAGAAGAATTGCCAGACCTGTCACCGGCCGGGCCAGATGGCGCCCATGTCTTTCCTCAGCTATCAGAGCACCCGGCCCTGGGCCAAGGCGATGAAGACCGCCGTCGCCACCCGCAAAATGCCGCCCTGGTCCGCGGACCCGCACTATGGTCCCTACTTGAACGATCACTCCCTGAAACAAACCGACATCGCCACCATCGCCAAATGGGCCGACAGCGGTGCACCGGAAGGCAACGCCAAGGATGCCCCGCCTCCCGTTCAATGGACGGAAAGCTGGGTAATCCAACCGGACATCGTCGTCGACGGACCTGTCACCGATGTTCCCGCTCAGCCCAGGAACAATGTGATCGAGTGGCGCAGCGTAGTTGTGCCATCCGGTTTCACCCGGGATACCTGGGTGACCTCGGTCCAGATCAAGTCGGAATATCCTGCCGTCACGCATCACATCTGCGCGGGCTATGTTCCTCACAACCCCGCCGTGAAGTACGGGGTCCCGGTCTGGCAGGACAAGGAACGAGACCAGGAGGGAGCCGCGCTGCCGGAGAAGGGGGATCCTTTCTTGGGCGGTAGTCCGCAAGGCTTGCCCCCCGCGGAAGCAGGTACAATTCTGCAAGCTGGAGGCGTGGAGGACTGCTATCTGCCCGGGAATCCCGCCGCGGACTACAGAACCATCAACGCCGCCAAGCTGATCCCGGCCGGCTACGATGTCGTCTTCAGCCTTCATTACACCCCCAACGGGACTGCCGTCACCGATCACGTCAAAATTGCATTCACCACCGCGAAGGCGCCGCCTCAACGCCGCTACATCTCTTTCGTCATGTCCGCCCCCACCGATGGCAAGAGCTTCGCAATTCCGCCCCACGATCCGAATTGGCAGAGCCCGCCCGCGGTGGCTACCTTCCTCCAGGATGCGGAACTGGTTTTCATGATGGCCCACATGCACTTTCGTGGAAAGGACACCACCTGGACGCTGGAGTTCCCGGACGGAACCAGGCGCGTCGTCCTGAATATTCCGCGCTACGATTTCAACTGGCAGCTCGGTTACAACACCGCTATCCAGGTTCCGAAAGGGACTAAGTTGCGCGTAGACGCGCATTACGACAACTCCGTCAATAACAAATTCAACCCCAATCCGAACCGGACGGTTTACTACGGGCAGATGACATGGGAGGAGATGATGTCGCCCTTCTTTGGTGTGGTGGTGAATTCGAGCGGCGAGGCGTCCAAGATCGTTACGTCGCCCTTGCTCTTCTCCAATGGCGGTTGATGGCACTGCAAAGCACATATCCTTCTGCTATCCGTCGCTGGCGATCGGCGAAAAGTAACTTCGCTTGGCGAGCCTCTGTGCAGAACCCCAAGAGCCTATTTCCAATGAGTCCGATCGGGGCAGACCGTAATCCGTCGGTAAGTGCAAATCATGTGGCGCCAAGCGAGTCAATAAACGCTCTGCGATAAGTCATTGGCTCACCTTTTAGGTGTGGCTGCTGGCGGCTGGGACTAGATTACAGTTACAGGCAGGAGTCCACTAGGTTGGGTGTATAATCATCCGATACGGAAAGCCGAAACGAAGATTGCGGCTAGATACTCTGTCGCCGACCGAAAGGGGAACCACCCGGATGCCCGCTATCGACCATCTCGTAGGTGTGAAATCGTTTCTGAATCACAATTCACTGCCGGCCCGGATTGCGCTGATGGTGTTGGCCGTCGCAGCCTTGGCCCAAGCAGTGACGTTTAACCCACCCACCCCCAGCATCGACACCCATGACGGTAACTGTACTTTCGGCGGCAGCCTGGCCGGCGCTGCGACCAATGGCGGGGCTGGCGTGACCTTGTCCGGAAACGGGTCTATGCAAGGCTTCGGACTCAATGGCGGCGTGTGCCGCATCACTCTGAACTGGCCAGGGACCGGCTCCGGTGCATTTCCGGGCGCAACGGCTACCGTCACTTCGATTTTCACGCTCAACGTCCCGGCCGACGTGTCCGTCTCTACCTGTCTGCTCACCGTTTTCATCAACGGCATACAGGAGACGCAGATCAACTGCCCGACCGGCTCCGGTGGAGCCTTCGGTCTTGCCCCGCAGAGCTTCCCCGTGCCCGCCAGTCTGAACTCGTATTTGGTGCAGTTGGACATTGTTGCGCAGTGGAGCGACACCGTGCATACGGTTTTTTCCGTGAGCGTGCCCGGCCCCACCTCGATCGACATCCTGGCGCAGGCCGGGCTGCCCTCGGGGCCGGCCCCGCCGACGCTGGTCCTTACCTTGACGGGTATTCTGTTGCTCAGCCTGGTAGGGTTTGGAATCCTGCGCCGGCAATCGGCCGGCGGATTTCCGGGAAGCCACCCCTGACGGGCAAGGGCGAACGATAGTGTCAATGGTTGCGGATAACCATCTCTCGCCGTTCTATTTGTCCCGAGTTGTTTCTGGCGCCGGACGAGAAATGATCGGCGCGCTCAAGAGTTCCCCTCGAGCCTGACCCGAGCGCAGCCTGACGATCCCATTCGTCAGGTCTTACGAGTGTATGGTCTGCCGCCCGTTGGAGCGAGACCCTGGCCGCGATGCGGATGCGCGCGCGCCTTACTTCGGCAACAGCCCGCGCAAGATCGGATAGGAACCTCTGGCGAAGTCAACCGCGCTCGCGGTGGCTTGCCCTTCCGCTCCTTTCTTGGTCCACACAACGATGCGCACCAGCGCCGTATCCGTGCGATGGTCACGGAACGCGTCCGGGATCAGCCAAAACTTCGACTCCCACTCACCTGCCAAAACCCTGCGCGGCGTCTGATACCAATACAGGACCACGGCGCGCTGGCCCAGATTCGACGCAACCACATTCCGGTTGGCGGGAATCGAACCCGCCGCTGTATCGATCTGAATCACGCTGCTGTCCTCGGGGACCCATCCGGATCCGGGCAGGCAAACCTGCGGTGAGTGAGGCTGGGTTTTGCCTCCCCGCTGCGATTGGAACCAGGCGACGAAGAAGTCCAAACCTGAGGCCGCTTTCGGATTCTGGTAGATCCGCTCCAGCAACCGGTCCGCGCCAAGCTGGACCTCGACGGCAGGATCCACGCGTTGCTCCGCGACCTTGCTCCACATTCCTACCTGAGTGGGGAAACTTGCCAGGTTCGCCAAGGCCGGTGGATGTTCTGCTGTAATGCCGTAGCCAACCAGCAGCGCTTGCGCCGCCAAGATCGCGGGAACCGCCAGCCACAGCGATTTAAGCATGCGACAACGATCCTGCCAGCCGGTTCGACAGCCTGCGTACCGGGATGAAAGTAGCCAGGCATGCGATGAAGATCGACGTGCCGACCAGCATGTGAAGAGTTCCTTCGCCCAGTCTCGGTGAATATGCCGAAAAGGCTACGCGCGCGGCGTTGGCCACAATAGCCACGGGAATCGTCCAGACCAGTAACGCAATCCGCATCCAGGGTTTTGAATCCACCAGGTAGGCGAACACGACGCCAATAAACCCCAGCGACAACAGATAGCGAATGCCGCTGCAGGCTTCGGCAACGGCCATCTGGTGGCCGTTCACATCCAGAACGTTTCCTGCGCGCAGCACAGCGACGCCGCTCACGGTCAGCATGTTCGCCGCCATATGGCTGGCCAGCAACTGCAACGGGAGCGTGACCTGGTTATACAAAACCGCCAGTTTTGGCAGCATGAAGAGCGTTAGGAGCAGAGGAAAACTCCAACTGCGCAGCAGCGGAATGCCGCCCAGGCACACAACCGCCCCTCCAATCGAAAACACCAGCGCCAGCGCGCCCGCAAACAGGCCAGCACCCAGCGCGCTGATCACCTGCAAGCAGACGCCCAGCATCAACAATGCCAAGCCCCAAGCCGACGGCTGAAGCGGTATCTCCCTCCAACGCCTGCGCTCCCGCCAAAGGATGAAACCAATCACAACAGGAACCAGGAAACCATGGCCCATGTCCTCGTCGGTATACCACTGGTCGATCATGCCGGAAATCACCTGCCGGTAACAAACCAGCAGCGCCACCGAGGTAGCGATGAAGAGCCAGCGTTTATGAGACCTCGCAAGCATTAGATCGTCACAAGTCTAGCAGGATCGTGCATCTATTTGATCTATATCTAAGAAGACTTCCGCAGCGTTTACGAATCCGCCAGGCTGCGATGTCGGCATCTCGCGCCACTCGCCCGCGGTCCGACATTTTTCCGGCGCCTCCCCAGGTTCCGCGCGACGCTCGCCGCTCGTTTCCCCGCGCACCGAGGCTCCAATTCCCGCTCAGCTTCCCCGGCATCAGCATCGATGTCCGGCCGCCCAAGCCACGCTACAATCGAAATATGCGTGTTGCCATCACCGCCGCTCTGTGTTTCTGCCTGCTCTTCGGCCTGTCCCTGCTCTCCGCCCAGGACAAGCCCGCGTCGGCCCTCGACAAGACCGCCTTGGAGGCCTACGTCCGCCACCTGCTCGCGGTCATCCCCGAGGTCCAGGTCAAGATCGACGACCCCAAGCCCGCGCCCGCCAACCTGCAGCGCGTCGAGGTCCACTTCACCTACGGCTCTCGCAGCCAGGACGAAACGTTCTTCATCTCCAAAGACGGCAAGACCATCCTGCGCGGCATGCTGTACGACATCGATCAGAACCCGTTCAAAGATGATCTCGACAAACTCAAGACCGATCTCTCACCCAGCTTCGGCACCGCAGGCGCCCCCGTCGTGCTGGTGATGTTCGGCGATTTCGAATGCCCCGAATGCAAAGTCGAGGCCGAGAGCCTCCGCGGAAACCTGCTGGCCACGTTCCCCAACCAGGTGCGCGTCTATTTCAAGGATTTTCCGCTGGAACAGATTCATCCTTGGGCCAAGCCCGCCGCCATCGCCGGCCGCTGCGTCTTCCGTCAGGACCCGGCCGGGTTCTGGAAGTACTTTGACTGGATCTATGCTCACCAGGCCGAGATCACGCCCGACAATTTCAAAACGCAGGTGTTGGAATTCACGAAAACTGCTTCCGAGCTGGACGGTATGCAACTCGGACGCTGCCTCGACTCCAATGCCACCGAAGCCGAGGTCAACGCCTCCATCGCGGAAGGGCGTTCCCTGCGCATCGATGCCACCCCCACCGCCTTTCTCAACGGGCGCCGGCTCATCGGAGCGTATCCCTGGCCTAATCTCCAGCAGCTCATCAGCGGCGAGCTGAATTATCAAAAGACCGCCCAAAACGCCGGCGAGAAATGCTGCGAGATCAAGATTCCCTCGCCCTTGAACAAATAAAATGCGCATTCCTCTCTTACTGGCCCTCGCCGGTGGCCTGTTCGCCGCCGAGCTCAGCCCCACCGAGTACATCGGTTACATCAAGTATCTGGCGTCGGAAGATATGCGCGGGCGCGCCACCGGCTCACCTGAGCTGGAAAAAGCCGCGGGCTTCATCCGCGACCGCTTTCGCTCCATGAACCTCAAGCCCATCTCCGGCGACTCCTACTATCAGGACTTCGAAGTCACCACCAGCGCCCGCCTCGGTTCGCAGAATCAATTCGACTACGCCGCCGGTCCCGAGAAAAGATCCCTGCGCTACAACCAGGATTTCCTGCCGCTGAACCTTTCTTCCGCCGGTAAGGTGGAGGGTGACGTGGTGTTCGCGGGTTTCGGTATTACCGCGCCCGAGTACAAGTACGACGATTACGCCGGGCTCGACGTAAAGGACAAGATCGTCATCGTGATGCGGCATGAGCCGCAGGAGTTCGACGACAAAAGCGTCTTCGACGGCAAGGTCTACACCGCGCACGCCCAGATCTTCAGCAAGGCGACCAACGCGAAGCTGCACGGCGCTAAGGCCGTCTTGATGATCAACGATGTCGCCGCCCACCCGGGCGACGGCGATGAGCTGGAAAAATTCGGCGCCACCGCCGGACCCGCCAACGCCGGCATCGAGTTCGTGCAAGTGAAGACCGCCGTGGTTGACGGCTGGCTGGCGCATGCCGGAAAAAGTCTGTCAACCATCGAGGCCGGCATCGATCAGGATCTGCATCCGCGCTCTTTCGCCCTGCCCGCCACGCTGCACGTGGATCTCAACGTCGACATTCGCCGTGAGGTGAAAACCGTGCACAACGTCGGCGCCTACCTGCCCGGCGAAACTTCCGAGTACGTGATCGTGGGAGCTCACTACGATCATCTCGGCCTCGGAGAGCAATTCTCGCTGGCCCCCTCCCTGGCCGGCACGGTCCATCCGGGCGCCGACGACAACGCTTCCGGTACCGCGGGCGTCCTGGAATTGGCGCATTGGTTCTCGCGCGAGCCAAAACATAAGCGGGGCATCCTGTTTTTGACCTTCGCCGGCGAAGAACTGGGGCTGCTCGGTTCCAGCTACTACGTCAACCACCCCGACTTCCCGAACTCGAACGCCATCGCCATGATCAACATGGACATGATCGGCCGCATCCGGGAGAACAAGATTTACGTCGGCGGCGTTGGAACCGGTTCCACCTTCGCGCCGCTGCTGAAAGCGGCGGCGGCCCGGCACGACTTCCAGGCTGATATCACCGAGCGCGGCGGCTACGGATCGAGCGACCACACTTCCTTCACCACCAAGCAAATCCCCGTCCTGTTCTTTTTCTCCGGCCTCCACGCCGACTATCACAAACCCAGTGACACCTGGGACAAGATCGACGCGCCTGACGCCGTGCGCCTGCTCGACATGGTCGCCGACGTGATCGATCATCTGACCGACGGTTCGCCCCGGCCGCAATTCGCGCGCGTGGCCGAGTCCGAGCCGGAGCGCGAAGTGGCTTCTCATTCCGGTTCCGCTGCCTCCTCTGGCTATGGTCCCGATTTCGGCAGCATCCCCGACTTCACCGAATTGCCCAACGGCGTCCGCTTCGCCGATATCCGCCCCGGATCGCCGGCCGCCAAAGCGGGTCTCAAGGGCGGCGATGTCCTGATCGAATTCGACGGCAAGCCCATCCAAAACCTGTACGACTTCACTTACGCCCTGCGGGCAAAGAAGCCCGGACAGGAAGTACTCGTCAAGGTGCTCCGAGGTACTGAAACAATTGAAGCCAAGGTACTACTGACCGAACGTAAGTAAGCGCCCATACTGGGTGCAGATATGGCTTCGAAATTCTCGTTCGGTGCGGCGCCAGCCTTTGAAAGCGGCGCCGCTGTCATACTGCCCCCGCTGATCCTTTATCCCTTCGCCGACGCGGGCGGCCCCGGAAAACTAGTCGAAAGCTCGCGCGCCAGCCTGAAACTCCAAGGACTTCTCCCGCCTGGAGAGGCGACGCGCGAGGACCTGGACCGGGCTTTACTCGACGGCCGGTACTCCGAACTAAGAATGCTCTATTACGTCGGGAAGGATCTGGCGCGCTGGATCGAGCAGTGCCTCGAGTTTGCCGAGCGCAATCAGGATCGCCTCCCTAAAGCCACTTGCTACCAAAGTTTCGCCGACCTTCTCACCCAGAACGCACCTGCCTCGGTCCAAGCCAAACTCCGCAAATGGGGCGTCGGCGACTACCAGTCCATTTTCTCCCGCGCGCTCGGCTTGTACTACATGTTTGCCGAAGCCCCGCCCCGCGAGCTTCTTTCGAACGATTTCATCCGCAGCTACTTCCGCTACGCGGACCAGATCTTCACGGTGAAACAGGGCGAGAGTCCGTTCGCTTCGCTTCAGCCCATGGATTTTACTTTCGAGCTTTACTCCTCCGGCGAGTACTCCAGAATGCTGGAACGCTCCTGGGGCGATTGCGGCGACACTGCCGGCGTCTGAAGGGACGCACCACCCGGAGTCGAGCCTACTGCGCCGCCGGAGGCGCCGCAGGCGGAGGCGCTGTCAGCGGCTCTTCGGCGCCGCGATGGCAAGTGTAACAGCTAACGTGCTCTTTGCCATCCGGGAACTTCGCATTGATGTCCCGCATCATCGTGATCATGTGACGGGCGATTTCCTTCTTGGGATTCTGGTCGCTCGAAAAATCACCCTGAACGTGGCAGTAAGTGCATTGCACGCCGAGAGCCGCCCGAAACGCACCCATCATGGGACGAATGTCGGACGGCTGCAGCAGCTTGAGGTTCTTCGGCGCAGGAGGCTGCTTTTTCGGGGCATCTTGTGCCAAAGCAGAAAACAGAGATAGGGATACCGCTAGCAATAACAATAGACGCATAGGAAAATGATACACCAAGTCCGGTAGCCCACAAGGCCGGAAGTTGTCGCACCAACTCGAAGCGGAGTGCGAACACATTCCCCTTGGCTGCTGCCTCGGCTCGGAAGCGCCGCCCGTCGGTGGAGAAAGTTGGTACACTTTCACCGTGCCCGCACCGGCAACCAAGCAGGCCTTTTCGCGCGAAGAGGTTTGCCGGCTGCTGGGCGTCTCCGCGCGGCAGCTCAAAAGCTGGGAGCGGCAGAATCTGGTTTCCTCCACCGGATCGTTCGGCTTCTCGGACATTCTCGCGCTGCGCACGCTGATCGGACTGCGCGAGAACAAGATTCCCTCAGCGCAAATCCGGGCCGCGCTGCACGCTCTGCGGACGCGGTTGAAAGACATTCACGATCCGCTCACGGAGTTGAAGATCTACTCGCAGGGCCGCAAGCTTCGGGTGCAGTTTGCCGGACAGAAAATGGAACCGATTTCGGGGCAGTTGCTGCTGGATTTCGATCAAGCGGAAATCAAGAAGCTGCTGTCGTTCCCCGGTCAAGCGTCCGAAAAAGGCGGCGCGGGGAAGCACCGGTCGCGGCGCGAGGCCGAGCACTGGTTCGAGAAAGGGCTGGAGCTGGAGCAGTCGGGGGCCAACGTCGAGGATGTGATCGGAGCCTATCGCAAGGCCTCGGAAATCG
The DNA here is from genome assembly GCA_035632015.1 of Bryobacteraceae bacterium. Lineage (GTDB taxonomy): Bacteria > Acidobacteriota > Terriglobia > Bryobacterales > Bryobacteraceae > Palsa-89. The sequence goes on from DASQHQ010000070.1 coordinate 9,465, forward strand.
ATCCCGGGTCGGCCGGCGCGCTGGTGAACCTGGGCACAGTGTACTTCAATCTGCGCGACTGGCGTCAGGCGGAACTGAACTATCGGAAAGCCTTGGAAGTGGATCCGGAATACGCGCTGGCTCATTTCAACCTGGGAAATCTTTACGATGAGCGTGGCGATCGCGACCAAGCGCTGCACCACTACCTGGCGGCGATTCACATTCACTCCAATTACGCCGATGCGCACTACAACGTCGCGTTGCTTTATCAGTCCAGCGGCCAGCCGCTCAAGGCGGTGCGGCACTGGAAAATCTATCTGAAGCTGGACCCGGGCAGCTCGTGGACCGCGATTGCGCGGCGGGAACTGGAGAAGCTGAAGGAGACTATCGTGCGCTCGCCCCAGGTGGATTAGGCGGTGCGGGTTGCGTTGTTCGGAAGCGTGTTCTTCCGGGGCGCGGCGCTTTTTCTGTGTGCGGCGTCGTTGGTGCGGCGCATTTCAGGGTGCGACGTTTTCGAAAGCGGCGCAGTTCCGGGGCTCGGCCGTTTTGGCAAGCGGCACTTTTTCGCGCTCCAGCCAGGCGTCCTCACGAGTGGGGACGCGGCACGCAAGGTGCGTGCGCCACGGTCACGGCGCCGGAGACAGGAGGGGTGCGAGCGATTCGGCGATCGCTTCGGCGATTTTCTTGCCGTGGAAACGGCCGTTCTCGATAAAAATCTCGTTGGTGTGCATTCCGGCGACGATTACGCCGGCCAGAAAAATTCCGGGGCGGTCGCTTTCGAGCGTATCGGGATTGGTGCCCGGGCGCTGCGATTCCGGCTCCAGCCGGATACCGAGCGAGGCCAGAAATTCTAAATCGGGCCGGTAGCCGGTCATGGCGAAGACGAAATCGTTTTTCAGCGACACGCGTTCGTCCGGGGTTTGGATCAACACGCACTGCGGCTGGATTTCGAGCACGCGCGAGTTGAAGTAAGCCTGAATTTCGCCGTTCTTGATGCGGTTCTCGATGTTGGGCTTGATCCAGTATTTGACGCGGTCGGAAATCCACGGGCCGCGATGGATCAGGGTGACGCGCGCGCCGGTCCAGTAGAGCTCCAGCGCCGCGATGGCGGCGGAGTTTTTCGCGCCCACCACCAGGACGTCGTGATTGTAGTAAGGGTGCGGTTCCTTGTAATAGTGGATGACCTTGTCCAGCTCCTCGCCGGGAACGTTGAGCTTGTTCGGCAGATCGTAGTAGCCTGTTGCCAGCACGATTTTGCGCGCGCGATATTCGGCCTTGCCGGTGGCGACCTGAAAATTGCCGTCGTCGCCCTGGATCGAGAGCACGCGCTCGTACTGATTGATGTTGAGCTGGTAGTATTCGGCGACGCGGCGGTAATACTTCAGCGCTTCGGTGCGGCCGGGCTTCTCGTTGAGCGAAGTCATGGGCAGGCCGCCGATTTCAAGCAATTCGGGCGTGGTGAAAAACACCATGTGCGTGGGGTAGTTGTAGAGCGAGTTGACCACGCAGCCTTTTTCGATGAGCAGCGTGTTGACGCCGCGCTGCTTGAGTTCGATGCCGCAAGCCAGGCCGGTGGGGCCGGCGCCGATCACGATCGCGTCGTACTGCTGCACCGTCAGAGCATCCCTTCGACGGTGGTGTAGACGGCGTCCAGCGCGCCCGGAAGCGCCGCGGGATTCTTGCCGCCGGCTTCGGCCATGTCGGGACGGCCGCCGCCTTTGCCTCCCACCGCCTGCGCCACCGCGCCCACCAGTTTGCCGGCGTGCACCTTCGAGGTTAGGTCTTTGGTGACCCCGGAAACGATCGAAACGTTGGAATCTTCGGCCGACGCCAGCACGACGACGGTGCTCTTCCACTTGACGCGCAAGGAGTCGACCATGATGCGCAACTGTTCCCGATCCATGCCGGGAACCAGCGCGGCCAGCACCTTCACGCCCTTGATTTCCTTGACGCCGCTTTCGATGCCGGCCACCTGGGCGCGAGCCAGCTTCTCCTTCATCTGCTCGATTTGTTTCTCGAGCGCGCGCTTCTCTTCGGACAGTCTTTCCTGCGCCTCGCGGGCGGTGCGTGCAGTTTCTTCGAGCTTCTGGAGCACGGCCTCGCCGGTGATGGCCTCGATGCGGCGCACTCCTGCCGAGATGCTGGCTTCGTAGGTGATGAGGCACAGGCCGATGTCGCCGGTGCGCCGGACGTGGGTGCCTCCGCAAAGCTCCTTGCTGAAGCCGGGGATGGAGACGACGCGCACGCGGTCGCCGTATTTTTCGCCGAACAATGCCATGGCGCCGGTGTTCAGGGCCTGATCGAGATCCATGACGTCGGTGTGGACTTCGATGTTATTGAGGATCTCGTCGTTGACCAGCTTCTGGATTTCGGTCAGCTCTTCGGGATCGGTGTGGGCGTAGTGGGTGAAGTCGAAGCGGAGGCGGTTGGGATCGACCACGCTGCCGGCCTGCTTGACGTGCGTGCCCAGGACATTGCGGAGGGCGGCGTGGAGCAGGTGGGTCGCGGTGTGATTGCGCATGGTGGCGCGGCGGCGTTCGGAGTCCACGCGGGCGATCAGCTCCTCGCCTTCGCGGATGGGCGCGAGCAGTTCGATTCTGTGCACGGTAGCGCCGGGCGCGGGCTTGTAGGTGTCGTGGACGATGGCGAGTTTGTCGCCGGTGGCGGACGAGAGCAGCACGCCGGCGTCGCCGACCTGCCCGCCTGCTTCGGCGTAGAACGGAGTGCGGTCCAGCACCAACTCGGTCTTGCCGTCTTGTGAAATCACGCGAGCCACGTGCACCGGGGCTTCCAGCGTTTCGCGGCCGATGAATTCGGCGGCTGGGAGATCGCGATACACGGGTGCGATTTGCGCTTTGTCGCCGCCCTTCCAGCTGGCGCGCGCGCGGGTGCGCTGCTTTTCCATTTCGGCTTCGAAGCCCGGATGATCGATGATCAGGCCGCGCTCGCGAGCCATTTCGTCCTGCTCGTCGAGAGCCAGGCCATAGGTGTCGTAGAGTTTGAAGGCCACGGGGCCGGGGATCGCGCCGGCAGCGGCGGACTTGGCCTCCTCCAGGAAAACCTTCTCCGCTACCTGGAACGTGGTCGCGTAGCGGTGCTCTTCGTCTTTCACGACGCGCGCGACGCGCTGGATGCTTTCCATCAGCTCGGGGTAGCCGGGCTTCATCTCGTCGGCGACGAATCCGGTGAGTTCGTAGAGATAGGGGTCCTGGCGGCCGATCATGCGCGCGTTGCGGATGGCGCGGCGCATGATTTTGCGCAGCACGTAGCCACGGCCTTCGTTAGACGGCAGCACGCCATCGTGAATCAGAAACGTGGTGGCGCGAGCGTGATCGGCGTTGATGCGCAGCGCAACGTCGGTACGCTCGTTCTCGCCGTAAGCGACGCCGATCAGCTCGGCGGCGCGATCGATGATGGGGCGCAGCAGATCGGTGTCGTAGTTCGAAATTTTGCCTTGCATGGCGCAGGCGATGCGCTCGAGACCCATGCCGGTGTCGATGGAGGGGCGCGGCAGGGGTGTCATCTTGCCGTCGGCGGCGCGGTCGAATTGCATGAAGACCAGGTTCCAGATCTCGACGAAACGCTCGCCGGGCTCGCTGGGGAATTCGCCCGGGCCGGCTTCGGGTCCGAGATCGTAGTGGATTTCAGAGCAGGGCCCGCACGGGCCGGTGTCGCCCATCTGCCAGAAGTTGTCTGCCTCGTCGCATCGGAAGATGCGGCTTTTCGGGACACCGGCGACTTCCTGCCAGAGGCGCTCGGCGTCGTCATCCTCGCGAAAAACGGTGACGTAGAGACGGTCCTTGGGGAGCGCGAAATCCTTGGTGAGCAGCTCCCAGGCGAAGGCGATGGCATCCTCTTTGAAGTAGTCGCCGAAGGAGAAATTGCCGAGCATCTCGAAGAAGGTGTGGTGGCGGCGGGTGTAGCCAACGTTGTCGAGGTCGTTGTGTTTGCCGCCGGCGCGGACGCATTTTTGGGAGGAGGCGGCGCGGGAGTAGTCGCGCTTTTCAAGTCCGGTGAACACGTCCTTGAACTGGTTCATGCCCGCGTTGGCGAACAGCAGCGTGGGGTCGTTGGCAGGCACCAACGAGGAGCTGCGGACGATCCTGTGGCCGCGCGCCGCGAAGTAATCGAGAAACTTCTGGCGGATTTCGTTGCCTGTCATGTATCTCTATTGTGACAGGTGCGGTGGAGGTGACGCGAGGTTCGCGGGAGGCGCGGGGCGCTGTTCGCGGGGCGCCGGGCAGGGTGAGACGGCCGGTGGGGTGCGGGCGCGGAGTGCGAGCCGTGGGGTGTCGCCGGTGTTGGGTTCCGGCGCCGGGCGCCGGGTGCGGGCGCGGGATGCTGACCACGCCACGAGGCGCCGGGGCCAGTGCGGGGCGCCGTGTGCGGTGAGCATGCTGGCGGGGTGCGGGCGCGGGGCGGCCTCGAGGGGTGCCGCGTTGGAGCGGTGAGGGCGTTGCGCGTGCGAGGTGGTCTCTTTTGTTTTGCAAAATCGAACCCATTCGTGGCGACAGGTGATGCAAGAGGGGGTGTTTTGTGCGAAGGCGTTCCATTTTTTTAATCTTTTCGCCTTTTGATTTGGGAATGGGCGGAGGCAGGGCTGGAGTGCGTGACGCGCTCTGCGATTTCAAGTCTACGTTTGGCGCGGGCGAGTGAGACGACTGAGTGGGTGGAAGTGATTGGACACGCGGGAGTTCTAGGCGCGGCAAGATGTGTCACCGGCAGGCGGGCTTAGCGCCGGTTCTCGCCGGACGCCACCATGGCCGTCCAGTTCAGCACCACCGTCATCGCCTCGGAACCCTCGCTTCCCACCAGCGATAACACCAGGAAGCGTTTTCCATCCGGCGAAACATCCCACCGGGCCGCACCGGCGTTGACCACGCCCCCGCCATAGATCCTGGTGTCGAACAGCGCCTGTGGAACGCCCGACTTGAAAACCGGCTGCGTACTCACGTCCACCGCCATGAGTTTTCCATCCGGCGCGACGTAAAACAACTCCTTGCCGTCACGCCGCCAGCGCGGCTGCACACCGCCGTTCTTGGATACCATCCATTTGCCCCCGCCCGCCGCCGGAGGAAAGGGCTGGACGTAGACTTCATTCCGGCCGGACTCATTGGAACGGTACGCAATCCATCGCGAATCTGGTGAGAACCGTCCCTCGGCCTCATTAAATTCCGTCCGGACGACCGGGATCGGTTGATGTGAGGCCGGCCTGGAGGCCGCCGCTCCGTCATCCATGGGCAGCGCCATCAAATCCGCGCCGGTCTTGGGATCCAAACTCGTATAGAGCAGAAACTTGCCGTCGCGTGACCAGTCCTGAACATCTTTTTCTTCGCCGGATTTATACAACAATTCCTCGCTGCCCGCGCCGTTGGCAGGCTTCTGATAGATGTTCATAACGCCCTCACGATCGGAACTGAAGGCGATGCGGTTGGCGTCTGGCGACCAGACCGGGTAACGGTCGTTGGCCGGATCGAAAGTAAATCGCGTGCTGATCTTCCGGGCCAGATCCAACAACCAGATGTCGTATTGATTGGACAATCGCGCTCCCGCGACGCGAGCACCGTCGGGCGAAAGCGACAATTCCGCGTGGAGCCCCGGCTCCAACGCGACTTCGAAATTCTTCCCCTCACGGTCATACCAGGTATACTGGCGGTCTCCAGCCAGCCCCCCGCTAAGAAACGCCAGAACCCCGGTGGTCGAGGCCGAAAAAAAGCCCTGATTGCCAATGCTGCCGACACCCTCGGCGATCGGAACTGCATCCCCGATCAGCGCCAGCTTTCTGTTATCCAACTGCTGCGCCATGAGCGTGCCCTCGCGTAGGAACAGCACGTAGCCCGTAAGAGGATCCGCGGAGGGTGCGTAAACCGGATTGGACCCGGTCACGATCAAGGGTTTGGTCGCTTGCGAATCGCTCGATTGATCCAGCGATCCGACATAAATCCCCGTGCTCTCCTGGCTCGTGGTTCCGCGGTAGTACAAGAAATGACGCTGATCGGGCAGGAAAACCGCTCCGGACATGGAAGTGTTTCGCCCCGCCTTGGTGAGCGCACTCGCCGTGCCGCCTGCCGCTGGCACCCGCCATAGACCGGCCGGTGCGGTGGTTCCGAAGATGATGACGCCGTCCCGATTCCACGCGCCGCCACGATAACTTCCCGCGAATTCACAAAGGGTCTGGGGAGGACCGCCGGACGCCTCCACCTTCTTCAACTTGTTTCCAGCGGCGAATACGATGAACCGGCTATCCGGTGACCAGATTAGATTTCCGTTGAACGCGTCCTCAGTGCCGGACAAAGGTCGAGCATCCAACGAATCCAGCGTTCGAACCCACACGACGTTGACGCTCCCGCCAGGCCTGGGACCCGCGTAGGCAATGCGCAGGCCGTCCGGCGATACGCGCGGGCTGCCGTTGATTCTGCTCTTCTCCGCCGGCGGGATCTGAAAACGAATGATCTCCGGCGCACGCTCTGGCTTCCGGAAGAACATAAAGCCAAGTGCGACTGTGGCCGCCACTGCGAACACAGCAGTCGCCGCGCGCCACATCCAGAGGCCCTTCTGTCTGACCGGAAGCACAACTTCGGCCGCCGCCTTCGGCGCTTCTTCCAACTGCCTCCATGCATCACCGATGTCGCGCAGCCGCTGCTTCGGATCCTTTTCGAGACAGCTCCTGAGCAGCCCCCGGACCTTCAACGGCACTTTGTCCAGCGGCGGCTCTTCCTTGATCACCGCCGCCAGAACTTCCGCAACGTCATCGCCCGAGAACAGGCGCTCCCCGCTAAGCAATTCGTACAGCACCACCGCAAACGCCCAGATGTCGGCTCGCTTATCGATGGCCCTCCCCTTGGCCTGCTCCGGCGCCATGTACGCCGCGGTGCCCAGAATCATGCCCATCTGCGTCGCACCCAGCGTGAGCGTCGGAGAATTCTCTACGCCGCTCGAAGCAGCCGCCGGTCCAGTGAACGCCTTGGCCAAGCCGAAATCGAGCAGCTTCACGACGCCATCCGCCGTGACCTTGACGTTGGCCGGCTTCAGGTCGCGGTGCACCACGCCGCGATCGTGCGCGTAGTCGAGCGCGGCCGCGATTTGCGAAGCGATCTTCCAGGCGTCGTCGACTGGCATGGGGCCCTTGGGCTCGGCGCCCTCCACCAGCTCCATCACGATGGCCGCGCCTTCGATGCCGTAGATGACGGCAATGTTGGGATGGTTGAGCGACGCCAGCACCTGCGCCTCGCGCTCGAAGCGGGCCATGCGCTCCGGATCGGAGGCCAGCGCTTCCGGCAGCACCTTCAACGCCACCTCGCGCTTGAGCTTGGTGTCGCGCGCGCGGTAGACCTCGCCCATGCCGCCCTTGCCGATCAGTGCAACGATCTCATATGGACCGAGATTCGCGCCGGCTGCGAGGGTCATGATTGAAACGATCTTAGCGCAAAGGCCGCCTCAAGTCGCGCGAAACGGGGGCCCGGAAGGTGGCGGTGTGGACTCATCAGCGACGCATGACGCCGACGAGCGTTCACACGAGTGTGAACGCGGCACGCACGAGTGCGTGCGCCACAGACCCGCGGCGCAGCTCATCGAAGAAATCTTCTAACTAGTTGTGAACTAGTTGATATGAAGATAGTCGGTTCCTTCGAAGCAAAAACTAAACTCGCTTCCCTGTTAGATCGCGTGGCCAAAGGCGAACGAATCAAGATCACAAGGCATGGCGTACCCGTTGCCCTGTTAGTGCCTGCCGGCGAGAATTCGGAGAAACTAACCCACCCCGAGATTGTGGAAGCCATGCGCGAATTGCGCCGCGAGGTCAAACGGGACAAGCTGAGTGTGCGCCAAATGATCCGTGCCGGACGGCGCTTTTGAACGCCGTAGTAGTTGACGCTTCTGTGGCTCTCGCCTGGTGCTTTCCCGATGAGGGGAGCGGGTATGCGGATGAAGTCCTCGTGGCCCTCGCTCAGCATTCGATTTGGGTTCCGGCGGTGTGGGTGCTGGAGGTTGCCAATGGAATCCTGGTAGGCGAGCGGCGCAAGCGTTTGGGGCCGCAAGAGATTGTGCGTTTTGCCACGCTGTTGGAGAATCTCTCGCTGGTTCAGGACGTCCGTACCGCCGGTGAACACGTGCTCCGAGTTCTGCCGCTCGCTCAGAAGTACGGTCTTTCGGCCCATGACGCGGCTTATCTCGAGTTATCCGTCCGGCGGCGGGCACCGCTGGCGACATTAGATGAGAGACTGCGGAGAGCGGCTCGGTCGTCTGGCGTAGCGATTTTCGCGCGGGAGCGTACGTGATTAGCGTTGCAGTCCATGCGCGCCGTGATGGTCGCCGGCAGCGGGAATCCTGGTGGCGCGAGCTGGCCAGCGGGCTGGCCCGGCTTGGATAGCGGCTTCTTTTTCCACGGCTTGTTGCTGGGCGGTCCCGCTCCGGCGGCGGGCCAGTTGAACCAAAGGCTACTGGTTCTTCAGTTGGCGAGCGTAGCGGCGGTCGGCTGCGGCGCCGCGGCCGTCGCCTGAAAGATTCTTGGCGTTGGCGCGGCCGTTGTACGCCCGAGCGTTGTTGGGCTGGAGGCGAATCACCTGGTCGTAGTCCTGAATGGCTTTGTCGTACTGCTTGAGGTTCTCATAGACGCCGGCTCGTCTTAGATAGGACTGCACGTTGTTGGGCCGGATGCGGATGGCCTGGTTGAGGTCTTCGAGCGCGAGGTCATACTGGCGAAGGTTGATGCGGGCGTTGGCGCGGTTATCGTAGGCGACGCCGAACTTCGGATTGAGGCGAATGGCTTCGCCGTGGTCGCGCGCGGCGAGGTCGTACTGCTCGAGAAGTCCCTCGCTGAGGCCGCGGCAGAAGTACGCCCGGGGGGCGACGGTCCCGATACGCATGGCGTGATTACAATCCTCGATGCTGCTCTCGTATTGGCCTTGCTTTCGGCGGGCTTCGGCGCGGCCGAGGTAAGCGAGTGCGTAATCCGGATTGGCGCGAATGGCGTCGTCGAAATGCGGCACGGCTTCGGAGGGTTTGTCTTGGTCGAGGAGCTGCATGCCTTGGTTGTAGGCGGCCTCGGCCTGGGCGCTGACCTTGGGCTCGGCGGGGGCGGCGGATGCGGTTTTGGCTTCGGTGGCAACTTTGAGCTCGGCGGTCTGGGCGGCCGGCGCAATTTCATTCTTCGGAGCAGTGGATGGCGGGGTGTCCGGCAGTTTCACGGCAGGAATGGCCGGCGTGGGGGCGCGCTGAGACGCGGGTTCGGCCGAAGGTTTGGCGTTGCCTTGGGAGGGCGGTGCGGCGTTCTGTGAAGCGGGCGGCGCGCTCGCGACCGGTTGGACGGCTGGGCCCGGCGTCTTATTCGCTGCGGCGAAATACCAGGCGCCCGCGGCCGCCACCAGGATCACAAGCGCGCCGCCGATCACGAGTGGGACCGGGCTGCGCTTTGGAGGCAGGGCCGGTGGAATGGCTGGTGCGGGAGTTTGTGGCGCGGTTGGAGTCTGGCCCTGCTCTGCCGGCTGAGATGGCGTGGACTGGCTCTTGGCTGCGGCGGCCGCGTGCCACTCTTCCGATCCGGGCGGCACGAGACTGTAGACGGTGTGCTCGCGCACGTGCTTGTCCCGCTCCACTCCTTTCAGTTTGAAGAGCGCTTTGTAGTCATCGGAAAGGCGGCTGACCACCTCATAGAAAGACTGCGAGACCAGGATCTGGTTTTCCGGGGCAAAACTCATGATGCGCTGGCCGGCGTTGATGCCGTCGCCGATGGCGTTGAGGCTGCCGTTGAGGTCCTTGACCAATTTGACCGGGCCGAGGTTGACGCCGATGCGGACGCGCAGTCCAGGTGGCTGCTCGCGCTCGTCGCGAACGAAGCACTGCCACAAGTGGAGGGCGGCGAACATGGCGGCTTCCGGAGAGCCGAGGAAGCAGACCGCGGCGCCGTCGCCGGTATCGAGGATGACACGCTCATCTTTGGGCACATCCTGAATCGCTTCGGAAAGATAGGTATTGAAGCGCGTTTTCCACTTCATCTGCAGTTCCACGGACTGCGAGGAGTACTGGGCGATATCCATGAAAAGCACGCTGCAGAGCCAGGTACGGTCCATTCGTTGAAGATCAGCCATTGTTATTTACACTTACCCGATTTGGAAACAGTATACCCCGGGCGCGTTGTAGCTCGGCGGCCCGAATTGGTGGCGCTGCGGCGTTCAACGGCCAAGAACGCAGGTACGGGAGCCTACTCTTGTATGGCAGGGCGGCGTTGACCGACAAAAAGGTCACGCCTGGCGCGGTCTACACGTATGAGATCAGCGCCTACGACTTTCATTTGAATCGCACCAGCCCGCTCCTCACGGTTGCGGTCCCGGCCGGCAAAGCAGACGCGCGCCAGGCGGCCAGCTTCATCCCGCTTGCCGCTGCCCGGGATCGTAGTAGAAGCGCTCCTTCACGATTTTGCCGTCCTGCCATTCCTGGTAGGCGATCTCATCCAGGATGTAGCGCTTGCCGCTCTGCTCCGTGATTTCGAAGACCCAGTTAATGGCGGCCCGGTTTCCCTCGACGACGTAGGACGCGGCGCGGTGCTGATGAAGGATCTTGAAGCGAGCTAGCGCTTTCCGCTCGTTCTCCAGCAGAGCCGGGAGGCCGGCGCGCGGCGGCTGGCTGTTTTCCTGCATGGAGGCGTCCGGCGCGTAGAAGTTCTGGATGGCCTCGAGAAATTGGCCGCGTTCTACCAACTGGATGAGTTTCTCAACGCTTTCTCGTATGGACATGGAGGGATCACCCGCGCTGGGGTGGTGTTGTGCGCTTGAACCAGGATAGCGTGCGGGTCGCGGGAATTGCCGGTCAGCGTGGCGCGTATGGCACGATTGCGGCGGGCTCCACGTTGGGATCGAGAAGCCAGGTGGTGCGTCCGTGGAAATAATCGAGCAGCGCCTGATTCGCCTGCGGGCCCATGTCGCGCGCCCAGACCACACGCGAGGCGTCGATGTCGGCGTCATTGTAGATCCACTGGAACAGGTTGCCCGGATCGGTCTTCGGTTTCACCAGCACCAGGTGGCGGCCGCCGGTTTGTTCGAGCAGAGCGAGAATGCGGGCCTTGTTGGGATTGCCGGGTTTCACGCAGCACCAGGATTGGTAGTTCACATCTTGCGTGAAAGGCAAGTGGAGTTTTTCGAGGCTGATGCGTACGGCGAGAATCACCAGCAGGAGGATTGGAAGCGCGATGGCGAGTTGCACGCCGCGGCGGCGCGCGGTGAGGCGGCGCAAGCAGGCCATCAGGACGGCAAGGAATCCAGCGGTTCCCGCGGCGGCATAGTGCGGCGCCGACCCGGTCTCGATGAGCGTGGCAAGCAAGGTGAGCGCAGCGGCCACGAGCGGCAAACGAAGCCGGCTCCTCCACACTTGCGGAAGCATGATCAACGGGATGGACAGAGCCGGTCCAAAATAAAAGCGCCAGATGGCCTGCGCCTTCACGGTGCTGTTCTTCACCAGGTCCAGCGGCGTTCGGTTCCGATCGTGGACATCACGTTCGTAATCGTAGTAGCGGCGCAGCTCGATGTGGCGGAATTGGGGCTCGGGAGGATGGAACCAGGGCAGCGTCATCGGCCATCCGTAGGTGGCTTGGTTTACGGCGTAGGGCGGGCGCAGAGGGTCGCCCGTGACAGCGCGGTTGTACACCAGCAGTCCGGCGATTCCCGCCGCCACCACGAGCAGCGCCGGAATGCAAGTGGTAAGAGGCACGCGTTTTCTGAAAACCGCGAGGCCGAGGACCGCGGCAGCCGAAATTGCGACCGCCAATCCCTCAAAGGGACGGGCGTAGCCGATGATCACCATCCCCAGGCCGAACAGGAACGAAGTAAGAGCCGCTGGTCTGCGCAGCAACCGCGGAACCGCGCCGAGCGCGAGCGCTCCGCCGAGGGCCGCGAGACACCCGCCGTAGTAGCCATTGATCCAGTAGCTCGCGATTCCGAAGCGAAGCACCGCCAGCAAGCCGCCCGCCAACGCCCAGGCAGGAGGAAGCCAGGCTTGGAGCATCCAGCACAACGCGGCGCACATAGCGGCGCTCAGCAGCCACACCGCGATCCAGGGATGTCCAAGCAGTTTTCCTAAAGCGAGCACAGCGCCTTGGCCCGGGAAATAGTCGGAATTGTAGGTCGGCTGCTGGATGATGTGGATGCTTTCGAAGTGCACCCACTGCGGATGCGTGGGATTGGTGAGCCGCCCATGAACCAGCGTGTCGGCTAGCAGGAGGTGGCTGAACTCATCGGTAATGACGGGCTGGGGAAGGGGCAGCACAGGGAGGAAGACGGCGCGGGTCACCAGCGCGATCAGGAACACGGTGGCAACCGCTGCTTGGGGGTGTTGCGCCAGGCGCACGCACCGCCGCCAGGCGCGCTGCACCGAAAATGCCGGAAGCCATCCGCGCGACACGAACAGAATGAGCAGCGCGGCTAACGCCGTTTCGAGAGGATTGAGATCGAAGTAGAAGCCGGAGGCTGCGCCGAGAATGAGGAAGAGTACGAACTCGAGCATGCCGGCCCTAGGCGGGATTCGCAGACATCAAGTTCCCATTATGATGGATGAGATGGGGGCTTGACATGAAATTTCCGCGATTGCTTCCGGTGCGGCAGCACTTTCCGGATCATTCCATGCGGGACGTGGCCGGCGCGGTGCGGCGGGAGCTGGCTGGTTCCGGATTCGGCGGGCGTTTGCGTCCGGGTGCGCGCGTCGCGCTGGGAGTCGGCAGCCGGGGAATCGCCAACCTCGCGACCATTGTGCGCGCGGCGGTGGACTACTGGAAATCGCAAAGCTACGTCCCGTTCATTTTCCCGGCCATGGGCAGCCACGGCGCGGCCACTGCGGAAGGGCAAGCCGACGTGCTGGCGCACTTCGGAATTCACGAGGCCGGCATGGGCTGTGCGGTGGTGAGCGCGCTGGATGTGGTTTCACTCGGCAAGACCAGCGAGGGCATTGAGGCCTTCATGGACCGCAACGCATTTGAGAGCAGCGGCGTGATGCTGATCGGGCGGATGAAATGGCATACCGACTTTTCGGGTGCGATCGAGAGCGGACTGCTCAAGATGCTGGCCATCGGAACCGGCAAGTTCGCGGGCGCGCAGCGCTATCACACTTACGCTTACAAGCTGGGGCTGGAGCAGGTGATTCGCAGGGTGGCGCGGCAGGCGCTCACCTCTGGCAAAATCCTGGGCGGCCTGGCGATTTTGGAAGACGCCAATCACAACACCGCGCAGGTGACGGCGGTGCCGGCGGAAGACATGGAGCGCAAGGAAGAAGAGCTGCTGGCGCTGGTCAAGACCTGGATGGGGCGCATCCCGCTGCCGCTCGACATTTTGATCCTGGACGAGATCGGCAAGAACATCAGCGGCGCCGGCATGGACACCAAGGTGGTGAATCGCAGCGTGTACGGCGAATCGAATCCCTGGCGGGAACTCGCGCGCATCGAGCGCATTTTCATTCGGGATTTGAGCAGCCACACTTACGGCAACGGAGTGGGCCTGGGCATGGCGGATGTGGTCCACGACCGGCTGCTGGAGAAGATCGATTGGAACGCAACGCGCATCAATTCGCTGACGGCGTCCACACCGACGGCCATCCGGACGCCGATTCATTTTTCGAGCGACCGGGAGTGCCTGGAGCGGATCGCGACCACGGTGGGCCGGATCGAGTTGTCCGAGGTGACTTATGGCTGGATCAAGAATTCGCTGGAGCTGGGTTTCTTGAGACTAAGTGAGAACTTACTCGGCGAGATCAAAAACAATCCAGCGCTTGAAATCGCGGGGCGCGCGGAGGAATTCCGGTTTGATGAGGCAGGAAATCTAAGTCCGCTGGAGGAACGTCTGGGGGCGATGGTGAGTTAGTAAGAGCAGTGGCCGTGGCTAGAGACCTCCGGAGGAGGATAGGCGAGGAAGAGGTGATCCACCCGCCTATCCACCCAAGAGGAATTAGCTCTGCGATGCGGCAACTGCCAACACGCTGGAGATCTTGCTGAAGATGGTGCTGATGCTGCCAGCCACGTTGGGCATGAAAGCGCCAGCGGCGACCGCCACGAAGCCAGCCATCAACGCATATTCGATGAGGTCCTGGCCGCGCGTGTCTTTCCAAACCTTCAGTTTGAGTACCAGATTGGTGAACCGTGTCATTTGTTTCTCCTCTCCCTGGCGATGGTTTTTCCATCGCTAGTGGTAAATTATCATCCCAAGGCGGTATGGATAAATCAGAGCAAGCACCTAGACCGACACTAAAAATGCCCAGTTACCAGGAGCGGAAGATGGGCTATCATAGTACGTTTTTCCTGATTGGGCGTATAGCGACTAAGCCTTAGGTCCCGGCCATCTTCTAGCAACCAAACCTGCCGGCCGGCGTAGTGCTCAATCAGGGCCTGATCCTTATCCGGGGATAGGGAGCGGGCCCAAATGATGCGGGCGTGGTCGAGGTCGGCGCGGTTGTAGACCATTTCCTCGTAGATTTCGTGCTGGGTTCCGTAGCGGACCAGTACCAGGTGGTCGCCAGGTTCATGCTCCAATCGCTCGGCGATGTTGGCGTGTTTGGCGCGCACGTGGTAGTCGATGGGGCCGAACAAATTGCGGTTCTGGGGCGTGAGCAATCCCAGCAGCGACACCAGGACAAAGACGGTCAAGAGAGCCCAGGGCAAATAGAGGCGCTCGGTGAGAGTGCCTGGCCAGGAATTCCTCGCGGCGCGCAAGGTGAATCCGGCGAGCACGTAAAACAGCGCGGCGGCGGGAGCGGCATAGTGCGGGAAAAGGCGGGCGTCGAGTGCAGCTCCTATGTAGAAGCACGCTAGCAACGCGAGCGCGCTTCTCGCGGCTGAGTTCTGCCACAAGGGGCGGGAGCAGATCAGCATGCACAAGGCCAGGGGCGCGCCGAGGAAGAACTGGCCGAGGTGGACCAGGTCGGAAACGTGGGTCTTGATAAGATGCTGGCGGGCATCCAATTTGTCGTGGGCGTCGCCGTTGGTCCAGAAGTCCGCAAGAAAGGAATTACTGTACTTTGGCGCGGGGCCCGGATGAGTGTTCCACAGCAGCGGAGACCAGATGGCGTACTGCCGCTCGTGCTCGACGTAGGGCATCTCGAATGGATTTCCGGTGACCCGGTAGTTGTAGTAGGCCATCCAGGCCAGCGCGGGCGCGAGCAGCAGAGCGGCGGGCAAGAGCACGCGCATTGTCAGGCGGCGGAGTCCGATGGGGTGGCGGATGAAAGAGTAGACCAGCCAGCCGGAGCAGGCCAGCGCGAGAACCAGTCCTTCATAGGGCCGCGAATTGGCGAGAATCGCAAGCCCGGCGGCGAACGCCAGCGCGGGCGAAGGATTGGGGCGTCGGATCAGACGAGGGATGGCGCCTATCACAAGCGCGCCACCGAGCGCGGCGCAGTTGCCTCCCCAGTAGCTTTCGGTCCAATAACTGACGATGCCGATGCGCACCAGCGCGATCAGGCTTGCGGCCAAGGCCCACGGCGCAGGCAGCCAGCCTTGGAGGGCCCAGCAGATGGCAGCGCACAGCAAGCCGGTGCTGAGCCACACGCCGATCCAGGGTTGGCCGGTCAGCTTCTGGCCGAGCGCCATCATGAGGCCGGACAAGGGCGGGTACTTGGATGCGTAGGTGGGATGCATGATGATTTGCAAGGTCTCGAAGTGCTCGGAGAAGGCGGGCGTGGGGTTGGTCAGGCGGCCGGAGGCGAATGTGTCGGCGGCGAGCAGATAGCTGAATTCGTCTTGAATGGCGGGCTTGGGGATGGGGAGGATGGGGAGCAGCGCGGCGCGGGCGGCGAGGGAGAGCAGGGCCACCATCAAGATCACTAGTGACTTTCGATGGGCTAGCGCCGCGACCAGGCGTTCACGCGAGTGTGAACGCGGCACGCAGGAGTGCGTGTGCCACGCCATCACGCCAGGCGGAGCGCCTGATATTCGGGGATCAGGGCGAAGTTGGTTTGGACCGAGGCCACGGATTCGCCGCGCTGCTCGATTCGTGACGCGTGCACATGGCCCAGGTCAGCGGCCATTCGCAGATAGTCGATCTTTTCCGGATCGATTCCCATGATGCGGCAGCAGGTGGCGTCGACCGCCACCAGGTCCCGACCCATCACCAGCACGCCGGCAGGTTTGGGCGTGCCCTGGATGGGGCCGTTGCCTTCCATGCCGACGATGCCGTCGACGATGGCGAAGGTGTTGCGGAAGCGGCGATTGAGCGCCACCACCGATTCTGGAATCCCGAGGTAGTGCAGCTTGTTCTTGGGCCAGCCGTAGAGCGAGCCGGGCACCAGGCCAAAGAAGTTCTTCATGGAGAGCGTCGCGCCGGCCCAGTGGTGCGTCTTCATTTTGGCGAGCGAGACGATGAGGTCGGCCGCAAGCACCGTGTTGGGAAAATAGAAGTGCGATTCGCCGGCGAAATTGTGGACCGGCGAGACATTGTCGCGATTCAGATCGGTGAAGAGGTTCTCGAACTTCGGGATGGCAGCGAAGTAGCGCGCGTCGCTGGCGAGGTCGAGCGTGTCGCGGCGGTGTCCGGGCCCCTCGCCGATCCTCACCTCCGCCGCTCCCAGCCGGTGGAACACTTCGACGGCGGCGGCGATGACCGAGGCGTCGGTGTTGATGACGGTGGCGGAGTCGAACTCGACCAGATTGGGTTTTAGCAGGACGCGTTTGCCGCGCGCATCCAGACCGCATTGGCGGGCGCCTTCGAGCATGCGGCCGACCAGATCGTCGGAATAGGAGCGGGCGCGCAGAATCGCAACGGCGGAGTTGCCGGGCGGGCCGTCGGGAAGCGGAGGCAAGTGCGGCTTCTGCAGCTTGATGCCGGCGTAGGTGCCAACAACAGCCGCGCCGGAGAGGATGACAAATTTTCTGCGATTCATGCGCGGCCTCCAGTGGCCAGCAGGTGGTGGTTGCCGTCCGGATGCGCGAGGGCTTCGAGCGCGGCCAGCATGATATCGGGTGAACCGGTCGCGGTGGCTGGCTCGGCAGGCGGCTCGGGATTTTCTCCGTGGCAGCGCAGCGCGATAGCCAGCCAGGCCTTGGCCAGCGACGATTTTGTTTCCAGGCGAGAACGGCGCGCCACCGACAAAGGACCGGCGAGTTCCTGCGAGCTGCGGCCCTGCAGGCCCAGGAGAGCCAGGGCGGTGCTCTCGGGATAAGATGGCAGATCGAAATTCAGGACGTTGGGATTGCCGCAGTTCCATCCGCCGTCGCTGCAGCGGCGGCTGAGGAGCAGGGCTTCGCCCTCACGGACGCGGTAGGCGAGCTCGGCGCTAGGGTAGTTCTTCGAGACCTTCTTCAATGCGACGAGAGCGTGCGCGGTCGGCTCGACCCAGGCAGCGTTCCCGCTGCGCCAGGGCCAGCCTTCATGCGAGACATCCAGCTTGGTCTTAAGCAGATTGAAAAAGGAGGCTGTGCGCATGACGGGGTTGTGTTCGGCGCCCACCACGCGCAGCAGCCAATCGACCGAGCTTTTCACGTTGCCATCGTAGACGCCTCGAGTGGAGGCCAGCGTGGCCGCCAGCGACGTGACCCAAGTGCCTTCCTGTATGTTTCCGCTGGGCCGGACGCTGCCGTCGGGAAGTTGCCAGGAGCGAACCAATGCGAAGGCGCGTTCAACCGCGGGATTCGAGCCGGACGTGCCTTGCAGAGCCAGCATGGCGTAGGCGGTGGGCTCCAGCCAGGATTGCTTGGCGGGAAAATATCCCCAGCCGCCGTCGGGGTTCTGGGTGCTGCGCAGAAACTCCAGACGGGTTTGCAGATACAGGCTGCCCACGGAGGCTAGATCGGCGGATTCGACAAAAAGCTTTAGATCCGCGGGGATAGGCACCGCGGCAGAGCCACGTATTCAACTAACCGCCGGGCAGCGGGGCGATGACGTGCTCGGCCATCAAAGCGCGCATCATTTTCCGCGAGTCCAGAATCCGGCGGCTGGCGGCCTTGACATATTCGTCTCGCGTCAGGCTCACGCGAGCCAAACCCAATTCCTGCGCCTTGAGTGCGGTGGCGGCGGCGACTCGAGCAGCCACATCCACCTCCGCCATTTTGGGAATGATGGCCTCCTCGTTCAGGCCCTGCTCTTGGGCGATGGAAGCTAACTCGAAGGCGGCGGCCAGAGCCATCTCATCGGTTATGGCCACGGCTTGCGCATCTAAGACTCCTCGGAAGATTCCAGGGAAAGCCAGCGAGTTGTTCACCTGGTTGGGCCACTCACCGCTGCCGGTGGCGGCAATGCGCGCTCCAGCTTCCCTGGCGATCCAGGGAAAGATTTCCGGAACCGGGTTGGCGCAAGCGAACACGATCGCATCGGCGGCCATGGAGCGGATCCAGTCCGGCTTGATCAGCTCAGGGTCCGAACGCGAGAAAGCGATGCAGACATCCGCACCGCGGAGCGCCTGCTCGATCCCGCCGGCCACTGCCTCCGGGTTGCTCTCCTGGCAGACCGCCCATTTTTCGGGGAACTCGGCCTGAAGTTTCGCCAAATCGGTCCTGTTCCGGTGGAGCGTTCCGGTGCTGTCGCAGGCGATGATCTGCGCCGGATTGACGCCGTACGCCCTGAGCAGCCGGTACACGGAATAGTTGGCGGCTCCCATACCGATCATCCCGATTTTGATGGAGGTGATCTTTTTGCCCACCACTATGAGTGCGCCAAGTAACCCAGCCAGAAGCGTGGTGGCCGAACCCTGCTGATCATCGTGCCAGACGGGAATGCTCAAGGTCTTGCGCAACTCGTCCAGCACACGGAAGCATCGGGGTTGAGCGATGTCCTCCAGGTTGATGGCTCCGAAAGAAGGCTCCAGCAGTTGAACCGTGCGCACCAGTTCCCGGGGATCCTGGGTGGCCAGACAGATGGCAACCGCATCGACGCCTCCCAAATACTTGAATAATAGGGCCTTGCCCTCCATGACCGGGAGTCCGGCGAGGGGGCCGATGTTGCCGAGCCCGAGCACGCGAGATCCGTCGGAAACGACCGCGATCAGGTTGGATTTATTGGTGAGCTGGTAGACGGCCGAGGGATCGGCCTGGATCTCGCGGCAAGGCGCGGCCACACCGGGCGTGTACCAGTACGAAAAATCGGCGGGCGTGCGGATGGGACACTTGGGGGCCATCTGCACTTTGCCGTGATAGAGCGCGTGCAGGCGCAGTGCTTCCTGATCGCGTTCCTGCGCGTAGGCAACCAGCTCGCTTTCGGTGGGCATGGATCCCTCCGCGTAGGCGGGAGCAATCCAATGGCCTAAGAGAATGCCCGCCGATTTTTGTGGACCGCTCAGTAGCCGAGCTTCAAGGTTCCCTGGTGCGAGCCCAGGACGGCGCCCTTGGTCAGCCAATCGAGGGAGGCGGAGAACAGGAGCAGGTGATTTTTTTCCCACATAGCGTTGTGGGAGGAGCAGGCCAGGTCGATGAAGACCTTGTCGGAGGAACCGAGGTCGGCGTAGAGATCGCGCACGCGCTCGGGCGGGACCTGCTTATCGTGCGCGCCGGAGACCATCAGGATGGGCATCTTCATCTTCGCGACCGCGGCGGTGCTCCAGCCCCACACGGTAGTTTGCGGAGCGCGGCGGACGCCGGGGCCCCAGGTTGCGCCGACCGGGTCGGAAGCGAGCATCGCGCGCCAGATGGCGTCGTGCGCGGCGCGATCATATTGATCGGGACAGCCGACCTGGCGGTCCCAATTGGCGGTGAAGGCTTCCTCGGACTGGGTGTTGAACGAAGGCCCGTCTACTGGGATTTTTTCGGGAGCGTCGGCGCGGCCGGCGCGATTGTACGCCGGAGCCAACAAAACCAGTGCGCGCACCTTGTCCGGATGCTGCGCGGCATAACCTCCGGCACGCGGGCCGCCCAGCGACCAGGCGATCAGGTTCAGACGATCGGCGTGGCGCAAGGCGCGGACGTGGTCGACTACCGCCGCGATGTCGTTCCAATCGGACGCGATGGTGGTGAGCTGGTGCGGATAGGACGGCGAGCAAGGCGTCGTGATGAGGCTGGGGACAAAGGCGGACTGCTGGTCGCGCGCGAGGTTGCAGGGATCGTTCATGGGGGCAGGGCGCGTGGAGCGGCCGTAGCCGGTGGTGTCCATCGCAAACACATCGAAGCCGGCGCGCGCCAGATACGCCATCCAACTGTAGTCCTGGTAGGGCACATCGAAAGAGACTTCGGCGGGGGTGCCAGAGCCGTGGATGAAGAGCGCCACGCGATCGGCGGGGACGGGGTCGCGCAGGGCGGCTCCGGCGCGGACTACTTCGCGCACGTAGATTTCGGTGGTTTGCCCCTCGATCGCCGGGACTGTGGAACGAACGTGGACATAGTGGTCGATGCTGACCAGACGCGAGCTGTCGTCGCTGAACGAAGGCTGCGCGATCAGGCCGGCGAACAGGGCGGCGGAGCATATCCAGACGCGGCGCATGGGGTTCTCCTGGGGCGCGGTGGCGCTGGGTATTAGTATACGGGAGGCGGGTGGCGGCCGAGACGCCCGTTGTTACCGGTTCGTCGCGCACGCGGATGCGCGCACGAGTGCGTGCGCCACAAGGTTCGCGTGCGATAAACTGATCTGTTTCTGAGCGTGAATCCGCCGCGACCGTCCGGCTTCCCCCGGGCCGGCGTCCCGCGGCTCTCCTAAGGAGGAACGATTTGGCTGAGTGGACCTATATAGACACGGACGCCTCCGAGGCGTTCTGTCAGATCCAATATTTCGGGTTCCGGAAGAAGCAGGCGACCGGCGACGTCGATTTCATCATCACGTTGCGGGAATATACCAATCCGCAGGACCCAGCTTTGAAATTTTTCGCGCAAGCAGACAAGCAGACCAATCAGAAGACCGCGCCTTTCACTCCGGTGGGCTGGGGGCAGTCGGTGTCGGCGGCGCTGCACGAATGCGTGAAGGCGATCCGGAGATTTCCGTACGAACCGCCGGATCAAGGTTGAGCGCTACTTGCCCAGCCAGCGCAGCGGCGCGGTGGTCAGCCACGGCACGTAGGTAATCAGCAGGACGGTCCCCATCAAAATAAACAGAAACGGCAGCGTGGCCCAGATGATGGTGCCCATCGGCTTCTTGAAACGATAGGCCGACAGGAACAGGTTGATGCCGACGGGCGGATGCAAATAGCCCAGCTCGAGGTTGGCGATGAAGATCACTCCCATCTGGACCGGGTCGATGGCATAGGCGGCCGCGAGCGGTTTGATGAGGGGAACCACCACCAGGATGGCGGCGAAGATGTCCATGAGCGCGCCTACCAGCAGCAGCGCGCCGTTCAGCAGAAGCAGGAACACATATTTGGACTGGACGTGGGCTTGCACCCAGTCGATCAGTTTGGACGGTACTTCAGCGTCGATCAGGTAATTGGTGAAGCCGAGCGCGACGCCGAGGATCAGCAGAATGCCGCCCACGATGGTGGCGCATTCGACGAAGACCTCGCGGTAGTCGCGCGTGAGCTTGAGATCGCGATAGATGAAGACCTCGACCACGAAGGCGCAGAAGGCGGTGAGCGCGGCTGCTTCGGTCAGGGTCCCGAAGCCGCCGAACAGGCCGATCACCATGATGACGGGCAGCATCAGCTCAAACTTGGCGGTCCAGATGGAGGAAGCGGCTTCGCGCAGGTTGAAGGGGTCGCGCACGGCGTTGCTTTTCAGGCCCATGCGGATGCCGACGGCCGCGACGCAGCTTATCATCACGAGTTCCGGAAGAATCGCTCCGGTAAACAGGCGCGGCAGCGGCGTCTGCGAGTAGACGCAGTAGAGGATGGCGGGAACGCTGGTGGGGAAAAGCAGGCCCAGGGAACCGGAGGCAGTGAGCAATCCGATCGAAAAATTTTCGGGATAGCGGGTCTTGATGAGCATCGGCACCAGCAGGCCGCCCAGCGAGAGGATGGTGAGCCCGGAGCCGGCGAAGGTGAAGACGGTGCAGATGGCGACCGTCGCGATGGCCAGGCCGCCGGGAATCCAGCTAAAGAGCGCGGTGAAGACGCGCAGCAAGCGCTTGGTCGCTCCGCCTTGCACCATGAAATAACCGGCCAGCGTGAAGAGCGGGATGGAAGGCAGCAGCGGCGAAGCCACCAGTCGATACATCTCCACCGGCACCGAGGCGGCTGGGGTGGTGCTGTTCCAAAACAAAAGCAGCGCGAGGCCGCCGAATACGGCGAAGATAGGGAGCCCGAGCACAGCGACGATTGCGAGCAGCGTGAGCGAAAGAGGAAGAATGCCCGGCGTGCCGACCGGAATCACGAATCCGAGCAGCGCCGGGATGGGCAGGCCGAGAGCCGCGCAAGCGCGCCCTTTCCAGCCGGCGCCGGCATGCCAGACCGCGCGCAGGGCGATGACGGCAAAACCGACCAGCATGATGGCCAGCGCGACCCACTTGGGCACGCCGGGGAGCAACTGGCTGCCCGAGTCGCGCTCGGACTTGACGAACACCCAACTCGCCCAGGCCAGGCAGGTGGAGACCGCGGCCAGCGCGGCAGCCGAGGCGATCTTGGCGGGAGCGCGCCAGGACTCGGGCAGGAACGAACTGGACGACAGGCCCAACAAGCGATCGGATCGCGAGGCCAACATTCCGCCCAGCATCCCGATCCACAGCGTGAGCTGCTGTACGACGACGGCCGACCCTGGAATGCCGGTCCAGCGCAACTGGCGCGCCACCATCTCGATCACCGGCAGCAGGGTCATCAAGGACAGCGCGAGGATGGAGAAGGAATCTTCGAAGAGCTGGCGGGGCGTGGTGGGCCGGGATGTTTCGGGAGGCGGCGCCCCGTGGCTCACGGCGTTCCGGCCGCGCCGGCGACAGGGTGCGTCTTGCGGTACTCGTCGCGCAGCTTGAGCACCTGGTCGAACAGGTCGGCCGGCACCAGCGTGCCGCGCAGCTTGGGCCAGATGGCCTCGGCGAGCTGGCGCCATTCGCCGGTAGCCTTGGCGTCGGCGTGCACGACGTTCAGGCCGAACTGCTGCATCATGGGAATCGAGCTGGTCTCGGCTTTGCGAATCTCTTCGCGCAATGCGACGCCGGCGGTGAGCGCGGACGCCCGCATTTCCTTTTGCACGGGCGGCGGGATTTTATCCCAGACACTTTTGTCGATCACCGTGGCGCCCACCAGCTGCGCAAAGGGAATGTCCAGCATGTTCCGCGCGCCACCGAACCATTGGTTACTGAGCGCGAACAGCGGCGGCGATTGGAAGGCGTCGATCAGCCCGGTCTGCAGGCCGGTGAGAATGTCGGTGGCGGCCAGAGCCACGGGATGAAAGCCGTTGATCTTATATAACTGGAAGGTGCTGTTGTCGCCCTGCAGCACGCACAGCTTCATTTTACGGATTTCGTCGGGTCGCATGGCCGGCTGCTTGGTGAAGAAGTGCACCCAGCCGGCGTCGCCCCAGTTCAGAACCACGAAGCCGCGCTGCGACAGCCCTTTTTCCAGGCGGTCCGAGATGTGATCGCGCACGTAGTCGAGCTCCTCATAGGAGGAGAGCATCATGGGGATTTCGAGCGCGGTGACCGCCGCGTCGATTCCACTCAGGCCCGCGCCCGAAAGAGCCACGGCCTGGAGTTTCTTGATGCGGATCTTCTGGACCATCTCCGGCTCGTCGCCCTGCTCGCCGCCGGGATAGATCTTGAGCTCTATCTTTCCGCCTGACGATTTGTTCCACTCGTCGCCCATCTTGAGCAGGATTTCGTGCCAGGGGGAATTTTTTGGCACCAGCGTGCCCAGCCGAATGACGGTTTGGGCGGAAAGCAGTGAGGCGGACAGCAGGAGAACGAGCAGGATGCGGGCCATCACATGCATGGTAACGCAGAGGCAGGCGCGGTGAATCGCAACACCGGCGTTCACACGAGTGTGAACGCGGCACGCAGGAGTGCGCGCGCCACGCATCAGGAGGAATGGGGTTGGGCCGCCAGGTCTTGCTCGAAGCTGACGGGCGGATTGTAGTAGAGGATGCGGCCGCAGCTTTCGCACTGCATCAACTGATCCGCATGCCGCAGATCCTGGAAAAACTGCGGGCGCAGCAAGATCTGGCAGGCCGAGCAGCGCCCGTCGGTTACTTCCGCGACCGCCACGCCATGCCATTTTTTACGAATGCGCTCATAGGCCGAATAGACCGGCGGTTTGAGGGTCGAAACCACGCCCTTGCGCTCGGCTTGAAGCTGTTCGAGCTGCTTTTGATCCACGGCCGTGCGTTCGCGGGCGCGGGTCTTCTCCGCTTCCACCTGCTGCTTCTCTGCTTTCAGCGCGGCTTCGGCCCGCTTCACGTTGCCGTCCAGCGGCTCGGCTTCAGACATCAGATCCAGGACGCGGTCTTCGGCTTTGCGGATGGCCGCTTCGCAGAACTCGATCTCGTGCTGAAAGGCCCGATACTGCTCGTTGGTTTTGGCCCCCAACATCTGGTCTTTCAGCTTGGAGATCTTCAAGGTTTCGGTCTTGACGTCGTCTTCCAGGCGCTTGCGCTCTTTTTGGTTGGCGGCGAGCGCGGCCTGATCCGCTTCCAGCCGGCGAAGGTGAGAATCCAACGCTCTTTCGATCCGCGCGATGTGCTTGGGAAGCGTGGCAACTTCCCGCTCCAGCTCGGCGATCTTCAGATCCAAGGACTGCAATCTGGTGACATGCTCCATCTCTCCAGTCATCAACCTATCAGTTTAACATTTCCTGACGTGCGGACGGCTTCGGAACGAAAGCGCAGAGCCGCAGAACGCACTTTCAGGGTGCTGCGACGTATTATTTGAATATGCCCGGCGCGGGCGGCTGCGTATGGATCGCGGTTTGCGGTCTGATTTTTTCCGGAGCCGCTGAGGCGTCGACACTAGTCTCGGCGCGGCACACCACAGTGGAGTGCGCCACGCTATGCGGCCGAGGCTCCGATCAATTCTTCCAGCTTGTGGAGCAATTCGGTGGGCGAGTACGGCTTGGGAAAATAGGCACTTACCCCGAGGCCGGCGACATGCGCTGGCAGGCGCGGGTCGCTATCGCCGCTGATTACGACGATAGGCAGATTCGAACAGCGCGAGCGGACGGCCTCAATTAGCGCAAAGCCATCCATGCGGGGCAGCCGTATGTCGGTCACCAGCACCGAAACCTGATTGGCAGCGAGCCACTGCAAGGCTTCCTCGGCGGTGGTGACGGAGCGCACCGCGAGATTCGGCACCTTCATCAACGCGATCTCCAGCGTGTCGCGGCAGATTTCGGCGTCTTCGACAATCAGAACGGTGCGGCTCATGCGGGCTGTCTAGGGCAAGAAACGGTAACCGACGCCGTGCACTGTCAGGAAATGGCGCGGCCGGGCGGGGTCCGGCTCGAGCTTCTGGCGCAATCGCACCACATGCGCATCCACGGTGCGGGTTTGCGGAGGCCAATCGTAGCCCCACACCGAATTGAGAACCATTTCGCGCGTAAGCGGACGATCGGCATTTTGCAAAAAGTAGGCCAGCAGATTGTATTCAGCGCGCGTGAGTTTCACTTCCTCACCGGCCTTGGTCACGATGCGCCGCGTGAGATCGACTTCCACGCCGTCGAACTCGAACAGACGGGCGTCCGGCGCGGACGAGCGCCGCGAGACAGCCCGGATGCGCGCCAGCAGCTCGCGGGAACTGAAGGGTTTCACCACGTAGTCGTCGGCTCCGATTTCGAGCAGCTCGACTTTTTCTCCCTCGGTATCGATGGCGCTCATCACGATGAGCGGCGTCTTCATCCCGGTGGCGCGGAGTTGTTTGCAGACCTCGGCGCCGCTCAGGCCGGGCATGCGCAAATCGACCAGAATGACGCCCGGTTTCCGGGACAGTGCCTCGCTGACGCCCGCCGTGCCATCGCCGGCGAGCACGGCTCGAAAGCCCTCCCGCTCCAGCATGACGCCGATGGTGTCGCGCAGGCTGCGATCATCGTCGATCACCAAGACTGTTTGCATGTCAATTCTACCGAGATTGTAACCGAGATCCGCAGCGGCATCTTTCATTGAAGAAGGCGCGGGGCGGTTTTTACAAGAGTTTTACAAGTCGGCAACGAGCGCTGCTGGCACCGCTCCGATGCGCGGCAGTGCTATCATGCAGTTCGTCTCCAGCCGAGTCTCGCGAGAGTCGTGTCTTAGAGGCCGGCGGTGGAAATCGCGGCGCGGTGATGGCCTGGCCCGTCTTACTCATGGCGCGCGAACTCGACCTGGGAGGAAGCGAGCGGCAGTTGGCCGCGATCGCGAAGGCCCTGGATCGTTCCAAGTTCGAGCCAATCGCCGGATGTTTCCGGCCCGCGGGACTGCGCGGCGAGGAACTGCAGGGGGCGGGCGTCGAAATCGTATCGTTTCCGGTGTATTCTTTCGCCTCGGCGCAAGCCGCGGCGGGCGCCTGGAAATTGGCCCGGTTTATCCGGCGCCGCGGAATCCGATTGGTGCACGCGTTCGACTATCCGCTCACCGTGTTCGCAATTCCGGTGGGACGTTTTTTCACGCGAGCTGCGGTGGTGTCCAGCCAGCGCGCGCACCGGGAGCTGATCCCGCCGCGCTACCAGAGGCTGGTTCGCCTCACCGATCGCTGGGCCGACGGGATTGTGGTGAACTGCGATTTCATCCGGCGCCATCTGGAGCAGGACCAAGGCGTCGCGAGCGCGCGCGTCCGCCTTTGCTACAACGGGATCGATCTAGGCGAGTTCTGTCCGGGGGACAGTCCGCGCCCGGCGGATTTGCCTCGGGATGCTTTGGTGATTGGGGTGGTTTGCGCGCTGCGTCCCGAGAAGAACCTCCGCTCGCTGCTGGAGGCATTTGCCCGGATTCGCTCTGCGCGAGCCGGGTTGAAGCTGGTCATCGTGGGCAGCGGGCCCGAGCGCGATCCGCTCCAGTCCCTGGCCCGCGAGTTGCGCATCGCGGCCGACTGCGTGTTTGCGCCCGCGTCCGCACAGGTCGCCGGGTGGTTGCGCGCGATTGACATTTTCGTGCTGCCCTCCCGCTCGGAGGCCCTGTCGAACGCGCTGATGGAAGCGATGGCGTGCGGCTGCTGCGCGGTGGCATCCAACGTGGGAGGCAATCCTGAACTAGTCCGGCATGGCGAGACGGGGCTGCTGTTTGAAGCGGGCGATGTCTCCGGCTTGAGCGCGACGCTCGCCCTTCTGATGGGAGATGCGTCCTTGCGCCGAAGGCTCGCGGCCGGCGGAATGCGATGGGTTCGTGAGCGTTTTTCGATTCGCTCGTCGGCGAAACGAATGGAACAGATTTACACCGAACTGATCGAGCGGCGAGCGGGCTTGCCGCCGGCGCGCGAATAGCGCTCGCTCTGGCCCAGAAGCTGAAGCTCGCCGGGCGTCAACTCACGATACTTGCCGATGGGAAGATCGCCGATCCTCACGCCGCCGATCCCGGTGCGCACCAGCTTGAGCACCTTGCTCCCAATCGCTTCGATCATGCGGCGCACCTGACGGTTGCGGCCTTCGCGAATAGTGATTTCAAGAAACGTGTGGCGCGCGGAGTCGCGAATGTGATGGACCATGGCTGCTTGCGTAGGGCCGTCGCTCAGCACGACGCCGCGGCGGAGTTGCTCGAGCTGCTCGCCGGAGAGAAGCGTGGAAGCCTTCACCAAATAGGTTTTTGGAATCTTGTACTCCGGATTGGTGACGCGCTCGGCGAATTGCGTGTCGTTGGTGAGCAGCAGCAGGCCGCTCGAGTCCTGGTCGAGCCTGCCGACGGGCGCCACCCACTGCGCCACACCGGGAATCAGATCGTAGACCGTGGGACGCCCGCGCGGATCTTTGTAGGTGGTGATGTAGCCCTTGGGTTTGTAGAGCAGCAGATAGATTTTCCTGACGGCGCGGATGGGTTTGCCGTCCAGCGTAACCGCGTCGCGCTCAAGATCCACCCAATGATCCGGGGTCTGGATGAGCTTGCCGTTGACTCTGACGCGGCCGGCGCCGATCCACTGGCGGGCTTCGGTGCGCGATCCCACGCCGGCTTTGGACAGTACGCGTTCCAAAGTCTTGAGCGGACGCTTGCCGGGCTTAGGCTTCTTCACTGGCATTCAGGCTAGCAGGCTCGCAGCGGGGAACGGCAATGTCGCCCAGTGCAACGTGCTCCCCGGCGATGCGTGGTTGGGCATGGCGTGCTGCTCAGTTGCGGAGCTCCGCCTTGTTGTAGCCTGAATACAGACCGGAAATCTCTCCGGAAACTCCCGCGATGCGCAGGGTCACCCTCATCAGGGGAGCCAGGCAACTTCTCACGTTGCGCGGACCGGCCGGCCCCCGCCGCGGGGCCGATCTCAGGAACCTGGGGCTCATCCAAGATGGCGCGGTTTTGGTTGTCGACGGGCTGGTGCACGAGGTCGGATCCAGCCGGCGCCTGGAGAACCTTGCGCTCGCGCGACAGGCCGAGGAAATCGACGCCAGCGGCTGTGTGGTGATGCCGGGCTTCGTCGACAGCCACACGCACCTGGTGGCGGGACCGGCGCGGGCGGCCGACTACGAGATGCAACTGGCCGGCGCGAGCTACGATGAAATCGCGGAAGCGGGGGGCGGCGCGCTGGCATTGGCGCGGTCCATCCAGGAGCTTTCGTTCCGCACGCTGGAAACACTGGCCACGCGCGCTCTGGAACAGGCGGTGCGGCACGGCACGACGGCGCTGGAAGCCAAGTCCGGTTTCGGGCTGACGGAAGCGGGCGAGACCAAAATCCTGAGGGTCCATGCCGCTCTGCAGAGGCAGCCGGTGCCGGTCATCTCCACATTCCTGTGCGCGCGCGTGGCGCCCGGATACGAGAACCAGACGGAAGAATATCTGGAATGGGTTTGCGCCCGTGTGCTGCCCTCCGTGAAGCGGCGCAACCTGGCCGAATTCGCCGACATTCGCTGTGAAGCAGACGCCTTCGACGCGCGGCAGACGTGCCGTTATCTGGCCGCGGCGCGTCAACTTGGCTTCGGGCTCAAGATCCATGCCGGCCCCGGTTCGGATGCGCAGGCGCTCCGGCTGGCCGTGGAGCTGGGCGTCACCAGCATCGACCACTTGATCGACGCCGCCGAGGCGGAGATAGCGCTGCTGGCGCGGTCGCACAGCATCGCCACTCTGCTTCCAGGCGCGGCCTTCTACCTCGGCGCCCAGCGCTTCGCTTCGGCGAGAAGATTGATCGACAGCGGCGTCGCCGTGGCGCTCGCGACCAACTACAATCCGGAAACCAGCCCGTCGCAGAATATGCAGATGATGATCGCGCTGGCATGCCGGACCATGAACATGACTCCGGCCGAAGCGATCACTGCGGCCACGCTAAATTCCGCTTACGCGCTGGGCAGAGCTTCGAGCATCGGGTCGCTCGAGACCGGCAAGAGCGCCGACCTGTTGATCCTGTGCGTGCCGGACTATCGCGAGATACCCTATCATTTTGGAGTCAACCTGGTCGACCTGGTCATGAAGAGCGGCAGCGTGCTGGTGCAGAGATCCGAGGTGCAGTGGCCGGTCCATTAGTCGAGTGCGTCCCCAACTTTTCGGAGGGACGCGATGCGGCGGTGGTTCAGGCGATCGAAGCCGCGATAGGATCGGTTTCGGGCGTCCACGTGCTCCATTCTGAAATGGATCCGGATCACAACCGATCCGTGATCACGTTTGCAGGCGCGCCCGAGCCGGTGATCCAAGGCGCATTCGCGGGGATCAAAACGGCGGTAGCGCGGATCGACTTGCGGCGGCATGCCGGAGTGCACCCCAGGATCGGCGCAGCAGATGTGGTGCCGTTCGTGCCGCTCGCGGAAGTGACTCTAGCCGCGTGCGTCGCGATCGCCCGCCAGACCGGCGAAAGGGTATGGCGCGAGCTGGGTGTGCCGGTTTATTTCTACGAAGCCGCGGCCAGCAGCACCGAGCGCGGGCCGCTCGAGAATTTGCGTCGCCGCGATTTGGAGCATCCCGCATTGGAACCGGATCTGGGCGGAGCGGCGCTGCATCCGAGCGCGGGAGCGTGCGTGATTGGGGCGCGGAAGCTGCTGATCGCGTTGAACGTCAATCTGAAGACCGGGGATCTGGCGATTGCAAAGTCTATCGCGCGCAATATTCGAGCCTCGTCCGGCGGTTTGCCAGGGTTGAAGGCGATCGGCGTGCCGCTTTCCAGCCGCGGTCTGGTGCAGGTCTCGATGAACTTGACGGACTTCGAGCGAACGCGGCTCGATCAAGTCATGCGGGCCGTGCGGAGGGAAGCTGCAGCGAGAGGTGTCGAGATCAGCGAGGTAGAATTCGTCGGTCTGGTTCCAAGGAAGGCCGTTGAAGACGCCGCGGCGCACGATCCGGAATGGGCCAAGTTCGATTCTGATTTGATCCTCGAAAACCGGCTCGCCAGCGCTGGGGCGATAGAATAAAAGTGGTGTTGGTTTCCCTCAGTACACAACCCGAACGGCCGGTGTGGCTGCGCGCACCCGCGCCCGCGGGCGAGAATTATCACCAATTGAAGCGGCTGGTGACGGAACTGAAGCTGCATACGGTGTGCGAGAGCGCGGCCTGCCCGAACACCGGCGAATGCTGGAACCGGCGCACGGCGACGTTCATGATTCTGGGCAACGTGTGCACGCGCCGCTGCGGATTTTGTGCGGTGCAGAAAGGCGCGCCCCTGGCGGTGGACTACGACGAACCCCGCCGCGTCGCCGAGGCTTGCGCCGTCCTGGGCTTGCGCTACGCCGTGATCACCAGCGTGAATCGCGATGATCGCAAGGACGGCGGCGCCGAGTTGTTCGCGATGACCATCGCGGCCATCCGCGAGCGCATTCCCGGCTGCAAGGTGGAAGTGCTGCTGCCGGATTTTCAAGGCTCGCACGAAGCCATGGAAACCGTCATGAACGCGCATCCGGACGTGCTGAATCACAACATCGAGACGGTGCCGCGCCTGTACCGCCAGGTGCGTTTGGGCGCGCGCTACGAGCGGTCACTCGACATGCTGGCGTTTGCCAAGCGCGTGCGGCCGTTCGTGCCCACCAAATCGGGGCTGATGCTGGGCCTGGGCGAGAACCTGAGCGAGGTCGAGCAGGTGATGCGCGATCTGCGGGCGCACGACGCGGACATCCTGACGCTCGGCCAATACCTGCGGCCGTCGCAGCGCCATCTGCCGATCATCCGTTACGTTCCACAGTCCGAGTTTGACGAGCTGAAGCGGCTCGGCTACCAGATGGGATTCTCGCACGTCGAATCCGGGCCGCTGGTGCGCAGTTCCTACCACGCCAGCGACGCGGTTTAGAATGGATGGCTTCCGCGAAGTTTATCCGCAAGTCTGGAAGCTCGCGCTGCCTTTGCCGTTCGAGCTGGCATCGGTGAACGTGTACCTGGTCGCGCTCGAAGATGGTTATCTGCTGATCGATTGCGGGATGGAGACCGATCCCGCATTCGCAACGCTGAGCGCGGCCATGACGGAGCGCGGCATCGCCTGGACCGAGATCCGCCGGATTTTTTTGACGCACATGCATCCCGACCACATGGGGCTGGCGGCACGCCTGCTGCGGCTCACCGGCGCCACGCTGGCCATGCACGAAGCGGAGGCCGCGCATCTTCAGATGGTCGCGTCTGCCGAGAGGCGTTTTCCCTGGCTGGAGATCGCCTACACGCAGGCCGGCGTTCCCAAGACGCTGGAGTCGAAGATCAACGAGCACTTCCTCGAGGTCCGCAAGAATTTTCATAACATCACTCCCGATGTTGCGCTGGTGGGCGGCGAGGAGATTCCCACCGCGATCGGGCCGCTGCAGGTGCTGTGGACTTCCGGACATTCGCCCGGACACGTCTGCCTGTATTCGGCGGAGCGCAAGCTGCTGTTCTCAGGCGATCAGATTTTGGAAAACATCACGCCCAATATCTCCTGGCATCCGGGACGCGACATGCTGGGCGAGTTTCTGGAATCGCTGGAGCGGCTGGCCGGGCTGGAGGTGGAGTTGATCCTTCCGTCGCACGGCGAACCCTTTTCGGGGCATCGCGCCTGGATCGAGCAGACCAAAGCGCATCATCGCGAGCGCTGCAATGAGATTCTGGCTCTGATCGGGCAGTCGCCGCGCTCGGCGCACTATCTGGTGGGCGAGATGTGGCGCAAGTCGCTATCGCCGATTAATCATCACTTCGCGATTTTCGAGGTGCTGGCGCATCTGGAGCACATGCAGCGCCAGGGCCGCGTGCGGCACAGCGAGGAAAACGGGGTGCTGGCGTGGCACGCCTGATGAGCTAGGGTGTGTTCCCGCTCGAGCCGGTCCGTCCGGGTTCCAGGCCCGCGCCCCGACTGTCTGGTTGGGGAGCGGCCGCAACCTGCGCGAAGACCTCATGCAGGCTTTGGCTCTCTTTACGGATCACATCCTTCAGCTCCACAATCTGCAAGTTAGTGTAGATCACACCCAATCCAACGACGATGAGAGTCAGGAAGAACGGTGTGTACGGGCGTAGAGCAGATTCATCGACAACTCGATTCTACACCTCGCGGTTGAGGCCCGGCCGGCGGCTCTCAGGAAATTTGGTCGCAAGTGGTCAAGTGGCCGCCCAACGCGGCGAATTCAGAGAACATCGCGCGCGCGGCGGATTCGTCCAGGGCTTTCACGGCATCGGTCACTAACTCGACGCGCTGGCCGGTCTTGAGGAGTCCAAAGGCGGCGAACTTCACGCAGATTTCGGTGACCACGCCATACACAACGTAGCGCTCCGCGCCAAGCTCAGCGAGCAGCGGCTTCAGGTGCGGGTTGCTGAAGCAGTCGAGCTGCTGTTTTTCGAGGATCAGTTGTTGCGCGCCCTCCACGCGGGCGGGCAAGGTGGCCCGCTTCTCGCGCAAGGTGACAGCAGGCTTCTGCTGGCCGACGGTTCCCGCGACGCAATGATGCGGATAAATCCTGAACTCGGGATCGTTCTCCGAGTGTGCGCACGTAGTCGAGATGACCAGCGGTGCGCGCCGATTCAGCCCGGCAATCACGGGCACAATCTGCTCGGCGCCCGGAACATACAAAGCTCCCGCCGGATACAGAAAATCAATCTGCGTGTCGATGTCGAAGAAGACCGTTTTCATGCTGGACTTTTTCGTACAGGTTCATCAAGGCCGCGCTGTGCTCGACGGGATATTTTTGCTCGGTGTCGAACAAGCTGCGAATGGCGGTGGGCAGGCGCTTGATGGACTCGGCGGCATGCTGCCTGGCGGCGGCCAAGTCCGGCAAAGGCTCGACCAGCTTTCCACCCAGCAACACCGGACGAAGCAGCGCGCGCGCTTCCGGCTCGCCCGGGCCGCAGCCCAGGCACTCCCAGGAACATGCGATCACGTCGTGCGTGGCGAATCGAAACACTTGTTTGGCGCCCGGCAGCGTATGTTTGTCCTCGCTGAATTTCGCGGTATGGCGCCCATCCAGCTCCACCAGCTTGTAGACCACGCCCAGATTGGGCGAATCCGTCGAAGTAGCCAGATCGGTTCCGACGCCGAAGGCATCGATGGGAGCGCCCGCGGCCGCGAATTCGAGGATCTTGTACTCGTTGAGATCGCTGGTGGCCATAATTTTCGCGTCACGGAGTCCGGCGTCGTCCAGGATTTTGCGAACCTCGCAGGACAGTTCCACCAGATTGCCGCTGTCCAGGCGCACGCCCCACAGCGGCTGGGTGAGCGACGCGGCCAGGCGCGCGCCCTCAATGGTGTCGTAGGTGTCGATCAGGTACACCGTAGCCTCGCCCAGCAAACTCTGGAGCCGCTGGTAGGCCTCGCGCTCGCTGGGGAAAGCCTGAATCCAGGAATGCGCGGCAGTGCCGAACACCGGAACGCCATAGCGGAACCCGGTTTCGGTATTGCTGGTGCCGACGCAGCCGCCGATGTAAGACGCCCGGCCGGCCAGCACGCCCGCTTCCGGCGAATGTGCCCGGCGCGTCCCGAAGTCGACCACCGCACGACCGCCCGCCACTTCCACCATCCGCGCCGCCTTGGTTGCGATCAAGGACTGGAACCCCATGCTTGCCAGCAGAAATGTTTCGACGATCTGCGCTTCCATGAGCGGCGCGCGGACCGCCAGGAACGGTTCTCCGGCGAAGATCGGCGTTCCCTCCCGGATAGCGAACAGATCTCCCGTGAAGCGCAGATCACGCAGCGTGTCGAAAAATTGCGGCGAGACGCGCTGGAACTGCGGCAGCGATCGCAGATAGCGGATCTCTTCGCCGGTGAATCGCAGGTTGGTGACGTATTCGACCACCTGCTCGAGACCGGCGGACAGAACGTAGTTCCGATAGCGAGGCAGGTGGCGGAAAAACAGTTCGAAGGTGGCGATCTCGGCGGCCTTGCCGGACTCGAAGTAACCGGCCGCCATGGTGAGCTGGTAGAGGTCGGTGAGGAGTCCGGTCATGCGGCCTACGCCTACTCGGTGGCCGGCCGGGCGTTCACACCAGCGTACAGGACGCCGCGGCCTCCTCGTGTCGGACAAAAAGTGCTGCCGCGGCGTTCCGTCGTGCGCGCTTTCTGGAGAGTGTGAGCCCGGCACGCACGAGTGCGTGCGCCACGTTTCATTTTTTCGCCGGCGCCGCCGGAGCCGGCTTCACGTCCGAAGCTGCTTTGGAAAGCTGGTCCACTGTCTTCGCATCCAGGCCGTACAGCGCGGGTTCGTTCTCCCGCTGTGCGATGTAGTCGCTGCCCTGCTTTGAGATTAGTACTTTCTCGACCCGCTTGCCGTCGCTCCAGGTCACGGCCACGTCGGTAGAGGGTGCGCCTGGCGCGCCCGAGTCGATGAACTTGCTGGCCGAGAGATCGCGCAATTTGTCGAGCAGCGACTGAACGCTGGTGCTGTCCATCTTCTTGCCGTTCGAGAACCAGTCATCGCCGGTCTTCTGGAAGGCATACGCTTTGCCGGCGTCGTGCATTTCGATCTTGCTGGGATCGTTGAAGCCGAAGTCGAAAAGCTTCTTGTTGCGGAAATCATCCAGGCCCTTGTCGACGCCCGTGCCGACGTCGGCGGCCAGCTTGTACACGCCCGAGACGACGCTCGACCTGGCGTAGTAATCGTCCTTGTTTTTGCGCACTTCGATCTGCTGCGTGCCGGAGGGATCGGTGAACTTCACGGTCGCTACCGGAGTTCCGGAACCGAACGCCGACACTGCCTTCTTGGCGTCCTCGTCCGAGACCGACAGGTCCATCTTGGCGTCTTTCACTTTGCGGATCAGCTCGTCGACCTGCGAGCCGTCGGCCCGGAGCGGCTTGGGCTTGACGATCTGCCACTGATCCTTGTCGCGGCCGAACTCGACGTCCTGCTTTTTGGCGATCAGCTCGACGCGGCTGAGCTTGTCCTGGTCGAAAGTGAGCAGGCGCTTGTCGCGCAGGTCGTTGAAGGTCTTGTCGAGTCCGGTCTTGACGTAACTGGCCACGGTGAAAACGCGCGGATCGCCTTCCAGCATGGCGTAGGATCCGCTGTTGGTGGGGGTGTCGTCGCCCACGCGGAACTTGTAGGCTTTACCGTTCTTGGTTGTGATGTCCACCCGGAGCGTGGGATCAGCCAGCCCATAGGCCTTCAGGTCCGAGGCTTTGTCGTCCACCACGCGATCCGAGTTGACCGTCGCGGCGGCCGTCGCCAGTTGATTGACGGCATCCTGATCGGCCGGATACTCGGGACTGACCATGCGCCACTTGCCGGCGCTGGTCTTCTCCAAGTCTGTCTCTGCCCCGCCCTTTTTCTTGACAGACAGTTTTGTAATGTCACCGTCGGTGAGGGACAAAATCTTAGGGGAAGTGTCGGCGGGCGGTTTGGCCGCCTCGGCCGATTTCTGCTTGTTCGACAAATAGAGTCCAACCGCGAGTGCGGCTAAGATCACCGCCGCGGCCAGCAATCGACGCAACCGCATACCTCGATCTCCCCGCTACCTTCTACGGATCCAGACCATCACGCCGCCGATGACCACGATCAGCGGCAACAAGAACTGGCTGACGGTCCGCAGCGTCAGAAACTGGGCGCGCGTTAAATTGATGCGCCGGTCTTCCTGTTCCTTGGGCCGGATGGAAATGAGATCTTCGTCCGAGGACAGCCAGTTCATCATGTTCAACATCAGGTTGCGATTCCCATTGAAGCGCAAAAACGAATTGGAGGCCCAGCGGGAATTGCCAACGACGACCAAGCGGCCCTGGCTGTTCGGCTTGCCGGTGTCGTAAGTCACGGCCGCAGCCAGCGTGAAGGGCCCCTTCTTGTCCTTGTCGGGATTGATGCGGATCTCAGCCGACGAGAGGTTGAACGTCGAGTAGCTGTTGGTGGAGGTGCCAAACAGCTTGGTCACAGAGGTGTGATCCGCATTCTTGATTTCGAGCGAGCGCGAAATGGGGAAGCCGGTCGCGGTACCCGTCAGATCGTTGACGATGGCGTGCGATTCATAGGTGGTGACCAGCGGCACCGTGGCGTCCAGCCCCACCAGTTGGGAGACCGGGTTTTCGTCCAGAAGCAGGTCCTTGTCGGCGGTCACGCCCCAGCCCGCCAAGAGGTTCGTGAGCGGCTGATTATCGCTGATCTCCTTGCGCCCGATCTTCAGCGGCGGATCCAGCATGACCAGCGCACGGCCGCCATTTTCGACGTACTTCTTGATGGCGTCCACCTCGGGTTGAATGTAGTCGCCGGTCGGGCCCGCGATCACCAAAACAGTACAATCCGCGGGAACCTCGGCTTTTTCGAGCAGGTTCACGGTCTTGGCCTGGTAGTTGTCTTTTTGAACGGCGGTCTGGAAATCGGACAGCCCGTCCGCTCCGGAGTCATCCGGGCGATGCTCGCCGCTGCCGCCGACCACGCACACGGTTCGTGCGCCGCCTTTCAGGGCGCGGATCATGGCGCCGGTCACGCCCTCTTCATCGAAGGTCTTGGCCTCTTCCTTCTTGGCGCCGATCTGGACCACCGCCTCACCTTCACGCGTGACGTTGGCCGCGCGCGCCAGTTGCGGGTTCTTCATCAAGTCGACGTACTGAACATGCACCTTGCCTGACAGGTTCGCGTATCGATCCAGCAGGTCCTTGCCGGTCTGCATGCCCGACGGCCGGTCGAAATACTGAATCGTGACGTCCTGCTTCATGTCGCCGACGATCTTTTTGGTCTGATCGGAAAGCGAGAAACGTTTGTTGGCCGTGGCGTCGAACGACTTGTTGTAGCGGTTCGCCAAGAAATTCGCAGCCACCAGAACGGCCAGAATCACGATAATATAGGTGGTCGCGTACGCGGCATATCTGGTTTGCCTGGCCTTGATCCATTCCGTATTCACTTACGACCTCCAACGCAGCGATTCCATGGAGCGCGACGTCAGAAAGAGCCCCAGGAAAATCACCGACACATAGAAAACGGCGTCCTTGGAATCCAGCACGCCTTTGCCAAAGGACTCAAAGTGCGTGATGACCGAAAAGTACGCCAGCACCTTGGCCCAGGTCGCGGTCTCGTATCCGGCCACCCACTCCAGCACCCATAGCAGCAGGCACACGCCGAACGTCGCGGCGCCCGCGATGATCTGGTTCCGGGTGAGGGTCGAAATGAAGGTGCCGATCGCCAGCAACCCGCCGGCTTGCAGCAACAGCCCCAGATAGCCGATCGCCAGCGGCTTCCAGTCCGGATTGCCGTAGCGGAACAGGAACGCGAAATTGATGGCCGTGAACAGCAGCAGCACCGCGTACAGGATCACCGCCGCGAACCATTTGCCGAGAATGATTTCCATGTCGCGCACCGGCGAGGTGGCCAGCAGCTCGATGGTGCCCATGCGCTTCTCCTCGGCGAACAGCCGCATGGTGATCATGGGAATGAAAAACAGGCCGATCACGCTGACGTTGGACAGCAGCGGGCGGATGACGTACTCGTTCACGCTCATCGGAAAGCCCTGGCCGCGCATCTGCGATTCCAGCCCGACCATGTTGAAATAGCCGACCGAGTTCCAAAAGAAGAACCCGAATATCAGCGCAAACATGGTCAGCAGCAAATACGCCACCGGAGAAACGAAATAGCTTTGCAGTTCCTTTCGACAAATGACCCAGATATTTCTCATTGACTCACCTCCTGCGCGACCGCTGCTTCCTGTTCGGCGCCAGTCAACTGGAGGAAGATTTCCTCCAGGCTCATGGCGGACGGGCGCAGCTCGTTCAGATTCCATCCGGATTCGACCACGGCGCGCGCCAGGTCACCGCGAATAAAGCGATCCTTCAAGCTCTCCACTTCAAACAGGGACCGGTTATCGCGGGTTTCTTTCAGCACGACGCGGCTGACGCCGGAAACGGTTTCCAGCCGGTGCTGGATGACCTGCGCGTCCAGCGCGTCCTTGCGTCCCTCCACTTCCACCAGGACGGACTCGGCGCCGCGGGCGCGATTCTGCAGGTTCTCCACCGAGTCGGTAGCCACCAGCTTGCCTTTGTTGATGATGATCACCTGCTCGCAGGTCTGCTCGACCTCGGGCAGAATGTGCGTGCTCAGGATGATGGTGTGGTCGCCGGCCAAGCCGCGAATCAGCTCGCGCGTTTCGTTGATCTGCTTGGGATCGAGCCCCGCGGTGGGCTCGTCCAGAATCAGCACGTCGGGGTTATGGATGATGGCCTGAGCCAGACCCACGCGCTGCCGGTAGCCTTTGGACAGTTTGCCGAGCAATTTGTTTTGCACATCGGCGATGGCGCAGCGCTCGGCCACCTCGCCCACGCGCGTGGCCAGGCTCGATGCGGACATGCCCTTCAATTTGCCTACAAATGTCAGGTATTCCCGCACCTCCATTTCCGGGTAGAGCGGCGGACTCTCGGGCAGATAGCCGATGCGCTTCTTGACCTCCAGCGGCTGCTCCAAGACGTCGAAGCCGGCCACCGTGGCCGTGCCATCCGTGGGTGGAAGAAAGCAAGTCAGGATGCGCATGGTTGTGGTTTTTCCGGCGCCATTGGGACCGAGGAAACCGACAATCTGCCCCTTCTGCACTTCAAACGAGATGTGGTCGACCGCCACGGTGCGGGCGTATCTCTTCGTGAGGCCTTTAACCGTAATCATAGATTGGCTCGGAGGAACTGCGAATCACTGATCGGAACGCCTCTCGGCGAGGCTCGTTCCAAACAGGCTGCTCGAATCACATGATAAAAAGGATCTTCGTCGATGTCAATTTGCCGGGCCGGTCCCAAATCGGTCACTCCAGGCCCGCAAACCCCATGATCTGGATTCCGGCGTCGACGTAGAGGACGTTCCCGGTGACGCCGCGTCCCAGATCACTGGCCAGGAAAACGGCGGCGTCGGCGACCTCCGCCGGGTCCGTGTTGCGCCGCAGCGGCGCGATCCGGGCCGCGCCCTCCAGCATCTTGGAAAAACCATGGATGCCGCGGGCGGAAGCGGTTTTCACCGCTCCGGCGGAAATTGCGTTTACACGTACGTTAGACGGTCCCAGATCGCTCGCCAGGTACCGCATGGATGCTTCCAGGGCGGCTTTTGCCACGCCCATCACATTGTAATTCTCCACCACGCGCGTCGAGCCGAGGTAGGTTAACGTGAGGATACTTCCTCCGCCCTGGTCCTTCGGCGCGATGATCGGCGCGACGGCGCGGGCCACCGCCACCAGCGAGTACGCGCTCACGTCCGCCGCCAGAGCGAAACCGGAACGCGAAGTTTCCACGAACGGCCGGCTCAGGTCCTCCCGATTGGCGAACGCGATGCTGTGCACAACGGCGTTCAGGACGGTCCCCTGGCTGCGAAGGCTCTGGGTCAAACCGGCCAGTTGCTCATCTTGAGTGACGTCGCAGGCCAGCGTTTGATAGGCCTTCAGCTCGGAGCCCAACTCCTCGACGGTCTGCTTCTGCCGGTCGCCCTGGTAAGTGAGAATCAACCGGGCCCCTTCGCGGGTGAACGCCTGGGCGATGGCATAAGCCAAGCTCCAACGATTCGCGACGCCCAGAACGAGGGCGGTCTTGCCCTCCAGCAGTTGGGGCATGAATTTTCCATTGTAGCGCGCTGGGCGCGGGCCGCTCGAAAGCTGGTCTCCCCGAACCTAGTCTGTTTCTCCCGCAGGCAGCTTCAGGATTTGAAACAAGTTGCTGTAGTCGTCGGTCCAGGGGCGCAAGCCCGGCTTAATCTTGGCGACCGTGGCCGAGGTTTTGAAGACTTCGTCGCCAAAGATTTGCCGATCCGCTGAAACCAGCACCCAGTCACTGGTTGAGAAAAAATCCTCCGATTCGTTTTCGTCATCCACGTCCATGGCGGTCTTGCCCAGATCGCGGGCATTTCTCGCCACCACCGGAACCAAATTGAGATAGCGGTTTGAAACATGCACCGCCAGAATGCCACCCGGCTTGAGGTGGCGGAAGTAGAGCGCGATCGCCTCGCGCGTCAACAAGTGCACCGGAATGGAGTCGCTCGAGAAAGCGTCGACGGCCAGCACGTCGAATTGCTGGCTGGTCTGCCGCTCCATGGTCAAGCGCGCGTCGCCGAGCAAAACCTGGTGGTCCCCGGGGCAATCGTTGAAGAATGTGAACCAGGTGGTTGCGACGTTCAGGTCCAGCGGGTTGATCTCATAGAAGCGGAAGACGTCGCCCGGGCGGCAGTAGGCGGCGGTAACGCCGGCGCCGAGACCGACCACGCCTACTCGCACCGCGGAGTGCTCCTGGAAGTATCGAATGGCGCGGCCCATGCCGGAGTCCGGGCCATAGTAACTGGTAGCAGTCCGCCGCTCGGATGCTTTGGTGAGCTGCTCGCCGTGGTCAATGGTGCCGCTGATGAGCCGGCGGACGCCCCGCGTGTCGGCGGTCGCCTTGATATCCTCGACCCGCAAAACCGCATAGAAGTTCCGCACCGAGACAGCGAAGCGGCCATCATCGCCGTGCTTCCTGTAGCCTAAGTAGGCGGCCAGGACCAGCGTGAAAACGCCGATCGCGGCGCGCGTGATCCGGACTTGGGTCTTGCCGGACCAAACGGCGGGTCCGATCCACAGCACCACGGCGGTTAGGGCGCCCCACACCACCAGCGACAGATCCAGCTTGTCGTGCCGCGCTCTGAAACCGAGAAATCCCGCCAGAGCCCCCAGCGCCATCAGCACCGCAATGCGGCCGGCGTGCAGGCGGGCTCTCTCCGGCCAGGCGCCCGGCGCGATCCACAGCACCGCGCTGGCGAGCGCGCCGCATGCCACCAGCGCCACGTCCAGTTCAACGTAGGTATGGAAAACGCGCGGCGCAACGATGGCCACGAACAGTCCGCCCAGCGCGCCACCCAGCGCGATCATCAGGTAGAAGCTCGTCAGACGGCGGGGATGCGGCCGCAGCCGGACCAATTCCCCATGACACACCATGCAACAAATGAACAGCGTCGCCAAGTCAGCCGGAATTGCCCAGCGCAGATTCGGGTTTCCGAGATTGAAGTAGACGGAAAATCCCACCACGCCCGAGCCCACCACCAGGAGCGGCAGGAACAGGCCGCGGTGGTAGAGCTTCTCGTTCTCGAAGCAGAAAATGAAACTCAACAGGTACACGCCCAGCGGCAGCACCCACAGCAGCGGAATGGGCGCGACGTTCTGGCTTAAGTGAGTGGTGATCGACAGCAGCAGCGCCGTGGCGCAGGCCGGTAAGGCGATCCAAAAGACCATGATCTTCCACGGCGGCGGCGCATCGGCCTCCTGGTCATCCGCGACTCTCGGAGGCGGCTGGGGCGCGGCGCGGAACATGCGCCAGCAAACCGCACCGCACAAGATGACGAAGCCCGCATACAAGCCGGACCATCCGAAGGCTTGCGCATGCGTGGTGAGCAGCGGTTCGACCAGCACCGGGAAGCTGAATAGCGCCAGCAGCGATCCGAAATTGGAGAGCGCGAACAGACGGTATGGAATCGTGCCGGGCCGCAACGCGACGTACCAGGCCTGGAGCAGCGGGCTGGTGGTCGCAAGCACCACGTAAGGAAGTCCGATGGTCGCGGCCAGCAGCAGCAGGATGCGGCCGGATGGGTCGCCCGCCTGCGCCGGCTTCCACGCGGCGGAGGGCGGGATCCTCAGCAACACCAGGCTGCCTGCGATCAGCACCAGATGCAAAAGCGCCTGCCTTCTCGGCGTCAGCGAGCGCGTCGACCAATGCGCGTACAGATAGCCGCCCAGCAGCGCGGCCTGAAAAAACAGCAGGCAGGTGCTCCATACCGCCGCCGAACCCCCGAACCACGGCAGGATCATCTTGCCGATCATGGGCTGAACGGCGAACAAAAGGAAGGCGCTCAAGAAAATCGAACAGGCGTAAGCAAAAATCACTGTTGAAGAGCAATCATCGCACAGGCGCTGGCGCGACGCTAATAATCCGCCGGCGGCCCGGAGTGCTAAACTTCGGGTGGAAACGGTCAGCAGGTATTCGGATGCCGGTAACACTGAAGAACAAAACGCCTTTGGTAGTTCCACTGGCTATTCAACGGCGGGCGGGCCTCAGCCGCGCGGACCAATTGGAGTTTCGCGCGCGCGGCGGCATGATCACCATCACCGCCAAGCGGCCCTCCTCTGACCAAGAGTACACGCCGGAACAGCGCCGCTACATTGACGCCCGCCTGGCCGAAGCCAGGAATAACCCAACTTACGGACCATTTACGGCGGCTCAAACGAAACGGTTCCTGAAGAAGGAGCTCAAGGCCCGCACCAAAACAGCCCGCAAGCCTCGATGAATATTGCGCTCCGGGAGCGCGCGATCGCCTCGCTTGCGGCAGCCGCACCCCCAATCCAGAGGGCTTTCATTAAGCAGGTGAACTTCCTGGCGCGCAATTTGCAGCATCCTCCCTACGCGCGAAGAAGTCCGACGAGTCTCAGGATCTCTGGCAGGCGCGCATCAACGACGACTGGCTCTTTACTTCACCATAGAGGATGACGCGTACGTGATCCAGGACAGCATTCCCATCTGAAATAGCTGGCGCCGCGCCGGACGGAAGCGCAGTCGAACAGCCCTTCTACGCCGGGCTGCGCCTGAGCGCGTAGTCGATGGCCTCTTGCGGGACTTCGAACTTCGCCACCGCCGTGTTGCCCAGGTAGCCGATGGCTTTGATGCCCGCGGGGCTGGTGTAATAGGCGTCCACCACCATGCGGCGCGCCCATTCGAAGAAGCGAATGCCTGGACCGAGCGCCGGCGATTCGTTTTTACGGTAGGCGATCAGATCGAGCAGCGTGGTTTGTTGCGGTGGCGCGGCGCTCACAAAATCCTTCGAGTAGAGGCGCTGGGAGGAGTGATCCAGCCACGCGATGCCGCCGGTGTAAATCGCGAGCAGTTGCGGGTTCTGGCTGGCCAGCAGATCGATGAACTCGCACGCTCCGGCCGCGGCGGCGCCGGGCGAAGTATCGTCGGCCGGGATGATCACGTCGGCCAGCTTCTCCAGCGTCTTATATTCGTGCGGCGTGAGCGCCTTGGGTTTGTAGACGCCGGCGGCCTTCTCCTGGGCCGCGATCCCGTGCACGTGCTGCGCGGCTTCCAGGCTGAGCTGGCCGGCTGTGACCGAAAGTGCGATGGCCTGCAACAACTCGCGCCGCGACGTCTCAGACATTTCCTTTCCTCATTTCTTCCGCCAGGTACTCGGCCGTGCGCCACGCCATCGCGACAATGGTCAGCGTCGGATTCTTGTCCGGATTGCTGACGAAGGGCGCCGCGTCGGCCACGAACAGGTTCTTGACCTCGTGCGCCTGGCAGTATCTGTTCAGCGCCGACGTCGCCGGATCGTTGCCCATGCGGATGGTGCCCAGCTCATGGATAATCTCGCCACCCATGGAGATGCCCTCGCCGGCCAGGAAATTCGGTTTGGGCCGCATCACCGTGCCGCCCATGGTCTCGAGCAGCGCCTGGAAAGTCTCGTGCATGTGCTGGGCCTGCTTTAGCTCGTCGTCGGTCCACTGGAAGTGGAAGCGGAGCACCGGAATTCCATATTGATCGACGACATCCGGATCGATTTCACAGAAGGTTCGCTCGTTGGGAATCTGCTCGCCGCGGCCGGCGAAGCTGACCGAGGCG
Organism: Bryobacteraceae bacterium; assembly: GCA_035632015.1. Classification (GTDB taxonomy): domain Bacteria; phylum Acidobacteriota; class Terriglobia; order Bryobacterales; family Bryobacteraceae; genus Palsa-89. The sequence continues at coordinate 53,231 of DASQHQ010000070.1, forward strand.
CCGAAATGTTTGTAGATCGTGTCCTTGAGATCCTTGCCGTAGCCTTCGTGCTCGCGGCAGTCGGTGTGGAACGATCCAATGCCCGGCATGTGAAAGCCGCCGCTGATCTCCACATGATAACCGCGTGGAAAATCCTTGTTCTTGGCGTCCCAGAGCCACCACGGGATGTAGAGATGCATGCCGCCCATGCCGTCTGCGTTGTGGCGCGGCAGCCCATCCAGCGCTGGAATATGCGCGCCCAGCGAATAACCGACGCTGTCGGTCAGGTTTCGCCCCACCTGCCCCGAGCCGTTCGCGAGGCCGTTCGGATTGCCTCCGGACTTCGAATTAAGCAACAGGCGCGCGGATTCACACGCGCCGCAAGCCAGCACCACCGTCCGGCAGCGGATCTGTTTCTCGGTGCGTGTGGCTTTGTCGACGTAGGCAACCGCGGTGACCCTGCCCGCGCCATCGGTGAGCAACTCCCGCGCCATGGCGTTGGTGAACAGCTTGACGCGGCCGGTCTTCATGGCGGGGAAAATCTGAACCTGGCTCGAGGAATAATTCGACGCGGTCAGGCAGCCGCGCCCGCATTGCGCGCAGTAATGGCACGGCGGACGGCCGTTGGTGGGCTTGGTGATAACCGCCAGGCGCGACGGAATGCAAGGAATGTTCAGCCGCTTGGCGGCGCGCTGCACCAGCAGCTCATGCACGCGCGGCGGCGGGCAGGGCTGGAAGATGCCGTCGGGCGCGCTGCGGATGCCTTCCTTGCTGCCGGTGACGCCGATGAAACTCTCGGCTTTGTCGTAGTAAGGGGCGAGGTCGTCGTAGCCGATGGGCCAGTCGGTCCCCAGGCCGTCGCGGCTGTAAGGAGTGAAGTCGTAATCCGCAAACCGCAGCGCAATGCGACCGAAGTGGTTGGTGCGGCCGCCGATGACGCGCGAGCGGAACCATTCGAACTTGTTTCCGGGCGCGACGGTATACGGCTCGCCGGGAAGCTGCCAGCCGCCCGAAGTGGCCGTGAAGTAACCGAAGGCCCAGGGCGATGGCCCGAAGTAGCCCGCACCGCCTTCGCCAATGCCGCGATGCGGCACCTGGTAGGGCCACATGTGCTCCTTGAAATCTTTCTGGGGATCCAGCATGGGCCCGGCTTCAACCAGCGCGACGTTGATGCCGAGATCGGCCAGAACTTTGGTTACGGTTCCGCCACCGGCGCCGGAACCGATCACTACCACGTCATAGACGGGAGAACGCGGCGCGATCTGAAACATGGGATTGATTCATTGTAGCGCTGGAATGGCGTATCACCTCTTGGCCTTGCGAGGGCGCGACCTGGACCTGGAGCGCGTTTTGCGGTTTGTGCTCTCGTCTTCGCGCATCTCCGTGAGGTCACCCTCCCAAAGGCCTTTTCCGAAGGCTCGCTTCAGCTCCGGCAGCAGTTTAGCTCTATGCGGCTCCGAGCCGCGGGCTTACTCATACCGCAGCGCCTCCGCCGGGGCGATCGCCGTCGCGCTTCTGGCCGGATACAGCGTGGCAATGAAGCTGATGAATATCGCCGCCACGGCGATCCAGACCCCGTCCTGCCAGCGCGATTCAAACGGAACGTAGCTCAACGAGTAAACTTCCTGGTTCAGGCTCAGCCAGTGATAACGGTCGGCAAAGAACGACAGCGTGTAGCCGAGCGCGAGCCCGATCACCGTGCCGACCACACCGATCAGCACGCCCTGGAACACGAAAATCATTCGGATCTGCTCCCGCCGCGCGCCCATGGACATCAGCACCGCGATGTCGCGGTTTTTCTCCATCACCATCATCACCAGAGTGATCAGAATGTTGAGCGCGGCCACCAGAATAATGAGTCCGATGGTCACCGCGGTAACCATTTTCTCCATGCTGAGCGCGTTCAGGACCTGGCGATACTGTTCCATCCAGGTATTGGCCACCAGTGCCGGTCCGATGATCTTCTGGGCGGTCTGCGCTACTTCCGGCGCCTGGTAGATATCATCCAGCCGCAACTCGATGCTGTTGACGACGTTGCCCACGTCGAAGACCTGCTGAGCCGATTTCAAAGCCGTGAAGGCGTAAGCGGAGTCGATCTCATAGAAGCTGGATTCGAAAATCCCAACCACTCGGAAACGGAACGTCGCCGTGGTGGGACCGAACGGCGTCAGCGGGCCCTCCGGACTGATCACGTTCACCACGCTGCCGGGCATCATCCCGGTGTTCTGAGCCAGCCGCGAGCCCAGAATGATGCCGGGCAGACCGCCGGCGCTCTTGAGCGCGTCGAAGGATCCTTGCGTGAGGTGCCGGAGCATTTCAGGCGGAGTTTCGACCGGCACGCCTTTCAGCTCCGCGCCGGAACGCTGCAAGGGTCCCGCCAGCAACACGGTTCCATACAGCCCGGGCGCCACATCGACGACGTGCGGCAGCTTGCGCAGCCGCGGTTCCAATTCCGGCCAGTTGGCGATTCCCTCGGCCGGCTGCTTTTCCACAATCATGACGTGCGCGGTGGCGCCCAGCAGGCTGCGCTGGAGCGTGTTGCGGAACCCGTTGTTGATCGCAATCCCGATCACCAGCGCCATCACACCGGCCGCGACACCCACGATCGAGATGACCGTGATTATGGAAATCACAGCCTGCTTGCGCTTGGCGCGCAGGTAACGGGCGGCAACGAACAGCTCGAAGGTCTTGGCGCTCATGTTTGGTGGCGCACGCACTCCTGCGTGCCGCGTTCGCACTCATGCGAACGCCTGGTTCGCAAGCAAATCCAGCCCAGCACAGGCATGCGCGCCTGGCCCAGAGGCCAGCCCGCACGCACCAGCGCGTGCGCCGCGTTATTCATGACCCACCGGCCGCAGCAGCGGAAACAGAATCACATCTCGAATGGATCGCGAGTTGGTCAAAATCATGGTCAGCCGATCGATTCCGATCCCTTCGCCTCCCGTAGGGGGCATGCCATAGGACAGCGCCCGCACGTAGTCTTCGTCCATCTGGTGCGCCTCTTCATCTCCTTTCGCGCGTAACGCGAGCTGCATCTCGAAACGCCGGCGCTGCTCGCGCGGATCGTTCAGCTCGGTAAAAGCGTTGCCGATTTCCATTCCCGCAATGTAGATTTCGAAGCGCTCCACGAAATCCGGATCCCCGGGCTTGTTCTTGGAGAGCGGCGACACTTCGACTGGATAGTCGTAGACGATAGTCGGATGGATCAGCGTCGCCTCGACGTCCCGCTCGAACGCCTCCACCAGCTCCCGGCCCTTGAGCGGCTGGACCGTGCCCACCGCCTCGCGCATCGAAACGCGCCGAAACTTCCCGAAATCGAGCTTTTCGCCCTGGTACTCGACCACCGCGCAGCCGGTCGCATCGATGGCCGTCTGGCGCAGCAACTCCTCGGAAAGATCCATCAGCCCTTGATAATCAGTGTAGGCCTGATAAAACTCGAGCATGGTGAACTCGGGGTTGTGCTGCGTCGAAATTCCCTCGTTGCGGAAATTCCGGTTAATTTCATAGACGCGCTCCAGCCCGCCGACCACCAGGCGCTTCAGGTACAGCTCCGGCGCGATCCGCAGGTACAGATCGATATCCAGAGTGTTGTGATGCGTAATGAACGGCCGCGCCGCCGCGCCGCCATAGATCGCCTGGAGCATGGGCGTCTCCACTTCCAGAAAACCGCGCGCTTCGAGTTGCCGCCGGAGCGACGCCACGATCTTGGAGCGCGTCTCGAACACGCGACGCACTTCAGGATTCGCGATCAGATCCAGATAGCGCTGGCGATAGCGCGTCTCGATATCTTCCAGGCCATGCCATTTCTCCGGCATCGACAGCAGCGTTTTGGCCAGGAAATACAGATGCTCGACATGCACGCTCAGCTCGCCGGTCCTGGTCCGGAACAGGTATCCTTCCACGCCCACCAGGTCGCCCAGATCGAGACGCTCATACAGCGCGAACTCCTTCTCGCCCACCGCATCCTTGCGGACGTAGATCTGCAGCCGCTCGCCGTTCTGCAGCAAATGCGCGAAGCCGGCTTTGCCCATGCGGCGGATGGTCGAGATGCGGCCGGCCACGCGCACCGTGACGCGCGGCTCCAGTTGTTCGCCGGTCTTGTCGCCGAACTCGGCCAGGATCTGCGGGATGGTGTGCGTGAAATCAAAACGCTGGCCGTAGGCTCGAAAGCCGAGCGCCTCGATCTCGGCGATGCGCCCGATGCGCTGCTGATACAACTCATCTTCCGAAGACAATATTCAGCTCCTAAGGACGTTTCAGGGCCGGTGCAGGTGCCCGTGCCACAAGTATAATGGACCGCCACCTGCCGGCTCGATCACAGCGCCACGCGCCTCAGGTTGTTGAAACAAAAATCGGCGATAATGAACTATATCGATGTCGACGCACGAAGATTTCAGCCGGCACGCCGAGGCCAAGGGCTCCTCGGACCGCGCCTTCGGGCTGGTGTTCAGTGCTCTCTTTCTGCTGATCGGGCTGGCTCCATTGCGGACGCATCACCCGCTTCGGTGGTGGGCCCTGGGCGCTGCCGTGGCCTTGCTGCCGCTCGCTCTCCTTCAGCCGGTGTGGCTGCATCCATTCAATCGCCTGTGGACCCGGCTCGGGCTGCTTTTGGGCCGGATCGTGAACCCGGTGGTGATGGGACTCCTGTTTTTTGTGGTTGTGACGCCCATGGCGTTCCTTTTCCGCCTTCTCGGCAAAGACCCGCTGCGGCTGGCGAAGGACTCGCAGGCGCGAAGTTACTGGATTGAGCGGCAGCCTCCCGGGCCGGCGCCGGAAAGCATGGCGAATCAATTCTAGCCGAGGTGCCTGATGGGGATGTTTCTGAAAGAATTCTGGGCCTTCCTGCGAACGCGCAAGAAATACTGGCTGGTGCCCATTCTGGTGATCCTGCTGATCGTCGGCGCGCTGCTGGTGCTGGCCCAGGGGAGCGCCGTGGCGCCTTTCATCTACACGCTGTTTTGAACCGGGACCTAGCCCAGCGGTGGGTGCGGTTGCGTTGGAAGTTCTTCCTGCGATGCGAATTCTAGGCATCTCGGCCTTTTATCACGACAGCGCGGCGGCATTGGTGTGCGACGGAGAAATCGTCGCGGCCGCGCAGGAAGAGCGTTTCTCGCGGAAGAAGCACGACTCGCGCTTTCCGGTTCACGCCCTGGACTACTGCCTGGAAGCGGATGGCGCGCGGCTCTCCGACGTGGACTACGTGGTCTTTTATGACAAGCCGTTTCTTAAGTTCGAACGCCTGCTGGAAACTTATCTCGCCTACGCTCCGCGCGGGCTCCGTTCGTTCCAGATGGCCATGCCGCTGTGGGTGCGCGAGAAACTGTTCCAGAAGAGCCTGCTGTACGACCAATTGAAAGAGCTGGGCGAATTCGACGTCAACCGCCTGCTGTTCACCGAGCATCACCAGAGCCACGCCGCCAGCGCGTTCTTTCCTTCGCCCTTTGAAGAAGCGCTGGTTCTCACTATGGACGGTGTGGGCGAGTGGGCCACTACATCGGCGGCGCTGGGTCGCGGCAATCAGCTCGAGATCATCAAGGAAATTCATTTCCCGCACTCGCTCGGCTTGCTGTATTCGGCCTTCACCTATTACACCGGCTTCAAGGTGAACTCCGGCGAGTACAAAGTGATGGGCTTGGCGCCTTACGGCACGCCTCGCTACGCCAAGCAGATTTTCGAGAACCTGATCGACTTGAAGGCCGATGGCTCCTTCCGCATGAACCTGGACTACTTCAACTACTGCGCCGGGCTAACCATGACCAACAGCAAGTTCGATGCGTTGTTCGGCGGGCCGCCGCGCCAGCCGGACGAGCTGCTCACCGATCGCCACATGGACCTGGCGGCGTCCGTGCAGGCGGTGCTGGAAGAGGCGGTGCTGCGCATGACGCGCTCGCTCGGCGCAGAGACCGGCGCGAGGAATTTGTGCCTGGCGGGCGGCGTGGCGCTGAATTGCGTTGCCAATGGCAAGGTCCTGCGCGACGGCCAGTTCGAGCGGGTGTGGGTGCAGCCGGCCGCCGGGGATGCCGGAGGCGCATTAGGAGCCGCGCTGGCGGCTTACTATCTGTTCCAGAATCAGCCGCGCCAGGTCAATGGCTGCGGCGATCGCATGCACGGCTCCTATCTGGGGCCCGAGTTTCCGCAGGCCGAGATCGAGCGGCGGCTGATCGAGGTGGGCGCGAAATTTACAGTTCTGGGCGATTGCGACTTGTTGGACGCCTGCGTCGAAGCTCTCGCGGCGGAGAAAGCGGTGGGCTGGTTCCAGGGCCGGATGGAATTCGGCCCGCGGGCGCTCGGCGCGCGCTCGATTCTGGGCGATCCGCGGTCGCCCAGCATGCAGTCCATGCTGAATCTGAAAGTGAAGTTCCGCGAGTCGTTCCGGCCGTTCGCGCCATCGGTACTGCGCGAATGGGTGAGCGACTGGTTCGAGCTGGACGCCGACAGCCCCTACATGCTGCTGGTGGCCGACGTGGTGCAGCGCCGGCGCCAGCCCATGACGGCCGAGCAGCAGAAGCTGTTCGGCATCGAGAAACTGAACGTCCCGCGCAGCGACATCCCGGCGGTGACGCACGTGGACTACTCGGCGCGCATCCAGACCGTGCATCGCGAAACGAACCCCAGATACCACGCCCTGCTGGAGCGCTTCCATGAGCGCACCGGCTGCCCGGTGCTGGTCAACACCAGCTTCAACGTCCGCGGCGAGCCGATCGTATGTACGCCCGAAGACGCCTTCCGCTGTTTCATGGGCACCAACATCGAGGTGCTGGTGGTGGGCAATTGCTTCCTGGCGAAAGAAGACCAGGACGCGAAGCTGAGCCGGGACTACAAGTCTGCGTTCGAGCTGGACTGAAAGCCACCTAACACCCAGCCGGAGCCGTGTCTCCATCCTCCCGCGTCTCAGGCCTAGTACCTCAGGTACATTTGGGTCTCTGATTTGGGCAACCTGCTGATATATAATTCCTAAGACTGGGAATAAAGTTATACATATGACAATCGCCTCAAGGCTCTTCACTACGAGTTTGTCCATTGGGCTACTAGCATCCGTTCTCCTGGGGCAGAACGGCAATGGCCGGCCGGACGTTTCGCCTGCGGTACATCACGACGTCTCGCCGCCGCTGCGGGAGATGCATGTTCCGCCCCGATCCGATGTCCCTCGTGAACACCCGCTCCGCACGATTCCTCGTGGAGCCTCGGCCAGCCAGCAAGACCCGGTGGTGCAGACCTCCGCCGGACCCCTGGTGTCGAGCACAAATGGGTTGACCTTTGCGGGTGTGGGCTACGGCGATTACGGCTTTTTTCCGAACGCCGCTCCGCCGGACACCGAAGGCACGGTCGGAGCGACGCAATACGTTCAGTGGGTGAATGAGTCATTCGCTGTCTTCGACAAGACCTCCGGCGCGATTCTCCCGGGCTTTCCCAAGCCGGGTAATACGCTCTGGTCCGGTTTTGGGGGCGGCTGCGAGACGAACAATGATGGCGACCCGATCGTTCAATACGACAAGCTGGCGAACCGCTGGATTTTCACGCAGTTTTCGGTCTCGACTTTGCCTTATACGCAGTGCGTGGCCGTCTCTACGACGTCGGATGCCACCGGAAGCTACAATCGCTACGCGTTTTCCTACGGGGACATTCAGTTCCCGGACTACCCGAAGCTGGCCGTCTGGCCCGACGCATATTACATTTCGTTCAACATCTTCAACAACGGGAGCTCGTTTGCGGGCGCCAAGGTTTGCGCGTATGATCGCGCCTCGATGCTGAACGGCGCGGCCGCCACGCAGCAGTGTTTTCAATTGAGCACCAGCTTCGGAGGCTTGCTGCCCTCGGACCTGGACGGTCCGGCCAACCCTCCACCGGCAGGCTCGCCCAACTTCTTTCTGGCCTTTGGGAGCAATAGCCTGGATCTTTGGAAATTTCACGTGGACTGGGTCAACACCGCGAACACCACCCTCACGGGTCCCACCGGCATCGGTGTGGCGGCGTTCAGCCCAGCCTGCGGGGGTGGAACCTGCATTCCGCAATCGGGAACCTCGGAAAAGCTCGATTCACTCGGAGACCGCTTGATGTACCGGCTGGCCTACCGTCATTTTCCGGATGGCCATGAGGCGCTGGTGGTGAACCACTCGGTCACCACCGGGAGCGGCAACGTAGGCGTGCGCTGGTATGAGCTGCGCAATCCAGCCGGCGGCACCATGGCTTCGGGAACGCCGGTCGTGTACCAGCAAGGCACTTTTGCGCCGGACTCGAACTATCGTTGGATGGGCAGCGTCGCCATGGACCAGAGCGGCAACATCGCGCTGGGCTACAGCGTCTCGAGCAGCGCCATGAATCCCGCCATCCGCTTTACCGGACGCGCTCCCACCGACACTCTGGGCACTATGCAAGCCGAGAACGTGATCCTCAATGGCACCGGGTCGCAGTTGCAGAACTTGAGCCGGTGGGGCGACTACAGCGCCATGACGGTGGATCCGGTGGACGACTGCACCTTCTGGTACACCAACGAGTATCTGAAATCGAGCGGCACCTTCAACTGGAGCACCTGGATCGCCTCCTTCAAGCTCACTGGCTGCGGCGCGCCGCCGGCGCC